>NZ_JAVDSR010000005.1:0-272885 GCF_031455455.1 Stenotrophomonas sp. 1337 | reverse complement strand
CGGGTTGGGTTCGCGGGACCGTTGGCGCCATGGATGGCGCCATCGAGCCCCCAGGGACGGGTTTACGGCGTGTCCCGCGAACCCAACCCGCCCCGCCAAACACGGCAAAAACCCAGAGCCGCTTTTGACGTTGCTGTTGCCGTTGCTGTTGCCTGCCGCAGGCAGCGCCCGCGGCCGCCGCCGCAAGGAAAACCCTTAAATCTTCTTCGCCAGCGACTCGGCCAGGCCGGTGTAGCTGCCCGGGGTCATCTCCAGCAGACGCTGCTTGGCATCGGCCGGCAGCTCCAGCCCCTGCACGAAGGTGCGCATGGACTCGGCCGTGATGCCCTGGCCACGGGTGAGCGCCTTCAGCTGCTCGTACGGGTTCGGCAGCCCGTGGCGGCGCATCACCGTCTGCACGGCCTCGGCCAGCACTTCCCACGCCGCATCCAGATCGGCGTCCAGGCGCTGCGGGTTCACTTCCAGCTTGCCCAGGCCCTTGGCCAGCGAATCCAGCGCCACCTGGCTGTGGCCGAACGCGGTGCCCAGCGCGCGCAGCACGGTGGAATCGGTCAGGTCACGCTGCCAGCGGCTGATCGGCAGCTTCGCGCTGAAATGCTCGAACAGCGCGTTGGCGATGCCGAAGTTGCCTTCGGCGTTCTCGAAATCGATCGGGTTGACCTTGTGCGGCATCGTCGACGAACCGACTTCGCCTTCCTTCAGGCGCTGCTTGAAATAGCCCAGCGAGACGTAGCCCCAGATGTCGCGGGCCAGGTCGATCAGGATGATGTTGGCGCGGCGGGCGGCATCACCGATCTCGGCGATGTTGTCGTGCGGCTCGATCTGGGTGGTGTACGGGTTGAACACCAGGCCCAGCCCGGTCACGAAGCGCTCGGCGAAGGCCGGCCAGTCCACATCCGGGTAGCTGGCGATGTGCGCGTTGTAGTTGCCGACGGCGCCGTTGATCTTGCCGGTCAGTTCAACCGCGGCGATCTGCCGGCGCTGGCGTTCCAGGCGGGCGACCACGTTGGCCAGCTCCTTGCCCAGCGTAGTCGGCGAGGCGGTCTGGCCGTGGGTGCGCGACAGCATCGGCTGGCCGGCCTGGGCATGGGCCAGCGTGCGCAGTGCAGTGGCGATGCCGTCCAGGGTCGGCAGCAGCACCTCGCGACGGGCCTGTTCCAGCATCAGGCCGTAGCTGAGGTTGTTGATGTCTTCGCTGGTGCAGGCGAAATGCACGAACTCCAGCGCCGGCGCCAGCTCGGCATCGTCCTTCAGCTGTTCCTTGATGAAGTACTCCACCGCCTTGACGTCATGGTTGGTGGTGCGCTCGATCTCCTTCACGCGCGCGGCCTGGGCCGGGCTGAAGCCGTTGGACAGTGCACGCAGGCGGACGATGGCAGCGTCGGAGAACGCGGCCAGCTCGACGATGCCCGGCTCGGCGGCCAGGGCCAGCAGCCACTCCACTTCGACCGTGACACGGGCCTTGATCAGGCCGTACTCGGAGAAGATCGGGCGCAGGGCGTCGACCTTGCCGGCATAGCGGCCATCGAGCGGGGACAGGGCGAGCAGGGCGGATTCGGACATGTCGGCAGGGCTGGGACGAGCGGCGGGGCCGATATTCTACGACGCGTGGCCTTCGCATGCTCGGTAGCGCCGGGCCATGCCCGGCGGATGGTGGCCGCGCTGCGCGCTCGCCGGGCGCGGCCCGGCGCGGCCCGTTCAATCGGCCCTGCGGATGAAACGATCTGGCCCGTCCTCGCCATCCCACGCTGCGGACAAGGGAGTATCGTTGTCGCAGCCGCCAGCCCGGGAAGCGACACCCTGCCAGCCGCCGCTTTCCTTTCCCCAACTGAAGTAGTGCGGAGTTGATGCAATGAGCAAAGCTGCAAGCAAGCGTGCCCCCAAGGGATTCCGGATCGAGCACGACAGCATGGGCGAGCTGCAGGTGCCTGCCGACGCCCTGTGGGGCGCGCAGACCCAGCGCGCTGTACAGAATTTCCCGGTGTCGGGCCAGCGCATGCCGCGCGGTTTCATCCGTGCGCTGGGCCTGGTCAAGGGCGCTGCCGCCGGCGTCAATGCCGAGCTGGGCCATCTGCCGAAGACCGTGGCCAAGGCCATCCAGTCTGCCGCGGCTGAAGTGGCGGACGGCACGTGGGACGCGCAGTTCCCGATCGACGTCTACCAGACCGGCTCGGGTACGTCCTCGAACATGAATGCCAACGAGGTCATCGCCACCCTGGCCAATCGCGCCGGCAAAGCCGGCAAGACCACCGTGCACCCGAACGATCACGTCAACCAGGGGCAGAGCTCCAACGACGTGATTCCAACGGCGCTGCGCGTGTCGGCCGTGCTGGCCACCCATGAGCAGCTGCTGCCGGCGCTGGTGCACCTGCGCAGGACGCTGGACAAGAAGGGCCGCAGCCTGCGCAAGGTGGTCAAGACCGGCCGCACCCATCTGATGGATGCGATGCCGCTGACCTTCGAACAGGAATTCGGTGCATGGTCGGCGCAGCTGGCCTCGGCCCAGGAGCGCATCGAGGACAGCCTCAAGCGCGTGCGCCGCCTGCCGCTGGGCGGTACCGCCATCGGCACCGGCATCAATGCCGACCCGCGCTTTGGTGCACAGGTTGCCAAGGCGCTGAAGCAGCAGACCGGCTTCAAGTTCGACAGCGCCGAGAACAAGTTCGAAGGCCTGGCCGCGCAGGACGATGCGGTGGAGCTGTCGGGCCAGCTCAATGCGCTGGCGGTAGCCCTGATCAAGATCGCCAACGACCTGCGCTGGATGAACGCCGGCCCGCTGGCGGGCCTGGGCGAGATCGAACTGCCGGCACTGCAGCCGGGGTCCTCGATCATGCCGGGCAAGGTCAATCCGGTGATCCCGGAGGCGACGGTGATGGCCTGCGCGCAGGTGATCGGCCACCACACGGCGATCACCGTGGCCGGCCAGACCGGCAACTTCCAGCTCAACGTCACGCTGCCGCTGATCGCGGTGAACCTGCTCGATGGCATCGGCCTGCTGGCCAATGTGTCGACCCTGCTGGCCGACAGCGCCATTGCCGGCCTGAAGGTGCGCGAGGACCGTGTGGCCGAGGCGCTGGCGCGCAATCCGATCCTGGTGACCGCGCTGAACCCGATCATCGGTTACGAGAAGGCCGCAGCGATTGCCAAGCGTGCCTACAAGGAGCAGCGCCCGGTGCTGGACGTGGCGCTGGAAGACAGTGGCCTGGCCGAAGCCGAGCTGCGCCGCCTGCTGGATCCGGCCGCATTGACGGCCGGTGGCATCCAGGCCGGTGGCGGTGGTGCCGGCGGCTGATCGAGCGGTGTGCGGGCCGAGGTCCGCACCCACTACAGGCGAGAAAGAAGAACGCCGCCCGGGAGGGCGGCGTTGTTGGTTTCAGCGACGGTCGGCGACGATGTTGCCGAAGGTCTCGGTGTAATCCTTGAACTCGGGAATGGTCTGCACCAGGTCCGGCGGAATCACCTGCATGCCCTCCGGCGGCACGATCTTCACCGGCTGCATGTTGGGGTCGGCCGGTGCGGCCACCAGCGTGTTCTGGCGCAGCACCTGCAGCTTGCCGAACATCGTCTGCAGCATCTGCTTCTGTTCGGCGTTGAGCGGGATCAGGATCTCGTCGATCTTCATCTGCCCGTCGGGCAGGATGATGATGTTCGGTGCCGGCTGGCGGCGAACGGTCACGATGCTCTCGCTGACCGAGATCTTGGGTTTGCCACGCTCGGCGCGGTGGTTGCGGTAGTCCTGGTCACAGCCGACCAGGCCCAGGCAGAGCAGGGCGGCCAGCAGCAGAAACAGCTTTTTCATGGCGGTTCGATGAAGTGCATCCGGGGCTGCCATTGTAAGCCCGCCGGGGCGCAGCGGCCGGCAACGCAGGTGCGCGGCCGGCCGGGTGCGCTGATCTGTCACAGGGGTCAGCGGTTGACGACGGTGTCCTTGCCGCAGTCGTCCACATCGCTCTGGTCCATCGTGGCGTAGGGCTTGAACGCCGGCAGCGAGGCAGCCAGGGCCTGCTGGCTGGCCAGCATGGCCGGCATGCGGTCGCAGATGCGCTTGGCCTGCGCTTCGATCTTGGCGGCCTCGGCGTTGATCCGTTTCTCGATGCCTTCGCTGTCACCGCTGAAGATGCCCTTCAGTGCTTCACCGGCGGCGTTGGCGCCGAGCTTGGCACCTGCCAGGCCGACGTCCATGCCGTCCATCGCCACCGCCACCACGTGGCCACGGTAATCAAGCAGCTGGCGACGCTGGCCATCGTCCAGCGCCACCGGCTTGCCACCGATCAGCAGCTGTCCCTGCGGGGTGATCTCCGCGCGTGGCTGGTTGTCGGCCGAGATCTTGATGTTGCCTTCGGCAATTTCCTTGCGGGCGTCATCCATCGCTTCCTTGACGGTCTGGCCGACGCCGCCCGCGGTCTCGGCCACCGCCTTGCCGGCGGTCTTGTCGGGGCTGGACGTGTCGCCGCAGGCGATCAGCGGCAGGCACAGCAGGGCAGCAGGCAGCAGGCGCAGCAGACTCATGGCATTCCCCTCGGATCGGATGGTTGGGCGTTACTTGCCGCGCGGCAGGGTGATGGTGCCGGACACGTTGCGATGCTGGACATCGCCGCTGCCGCTGTGCTCGACGGTGAGGTTGCCGCGCACGCCGTCGACATCGATGTCGCCCGAGCCGTGGCTGCGCACGCGGACGTTGCCGCCGACCTGCTCGATATCGACGTTGCCGGAGCCGACCACGCCGACCTCGACGTTGCCTTGCACCTGCTTGAAGCCGATGTCGCCCGAACCGACGGTATCCAGCCGTGCGTTGCCACGCACGTCGGTCACCTTCAGGTCACCGGAGCCGACCGTGCCGACGCTGGCATCACCGCCGATGTTGCGGGCGTTGACGTCGCCCGAACCCAGCGAGAGCAGGTTGAACGATGCGGCGCCATCAACGTCCAGGTCGCCCGAACCCACGGCGGCATGCACGCTGCCACGGGTGCCGCGGGCGATGCCATCACCGGAGCCCACGTCCATGCTCAGCGACTGCGCGTTCTCGATGCTGCCATCGCCCGAGCCGATCTTGAACTGCAGCGGCAGGTTGTCCGGCACGCTGCCACGGATGTCCAGCCAGGCGTAGCTGTTACCCATCGACAGCGCGTCGCGGCTGTCGCGGCGCAGGCTCACCACCAGCTTGTCGCCCACGCGGCGCTGGTCCAGCACCAGCTGGTCCAGCCAGTCCTTGTTGGACGCGCACGCGCGGCCTTCGAGCTGGCCGCCACCGGTGCTGGCGACCACCTTCAGGTCATGCTGGTTGATCTCGAACACCACCGCTTTGGCACCGGCCGCGTCGATCTTCAACGCGCGCGGCGCGGAGAACTTGCAGTTCGGTGCATCGGCGGCCAGCGCCGACAGCGGCAACAGCAACAGTGCAGTACAGGCAATCAAGGAACGCATGGGTGGTGCCTCCAGGTTGACGATCAGATTTCGCCAGCGCGCTTGCGCAGGCGGATGGCGATGAAGATGAAGGCCACGCCGAAGGCCGCGCCGATCCACAGGTCGGGCATCGCCAGCGACTTGAGCTGGGCAGAGGGCGCCATCAGCGCCACGATCGAGTCCAGATCCTGCCTGGATTCACCGCCACCGGCGCGGTACAGCAGATCCATTCCCGGCATCGCACCCAGCAGCAGGCGGCCGACGATGTGCTGCCAGAACCAGCCGGTGGTCAGGTCGAACAGGTGCATCAGCTTGGTGGTGCTGACGATGATGCCGGCGAACAGCGGCAGCATCACTGCCCAAAGGAACGGCTTGCTCCGTGCCCAGGCCGAGCACAGCAGCAGCCAGCCCGCAGTGGGCAGCGCCCACAGGGCGTACACCGGGATGGACACGAACATGCCCATGACCAGGCTCATCGGATTGGCAGGTCCCACGATCAACTGCATCGCATCGCCGCCGTGGGAGACCACCACCAGGCACAGTATCAGCATGAAAACGAGCAGGGTCAGGCTGGAAGCGATGATGGCGATGAGCGGTGCGACGATCAGTGCACTGAGCACCTTGGACAGTACGGTCTGGGTGTCCGACAGCGGCAGCGACTTCCAGAACAGGATGCTGCGGTCGCGGCGATCGTCATACAGGGCGCCCAGGCAATAGAAGAACACCACAAAGGCAAGCACGATCAGTGGCCAGGACGAGGTCAATACCATCGCCAGGTCCAGGCCGTTGCCCAGGTCGGCCATGTCCTTGGCGCTGATGTCGCGGGTCAGCACGGCCAGATCCAGGCCGTTGATGTTCACGCTCTCGCCGTCGATGTGCAGGCCGCCGTCGCGGGCGGCACGATGCAGGGCGAACAGGCCCAGGCCGATACCGATGCCGCTCATCAGCAGCGAGACGATGCCGGCGATCACCGGGGCGTACAGGAAGCCACCGCGGTTTTCCCAGTATTCGCGCTTGAGCAGCCAGCGCAGGGTGCCTGCGGGACTGACAGGATGGTTGACGGCATTCATGCGTAGGTCCCCTTCATGACAGCGACGAACAGATCGGCAAGGCCGGCGTTGCGGGTTTCACCCAGGCTGGCCAGCTGGCTGCGTGGCACCCCGTCGAACAGCAGGACGGTCTTGCCGAAGGCCTGGCTGCGCTCGTCGATGGGCTTCAGTGCGCGGGCGGTTTCAAGCTGGTCGGCACCGACCAGCAGTTCGGTATAGCGGTCGCCGACTTCGTCCATTTCCGCATTGAGGACGATGCGACCATCGCGGATGAACATCACGTCGGTGAGGATGTGCTCGATCTCTTCCACCTGGTGGGTGGTGACGATGATCGTCTTCTGCTCGTCGAAGTAGTCTTCCAGCAGGCGCTGGTAGAACTCCTTGCGGTACAGGATGTCCAGGCCGAGCGTGGGTTCGTCCAGCACCAGCACCTTGGCGTCGATGGCCATCACCAGTGCCAGGTGCAGCTGCACGATCATGCCCTTGGACAGTTCACGCACGCGCTGCTTCGGCTGCAGCTTGGTGTTGGCCAGGAAGCGTTCGCAACGGGCGCGATCGAAGCGGGGGTGCACGCCGGCGACGAAGTCGATCGCCTCACGCACCTTCAGCCAGCGCGGTAGCACGGCGACATCGGCGATGAAGCAGATGTCGTTCATCAGATCGTCGCGGTGCACGCGCGGGTCACGGCCGAGCACGCTCAGCTCGCCTTCCACCGAGGTCAGGCCGAGCACCGCCTTCAGCGCGGTGGTCTTGCCGGCACCATTGGGACCGATCAGGCCGATGATGCGGCCTGCCGGAATGGAGAAGCTGGCGTTGTCGAGTGCGAGCGTATTCTTGTAAGCCTTGCGAAGGCCACGGGCGGTAATGACAGCGTCGCTTGGCACAGCGGTAGTGGGACTGGCATTCATCAGAATTTCCCCTGGGGCAACAATTCGTCGAGACTCAGGCCCAGTCGCTGGATGCGTTCCAGTACGGCCGGCCATTCTTCATTGAGGAAGCGTTCGCGCTCGCTGCTGCGCAGCTGCGTGGCCGCCTGTTCGGTCATGAACATGCCCAGCCCGCGGCGCTTCTCGACCAGGCCTTCATCGGCCAGCTCCTGGTAGGCGCGCGAAACGGTGATGGGGTTGAGCTGGTAATCGGCGGCCACCTGGCGCACCGAAGGAAGGGCATCGCCCGGCTTGAGGATTCCGTCAAGCATCATGGCGATCACGCGTTCCTTCAGCTGGCGGTAGATGGGAGCGCCGTCGCTCCACTGGATGTCGCTCATATTCAGCTCCGTGGGGTCAGCGGCTGTGCGAACGAGAAATACGGCATGGACAGGGAGCTGTGCAGCCGACGCGGGGGGGAGGGGGAGGGAGCGGCATTCCCTGCCGTGGGTGCTGCTGCGTCCTGCGTACTGTCTTCGGAGAGGGTGGGGGAGGACGCGGCCGGCGGTGCCGGCATCGCCAGCCAGACCAGTACGAACAGGGTTGATACCGCGGTGACCGCGGGGGCGGCAAGGCTGCGACGCATCCGGCTGTTCATGATTCCCCCTGTCTCAGGTGACTGGTGTTGTATGCAACTATAACACCGGCACGCCTGTGTGCAAGTCCTGCCCCCACCCAACTGATGGCAGGGGTGGTCACGGCACCGCAATATTCGTTCAACCGCTTGATATGCATCGAAAAAGAGAAACTGCGGAGGGGCGTTTTCAGTCGGCCTCCCATTCAGCCATGTCCATGCTATGTCATCAGCAGCGGGCTGGGACGCGCGGCAGACTGCTTCCGCCACGCCGTGCAAAGCGCGACAACGCATGCGCTCCAGAGACGTGCAGACCCCGGTGCTATAGTTCGGCCGATTCCCGGCCGGTCACGGCCGGACCCCTGGAATGGCTACCGCGGACCGTCTCCCATGCCTTTGTCGACTGCCTCCTCGCGCCGCCTTCGCGGCCTGTCCCTGTTGACCCTGCTGGCCGCAGGCCTGGCCACGTCGGCCGCCGCTTCGGCCGCCGATCTGCTGGATCTGTCGTACCGGCCGCTGGCGGGCAAGCAGCAGGTCAACCTGCAGCAGCGTTACCACGGGCAGGTGCTGCTGGTGGTCAATACGGCAAGCAAGTGCGGCTATACCCCGCAGTACGAGGGTCTGGAAGCGCTGCAGAAGCAGTACGCCGGCAAGGGATTTGCCGTGCTCGGCTTCCCGTCCAACGATTTCAAGGGGCAGGAGCCGGGTGATGAAAAACAGATCCAGGATTTCTGCACGCTTACCTATGGTGTGAAGTTCCCGATGTTCGAAAAGGTGCACGTGACCGGCGCGCAGGCTACGCCGCTGTATCAGCGCTTGACCGCCGCCACCGGCGTGGCGCCGGCCTGGAATTTCCACAAGTATCTGGTCGGACGCGATGGCACGGTCATTGCCCAGTTCGCCAGCAAGGTCACCCCGGATGATCCGCAGCTGAAAGCGGCCATCGACAAGGCGCTGGCGGCACCGGCCGCACATTGAATGCCGGCACGGATGCCTCGACATCGACGGCATGCGTGCGACAATACGTGTTTTCGCGCCGACGTCGGCGTCCAGTCACTTCCAGGAATGCAGCGAATGAAAATGGGAATGCGCGGCGCCGCGGCGTCGGTTCTGATTCTGGCGATGGGCACCTCCGGTGTCGCCCTGTCGCAACAACCGGCCGCTCCTTCGGCCGCCAAGGAGACCGCACCCTTGAATTCCCCCAAGCAGAAGCTCGGCTACGCCATTGGTCTGGATGTGGCCAAGTCGTTCGCGCCGATCGCCGATGAAATCGATGCAGCCGCGCTGCGCACTGCCGTGGAGCGTTCCTTCGAAGGCCTGCAGCCGCAGATCACCCAGGAACAGGCCAAGGCGACCGATGCCGCCCTGCGCCAGGTGGTGATGGCCCGCAGCGGCCAGCAGGTGCCGGGCGTCGCGCCGGGCTCGCAGCCGGCGAAGGTCGATCGGGTCAAGGTCGCGCAGATGATCGGTGCTTATTCGGTGGGTCCGTCGCTGGCACAGCTGAAGGACGATATCGATACCGCTTCGCTGTTTGACGCGATCAACACTGGCCTGAGCAAGGGCCAGCCGAAGATGAGCGAAGCCGATGCCACTGCCACCATCCAGTCGTTCATGGGTGCCAAGCAGGCCGAGATGCAGGCAAAGGCCGCACAGGCAGCGCAGACCAACCGTCAGGAAGGCAACGCGTTCCTGGCCAAGAACAAGACCCAGCCGGGCGTGGTGACCACCCCGTCGGGCCTGCAGTACCAGGTGATCCGTCCGGGCAGTGGCGAGCGTCCGTTGCCCTCCAGCAAGGTGCGCGTGAACTACGAAGGCAAGCTGCTCAACGGCACGGTGTTCGACAGTTCCGCGGGCCGTGGCCCGGCCGAATTCGGTCTGGACCAGGTCATCAAGGGCTGGACCGAGGGCGTGGCCCTGATGCCGGTCGGCTCGAAGTACCGCTTCTGGATCCCGGGCGAACTGGCATACGGCGAGAACGGCACCCCGGGTGGTCCGATCGGTCCGAACTCCACCCTGACCTTCGACGTCGAGCTGCTGGGCGTTCTGCCGTAAGCCAACACGGAGTCAGCACGGATATGCGCGTTGCGATTTTTGGTACCGGCTACGTAGGTCTGGTGACCGGCACCTGCCTGGCCGACGTTGGCCACCAGGTGGTCTGCGTCGATATCGACCAGGCCAAGGTGGATGGCCTCAACCGGGGCATCATCCCGATCTACGAGCCCGGCCTGGAGCCGATGGTGAAGGCCAACCACGCCGCGTCGCGGTTGGTGTTCACCACCGACGCGGCGACCGCCATCGGCCACGGCCAGGTGGTGTTCATCGCCGTGGGCACGCCGCCGGACGAGGATGGCAGCGCCGATCTGCAGTACGTGCTGGCCGTGGCCCGCACCATCGGTCGGTACATTTCGGTGCCGACCGTGGTGGTCAACAAGTCGACGGTGCCGGTAGGCACCGCCGACAAAGTGCGTGCGGCCATTGCCGAGGAGCTGGCGGCGCGTGGGGCGGATATCGCCTTCGATGTGGTGTCCAACCCCGAATTCCTGAAGGAAGGCGACGCCGTTGCCGACTGCATGCGGCCTGACCGCATCATCATCGGTGCGACCAGCGCCGAGTCGGTCGCCGTGATGCGTCGCCTGTACGCACCGTTCAATCGCAACCACGATCGCGTGGTGGAGATGGACGTGCGTTCGGCCGAGCTGACCAAGTACGCCGCCAATGCAATGCTGGCAACCAAGATTTCGTTCATGAATGAAATCGCCAACATCGCCGAGCGCGTGGGCGCCGACGTCGAGCAGGTCCGCCAGGGCATCGGTTCGGATCCGCGTATTGGCTGGCACTTCATCTATCCGGGTGCCGGTTATGGCGGTTCGTGTTTCCCCAAGGACGTGCAGGCACTGGCGCGCACCGCGCAGCAGGCCGGCCTGGAGCCGAAGCTGCTGAACGCGGTGGAGGCGGTCAATGAATCGCAGAAGGGGCACCTGTTTGCCCTGATCCAGCGCCACTACGACAAGGGCGAAGACGAAGGCGTGCGCGGCAGGACATTCGCCGTGTGGGGCCTGGCGTTCAAGCCGAACACCGATGACATGCGCGAGGCCTCCAGCCGCCGCCTGCTGGCCCAGTTGTGGGAAGGCGGTGCGACAGTGCGCGCCTACGATCCGGAGGCGATGCATGAATCGCAGCGGATCTTCGGCGAGCGCGACGATCTGGTGTTCTGTGACAGCGCCGACGATGCGCTGCAGGGCGCCGATGCACTGGTCGTGGTGACCGAGTGGAAGCAGTTCCGCAGCCCCGATTTCCAGATGCTGCGCGAGCGGCTGAAGGATGCGGTGGTGTTCGACGGCCGCAATCTGTACGAGCCGGCTGAAGTCGAGGCCGCCGGCCTTGCGTATTACGGCATTGGCCGGGGGCGTTCGCTGCATGTCTGAAGTACCGACCGAACGTGAGCAGGCGCTGGAAGCGCGCCTGGTCGAGCTGGAGATGCGCGTGTCCTTCCAGGAACACGCGCTGGCCGAACTGAGCGATGCACTTGCAGACGCGCGCATGGAAGGCAGCCGCAATGCCGGCATCCTGCGCGTGCTGCTGGAAGACCTGGGCAAGGTCCGCAATGCATTGAATTCTTCTGATCCGGCGAGCGAACCGCCGCCGCCGCACTACTGATCCATATCCTATGAGCGATACCCTCCGCGACCAGCTGATGGGCCTGGGCTTCAAGCCCGCGCCCAAGCCCGAGCGCAAGAATGATGCCCCCCGCCGTGATGGCCGCCCGCAGGGCAAGGGTGGCGCTGGCAATGGAAAGCCGCAGCACGCTGGCAAGGGCGAACACAAACCCGGCGAGCGGCGGGCGCATGGCAATGGCGGCCCGGGCAAGCCTGGCCAGCAGCGTGGCCAGGGCCACGGGCAGGGGCCGCGCAAGCCGCGTACCGCCGAGGAAATGGATCTGGCCAAGGCTTACGCGATCCGTGCGCAGCGGGAGAAGGAAGAGCGCATCGAGACCGAGCGCCTGAAGCAGGAAGAAGCCCGCCAGCGCCGCGAGGCCAAGGTGAAGCTGGAAGAACTGCTGAAGGACAAGAGCCTGAATGCTGAGGCGGCCGATATCGCGCGCCACTTCCCGTACGGTGGCAAGATCAAGCGCATCTACGTCACCGCCGAGCAGCTCAAGGCACTCAATGCCGGTGAACTGGGCGTGGTCCAGCTCAACGGTCGCTACCTGCTGGTGACGGCTGAAGTCCTGGCCCAGTCTGAAGCGGTGTTCGCCGCTTCGGTGGCGTTGAAGGTCGACCCGAATGCACCGGCCGAGGACGATCCCTACGCCGACCCGCAGTACCAGGTGCCCGACGACCTGGTCTGGTAAGCACCGACAAAAAGGGGACGGAGGGGATTAAGTCGTTTGTGCCAAGTACGACTTAATCCCCTCCGTCCCCTTTTTTCATTCCGGATCGTAGTCGAGGTTGGACGCCAGCCAGCGTTCGGCCTGGGCACGGTCCACGCCCTTGCGGCGTGCGTAGTCGGTGACCTGCTCGCGACCGAGGCGGCCGACCACGAAATACTGGCTCTGCGGGTGGCTGAAGTAGTAGCCCGACACCGCCGCGGTCGGCAGCATCGCGAAGCTCTCGGTCAGTTGCATGCCAGCGTTGGTTTCCGCGCCCAGCAGGTCGAACAACCGGCGTTTTTCGCTGTGCTCGGGGCAGGCGGGGTAACCGGGCGCGGGGCGGATGCCGCGGTACTTTTCGTCGATCAGCGCTTCGTTGTCGAGCGTTTCGGCGTGGTCGTACCCCCAGAATCCGGTGCGTACGCGCTGGTGCAGGCGTTCGGCCAGGGCTTCGGCAAAGCGGTCGGCGAGGGCCTTCAGCAGGATTGCGTTGTAGTCGTCGTGGTCGGCCTCGAAACGGGCCACGTGCGCGTCGATGCCGATGCCGGCGGTCACTGCGAAGGCGCCGATCCAGTCCTGCTTGCCGCTGTCGGCCGGGGCGATGAAATCGGCCAGGCAGAAATCCGGGCGTTCGGCGGGCTTGTCCACCTGTTGCCGCAGGAAGTGCAGGGTGGCCTCGCCATCGGGATGCTGCACGCGTACGTCGTCACCGATGCTGTTGGCAGGCCACAGGCCGAACACGGCCTTGGCCCGCAGCCACTTCTCGTTGACGATGCGGTCGAGCATCGCGCGCGCGTCCTGGTACAGCTCGCTGGCCTGGGTGCCGACGATTTCATCGGTGAGGATGGCCGGGTACTTGCCGGCCAGCTCCCACGCCTGGAAGAACGGCGTCCAGTCGATGTAAGGCACCAGCTCGGCCAGCGGGTAGTCATCGAATACATGCAGGCCCGGCTGCTTCGGTGCGGGTGGCGTGTACGCCTGCCAGTCGCACTGGAACTTCTGGCCACGTGCATGTTCCAGCGACACCAGGCGCTTGGCGTCACCGCGGTTGCGGTGGCGGGTGCGGATCTCGGCGTAGTCCGCCTCGTTGGCGGCGACGAACGCATCCCGCAGCTCGCGCGAGATCAGCGACTGCGCCACGCCCACGGCGCGCGAGGCGTCCTTCACCCAGACCGTCGGGGCTTTGTAGTGCGGGTCGATCTTCAGCGCGGTGTGCGCACGCGAGGTGGTCGCGCCGCCGATCATCAGTGGCAGGTCAAAGCCCTGCCGCTGCATTTCACGGGCGACATGGCTCATTTCTTCCAGTGACGGCGTGATCAGGCCGGACAGGCCGATGATGTCGGCCTGGTGCTCGCGGGCGGCATCGAGGATCTTCTGCGCCGGCACCATCACGCCCAGATCGATCACTTCGAAGTTGTTGCAGGCCAGCACCACGCCCACGATGTTCTTGCCGATGTCGTGCACATCGCCCTTCACCGTGGCCATGATGATCTTGCCGTTGCTCTTGGCGGTGTCGCCGCTGCGGGCCTTTTCGGCTTCGATGTAGGGCAGCAGGTAAGCCACTGCCTTCTTCATCACACGTGCCGATTTCACCACCTGCGGCAGGAACATCTTGCCGGCACCGAACAGGTCGCCGACCACGTTCATGCCGGCCATCAGCGGGCCTTCAATGACGTCCAGTGGGCGGCTGGAACGTTGCCGGGCTTCTTCGGTATCGGCGTCGACCCAGGCATCCAGGCCATGCACCAGCGCATGCGCCAACCGTGCGTCCACCGGCTTCTCACGCCAGGCCAGGTCTTCGGTCTTCGCCGCGCCCTTGCTGCCCTTGTAGCGCTCGGCGATTTCAAGCAGGCGCTCGGTGGCATCAGAGCGGCGGTTGAGGATCACGTCCTCCACGCGCTCGCGCAGTTCCGGCTCCAGCTCGTCGTAGATCGGCATGGCGCCGGCGTTGACGATGCCCATGTCCATGCCCGCGGCGATCGCGTGGTACAGGAACACCGAGTGGATCGCCTGGCGCACGGTTTCGTTGCCGCGGAACGAGAACGAAACGTTGGACACGCCGCCGGACACATGGCAGTGCGGCAGCGTCTGCTTGATGATGCGGGTGGCTTCGATGAAGTCGACCGCGTAGTTGTCATGCTCTTCAATGCCGGTGGCGACGGCGAAGATGTTCGGGTCGAAGATGATGTCCTGTGGCGGGAAGCCGATTTCATCGACCAGCAGGCGATAGGCGCGGGTGCAGATTTCAACCTTGCGTGCGCAGGTGTCGGCCTGCCCGCTCTCATCGAAGGCCATCACCACTGCGGCCGCACCGTAGCGCAGCACTTTGCGCGCGTGCTCGCGGAACAGGTCCTCGCCTTCCTTCAGCGAGATCGAATTGACCACGCTCTTGCCCTGCAGGCACTTCAGGCCAGCCTCGATCACGCTCCACTTGGAGGAATCGACCATTACCGGGATGCGGGCGATGTCCGGCTCGGACATGATCAGGTTGAGGTAGCGGGTCATCGCCGCTTCCGAATCGATCAGGCCCTCGTCCATGTTGACGTCGAGGATCTGTGCGCCGCTGGCCACCTGCTGCCGGGCCACGTCCACCGCTTCTTCGTAACGGCCTTCCTTGATCAGCTTGCGGAACTGCGCGCTGCCGGTGACGTTGGTGCGTTCGCCGACATTGACGAACAGCAGATCCGGGGTGATGACCAGCGGTTCCAGGCCGGACAGGCGGGTAGGGCGGACAGGCGTCATGATCGGCGGCAACTCAGCGGCAACAGGGGGACGTGCGGGAGGGGGTGGAGGTGTTCATGCCGCCTGCACCTGGGCGGCAGGCAGGGCGCGGGGCGGCAGCCCGGCCACCGCCAGCGCGATCGCGCGGATGTGGTCCGGCGTGGAGCCACAGCAGCCGCCGACCAGGTTGAGCAGGCCATCTTCGGCAAAGCCACGCAGGGTGGCGGCCATTTCCTCGGGTGTTTCGTCGTACTCACCGAATGCATTGGGCAGGCCGGCGTTGGGATGGGCACTGACGTAGCAGTCCGACACCTGCGACAGCGTTTCCACGTGCGGACGCATGGCATCGGCGCCGAGTGCGCAGTTCAGGCCGATCGACAACGGCCGTGCATGCGCGAGTGACGCCTGGAACGCCTCGGCGGTCTGTCCGGACAGGGTGCGCCCGGAAGCATCGGTGATGGTGCCGGAAATCATGATCGGCAGCCGCGCGCCACGTGCATCGAAGGCCTCCTCGATGGCGTACAGCGCAGCCTTGGCGTTGAGCGTATCGAAGATGGTCTCGACCATGATCGTGTCGGCGCCACCATCGATCAGGCCATCGATGGCTTCGCGGTAGGTGCCGCGCAGCTCATCGAAACTGGTGTTGCGGAAGCCGGGATCGTTGACGTCCGGGCTGATCGAAGCGGTGCGGCTGGTCGGGCCGAGCACGCCGATGACGAAGCGCGGCTTGTCCGGTGTGGTGGCCGCCACCGCATCGCAGCAGGCACGTGCGACGGCCGCACCCGCCTTGTTCAGCTCGTACACCAGGTGTTCGAGGTGGTAGTCGGCCTGGCTGACCGAGGTGGCGTTGAAGGTGTTGGTTTCCACCAGGTCCGCGCCCGCTTCCAGGTAGGCGGTGTGGATGCCGGCGATGACCTCCGGCCGGGTCAGCAGCAACAGGTCGTTGTTGCCCTTCAGGTCGTGGCCTTCGGGTGTGCCGCCGTGGTCGCAGCCGGGCCCATGGGCGTGGTCGTAACCGCCGGCGAAGCGCTCGCCCCGGTAATCCTCTTCCTGCAGGCCGTGGCGCTGGATCATCGTTCCCATCGCGCCGTCGATGATCAGGATCCGATCACGCAGGGCAGCGAGCAGCGATTCCACGCGTTCCGGGTGCAGCCAGGGCAATGCGGGCATGTCGACCTCAGGGTTTGTTGGCGATCAGCGAGATCACTTCGAAATGCGGCGGGCGCTTTTCGCGGGTGACCGTTTCCAGGTTGGAGACCTGCAGGCCGGCCTTGTCGACGAACTTCTTCAGCTCCTTGTCGCTGAAGCCGAGGTTGACATGGCCATAAGCATCGACCGCGGCCTTGTGCTCGTGGCGGGCCAGGCTGCACAGCAGCAGGCGACCGCCCGGGCGCAGCACGCGCGCGGCCTCGGTGACCGCCTGCGCCGGTTTGCTGGCGTAGGTCAGGGCGTGCATCAGCACCACCAGGTCGAAGCTGCGGTCCTTGAAGGGCAGGGCATGCATGTCGCCCTCGCGGACTTCCACGTTCGGCAGGCGGCGCAGGCGTTCGCTGGCGGCGGCCACCACGCGCGCACTGGTATCGATGCAGATGTAGCGCCTGGCGTGCGGGGCGACCAGTTCGGCCAGCACACCGTCGCCGGAGGCGATATCCAGCACGTCGCCGGTTTCCAGCAATGGCAGCGCGGTGCGCGCCAGCGCTTCCCAGGTGCGGCCCGGGGAGTAGTGGCGCTCCATGTCGCCGGCCACGCTGTCGGCCCAGTTCTGGTCGGCCGCGCGGTGGGCGAGCACCGCCGCTACCCGTTCAGCATCCTGGCGCAGCAACGGGTCGTCGCTTCCGTTGCTCAGGGCATGCCACAATGCACGCTGCGCCGGGTCCAGCTGGGCTTCGTCGAAGCGGTAGTAGGCCGACACGCCCGCACGGCGGTCGCGCACAAGGCCGGCTTCCTTCAGGCGCGCCAGATGAGTCGATACCCGCGGCTGCGCCAACCGGGTGATGGCCGAAAGCTCGGCCACGGTCAGCTCTTCCTGCTCCAGCAGCGCCAGCAGGCGCACGCGGGTAGCATCGGCGAACACCTTCAGGCGGGTCGACCAGTCTTCCAGATCCATAAGTATCCACCTATCGCGATATAGAGATATATTCGCCGACGGCACCCCTTCCGGTCAAGTCGCAGCTCCCCACGAGTCAGCCGCCGATGGCCGGCCCCCGGTACAATCGGCGAACCATTTTCCCGGGAGGGTGTTGTGGATTTCAGCTTTACCGAAGAGCAGTTGATGCTGCAGGACGTTGCGCGCCGGATCGCGCAGGAAAAGATCGCCCCGAGCGCGGAGCACCATGACCGTACCGGTGAGTTCCCGCTGGACAACATCCGCCTGCTGGGCGAAAACGGCCTGATGGGCATCGAAGTGCCGACCGAATACGGTGGCGCGGGCATGGACCCGATCGCGTACGTGCTGGCGATGGTGGAGGTCGCCGCCGGTGATGCTGCGCATTCGACCATCATGTCAGTCAACAATTCGCTGTTCTGCAACGGCATCCTGACCCATGGCAGCGAAGCGCAGAAGCAGAAGTACGTGCGCGCCATCGCCGAAGGCGAGGCCATCGGTGCATTCGCGCTGACCGAGCCACAGTCGGGCTCGGACGCAACTGCCATGCGTTGCCGCGCGGTCAAGCAGGCCGACGGCAGCTATGTCATCAATGGCAAGAAGAGCTGGATCACTTCCGGCCCGGTGGCCAAGTACATCGTGCTGTTCGCGATGAGCGAGCCGGACAAGGGCGCGCGTGGCATCACCGCGTTCATGATCGACACCGACAAGGCCGGTTTCGGCCGCGGCAAGACCGAACCGAAGCTGGGCATCCGTGCCTCGGCTACCTGCGAGATCGAGTTCAACGATTACGTGGCGCAGCCAGAAGACGTGCTGGGGCAGGAAGGCGAGGGCTTCAAGATCGCCATGGGCGTGCTTGACGCCGGCCGCATCGGCATTGCCTCGCAGGCGGTCGGCATCGCGCGTGCCGCCTATGAAGCGACCCTGGAGTACGTGAAGGACCGCAAGGCCTTCGGTGCGGCCATCGGTACCTTCCAGATGACCCAGGCGAAGATTGCCGACATGAAGTGCAAGCTGGATGCGGCGCTGCTGCTGACCCTGCGTGCGGCATGGGTGAAGGGCGAGGGCAAGCGCTTCAGCAACGAGGCCGCCATCGCCAAGCTGACCGCTTCGGAAGCGGCGATGTGG
Organism: Stenotrophomonas sp. 1337; assembly: GCF_031455455.1. Lineage (NCBI taxonomy): Bacteria > Pseudomonadati > Pseudomonadota > Gammaproteobacteria > Lysobacterales > Lysobacteraceae > Stenotrophomonas > Stenotrophomonas sp. 1337. The sequence goes on along the minus strand of NZ_JAVDSR010000005.1, from coordinate 254,611 downwards.
ATCACCCACCAGGCCGTACAGATCCATGGCGGCATGGGCTATTCCAAGGAAATGCCGCTGGAGCGCTACTTCCGTGATGCCAAGATCACCGAGATCTACGAAGGCACCTCTGAAATCCAGCGCCTGGTGATTGCCCGCAACGAAACCGGGCTGCGTTGATTTTCCTGCGCCGCGCCGCTGCAATGGCGGCGCGGCAGTAGATCCACGCCATGCGTGGATGGCGTTGTGCCCAGATGGCATGCCCCTCTGGCTTTCCAGGATGCATGCTGCTGCAATGCGGATCGTTTTTTCTGGAGATACCGCATGATCTACCGCGGCTGGGGCTTCATGACGCTGGTGACGCCGATCGCAGGCATCCTGTTGCTGGCGTACTTCTTCCCGCACGAGGGCGCCAAGGGCAACATCCCGCTGCAGCAGGTGCTGCTGGGTGGTGGCATCGGTGCGGCAGTGAACGTGCTGCTGGGCCTGTGGCTCAACCGTGCGCCGCGGCAGGAGGGAGAGGCCGCACCCCATCATTTCTTCTTCGTGCCCATGCAATGGGCCGCGCTGGGCCTCGTGGCGGTGTGCGCCCTGATCGCGCTGCTGCGCTGACACGTCGCCCTGGAGAGCGCCAACCAAGGTTGGCGGCTACCGGGCATGCCGCTGCTTGGTAGATGCCAACCTTGGTTGGCATGGATTCAAAAGCAGCAAAGAAAAAGGCCCCGGATCGCTCCGGGGCCTTTCTCGTTTCAATTTACCGCCGGATCAACGATCCGGGCGGTGGGCGCTTTCCGCATCACGCTGGCGGCCGAGGAATTCCTTCGACGGTTCATCCAGCTTGTCGCCCAGCATGCGGCGCACGACCACGAAGAACACCGGGATCATCAGCAGGCCGAGCAGGGTGGCGAACAGCATGCCGCCGATCACGCCGGTGCCGATGGCGTGGCGCGAGTTGGCGCCGGCACCGGTGGAGATCGCCATCGGGATGACGCCCATGATGAACGCGAAGGACGTCATCAGGATCGGGCGGAATCGCAAGCGCGCCGCTTCGATGGTGGCATCGCGCAGGGTCTTGCCCGCCGCACGCTGCTCCACCGCGAACTCCACGATCAGGATCGCGTTCTTCGCGGCCAGGCCGATCACCGTGATCAGGCCGATCTTGAAGAACAGATCGTTCGGCAGGCCACGCATCATCGAAAGGGCGAGTGCGCCCAGAACGCCAAGCGGTACCACCAGCAGCACCGCCACCGGGATCGACCAGCTTTCATACAGCGCGGCCAGGCACAGGAACACCACCACGATGGACAGCACCAGCAGCAGCGTCGCGGCGTTGCCTGCCAGGATTTCCTGGTAGGACAGGCCGGACCAGTCGTAGCCGAAGCCCGCCGGCAGGTCGTCGTTGACGATGCCTTCCATGGTCTGCATCGCTTCACCCGAGCTGGTGCCCGGTGCCTGCGAGCCGACGATGTTGATCGCCGAGTAGCCGTTGTAGCGGCTCAGCGACGGTGGTGCCGAGACCCATTCGGACTTGACCACCGTGCTCAACGGAATCATCGCGTTGGTGCCATCGGCATTGGTGGTCAGGCTGGACGGGCTGTAGAAGCTCTTCAGCGATTCCTGGCCAGTGCGGTACGGACCATCAGCCTGCATGGTCACGCGCTTGATGCGGCCTTCGTAGAAGAAGTCGTTGACGTACACCGGGGCCAGCATCAGCTGGATGGTGCTGTACACGTCCGACACCGACATGCCCATGGACTGCGCCTGCACGCGGTCCACGTGCAGCTGCAGCTGCGGGGCGTTTTCCAGGCCGTTCGGGCGCACGCCCACCAGGTGGTCCGGCTTCTGCGCGGCCTGGCCGAGCAGGATGTTGCGGGCCTGGGTCAGCTGCTCGTAACCGGCGCCGCTGCGGTCCTGCAGCCACATGTCGAAGCCACCGAACTGGCCAAGGCCCTGCACGGTCGGCAGGTTGACCACGAAGATCTGCGCTTCCTTGATGCCGTAGAACGCGCCGTTCATGTTCTGGATGAATTCCGGAGCAGTGAACTTGCGCTCTTCCCACGGCTTCAGGCGGATGAAGCCCATGCCCACGTTCTCGCCGGAGCCGACGAAGCTGAAGCCGGCCACCTGCAGCATGCCTTCATAGCCATCCTGCTTTTCCAGGATGCCGCGCATCTGTGCGAACGCTTCGTTGGTCTGGCTCTTGGTCGAGCCCGGCGGCAACTGCACGATCGCCAGTGCATAGCCCTGGTCTTCCTCAGGCAGGAAGCTGCCCGGCATGCGGGTGAACAGGAAACCGCACAGCGCGGTCAGCACCACGAACAGGATCATCCAGCGTGGTGCATGGCGCACCGCCGAGGTGATGTGGCCCACATAGGTGTGGCTGATCTTGTCGTAGTACTTGTTGAAGGTGCGGTAGACGATGTTCGGGTTGTCGTTGTGCGTCGGCTTGAGGAACGTCGCGCACAGTGCCGGGGTGAAGCCCAGCGCCAGGAACGCCGAGAACGCCATCGAGATGGCGATGGTCAGGGCGAACTGCTTGTAGATCTCACCGGCCGCACCGCCCTGCAGGGCGGAGGGGATGAACACCGCCGCCAGCACGACGGTGATGGCCACCACCGCGCCGGTGATCTGGGTCATCGCCTTCTGCGTGGCCGGCTTCGGCGCCAGGCCTTCCTCGGTCATGATGCGTTCGACGTTCTCGATCACCACGATCGCGTCATCGACCACGATGCCGATCGCCAGCACCATCGCAAACAAGGTCAGCTGGTTGATCGTGAAGCCGATCATCCACATGCCCAGGAACGTACCCAGCAGGGCCACCGGGATGACCAGGGTCGGGATCAGGGTGGCGCGGAAGTTCTGCAGGAAGATCAGCATCACCAGGAACACCAGCAACACCGCTTCGAACAGGGTCTTGACCACTTCCTGGATCGAGATCTTGACGAAGGTGGTGCTGTCATACGGCGAGAACCAGGTGACGCCGGCCGGGAAGCTGGGCTGCAGCTCGTCCATCTTGCCGCGCACCGCCTCGGCCACGTTCAGGGCGTTGGCGCCCGGCAGCAGCTGGATGGCGAAGGCGCCGGTGGGCTTGCCGTTGTACTGGGTATCGAAGCCGTAGTTGTTGGCACCGAAGGCGACGCGGGCGATGTCCTTCAGCAGCACGCGCGAGCCATCGGCATTGGCGCGCAGGATGATGTTCTCGAACTCCTGCGGCGAGCTGAAGCGGCCTTCGGCCGACACCGTGGCGGTGAAGTGCTGGCCTTCCGGCGACGGGTCGGAGCCCAGCGCACCGGCGGCGAACTGCACGTTCTGCGCGCGTACTGCCGCCAGCACCTGGCTGGCCGACAGGCCATAGCCCTGCATCTTTTCCGGGTTGAGCCAGATGTTCATGGCGTACTCGGAACCGAACTGCTGGGTGCTGCCGACGCCGGGGATGCGCGAGACCTGGTCGAGCACGCGCGAACCGACGATGTCGTTCAGTGCGTCACGGTTGATCGTCGGCGTATCGGACTGCAGCGCCACCACCATCAGGAAGCCGGCGTTGGCCTTGGCCACCACCACACCCTGCTGGGTGACTTCCGAAGGCAGTCGCGGCGTGGCCAGCGAGACCTTGTTCTGCACCTGCACCTGGGCGATGTCCGGATCGGTACCGGTCTCGAAGGTCAGGGTGATCGAGGCGCGGCCGTTGGAGGCCGATGAGGAGCTGAAGTACAGCAGGTGATCGATGCCGGTCAGCTGCTGCTCGATCACCTGGGTGACCGATTTCTCCGTGGTATCCGCACTTGCGCCCGGGTAGGTGGCCGAGACGGTCACCTGCGGCGGGGCGATGTTGGGGTAGGACTCCACGCCGAGGTTGAGGATCGCGATCACGCCGCTGAGCGAGATCAGGATCGCCACCACCCAGGCGAAGACTGGATGTTCGATGAAAAATTTAGGCATGACGGAAGGTCCCGTTACTGCTTGTTCGATTCGGTGGCGGCCGGCTCGGCCTTGTCGGCCTGGTCAGCCTTGGCCGGTGCCTTGGCGTCGGCCGGAGCTGCGGCAGGCGCGCCCGGAGCAGCACCGCCGGCGGCAGGCTTGCCGTTGGCGTCCTGGCCCGGGGTCCACGGCTTGGCCGTGGCCGGCGTGCCTTCCTTGACCTTCTGCACGCCGGCGACGACCACCTTGTCACCCGCGGCCAGGCCCTCGCTGACCAGCCAGTTGCCGTTCTGCGCGCCGTCGGTCTTGACGTTCTTGCGGACGACCTTGCCGTCGGCACCCACCACCATCACATAGCCGCCGTTGGTGTCACGCAGCAGGGCCTGCTGCGGCACCAGGTAGGCATTGTTGCGCTCGCCCAGGTTGGCCTGGAAGCTGACGAAGGCGCCCGGCAGCAGGATCTTCTGCGGGTTCGGCAGCACCGCGCGCAGCGACACCGCGCCGGTGGCCGGGTCGACCGTGGTCGAGGAGAAGTCCAGCGTGCCCGGCTCGCTGTAGGTGCTGCCGTCGGCCAGCTTGACGTTGACCGTGGCCTTGCCGTCGCCGGACAGGGCCAGGGTGCCCTTGGCCTGCTGCGCACGCAGCTGGGTCAGTTCATCCACGCTCAGCGAGAAGTTCACGTACAGCGGGTCGAGCTGGTCCACGGTGGTCAGCAGGGTCACATCGCCCTGGCCGACCAGCGCGCCTTCGGTGACCTGCTGCTTGTTGGCCACGCCACTGATCGGGGCGGTGACTTCGGTGTAGCCCAGGCTGATGCGCGAGGACGTGACGGTGGCTTCGGCCTGCTTGACCGCAGCCAGCGCGGTGCGCTCGGCCGACTCGGCGTTGTCCAGGTCTGCCTTGGACACGAACTTCTGCGGCGCCAGCGAACGGGCGCGGTCAGCGGCGACCTTGGCGTTGGCGTAGGTCGCGCGGGCCGAAGCCAGCCGGGCCTCGGAGGCGTTGAGCGAGGCGCGCAGCGGCGCCGGGTCGATCAGGAACAGGGTCTGGCCCTGCTTGACCTCGCTGCCTTCCTGATAGACGCGCTTGAGCAGCACGCCGGGCACGCGGGCGCGCACATCGGCGCTGCGGAACGGCGACAGGCGACCGACCAGCTCGCGCTGCAGCGGCAGGGTCTGCGGCTTGGCGTCGATCACGCCCACCTCCGGCGGTGGGGGCGTCGGCTGTTCCGGCTTCTTGCAGGCAGCTACGGCGACAGCAACGGCGCACGTCAAGGCAAGGGTGCGGAGTGGGGCGGTCATCAGGAGGAACTCCGGGGTTGGTTTGAAGACGGGGCCGGCGAGGGCTGCGGCGCGAACGCGCGCAGGAAGCCATCGACGGAGAACTCTGCCCAGCGCCGACGCAATGCAGCGTCATCACGATGGGGGGTATGGAAGCGCTGTTTGTCGAAATCCTGACCGGCAATCATGCTCAGCAGCAGTTCGGCCATGAAGTGCGGGTCGTCATGCCGCAGCAGCCCGCGACTGCAAACGGTTTCAATCCATTCAGCAAGATGAAGTGTCAACGCGCCGGCGCCATGCCGGTACAGCGTACGCGCCTCTTCGGGAAACTGTGCTGCATCGGCGGCGATCAGGCGGCAGGCCTGGCCGACGTGGGGCTGGTTGAAGTGCTCCAGGAAGTCGGTGGCGAACTGCAGCAGGCTGCCACGCAGGTCGTCACCGCGGAGTGCACGCAGCATGGCTCCGGTGGCGTGGCCGACGTGGCGCTGCATGACCCGCCGCAGCAGGGCCTGCTTGTTGCCGTAGCGCGAGTACAGGGTCTGCTTCGAGCAACCTGCATGCTGGGCGACCGCGTCCATGCTCATCTGCATGCCCTGTCGGGCAAGCAGTTCGCGCACGGCGTCGAACACGCGCTCATCACGCGCGTCGAGGGCGACAGGAAGGTAGGCCGGATTCACGCGGTGGACTATACCGTCCAGTTCAGGATTGTGGAATCGCGCCGATGTTGCCGCATGTGTCTTCCGGTAACACGTTTTGCCGATCCTGTCGGCAACGCTGTGCGACTGCGATGCCCATACCGGTGCGAACTGAATAGGGCGTCTAAACCGCAGCAAACCCGAATCTGGTTATTCCGTCCTGCAGCAAGGCCTTTTCGTGCGGTAGGGCTACAATTTCATTTTCCCAACTGAGCAAGCGCGCCGCTCTGCCATGAAACCGCAAAAAACCGCAGCCAAGACCGTGAAAAACAAAAGCAAACCAGTTGAGTCGGAGGTCGCAGTGACCGCTGGTTTCTCCCTGGAGCCGGTGTACACGGCCTTGCGCAAGCGTTACCCCGCGGCCGCCCAGGCCGAGGCAGTGGCATTCGCAGCCGATTTCTACAAGCGCATGGAGGCCGACGAGTTCCCCCATCACAGCGCTGAGGAGTGGGCCGCGCTCGCAGCCGAAACGCTGGAGTTCGCCCGTGCCCGCAAGGCCGGCAAGGCCAATGTCCGCGTGTTCAATCCGACGGCGAAGGCCAACGGTTGGGAATCGCCGCACACCGTGCTGCAGATCATCAACGACGACATGCCGTTCCTGGTCGACACCGTGACCATGTCGCTGGCCGAGCATGGCGTGGGCGTGCATGTGCTGGGCCACCCGGTGCTGCATTTCACCCGTGACAAGGCCGGCAAGCTGACCAAGGTCGGCGAGGGCCAGCTGGAATCGGTGATGCTGCTGGAGATCGACCGCCAGCCGGCCGAAGCCATGGCAGACATCGAGCAGGCCATCAACAAGGCGCTGGATGAAGTGCGCGCCATCGTGCGCGACTGGCAGCCGATGCAGGACAAGGCGCTGGCGCTGGCCGACGACCTTGGCAGCCGCCAGCTGCCGGTCGACGCTGCCTCGCGCAAGGAAGCACAGGAATTCCTGCGCTGGGCCGCCGACAACCACTTCACCTTCTTCGGCTACCGCGAGTACCGCGTCGAGAAGCAGGGCAAGGAAGACGTGCTGGCGCCGCTGAACGATACCGGCCTGGGCCTGATGCGCGGCAAGGACAAGTCCGCTGCACGTCCGGTCAAGACCCTGGCCGCGCAGGGCCTGAACACCACGTCCGGGCTGAAGGACGCGCTGATCCTGACCAAGACCAATGCCCGTTCGCGCGTGCATCGTGCCGGTTACATGGATTACATCGGCGTGCTGGAATTCGACGCCAAGGGCAGGATCATCGGCGAACAGCGCTTCCTCGGCCTGTTCACCTCCAGCGCCTACAACCGCCGCCCGTGGGAAATCCCGCTGGTGCGCCAGCGCTACGAACACGTGATGAAGCAGTCCGGCCTGGCCGGCTCCAGCCATAGCGGCAAGGCCCTGCGCCACATCCTGGAAACCCTGCCGCGCGAAGAACTGTTCCAGTCCAGCGAGGACGAACTGTTCCGCACCGCGATGGGCGTGCTGGGTCTGCAGGAGCGCGTGCGCAGCCGCCTGTTCCTGCGCCGCGACAAGTACAGCCGTTTCATTTCCGCGCTGGTCTACCTGCCGCGCGAGCGTTTCAACACCGACGTGCGCCTGCGCATCGAAGCGATGCTCAAGGAAGCGCTGCACGGCGAGTACGTGGACAGCTCGGTGGTGCTGGGTGAATCGCCGCTGGCCCAGGTGCACCTGATCGTGCGTCCGAAGCCGGGCGAAATGCTCGATGTCGACACCGCCGAACTGGAACAGAAGCTGGCCCAGGTGCTGCGCAACTGGCAGGACGACCTGCGCGAAGCGCTGGTCACCCGCCATGGCGAAGCCGAAGGCCTGCGCATCGCTGCGCGTATCGGCAAGGCGCTGCCGGCCGGTTACATCGAAGACAACAGCACCGCCGTTGCCGCCAACGATGTCAGCCAGCTCGATGCGCTGACCGGTCCGGACGACCTGCGCCTGAGCCTGCAGGCCGTGCCGCGCGAATCCGGCGATGGCCTGCGCCTGAAGCTGTATCGCCAGCTGGATGACATCCCGCTGTCGGACGCGCTGCCGATGATGGAAAACATGGGCCTGCGCGTGATCGCCGAGCGCCCGTACCGCCTGTCGGTGGACAACGCGCCGGTGTACGTGCAGGACTTTGAGGTCGAGTCGACTGCCGGTGCGATCGATGCGGCCAGCGTCGATGAAGCCTTCGGTGAGACCTTTGCCCGCGTCTGGCACGGCGATGCCGAGAACGATGGCTTCAACCGCCTGGTGCTGGCTGCCGGCCTGCACTGGCGCCAGGTCGCCATGCTGCGTGGCTACTGCAAGTACCTGCTGCAGACCGGCGTGCCGTTCTCGCAGGCTTACGTCGAAGGCACCTTCACCCGCTACCCGTTGCTGGCACGCCTGCTGGTGGAACTGTTCGAAGCCCGCTTCGATCCGGCCACCGGCCATGAAAGCAAGGAAGACATCGCCGCCGGCCAGGCGCAGCTGAAAGCCCACCTTGAGGTGCTGGCTGCCGGCGACGAGGCAACCCTGAAGGTGCTCAAGACCGTGGTCGACGCCCGCAAGGGTGACCGCGATGCGCAGATGCAGGCCGCGCGCGAAGCGCTGCTTAAGCTGATGGACCGCGTGTCGAGCCTGGACGAGGACCGTATCCTGCGTTCCTTCATGGGCGTGATCGATGCGACCCTGCGCACCAGCTACTACCAGACCGATGCCAATGGCCAGCACGGCCATGTCATCAGCTTCAAGTTCGATTCGGCCTTGGTGCCGGACCTGCCCAAGCCGCGCCCGTACCGCGAAATCTTCGTGTATGGCCCGCGCGTGGAAGGTACCCACCTGCGCTTCGGTGCCGTCGCCCGTGGAGGCCTGCGCTGGTCGGATCGCCGCGAAGACTTCCGTACCGAAGTGCTGGGCCTGGTCAAGGCGCAGATGGTCAAGAACACCGTCATCGTGCCGGTCGGCGCGAAGGGCGGCTTCTTCGCCAAGATGCCGCCGGTGAACGGCGATCGCGATGCGATCTTCGCCAACGGCGTGGCCTGCTACAAGCTGTTCATCCAGGGCCTGCTGGACATCACCGACAACATCGTCAACAACAAGATCGTGCCGCCGGTGGATGTCGTGCGCCATGACATGGACGATCCGTACCTGGTGGTGGCCGCCGACAAGGGCACCGCGACCTTCTCCGACATCGCCAACGGCCTGGCCATCGCGCACGGCTTCTGGATGGGCGATGCGTTCGCCTCCGGCGGTTCGGTCGGTTACGACCACAAGGGCATGGGCATCACCGCGCGCGGCGCATGGGAGTCGGTCAAGCGCCACTTCCGTGCACTGGGCCGTGACAGCCAGACCCAGGACTTCACCGCGGTTGGCGTCGGCGACATGTCCGGCGACGTGTTCGGCAACGGCATGCTGCTGTCTCGCCACATCCGCCTGGTCGCTGCGTTCGACCACCGCCACATCTTCCTGGACCCGAACCCGGATGCAGCGACCACGTTCGTCGAACGTGAGCGTCTGTTCACCGTGCCGCGTTCGAGCTGGGCGGACTACGATGCCAAGCTGATCAGCAAGGGCGGCGGCGTGTATCCGCGCAGCCTGAAGTCGATCGAGATCACCCCGCAGGTGCGTGAAGCGCTGGGCCTGGACGAGAACGTCAAGGCGCTGTCGCCGAACGATCTGATGAGCGCGATCCTGAAGGCACCGGTCGACCTGCTGTGGAACGGCGGCATCGGTACCTACGTCAAGGCCGCCAGCGAGCAGCACAGCGATGTCGGCGACCGCGCCAACAACGCCCTGCGCGTGAATGGTGGCGAGCTGCGCTGCAAGGTGGTGGGCGAGGGCGGCAACCTGGGCATGACCCAGCTGGGCCGCATCGAAGCTGCCCAGGCCGGCGTGCTGCTCAACACCGACTTCATCGACAACTCGGCCGGTGTGGATACCTCCGACCACGAAGTCAACATCAAGATCCTGCTCAACGATGTGGTGCGGGCCAAGAAGCTGACCGTCGAGCAGCGCAACAAGCTGCTGGCGTCGATGACGGACGAAGTCGCCGCGCTGGTGCTCAACGACAACTACCGCCAGAACCAGGCCCTGAGCCTGATGGAGCGGATGGCGGTCAAGCGCCTGGGGTCCAAGCAGCACTTCATCCGTACCCTGGAACAGCAGGGCCTGCTGGATCGCCAGATCGAGTTCCTGCCGTCCGACGCCGAGCTGTCCCAGCGCAAGGCACGCGGCCAGGGCCTGACCCGTCCGGAACTGTCGGTGCTGCTGTCCTATTCCAAGCTGGTGGCGTTCGCGCAGCTGCTGGATTCGGACATCCCGGAAGATCCGTACCTGTCCAAGGAACTGCAGCGCTACTTCCCGACGCCGCTGCAGAAGAAGTACGCCGACGCGATGGAGCGTCACCGCCTGAAGCGCGAAATCATCGCCACGGCCGTGACCAACCAGACCATCAACCGCATGGGCGCCACCTTCCTGATGCGCATGCAGGAAGACACCGGCCGCTCCATTGCCGAGGTCGCCAAGGCCTACACCATCAGCCGCGAAACGCTGGACGCACGCGCGCTGTGGGCACAGATCGACGCTCTTGATGGCACGCTGCCGGAGTCGGTGCAGATCGACGCGCTGGAAGTGATCTGGAAGCTGCAGCGTTCGTTCGTACGCTGGCTGCTGTCGCGCCCGGGCCCGATGCCGGGCATCACCGAGGCGGTCAACCGCTACCAGGGTCCGTTCAACGACATCCGTGTTGCTTCGGGTGTGCTGCCGGATTCGCAGCGTCCGACCTACGAAGCCCTGGTGGCCGAGTGGAAGGAAAAGGGCCTGCCATCGGCGCTGGCACAGCAGCTGGCCGAACTGCACTTCCTGGAACCGGCGTTCGACATCATCGAACTGGCCCGTACCCGCAAGCTGAAGCCGGTGGATGTCTCCAAGATCCACTTCCGCCTGGGCGACGCCCTGCAGCTGCCGTGGCTGTTCGAGCAGATCGACGCGCTGGAGGTCAACGGCCGCTGGCACGCGGTGGCACGTGGCGTGCTGCGCGACGAACTGGCCGCACACCACCGCAGCCTGGCCGGCCAGGTGCTGGCCACCAAGGGCAGCACCGCTGAAGCCAAGGTGGCCGCGTGGATCGGTCGAGACGACAGCAGCCTGCGCTTCACGCTGGCGATGCTGGCCGAACTGGCCGAGCAGAAGACCCTCGACTACCCGACCGTTTCGGTCGCGGTGCAGCGCCTGGGTCAGCTCGCTGCCCACGGCGCGTAAGTGATGTAGTGCCAGGCCACGCCTGGCATGCGTGAACCGGAACGGCCCCGCGAAAGCGGGGCCGTTTTTTCTTGCGGACGACCGCCGGGCATGGCCCGGCGCTACCGATGTACGGCGGAGCAGGTAGCGCCGGGCCATGCCCGGCGAGCGCAGCGGCGCTCGGTTATGCTCTCCACCGAGCCTTCCCCCGGATCCACCGATGAGCGACACCCCCCGCATCGCTTTCCTGGCCAGTACCACCGAACCTGCACAGATGGCCCGTGCGGCGATGGTCTCGCGCTATGGCGACCACGCCCCGGACCAGGCCGACGTGCTGTGCCCGCTCGGCGGCGATGGCTTCATGCTGCAGACCCTGCATCGTCACGGACACCTGGGCAGGCCGGTATTCGGGATGAAGCTGGGCACGGTGGGTTTCCTGATGAACCAGTACCGCGGCGACGACGACGTGCATGCGCGTATCGCCCGTGCCGAGCCGGCCCACCTGCGCCCGCTGGAAATGATGGCGCTGACCGAATCGGGTACCACCACCGGGTCGCTGGCCTACAACGACGTCTCGCTGCTGCGCCAGACCCGGCAGGCGGCGCATATCGGCATCGACCTCAATGGCCAGGAGCGGGTGGGCGAACTGATCGGCGATGGCGTGCTGGTGGCCACCCCGGCCGGAAGCACCGCCTACAACTATTCCGCACATGGGCCGGTGCTGCCGTTGGGCTCGCACACCATCGCCCTGACGCCGCTGGCCCCGTATCGCCCGCGGCGCTGGCGCGGCGCCATCCTCAAGGCCGACACCGAAGTGCGCTTCCGCGTGCTCGATCCCTACAAGCGTCCGGTCAGCGTCACCGCCGATTCGCACGAGACCCGCGATGTGGTCGAAGTGACGATCCGTGAGTCGCGCGAGCACCGGGTGACCCTGCTGTTCGACCCGGAGCACAACCTCGAAGACCGGATCCTGAGCGAACAGTTCGTTTTTTGACGACAATAGGCGGCCGGCACTGCCGACCGCTTGAAGGACCCCACCGATGGGCGACAACTCCCCCCGTTTGCTGACCGTCGCGGTGACCTCGCGTGCGCTGTTCGACCTGGAAGAAAGCCATGCGCTGTTCGAAAGCGATGGCGTGGCCGCCTATGCCGAGTACCAGCGCCAGCACGAGGACGACATCCTCGGGCCGGGCGTGGCCTTCCCGGTGGTGCGCAAGCTGCTGGCGCTGAACCAGGGCGCCAGTCCCGAGAACCCGCGCGTGGAAGTGATCCTGCTGTCACGCAACTCGGCCGATACCGGCCTGCGCATCTTCAATTCCATCCAGCACTACGGGCTGGGCATCATCCGCGCGACCTTCACCGCCGGTGAGCCGACCTGGCCGTACGTGAAGCCGTTCGGCACCGACCTGTTCCTGTCGGCCAATCCGGAATCGGTGCGCAGCGCGCTTCGCCATGGCATCGCCGCGGCGACCATCCTGCCCAAGCCGCCGGGTGAGACCGCTGCCGCTGCCGCCGACCAGATCGACATCACCCGCCCGGCCGGGCAGCTGCGCATCGCTTTCGATGGTGATGCGGTGATCTTCGGGGACGAGAGCGAGCGCATTTCGCGCGAGCAGGGCGTGGAAGCCTTTGGCCGGCACGAACGCGAGCGTGCACGCGAGCCACTCAGTGGCGGTCCGTTCCGCGGCTTCCTCTCAGCGCTGCACACGCTGCAGGAAGTGTTCCCGGCCGGCGACAGCGCGCCCATCCGCACGGCGCTGGTGACCGCACGTTCTGCACCGGCGCATGAGCGGGTGATCCGTACCCTGCGCGAATGGGGTGTGCGCCTGGACGAGGCGCTGTTCCTTGGGGGGCGGCATAAGGGCCCGTTCCTGCAGGCATTCGGTGCCGACATCTTCTTTGACGATTCGCAGCACAACATCGACAGTGCGCGTGAACACGTAGCCGCCGGCCACGTGCCGCATGGTGTCGCCAACGAAGGGTGAGGTGGCAGCGCCGGGCCATGCCCGGCGAGCGCAGCGGCGCCCATGGAAACGCCGGGCATGGCCCGGCGCTACCGGTTACGGGCTGCCTGACATCCCCAGCTGCAGGTCCACCACCTTCCAGCGCAGGCCCTGCGGTTCCAGCACTACCTTCAACGGTGGCTGGCCGGGCCCGCGATCGACGTCGACCACGAAGCGATCCAGGGCTTCGAAGTGGTGTTCGGCGTTCTTCAGCGGTCGCGCCGGCTCGGTTGCACCCAAGGCCTCGCCGCCCTGCAGTTCGTTGCGGCCGCGCTTCCACAGGACGTGGCCCTGCAACATCGCACCGATGCCGGTGGGGGTGACCATCGTGTCCACCGCGGCGCCACCCAGTTGGTCGCCCAACCCGTACAGCAGGGCACCGAAGGGACTGGCAGCCACCTCGGGGCCGGCCTGGCGCACCAGGTAGTCATTGAGCTGGGCGCGCAGGCTGGTACGCACGCGTGGGAAATCCACGTAGCGCTCCAGACGGGCGGTGTCCCGTTGTTCGATGGCCTTGGACAGGCCATGCACGGTCAGGTAGGGGCCGCCGAACCACCAGGCCGCCAAGGCCATGACCAGCAGGATTGCGAGTGCAGTAAATTTCTTCATGGGGCCCAGACTGCCGCAACCGCCGCAGTAAGGGGTGAAGGCTCAATGACTGGGCGAGCCGCGGCCATCTCCGAATGCGTCGATCAGCAGCTGGCGCTCTGCTACGGTCAATGCGTCCAGTCGCGTCGCCAGCACTTCGTCCAGGCTCTGGGTGCGGGTGGTGCCGAGAATGCCGCTGGCCACGCCAGGGTGGCCCAGTGCATAGGCGAAGGCGGTCTGGGCGGGACGCTGGCTGTGGATGGCGGCGACAGCCCTGCGCATCTGGCGTGCGCTGCGCATCAATTGCCGGCTGCTCGGCTTGAGCCAGGCGCGGGCCAGGTACCAGGCGTCGGCCAGGCGCGGCAGCCGTGGTCGCGCGGGCAGCAGATGGCCCTGTGCCAGTACCGTGCCAGCCAGCACACCGATGCCGGCTGCCTGCAGCTGGTCGATCAGAGGCTCGCGGTCCTGCTGGAGAGCGTTGTAGTCCAGTAGAACCACGTCGAAGAGCGTCGGATTGGCGATCATCCAGCGCAATGTCGATGCGGAATGCGTATTGATGCCAGTGTGTCGGATCAGGCCGCGTTGCCTCAGGCGCTGCAGGGCGGCCAGCAGGTCATCGTTGATGTCGTGCTCGCTGGCGCCGTGCAACTGGTAGATATCGAGGTAGTCCAGGCCGAGATTGCGCAGCGAGGCTTCGCAACTGGTGGTGATCGCTGCGGCCGAGAAGTTGCGCTGCTCGGCGCCGCTGATGCCGGCCTGGCCGGTCAGCGTGCCGCCCTTGCTGGAGATGACCAGTGAATGCCGCGGGTAGCGCGCGAGCAGGGGACGCAGGATCCGGCCCAGACGTGGTTCGGCGTGGAAGCCCGAGTAGTTATGGCCCGTATCGAGCAGGTTCACGCCATGCGCCAGGGCGTGCTCGACCACCTCGGCCGCCGCTGCCTCGGGGAAACGGTGGTGTCCCCAGAAACCGGAACAGCCCAGACCGATCGGCGAAACGGCCAGGTTCGTGCGGCCCAGCGTGCGGCGTTGTCGCGCCAGTGCCATCAGAACTCCAGATCCAGCGCAGCGCACAGGTAGTCCACGAACGGGCCGAGCGCCGCCAGGTCCTTGCCGAGCGTGGACAGCAGGCGCGGGCCGGTCATCGTGGCATCGTCCAGCGAACGCCACATCACCCAGTTGCGGTGCTTGAGGTCATCGATGAACTCGAAGTCGGCCGGGAAGCCGCGCGGTGGGCGCACCAGCTTCTCGGTTTCCTCGAAGTCGAAACGCCTGCGCAGCGCCGGTGCGTGCGCAGCTGCCTTCCAGCTGCCCGGGTTGTCGAGGATGAAGTGGCGGACGCGGCGCTGGGTTTCCGGTTCGGGATGCCACAGCCCGGCGCCGACGAAGCTCTCGCCCGGTTGCAGGTGCACGTAGAACGAGGGTGCGGCCACTTCACGGCGGCGCTCATGGAACAGGCGCGCGCCCTGCCAGGTCTTGTAGGGCGATTTATCGTTGGAGAACCGCGCGTCGCGGTGGATGCGGAACAACGAGCCGCCCACACCACGCGTGTCTGCGCGGAAGTGTCCGCTGACCTCGGCCAGGGCCGGCTGCAGGTCGCCCAGCAGGCGCAGGAACGGCTGCCGCACGTGGTCTTCGTACTGCTGGCGATGGTCGTTGAACCAGGTCTTGTCGTTGTGCAGCGCCAGGCTGTGCAGGAACTTGAAACTGGCATCGGAAAAATAGGTGCTCACAGGTCCTCCTGCAGGTGCTGGCCCCAGTCACGCAGCGATTGCAGCAGCGCGGCGCGGCGGGCATCGTCGGGCGCCTCGGCTGCCAGCGCGTCGAGCTGCTGCTGGAACTGGGCCAGGTTGAGTTCGCCCATGCCTTCCTCACCGAACAGGCGCTGGCGGCGATAGGCTTTCCAGCGCTCGCGTTCTTCCGGTGCGAGGCTGTCGGGATGATTGCGGGCGCGATAGCGGAACAGCAGTTCCGGCAGGCGCGGATCGCGGAAGCGGCCTTCCAGTGCGGCCAGCTGCTCGGCGGGCGTGGTCCGTGCCAGTGCCAGCAGCGGCTTGTCGCCGGCGCCGAGGAAGCCGTCGTACAGCGATGCATCCACATCGGAAACGCTCGCCGCGCGCGGCTGGTTGTAGACCTGGCGCGCCTTCTCGGCCAACTGCGGCGCGAACGCGCGCAGGCGTTCGGCTTTTGCTTCGATCGCCGCCACGTCCAGCCCGAGTCGTGCGTGGTCATCAGCGCGCAGGTGGTTCCAGGCCACCAGCGCCGGCACCTTGTTCAGGTGCACTTCCTTCAACGGCACCCGGGCCACGCCTTCGGGCAGTTCGCTGGCGCGCAGGTACAGGCGCTGGGCGATCACTTCGGCGGGCAGTTCCAGCAGGTCATCGATGTCGCCGTCGAGATCGAACACGATCACCCGGTTGTTGATGGTCGGATGTACCGCCAGCGGCAACACCGGTGCCGCGCACAGGCGGCTGGCCGGGTAGCGCATCGAGATATGCAGCACCGGCTTCAATGCAGTGATGTCGAGCAGGCTGCCGACGAAACGCTTGTCGCGCAGCTTCAGCGCGTAGTCCCACAGGCGCGGCTGCGACTGCTTGAACAGGCGCGCCATGCCGATCGTCGCGCGCACGTCCGACAGCGCTTCGTGGGCATCGCCCTCGCGCACGCCGTTGGCCTCGGCCAGATGCTCCAGCTTGAACGAGGTGGCGCCGTCCTCACGCTTGGGCCAGTGGATGCCGTCCGGGCGGATGGCGTGCATCAGACGCAGCATGTCCAGCAGGTCCCAGCGCGAGTTGCCGTTGCGCCACTCGCGTTCGTACGGGTCGTGGAAGTTGCGGAACAGGCCGTAGCGGATGAACTCGTCGTCGAAGCGCAGGGTGTTGTAGCCCAGTGCGCAGGTACCGGGACGCGAGAGCTGCTCGTTGATCCGATCGAACGCCTCGGCTTCGCTGATGCCTTCAGCCAGCGCCTGCTGCGGAGTGATGCCGGTGACCATCGTCGCCATCGGCGAGGGCAGCAGATCATCGGCCGGGCGAACGAAGAAGCTGACCGGCGTGTCGATCTCATTGAGGTCGCTGTCGGTACGGATTGCCGCGTACTGGGAGATACGGGTACGACGTGGATCCTGGCCGAAGGTTTCCAGGTCGTAGAACAGGAAGCTGTCGGCCATCAGTGCGCGCCCTCCAGCACCGGCAGCTGCGCATGGATCTGCGCCTGCAGTGCGTTCCAGTCGATGTTGTCCAGGGTGTCGTGGCCTGCGGTGGCGGCGATCAGCATCGCGCGCTGGAGGTCGGTGCGGCGCAGTGCCTCGGCATAGGGCGTGTGCAGGAACGTCACCATCGTGTAGTGCGGGACGAAACGCGTGGGCCAGCGCCGCTGCAGTTCCTGTTCCAGCTCACGTTGCAGCAGGAAGGCCGGATCGGCCACCCTGTCACGCATCTCCAGATAGTTTTCCAGCGCCATCTGCTGGATCGCACGCGCGTTCGGCTTGCGCTCGGCCTCGAATGCGGCGAACGCACTCTGCAGGTCGTCCGCCTCCATCAGATGGCGGGCCAGCGCCACGCAGTCCTCGAACGCGCAGTTCATGCCCTGGCCGTGGAACGGCACCATCGCATGCGCTGCGTCACCGATCAGCACGGCACGTGCCTGCTGGTGCCAGCGTTGCAGGGTGAGGGTGCCGAGCAGGCCGGGCGGATGCTGCTCCCAGTCTGCACGCAGGTTGGGAATCAGCGGCAGGGTATCGGCGAACTCACGCGCGAACAGCGCTTCGGCCTGGGCGCCGGTGGTGACCGTGGCGAAGCTCGGATCGCCATCGTTGGGCAGGAACAGGGTGACGGTGAAGGTGCCCTCGTGGTTGGGCAGGGCGATGCACATGTAGTGGCCACGCGGCCAGATATGAAGGGCATTGCGCTCGATGCGGAAGCCGCCATCGTCGCTCGGCGGAATCTCCAGTTCCTTGTAGGAATGGTCGAGGAAGGCAATATCCTCGCCCAGCGGTTCGCGCCGGTTCATCGCCGCACGCAGCGCCGAGCCGGCGCCGTCGGCACCCACCAGCGTATCGAAGCGGATATCGTGCGGGCTGTCGTCACGATCATCGATGAAGCGTGCGTAGCCGGCATCGAAATCGACGGTGTGCAGGCGGCGGTGGAAATGCACAGTGGCGCCGGCCTGCTCGGCCAGTTCCAGCAGCGTGGTATTCAGGTCGCTGCGATGGATCGACCAGATCACTTCGCTGTCGTCGCGACCGTAACGCTGCAGCTGCGGCTCGCCCTCGCGCGGATGCACCATGCGCCCGCGCATCATCACCGCCCGCGCCATCACTTCGTCTTCCACGCCGGCCTGGCGCAACGCGTTGCGCCCGCGCTCGGCCAGGGCCAGGTTGATCGAACGGCCGCTTTCGTAATCGGCGATGCGCGGATCGCCACGGCGTTCGTACAGGGTGATGCGCCAGCCCTGCCGTGACAGCAGGATGGCCAGCAGGGATCCGGCCAGGCCGGCGCCGACAATGCTCAGCGAGCGGGATGCATGTGCGATCAACGAACTGTCCAGCAGTAGGGGAGGGCGGGCTTACAGGCCGGCCCAGGCTTCCACTTCCTCGACGAAGTGGTGCACGTCGAGATAGCGGTTGTAGAGCGGGGTGGGCGAGATGCGGATGACGTCCGGTTCGCGCCAGTCACCCAGCACGCCGATGGCGCGCAGGTGTTCGAACAGGGCGCGTCCACGCTCGCGGCCAGCGATCACCCGCAGCGACAGCTGGCAGCCGCGGCGCTCCGGCTCGGCCGGGGTGACGATCTCCAGCACCTGCGGCAGGCGCGCGCGTACCAGTGCGTCGAGCATGCCGGTCAGTGCCAGCGACTTGCTGCGCAGCGATTCCATGCCGGCACGTTCGAACAGGTCCAGCGATGCCCGCAGCGGTGCCAGGCCGAGGATCGGCGGGTTGCTCAGCTGCCAGCCCTCGGCACCGACCGCCGGCGTGAACTGCGGTGCCATCTGGAAGCGGGTGGCTTCGTCGTGGCCCCACCAGCCGGCAAAGCGCGGCAGCGTGGTGTCGCGATGATGGCGCTCGTGCACGAAGGCACCGGCCACTGCGCCGGGACCGCTGTTGAGGTACTTGTAGTGGCACCACACGGCAAAATCCGGGGCGACGTCATGCAGGCGCAGCGGCAGGTTGCCGACCGAGTGCGCCAGGTCGAAGCCGATGCGCGCGCCCTGCAGACGCGCTGCGCGGGTGATCGCATCGAGGTCGAAGGCCTGGCCGCTGCGGTATTGCACGCCGGGCCACAGCACCAGCGCCAGGCGCGGACCGTGCGCGGCGATCGCGCGTTCGATGGCGGCCATCGAGATCGTGCCGTTGGCTTCATCCGGCTGCACTTCCACCAGGCAGTCGGCCGGGTCGAAGCCATGGAAGCGGATCTGTGCTTCCACCGCGTGGCGGTCGGTCGGGAACGCGCCGGCTTCCATCAGGATCACCGGGCGTTCGGCCGTGGGCCGGTAGAAGCTGACCATCATCAGGTGCAGGTTCACGCTCAGCGTGTTCATTGCCACCACTTCGCTTGGCAGCGCACCGACCACGCGGGCCAGCTGTGCGCTGACCAGGCGGTGGTATGACAGCCATTGAGTCGGCCCGGTGAAGTGGCCTTCCACCGCCAGTTCGCCCCACTGCTTCATCACTTCCTGCACCGCAGCCTGCGCACCGCGCGGCTGCAGGCCCAACGAGTTGCCGACGAAGTAGGTCTGCTCACCGCCACCATGGCGCGGAATCAGGAATTCCTGCCGCAGCGGCCGCAGCGGATCGGCGGCATCAAGGGCAATGGCGTGGGTGCGGCTGAGCAGGTCGGACATGGTCGGGCAACAGGCTGCAACGGGGTTGCCAGTGTAGCGCCTGGGGCATCACCCGGTAGCTGCGCACCCAGCGCCAGCGCCGCATGATCCGGTAGTGGCCAACCTTGGTTGGCGCACGTGCGAACAAGCGCCCACCAAGGTGGGCATCTACCGGGGGCGGAGCGCCGTCAGGCCGCCACTGGCGCCGGCAACGGATCCACATGGCTGCACGCGCTGCAAGTGCGCAGTTCCAGGCTGGCCTGGTAGTGCGCGAACACCTTCGGCAGGTCGGTCTCGATGTTCTGCAGCGTGAAGTACTCTTCGTGCAGCTTGTGGTTGCAGCGCTCGCAATGCCAGATCACGCCATCGCGTTCATGCGGCAGGCGCTTGCGCTCGACCACCAGGCCGATGCCACCGGGCGGGCGCCGCGGTGAGTGCGGCACCTTGCCCGGCAGCAGGAAGATTTCGCCGGCACGGATCGGGATATCGCGCACCGCGCCATCCTCCTGCACCTTCAGCACCATCTCGCCTTCCAGCTGGTAGAACCACTCCGGGCCTTCGTCGTAGTGGAAATCGGTGCGGCTGTTCGGCCCGCCGACCACCATCACGATGAAATCACCGTTGTCGATCATCTTGTTGCCGACCGGCGGCTTCAACAGATGCCGGTTTTCCTCGATCCAGCCCAGCAGGTTGATGGGGGAGGCAAGCATGGGGGTGTCCGTAAGGGAGGGTCAGTCGCGCCGGCCGCGGCGCGGAACGTAGGACAGGGCCTTCTCGTAGGCCGGCTGCAGTTCTTCCGGTGCGCCCACGTCGATGCCCATTTCGCGCACGCGGCCGTCCTTCAGGCTGTACACCCAGCCGTGCACCATCAGCTTCTGGCCGCGGGCCCAGGCGTCCTGCACGATCGTCGAGCGGCAGGCGTTGACCACCTGCTCGATCACGTTCAGTTCGCACAGGCGGGCATGCTTCAGCTCCGGCTCCTCGATCGCATCCATGATCACGGCGTGCTTCTGCGCCACGTCACCGACATGGCGCAGCCAGTTGTCGGCCAGGCCCACCCGCGTGTTGTTCAGGCTGGCGTGCACGCCGCCGCAGCCGTAATGGCCAACGATCAGGATGTGCTTCACCTTCAGCTGGTCCACGGCGTACTGGATCACGCTGAGGCAGTTCAGGTCGGTATGCACCACCACATTGGCCACGTTGCGATGCACGAACACCTCACCCGGGGCCATGCCGATGATCTGGTTGGCCGGCACGCGCGAATCGGAACAGCCGATCCACAGGTATTCCGGATGCTGCTGCTTGGCCAGCTGATGGAAGAAGTCAGGATCTTCCTTCTCGATCCGGTCAGCCCATTCGCGGTTGTTCTGCAGCAGCTTGTGGATGTCTTTCATGTTCGGGGTCCCTGACGTCGGGTGGGGGCAAGGCGCGGCCGTTCTGGTCGCGTCGTCGCGGGAAACAGAGCGCTCAGCTGCCTGCGGCGGCTTCGTCGCGATACCGGCGCATCCACTGCGCCAGTTCGGTGGAATGGGGATTGTCCAGGCGTTCCAGTTCGGCCATCACCGCCTGCTGGTTGGCCTCGGGGTGGTTCTGGCTCAGCTTCAGCGTCAGCTGCACCTGTTCGACGGTAAAACGGAAGCCGACGATGCCGCGCAGCTGGCAGCGGTGGTCGTCACGCTCGGGTTCGAACCGCCAGTCCTGGCCGACGCTGGCTTCGAAGTGGTCGCCGGTATCGCTGACCAGCTGGGCCAGGGCATCGGTACCGTCGAAGGGCTGCAACTGGCCGCGCAGCTCGGCGACGGCGTAGTTCCAGGTGGGCACCCGTGCCATCGGCTCCTTGTCCGGGTACCAGCTGGCCGATACATAGCCGTGCGGCCCGTCCACCAACACCTTGGCCGCACCGCTGTGACGTGCCTGCGGGTTGGCACGGGCCCAGTGGCCGCGCAGCTCGATGTGGTCGCCGTCGCGCTGGTACAGCACCGGCAGCCGGGTCAGTTCCGGCAGGCCATCGCCACCGGCGGTCAGCACGGTGACGAATGGATCACGCGCCAGCAGGCGATCCAGCCACAGCAGGTCGGTCTCGGCGAAAGCGCGCGGGGTGAACATCGGTTGGCCTCAGGCGCGGCTGCCGAGCGACTGCACCATGCGCCCGCGCAGGCCTTCGTCGCTGCCTGCCTGCGGTGGCTGCACTTCATGCAGCGAGAAACCGCGCACCAGCGCATCTTCTTCATCCAGGCCGTCGTACTCGACGAACTCGGCATCGAACAGCTGCGAGCGTGCAGTGTCT
The DNA here is from genome assembly GCF_031455455.1 of Stenotrophomonas sp. 1337. Classification (NCBI taxonomy): domain Bacteria; kingdom Pseudomonadati; phylum Pseudomonadota; class Gammaproteobacteria; order Lysobacterales; family Lysobacteraceae; genus Stenotrophomonas; species Stenotrophomonas sp. 1337. Next base: position 232,856 of record NZ_JAVDSR010000005.1, on the reverse strand, counting down.
TCGCTGTCGTAGCTCAGCGTATTGCCATCGCTGTCCAGCACTTCGGCAGTGCCGGCCTCGCGGATGCGCAGGCGCGCCCAGATCAGGGTGTTGCCGAGGCTGGCCAGCCACCAGCTGTCGCGGACGTGGGAAAGGTCGTTCATGTGTGTCTTACCAGAGCGAGGCCAGCCAGAGCAGGGCAGCCATGCCCAGTCCGGCCAGCAGGGTCAGCAGCGATACCCAGGCGGGCGTCGCCAGCCCGGACAGCGAGCGGTCCGGCTGGGTGCGGTATTCGCGCCGCAGCAGCCAGCCCAGCGCATCGGGCTTGAGGAAGGCGCCACTGCCGAAGCGCTGCGCCAGCGCCGGATGGCGATCGCGCACATGCACCAGGGTCAGCGGCCAGAAAATCACGAAGGCACTGAACCCGGCCACTGCAACGCCGACGAAACACAGGGCGAAGAACAGGGTCATGGGGGCAGTACCTCCGTGGTCGTGCGTGTGGGCTTAGAAGTCCGCGCTGCCCGGGGCGCGCGGGTAGGGGATCGCATCGCGGATGTTGGACAGACCGCAGACGTACACCACCAGGCGCTCGAAGCCCAGGCCGAAGCCGGCGTGCGGTACCGAGCCGTAGCGGCGGAAATCGCGGTACCAGCTGTAGTGTTCGCGATCCAGGCCGAACTGCGCCATGCGTGCATCCAGCACGTCCAGGCGCTCTTCGCGCTGGCTGCCACCGATGATCTCGCCGATGCCCGGGGCCAGCACGTCCATCGCCGCGACGGTCTTGCCGTCATCGTTCAGGCGCATGTAGAAGGCCTTGATGTGCTCGGGGTAGTTGGTCACCACCACCGGGCGACCGACGTGTTCCTCGGTCAGCCAGCGCTCGTGCTCGGTCTGCAGGTCCAGGCCCCATTCGACCGGGAAGTCGAACTTCTTTCCGGACTTCTGCAGCAGGCTGACCGCATCGGTGTAATCGATGCGTTCGAACGGCGCGTTGATGAAGTCTTCCAGCTTGGTGATCGCGTTCTTGTCCACGCGCTCGGCGATGAAGGCCAGGTCGTCGCCGCGCTCGTTGAGCACCGCGCGGAACAGGTACTTCAGGAATTCCTCGGCCAGGCGTGCGTCTTCGGCCAGGTCGGCGAAGGCGATTTCCGGCTCGATCATCCAGAACTCCGCCAAGTGGCGGGTGGTGTGGCTGTTCTCGGCGCGGAAGGTCGGGCCGAAGGTGTACACCTTGCTCAGCGCCAGGCAGTAGGCCTCGACGTTCAGCTGGCCGGACACGGTCAGGAAGGTTTCCTTGCCGAAGAAGTCGCGGCTGAAGTCGATCCCGCCCTGGGCGTCACGCGGCAGGTTCACCATGTCCAGGGTGGATACGCGGAACATCTGGCCGGCGCCTTCGGCGTCGGAGGTGGTGATGATCGGGGTGCTGATCCAGTTGAAGCCGTTCTCGTGGAAGAAGCGGTGCACGGCCTGGGCCAGGCAGTTGCGGATGCGGGTGACCGCGCCGAACAGGTTGGTGCGCGGGCGCAGGTGCGCCACTTCACGCAGGAACTCCGGCGTCATCGGCTTGGGCTGGATCGGGTAGGTGAGCGGGTCTTCGACCCAGCCGACCACCTCGACCGCGCTGGCCTGGATCTCGAACGACTGGCCCTTGCCCTGCGACTTCACCAGCGTGCCGGTGGCCACCAGCGAGCAGCCGGTGGTCAGGCGCTTGATCTCGTCGAAGTTGGCCAGCGCGTCGCCGGCCACGACCTGGATCGGGGCGAAGCAGGAGCCGTCGGTCACATTCACGAAAGCCAGATTTGCTGAACCGCGCACCGTGCGCACCCAACCGCGTACCGTGACTTCGCCACCTTCCGGGATCTTCCCGGCAAGCGCATGTTCAACGCTGACCACCGTCATGACTTGAATCCTCTGCTGATCGACTCGATCTATGAACACGGGAGTTTACCGGTTGCAGCGTTCTGCTTGCGAGGCATTTCTGCGGCCATCGCCTCCCTATAATGTCCCGGTACCTCTGGAGTGATCCACCATGGCTGTCAGCCTGACCCCTATTGCCTTCGAGCGCGTGCAGCGCTTTGTCGCCCAGACCCCCGGCGCGCTGGGCCTGCGTTTTGGCGTGACCAAGACCGGCTGCTCGGGCTGGGGCCACATCACCGACCTGGCCCGCGAGGAGCGCGCGGACGACACCGTGTTCGACCAGGACGGGGTGAAGATCTATGTCGACGCCAAGAGCCTGGCCCTGGTGGACGGCACCGTGATCGACTTCGGCAAGCACGGCCTGAGCGAGACCTTCACGTTCAGCAACCCGAATGCCACCGCCGAGTGCGGCTGCGGCGAGAGCTTCACCACCGACGCCGACAAGGCCTGACGGCCGGTTCTGGCGCCCGCCGGACGTGGTCCGGCGCTATCGGAACCTGCTCTGGTAGATGCCGACCTTGATCGGCAGGGAGGGGATCCACGGATGGAACGACCGCTTTTCATTTATCACCCCAACGCCTACGCCCTCTCCTTCGAAGAGGTCGACGGGATCTGTGACTGCTGCGGTCAGTCGCGGACGCTTCGTTACCGGGGGCCGTTCTACACACCTCTGCGTCCCGATTACCTGTGCCCCTGGTGTATCGCCGATGGCAGGGCAGCGGCCAGTTACGAGGGTGAATTCACCGGCTGGAGCGATATCGAGGGGGTATCCCCGGATCCAGCCGACCCGCCGCCAACCATCGCCCGTGAGCTGCTGCTGGAGATCTGCGAGCGCACCCCGGGCTACTCGTCCTGGCAGCAATCGGTCTGGCTGAGCCATTGTGAACGGCCCTGCGCCTTCCTCGGCTTTGCCGGCAGCGAGGACCTCCTGCCCATCCTCGATCAGGTCCGGCCGGACGTGGCCGAGGTCAACCCGCGCGACGCCGAGTGGTTGCTGGAACACCTGAGCCGTGACGGGGAGATGGTTGGCTGCCTGTTCCAGTGCCTGCAATGCGGCCAGCACCGCCTGCATGTGGACCTGGGGTAGCCCGGGGCGGTTTCCGCGTTCGCCGGGCATGGCCCGGCGCTACCAGGTTCAGGTCGCTCTGCGGCTCGCCGGTTGCCCGGCAGCCCCATCTGCGCCATAATGCGCGGCTTCCTGCCTCCCTGGCAGGATCCCTTGCCCCACCGCGGTATCAACGGCGGGGGGCTGTCCGGCCGCAAGGCCACATCCGAAAGGTAGAAAAACATGAGTCGTCATTACGAAATCGTGTTCATGGTCCACCCGGACCAGAGCGAGCAGGTCCCGGCCATGATCGAGCGCTACAAGTCGCTGGTCGAGAACGGCAACGGCACCATCCACCGTCTGGAAGACTGGGGCCGCCGCCAGCTGGCGTACCCGATCCAGAACCTGGTGAAGGCGCACTACGTGCTGCTGAACATCGAAGTCGACCAGGCCGTGCTGACCGAGCTGACCGAAAGCTTCCGCTTCAACGACGCCGTCCTGCGCAACCTGGTCATCAAGCGTGACGAGGCTGACACCGAGCAGTCGCTGATCATGAAGAGCAAGGACGAGAAGGGCGACAAGCCCGAGCGTGGTGAGCGTCGTCGTCGTGATGACGAAGAAGGCGAAACCACCCCCGCCGCTGACAACGATGCCGGCGACGACGCCGCTTCGGCCGCCTAAGGAGCACTGACATGTCCAAGTTCTTCCGTCGCCGCAAGTTCTGCAAGTTCACGGCCGAAGGTGTCAAGGAGATCGACTACAAGGATCTCAACACCCTGCGCCAGTACCTGACCGAGAACGGCAAGATCGTGCCGAGCCGCGTCACCGGTACCAAGTCGAAGTACCAGCGTCAGCTGGCGACCGCCGTCAAGCGCGCTCGCTTCCTGGCCCTGATTCCGTACACCGACAACCACGACGTCTGATGCCGGCGGGGCAGCTTCGCGCTGCCCCCGCTGTGCCAGCTATTCGGACAGCCTTTGTTGCGGGGCCCGCGCCTCGCTAACGAATAACTTATCTGGAGCAATACCATGCAGCTGATCCTCCTGCAGAAAGTCACCAACCTCGGCAACCTGGGCGACCTGGTCGACGTGAAGCCGGGCTACGGCCGTAACTTCCTCGTGCCGCAGGGCAAGGCCGTTCCGGCCACCGAGAGCAACAAGGCCGAGTTCGAAGCCAAGCGCGCTGATTACGAAGCCAAGGCCCAGTCCATCCACGCTGAAGCCGAAGCCCGCAAGGCCAAGCTGGAAGGCGCGAGCGTGACCGTCGCCGCCAACGCTTCGACCGAAGGCAAGCTGTACGGCTCGGTCGGCGCCCGCGAAATCGCCGATGCCTTCACCGCTGCCGGCCTGGCGCTGAGCAAGAGCGAAGTCATCCTGGGCGAAGGCGCCTTCCGCAACATTGGCGAGTACGAAGTCCTGGTGCACCTGCACGCGGACGTCGAGACCACCGTCAAGGTCGTGGTTGAAGCCGAAAAGGCCTGATCCCACGCCGCAAGGCCTGGTATCACCACCAGAACGGGCGCCCGCAAGGGTGCCCGTTTTGTTTTGGGGCGGCCCGTCCGGCCGGGCCGGTGCTTGGCCTGCTGCGCCCGTGCCGACAGATCCTGGATGAATCCATGAAGATCAATGCGTTGGCCTCATTTTCCGGACCCGGGTCGGTTTACGGGGCGGCCCCCGGCAGAGCGGGGAAGCACGAGCGGGCGTGAGCGCTGAGCCTCCTCCCACGGTCATCCCGCCCGTGGAACATTGGCCCCGCTATACTCATTCCATTGCGTCACCCTTGGCCTTGTTGAATTCTTTTGAAATCAAGGGCTTGAGGTGCTGGCTGACCTGACATCCACTATGGTGGCGGCCGTAAGGCCCTTGCCCGGAACCCAATCACGCCATGCGTCTTTCCACGATCAAGCTGTCCGGCTTCAAGTCCTTCGTCGATCCGACCACCCTGCACCTGCCGACCAACATGACCGGCGTGGTGGGCCCCAATGGCTGCGGCAAGTCGAACATCATCGACGCGGTGCGTTGGGTCATGGGCGAAAGTTCGGCCAGCCGCCTGCGTGGTGACTCGCTCACCGACGTGATCTTCTCCGGTTCCAATGCCCGCAAGCCGGTCTCGCAGGCCACCGTCGAGCTGATCTTCGACAACTCCGACCACACGATCTCCGGGGAGTACGCCTCGTTCAACGAGATCTCGGTCAAGCGTACCGTCAGCCGTGACGGCAGCAGCAACTATTACCTCAACGGCACCAAATGCCGCCGTCGCGACATCACCGACCTGTTCCTCGGCACCGGCCTGGGCCCGCGCAGCTACTCGATCATCGAGCAGGGCATGATCAGCCAGATCATCGAAGCGCGCCCGGAAGACCTGCGCGTGTACCTGGAAGAGGCCGCCGGCATCTCCAAGTACAAGGAGCGCCGCAAGGAAACCGAGACCCGCATCCGCCACACCCGCGAGAACCTGGACCGCCTTGGCGACCTGCGCGAGGAAATCACCAAGCAGCTCGAGCACCTCAAGCGGCAGGCCAAGCAGGCCGAGCAGTACCAGGCGTTGCAGGAAGAGCGCCGGGTCAAGGATGCGGAGTGGAAGGCGCTGGAATACCGTGGCCTGGATGGTCGCCTGTCCAAGCTGCGCGAAGGGCTGTCGCAGGAAGAAACCAAGCTGCAGCAGCTGATTGCCGACCAGCGCGACGCTGAGGCGCGGATCGAGACTTCCCGCGTGCGCCGCGAGGAGGCTGCCGACGCGCTCAATGCCGCGCAGGCCGAGGTCTACCAGGTGGGCAGCACGCTGGCCCGCCTCGAACAGCAGATCCAGCACCAGCGCGAACTGTCGCAGCGCCTGCACAAGGCGCGCGATGAAACCCGCCAGGCATTGGCCGAACTGGGCCAGCACATCAGCGGCGACGAGGCCAAGCTGATGGTGCTGCGCGAAGCGGTCGATGCGGCTACCCCGCAGCTGGAAGCGCTGCAGGAAGAAAACGAGATCAAGCAGGAAGGCCTGCGTGAGGCCGAAGCGCGGTTGTCCGATTGGCAGCAACGTTGGGAGCAGCACACCTCGCAGAGCTCGGAAGCCTCGCGCGCCGGCGAGGTCGAGCGCACCCGCGTGGACTACCTGGACAAGCAGATCCTTGATGCCGATCGTCGCCGCGAAGCGCTGGCGGCCGAACGTGCCGGGCTGGACGTGGATGCACTGGATGAAGTCTTCGAGCAGCTGCACCTGCAGCACGATACGCAGAAGACCGCGCTGGATGAGCTGACCGAGCAGGTCGAGGAGCGCAAGCACGGTGTCGCCGCCGTGCAGGAGCAGCAGCGCAACGGGCAGAACGAGCTGGCCGAGCTGCGCAAGCAGGTCAATGGCCTGCGCGGGCGCCTGTCTTCGCTGGAAACCCTGCAGCAGGCTGCACTCGGCCAGGAGCAGGGCGCGGCGGTGGCGTGGCTGAAGTCGCGTGGGCTGGATTCGGCCGCGCGCGTGGGTGAGCGCCTGGATGTTGATGCGGGTTGGGAAAACGCAGTGGAAAGCGCGCTCGGTCAATTGATCGAAGGCGTGCTGGTCGACGACCCGGCCAGCCTGGTCGATGCGTTGGGTGAGCTGGGCGAAGGCCGCATCGCGCTGGTTGCCAATGACGGTGCGGACCTGAAGGTCGCGCCGACCTCGCTGGCTGCACGTGTGCGTGGACCAGCGCCGATCCGGCGCCTGCTTGCACGCCTGCACGGCGCGCGTGACCTTGCCGAAGCCAATGCACTGCAGGCCAGCCTGCCCGAGGGCGATTCCATCATCACCCAGGGCGGTGAACGCTTGGGCGAGGGCTGGGTGCGCGTGTCGCGCTCCGGCGCCGCCAAGCAAGGCGCGCTGCTGCGCGAACGCGAAATCAACGAGCTGCGCGAGCAGATCGAGCAGCTGCAATCGCGCGAAGCCGAACTGGAAGAACAGCTGGCCGGTTTCCGCGAGCACCTGTTGGCCGCCGAACAGCAGCGCGAGGATGCGCAGCGTGCGCTGTACCTGGCGCACCGCGCGGTGTCCGAACTGGCCGGCCAGCTGCAGGGCCAGCAGGGCAAGGTCGAGGCGGCACGTACGCGCATCGACCGTATCGAAGGCGAGCTCAGCCAGTTGCTGGAGACCCTGGACATCAATCGCGAGCAGGCGCGTGAAGCGCGTGCGCGGTTGGAGAATGCGGTCAACAGCATGGGTGACCTGGAGTCGAACCGGCAGGGCCTGGAGGGCGAACGCCGTCAGTTGACCGAGGCGCGTGATCTGGCCCGCGACGCCGCCCGTGCGGTGCGCGAGCGGTCGCACGCGTTGGCCCTGACCCTGGAATCACAGCGCGCCCAGGTGGCGTCGTTGAGCCAGGCGCTGGAACGCATGAGTACGCAGCGTGGCCAGCTTGATGCACGCCTGGGCGAACTGCATTCGCAGCTGGACGAAGGCGATACCCCGGTCGAATCGCTGCAGGCCGAGCACCAGAACGCGCTGGAAGAGCGTGTCCGTGCCGATCGCGTGCTGACCGAAGCGCGCACGTTGCTGGATGGCATCGATGCCGAACTGCGCAACTACGAGCAGACCCGCCACCAGCGCGACGAGCAGGCGCTGTCCCAGCGCGAGCGCATCTCGCAGCGCAAGCTGGACCAGCAGGCGCTGGTACTCAGTGCCGAAACCCTGCAGGGCGCAGTGGAGAAGGCCGGTTTCGTGCTGCAGGATGTGATCAACGCGCTGCCCGAAGAGGCCCGCTTGGGCGACTGGGAGCAGGCGGTGCACCAGATCGACGGTCGCATGCGCCGGCTGGAGCCGGTCAACCTGGCCGCGATCCACGAGTATGGCGAAGCCTCGCAGCGCTCGGAGTATCTGGATGCGCAGCACGTGGACCTGACCACCGCGCTGGAGACCCTGGAAGATGCGATCCGCAAGATCGACCGCGAAACCCGGGGCCGCTTCAAGGACACCTTCGATCGTGTCAACGCCGGTGTGCAGGCGTTGTATCCGCGCCTGTTCGGTGGCGGCCACGCCTACCTGGAGCTGACCGGCGAAGACCTTCTCGATACCGGCGTGACCATCATGGCGCGTCCCCCGGGCAAGCGCGTGTCGAGCATCTCGCTGCTGTCCGGCGGCGAAAAGGCGATGACCGCCGTGGCGCTGGTGTTTGCGATCTTCCAGCTCAACCCGGCACCGTTCTGCCTGCTGGACGAGGTGGACGCGCCGCTGGATGAAGCCAACGTCGGCCGCCTGGCCAGCATGGTCAAGGAAATGAGCGAGAAGGTGCAGTTCCTGTTCGTCAGCCACAACAAGGCCACGATGGAAGCGGCGCACCAGTTGTCGGGCGTGACGATGCGCGAGCCGGGAGTCAGCCGCCTGGTCAGCGTGGACCTGGAAGAAGCCGCGCGATTGGCGGGCGCGGCCTGACGTGCCATCCTAGTTACCTGAATGAACTAGCCGGAGAACCTAACGAATGTCCGACACGGCACTGTTGCGCATCGGCATCCTGGCCGCCGGCCTGCTGTTGGTCGCTGCGATCTTCCTGTTTGGCCGCCCGAAAAAGAAGCCCCAGGGCCGTCGCCTCGATAGCGCCGAACCGACCAGCGGCGAGCGTCGCGAGCCGGTGCTGGGCGAGGATGGCGTGCCTGTGGCCGGCGACCGCGTCGAGCCGGGCATGGGCGAGACGGTCGAGCAGGCCGAACTGGGGCTGCCCGATGTCGATGGCGCGGCCAGCGACCTGGGCAAGCGCGCGACGCAGGATTTCGACAAGATCGTTTCGCTGTTCGTGGCCGCCCGCGCCGGTGAGCAGCTGCGCGGCGAAGACATCGTCGTGGCAGCGGAGAAGACCGGCCTGGTGTTTGGCCACATGAATGTCTTCCACCGGCTGGTGGAGGGGCATCCCGAGCGAGGCCCGATTTTCTCGATGGCCAGCATCATGAAGCCGGGCAGTTTCGACATGGGCAACATCCGCGCCATGGAAACGCCGGCCATCGCCTTCTTCCTGACCCTGCCGGCACCGCTGACCGCGCTGGACGCCTGGGAGAAGATGCTGCCGACCGTGCAGCGCATGGCTGAACTGCTCGATGGCGTGGTGCTGGATGACAGCCGCAACGCGCTCGGCCGCCAGCGCATCGCCCACATCCGTGATGAGCTGCGCGCCTATGATCGCCAGCACCAGGCGCCGCCGCTGACCAAGACCCCGCGCTGGTAAGCGCGGCAGGTCCTGGCGTGCCGACCAACGGTCGGCACCCACAACAGTAGATCCACGCCATGCGTGGATGCGGCGAACCAGGGTTCGCCCCCCACCAGACCAGTAGATCCACGCCATGCGTGGGTAGGGTCAGGCCGGTACGCCGGCTACCTTCGCGAACGCGCTGCGGAAGCGCGCCATCTCTTCCTCGGTGCCCACGGTCACGCGCACGCGCTGCGGCCAGATCGGCCAGCTGCGGCCGATCACCACGCCGTTGTCCGCCATCGCCTTGGCAAAGGCCGCGCCGTCGCGCTGCACATCCACCACGAAGCAGTTCGCTTCGGTCGGCAGGCAGTCAAAGCCACGCTTGCCCAGCCAGGCGATGGTGGCCTGCCGGACTTTGGCGTTCTGCAGACGTCGCTGCGGGATCAACTGCGGGTCGCGCAGGCTGGCCAGTGCCGCTGCAAGGGCGGGCACCGGCAGCGGGTTCTCGCCCAGGCTCGCCAGCTCGCGCAGGCGCTCCGGATGCGCTGCAGCCACGCCAAGACGCAGGCCGGCCATGCCGTACAGCTTGGAGAAGGTGCGCAGCACGATCAGGTCATCGCGCTGGGCCACCTGTGCAATCAGGCTGGGCTGTTCGCTGTACTGCAGATAGGCCTCGTCCAGCAGCACCCGGGTACCTGCGGGCTTGTTGGCCAGCAGCCAGGCCAGCTCGTTGGCCGGACTGATCGAGCCGGTGGGGTTGTTGGGATTGCACACGTACAGCAGGCCGGTCGGCCGCGCGTGCGCGGCGGCCACCATCGCGCGCAGGTCGTGCGCGCCATCGCTGCGCAGCGGCACCTTCTGCACGTGGGCACCACGCGAGGCAGCCATCTCGCCCAGCGTCTCGAAGGTCGGGTCGGCCACCACCAGGCCCGCCTGCGGGCCGGTCCACAGTGTCGCCGCACGGTTCAGCGGTTCGCTGGAGCCCGGATACAGGCGCACGTGGTCGGCGGGAATGCCGGCCTGGGCGATGAATGCGTCGCGCACTTCACCGGCCAGGGCGAAGCGGTAACGGCCGCAGCTGGAGATGCTGTCGCGCGCCGCCTGCTGGGCGGCCGGCGAGGGGCCATAGGGGCATTCGTTGAAGTTCAGCAGCACCGCGCCCGCATCGGCGGGTGGCGGCGCAACGATCGCCGGCTGTGCCTGGGCCGACCGGGGCAGGCCGCTGCTGGCGAGGGCGAGACCGGCACCGGCCAGCTGCAGGAAGTGGCGACGGGAGGCAGGCAAGGTCACAGGGGACGGTTCCGGAAGGGCGACCGACGCACGCTAGCGCTGGTGGTCAGCGCGGGCAAGGGGGTGCGCAGCGTCTCCAATCATGCGCGACCGTTGCTCGCCGCCAGTCCCGCATGGCCCGGCTCTACAAGGTGCTGCGCGCAGGCGCGGTAGAATTCACGGCCATCCCAGAACCCGCGGATTCCGATGAGCCCCAGCCCCGCCGAACGTGCCGAAGACCTGCGCCGGCAGATCGCCCAGGCCAATCGCGCCTATCACGAGCTGGATGCGCCGGAGATCCCCGACGTCGACTACGACCGCCTGGTGCGTGAGCTGGAGGCGCTGGAGCGCGAGCATCCTGATCTCGCCCGTGCCGACAGCCCGACCCAGCAGGTCGGGGCACGCCCGTCCGGCCGCTTCGCCGAAGTCACCCATGCAGTACCGATGCTGTCGCTGTCCAATGCCTTCAGCGATGAGGAAGTGGCCGACTTCGTGCGCCGCATCGATGAGCGCCTGCGCCGCGGCACCCTGCGTTTTTCCGCCGAACCGAAGATGGACGGCCTGGCGATCAGCCTGCGTTATGAGGACGGTCATTTCGTGCTGGGCGCCACCCGGGGCGATGGCAGCACCGGTGAGGACGTGACCGCCAACCTGCGCGAGATCGGCGACATTCCCAAGCGCCTGAAAGGCAGGGACTGGCCGGATGTGCTGGAAGTGCGCGGTGAGGTCTACATGGCCCGCGCCGACTTCGAGGCCTACAACGAGCGCGCGCGCCTGCACGGTGGCAAGGTGCTGGCCAATCCGCGCAATGCCGCGGCCGGTTCGCTGCGCCAGCTTGACCCGAAGATCAGCGCGCAGCGCAGGCTCAGTTTCTTCACCTACGGTACCGGTGAAGTGCAGGGCGGTGAGTTGCCCGATACGCACTCGGGCACGCTGGCGCAGCTGCGCGACTGGGGTTTCCCGGTCAGCGACCTGTGCAAGGTGGTGGAAGGCAGCGACGGCCTGCTGGCGTACTACCGTGACATCGGCGAGCGTCGCGACGGCCTGGCATTCGACATTGATGGCGTGGTCTACAAGCTCGATGACCGCGCCGGCCAGCAGGCCATGGGCTTCGTGTCGCGCGCACCACGCTGGGCCATCGCGCACAAGTTCCCTGCGCAGGAACAGAGCACTACGCTGGAGGCCATCGAAATCCAGATCGGCCGTACCGGTGCCGCCACTCCGGTGGCGCGCCTTGCGCCGGTCGCGGTGGCCGGTGTGATCGTCTCCAATGCCACCCTGCACAACGCCGACCAGATCGCGCGCCTGGATGTGCGCGTGGGCGACAGCGTGATCGTGCGCCGTGCCGGCGATGTGATTCCGGAAGTGGTCAGCGTCATTCTCGACCGTCGTCCCGCCGGCACCACGCCCTGGCAGATGCCGACCACCTGCCCGGTGTGCGGCTCGGAGATCGTGCGCGAGGAAGGGGCTGCTGCCTGGCGCTGCTCGGGCGAGCTGTCCTGCCCGGCGCAGCGCAAGGAGGCCATCGCCCACTTCGCTTCGCGACGGGCGATGGATATCGACGGTCTCGGCGACAAGTACATCGAAACCCTGGTGGACGCCGGCATCGTCAGGAGCGTGGCCGATCTGTACCGCCTCACCCGCGACCAGCTGCTGCACCTGAAGCTGGTGCTGGATGCTGAAGATCCTTCCGCGCTCGCGGCCAGCCTGAAACTGCACCTGCCGGCCGAAGGCAGCGGCGCGGTGCTCAACGCTGTGTTGAAGCTGGATGGCAACGACGCGGGGTGGCGCGCGCAGGCATTGGCGCAGCCGGCAGCGTTCGAATGGAACACAAAGAAGATCGCGACCAAATGGGCTGACAACCTGATCGCTGCGATCGACGCCAGCCGTGATGCGACGCTGGAGCGACTGCTGTTCGCACTGGGCATCGAGCACGTCGGCGAGAGCACCGCCAAGGCACTGGCACAGTGGTTTGGCGATCTGGCGTTGATCCGCCGCCTGCCGTGGCCGTTGTTCAAGCGCGTGCCCGACATCGGTGGCGAAGTGGCGCGCTCGCTGGGCCACTTCTTCGAACAGGAAGGCAACCAACAGGCCATCGACGCGCTGCTGCAGGTGGGGCAGGTCCGCATCAGCGACGTGCACCCGCCAAGTGCGAAGCTGCGCGAGGGGCTGGACCTTGCCCAGCTGCTGGTCGAAGCGGAGATTCCCGGCATTACCCGCCTGCGCGCGGAGAAGCTGGTGGCCGCACTGCCCAGCGCGCAGGCGGTGCTGGACGCCGAGCACGGCCAGTTCGTCAACGCCGGTCTGCCCGATGACACCGCGCGCGGCGTCGCTGACTGGCTGGACAGCGAGGGCCATGGCGCGATGCTGCTGGCCGCCGAAGTGGAGATGAAGCACATCCTGGCCAGTGCGCCGGCCCTGGCCGAAGTGGTGGCCGGCCCGCTGGACGGGCAGACGGTGGTGCTTACCGGCACGCTGGCCCAGCTCAATCGCGATACCGCCAAGGAGCGTCTGGAGGCGCTGGGCGCCAAGGTATCCGGCAGCGTGTCGAAGAAGACCAGTTTCGTGGTGGCCGGCACCGAAGCGGGTTCAAAGCTGGACAAGGCGCAATCGCTGGGCGTTCCGGTGTGGGATGAAGAGCGCCTGCTGGCCTACCTGGCCGAACACGAGTGATGAACCGGCCGGGTGCGCAGGCACCCGGCACGCAACCGCAAAGGAACACTGATGCAGACCGCTCCGCTGGATTTCCGCCTGGCCACCCGTGCCGACGAGGAACTGCTGATCGCGCTGATGCGCGATTTCTACGCCGAAGACAAGATCGAATTCGACGATGCGCGCGTGCGCCGTGGTGTCGATGCGCTGCTGGCCGATCCGCGCAACGGGGAAGTGCTGCTGTGGCTGGACGAGGCCGCGGCCGTCGTTGGCTATGCGGTGATCGCGATGGGGTTCAGCCTGGAGCAGGGCGGCCATTTCATGCTGCTCGACGAGCTCTACCTCAGCCACCGCGCGCGTGGCCGTGGCCGTGGCAAGCGGGCACTGGCCATCTGCGAACAACGCGCACGCGGGCGCGGGGTCAGCCGGCTGCGGCTGGAGGTGAACCATCACAACGAACTGGCGCGCCGCCTGTACCTGGCCAGTGGCTACATCGATGACACGCGCGATCTGCTGACCCTGCCGCTGGACCATCCGCGCCCGGAGGGCATCCTGTGAGCGAGGCACTGCTGCGCAGCCTGCAACAGCGTGCCAGCCTCAATGCGCTGGTGCGACGCTTCTTTGCCGAGCGTGGCGTGCTGGAAGTGGAAACGCCGATCCTTTCCGTGGCCGGCAACACCGAGCCGAACATCGACAGCTTCCACACCGATTTCAGCGGCCACGTCGATGCGGGCGGACGCCGCCGCTGGCTGCGCACCTCGCCGGAGTTCCCGCTCAAGCGCCTGCTCGCTGCCGGCGTGGGCGACTGCTATGAGCTGGGCCGGGTGTTCCGCAATGGCGAAGCCGGTGGCCGCCACAATCCCGAGTTCACCATGCTGGAGTGGTATCGGGTTGGCTGGGACCACCATCGGTTGCTGCAGGAAACCGCGGAACTGGTGGGGCAGGCGTTGGCGCTGGTTGGCCGCAGCGCGACGCTGCGCGTGCTGAGCTATCGCGAACTGTTCCAGCAACAGGCCGGCGTGGACCCGTTCGATGCCGATGAGGGCCAACTGCGCGCCGCGCTGGGCGAGGTGCACATCGATCCGGTAGGCCTGACCCGCGATGATTGGCTGGATCTGTTGATGACCCACCGTATCCAACCGCACTTCGATGACACGGTCATGACCGTGGTCCACGACTGGCCCGCCAGCCAGGCGGCACTGGCGCGCATCCGCCCCGGTACACCGCCGCTGGCCGAGCGTTTCGAGCTGTACCTGGGCGCGGTGGAACTGGCCAATGGCTATAACGAACTGAACGATGCGGCTGAACAGCGCGCGCGTTTCCAGCATGACCTGCAGCGTCGCCATGCACGGGGGCAGGTACAGCCCGCGCTGGATGAAGCGTTGTTGCATGCGCTGCCTGCAATGCCCGCCTGTGCCGGTGTTGCCGTTGGCATTGATCGCCTGCTGATGGCGATGCACCGCACACCGCGCATCGCCGACGTGCTTGCATTCGATTTCGCCCACGCATGAGCCGATTTCCCCTGCACCTGGCAGGCTGAACGAAAACACGCGTCTGCGCGCTTGATTCAGCAAGCACGATGATGCTCTTATCACAGCCGATACCGCACACTTGCGTCGTGGTTCATCCATTCATGGGGAAGGCTTTGGTCAAGTGGTTTGCGGTCGTAGCGGCACCGATGTACTCCGTGGCGATATGGGGTGGCCTGCTTCCGTCGACCGCATCGGCGCAGTCGCTTGGCTATGACAGCGAAGTGGTGACCTGCGAATCCCGCGACATGGGTTGGGTGCATTGCGACATCGATGTCAGCAACGGCGTTGACCTGATCCGCCAGTTGTCCAACAACAGCTGCATCCGTGGCAGCGAGTGGGGCACCGACCGCAGTGGCGTGTGGGTGACCTTGGGCTGCCGCGCCGAGTTCCGCGCGCGCGGTGCAGAGACTGATGCCGTGCCCGCGGCCGAGGGCCGCAAGCGACTGGTGCGGCGGGTAGTGCGTTGTGAGTCCAATGGCCGCCCGCAGAGCTGCCCGGTACGCCTGGACGGTGCGCCGGTAAGGTTGCTGCGGCAGCTGTCGGTGCTGCCGTGCCGGGAAGGGCAGGGCTGGGGCTACAAGCGCAATGAGGTGTGGACCACCCGGGGGTGCCAGGGTGATTTCGAGGTGGCCGACGAGCAGGGCCGTTTCGTCGACATGCCGCGCCGGCTGACCTGCGAATCCAAGTCCAAAAAGCGCCGCTTCTGTGGCGCCAGCATCTCCACCAGCGCCACCCTGTCCAACCAGCTTTCCAGCACCCCATGCGAGGAAGGCAGCACCTGGGGCTGGAACCGCAACGGCATCTGGGTCGACGGCGGCTGCCGCGCCGAATTCTCGGTGAACTGACCCCGGACAGGGTCCATCCGTGCGTGGCGTGGCCCTACAATGGGGCCATGAATACCGCCACCGACCTCGACTACGCCCGTTACGACCACATCCGCCCGATCCTGTGGACCGGCGATGCCCTGCAACTGCTCGACCAGCGCAAGCTGCCGTTCGTGGTCGAGCATGTGGCCTGCCATGACAGCGATGAGGTGGCCGCGGCCATCCACGCCCTGACCGTGCGCGGTGCGCCGGCCATCGGCATCGCTGCCGCCTGGGGTGTGGTGCTGGCCGCACGTGATGTGCAGGCGGCCGATGGCGCGCATGCCCTGCAGCAGCTGGAACCGGCGCTGCAGCGGTTGAATGCCTCTCGCCCGACCGCGGTGAACCTGGCCTGGGCGCTGGCACGCATGCGACGTTGCCTGAGCGCTGCCGGTGCCGACTGGAAGGCGCTGCTGGAGGCTGAAGCGCAAGCGATCGCCGAAGAAGACCTGGCCGCGAACCGCCACATGGGCGCACTCGGTGCCGGCCTGATCGAGGCCGGCAGCGGCGTGTTGACCCATTGCAATACCGGCTCGCTGGCCACCGCCGGCTTCGGTACGGCGCTGGGCGTGATCCGCGCCGGCATGGCCCAGGACCGCATCGCCCGTGTGTTTGCAGGTGAGACCCGGCCGTGGTTGCAGGGTGCGCGCCTGACCGTATGGGAGCTGCAGCAGGACGGCATCGACGCGACGCTGATCGCCGACTCGGCCGCCTCGCACCTGATGAAGACCGGTGCGGTGCAGTGGGTGATCGTGGGCGCCGACCGCATCTGCGCCAATGGCGATACGGCCAACAAGATCGGCACCTACCAGCTGGCCATCGCGGCCCGCCACCACGGGGTGAAGTTCATGGTCGTGGCGCCGTCCTCGACGGTGGACATGGATACCGTGGACGGCAGCCAGATCGAGATCGAGCAGCGCGACCCGGGCGAACTGTACGGCGTGGGCGGCACCCGCACCGTGGCCGAGGGCATCGCCGCCTGGAACCCGGTGTTCGATGTCACCCCGGGCGAGCTGATCGATGCCATTGT
This sequence comes from Stenotrophomonas sp. 1337, assembly GCF_031455455.1. Classification (NCBI taxonomy): domain Bacteria; kingdom Pseudomonadati; phylum Pseudomonadota; class Gammaproteobacteria; order Lysobacterales; family Lysobacteraceae; genus Stenotrophomonas; species Stenotrophomonas sp. 1337. The sequence goes on along the minus strand of NZ_JAVDSR010000005.1, from coordinate 216,433 downwards.
GACCGAGCGGGGGGTGATCCTGAACCCGACCGCGGAGAACATGCGTACCGCCTTCGGCGGTTGACGCGGGCAGGGGCGGGTGCCTTTCCGCTGGAAAGGGCTCCGACCCCGGCGTCCAGTAGTGCCGGCCGCTGGCCGGCAACCCCCTAAGTTCCTGATTTGTGCCGGTAAAATCACCGTAAAGGCAGGCGGAAAACGGCCCCGTGTGGTAGAATCCAGCGGTTGAATCGAGGTTCCGGCACGACCACCCCCGGGTGGATGCGCCGGACTGGACCGCTACCAGACAACGGAACCCGAATGGCAGAAACCGCCAAGGAAATCATCCAGGTCAACCTGGAAGACGAGATGCGCAAGAGCTACCTCGATTACGCCATGAGCGTGATCGTGGGGCGCGCGCTGCCAGATGCGCGCGATGGCCTCAAGCCGGTGCATCGTCGTGTGCTGTTTGCGATGAATGAACTCAACGCGCACAGCAACAAGCCCTACTTCAAGTCGGCACGTATCGTCGGTGACGTCATCGGTAAGTACCACCCGCATGGCGACCAGTCGGTGTACGACACGCTGGTGCGATTGGCACAGCCGTTCTCGCTGCGCTACATGCTGGTCGATGGCCAGGGTAACTTCGGTTCGGTCGACGGCGACTCCGCCGCGGCGATGCGATACACCGAGGCGCGCATGTCGCGGCTTGCGCATGAGCTGATGGCGGACATCGACAAGGAAACCGTCGATTTCCAGCCCAACTACGACGAAAAGGAACTGGAGCCGACGGTCATGCCGACCCGGTTCCCGAACCTGCTGGTCAATGGTTCGGCCGGTATCGCGGTGGGCATGGCGACCAACATTCCGCCGCACAACCTCACCGAATCGATCAATGCCTGCATCGCGCTGATCGACAATCCGGAAATCGATATCGACGGCCTGATGGAGTTCATCCCGGGCCCGGATTTCCCGACTGCGGGCATCATCAACGGCACCGCCGGCATCATCGCCGGTTACCGCACCGGCCGTGGCCGCGTGCGCATCCGTGCCAAGGCGGATGTCGAAGTGGCCGACAACGGCCGCGAATCGATCATCGTCACTGAAATTCCTTACCAGGTGAACAAGGCGCGTCTGATCGAGAAGATCGCCGAGCTGGTCAAGGAAAAGAAGATCGAAGGCATCAGCGAGCTGCGCGATGAGTCCGACAAGGACGGCATGCGCATCTACATCGAAATCAAGCGCGGCGAGTCGGCCGAGGTTGTGCTCAACAACCTCTACCAGCAGACCCAGATGGAGTCGGTGTTCGGCATCAACATGGTGGCGCTGGTCGACGGCCGCCCGCAGTTGATGAACCTCAAGCAGATGCTGGAGGCCTTCGTCCGCCACCGTCGCGAAGTGGTTACCCGCCGCACCGTGTTCGAGCTGCGCAAGGCGCGCGCCCGTGCCCACGTGCTGGAAGGCCTGACCGTTGCGCTGGCCAACATCGACGAGATGATCGAACTGATCAAGACCTCGCCGAACCCCACCGAGGCACGCGAGCGCATGCTTGCGCGCCTGTGGGAACCGGGCCTGGTCGGTTCGATGCTCGGCGCCGCCGGTGCCGAAGCCTCGCGTCCCGATGACCTGCCCAAGGGCGTGGGCCTGATCGAAGGCGGCTACCAGCTGACCGAGATCCAGGCGACGCAGATCCTGGAAATGCGCCTGCATCGCCTGACCGGGCTGGAGCAGGACCGCTTGACCGAGGAATACAAGCAGCTGCTGGAAGTGATCGCCGGGCTCATCCATATCCTGGAAGATCCCGATCGCCTGCTGCAGGTGATCCGCGAAGAGCTGATCAACGTGCGCGCAGAGTTCGGCGACGAGCGCCGTACCGAGATCCGCCACAGCGAAGAAGACCTGGACATCCTCGACCTGATCGCCCCGGAAGACGTGGTGGTCACCCTGTCGCATGCCGGTTACGTGAAGCGCCAGCCGGTCAGCGCCTATCGCGCCCAGCGTCGAGGCGGCCGTGGCCGCAGCGCGGCGTCGACCAAGGAAGAGGATTTCATCGAGCAGCTGTGGCTGGTCAACACGCACGACACGCTGCTGACCTTCACCAGTTCGGGCAAGGTGTTCTGGCTGCCGGTGTACCAGCTGCCTGAAGCCGGTTCCAATGCCCGCGGTCGTCCGATCATCAACTGGATCCCGCTGGAGCCGGGCGAACGCGTGCAGGCCGTGCTGCCGGTGCGCGAGTACGCCGATGGCCAGTTCGTGTTCTTCGCCACCAAGAACGGTACGGTCAAGAAGACCCCGCTGGGCGAGTTCGCCTTCCGTCTGGCCCGCGGCAAGATCGCGATCAACCTCGACGAGGGCGATGCCCTGGTCGGCGTCGGCCTGACCGATGGCGAGCGCGACATCCTGCTGTTCGCCTCCAACGGCAAGACCGTGCGCTTCGGTGAAGACAAGGTCCGCTCGATGGGGCGTACCGCTACCGGCGTGCGCGGCATCAGGATGCCGGCCGGCGAGGAAGTGGTCAGCCTGATCGTGGCCGAGAGTGCTGGCGGCATCGAGGACGAGAACGAGGACGACAACGGTGTCGAGGAGGCCATCGCCACGGGCGATGCGCTGATCGAAGGTGCCGACGACGCCAACCTGCGTTACATCCTCACCGCCACCGAAAACGGCTACGGCAAGCGCACCCCGCTGCCGGACTACCCGCGCAAGGGTCGTGGCACGCAGGGCGTCATCGGCATCCAGACCACCGAGCGCAATGGCAAGCTGGTTGCCGCGGTGCTGATGGGTACCGACGATGAAGTCCTGCTGATCTCCGACGGCGGCACCCTGGTGCGTACCCGTGGCTCGGAAATCAGCCGCGTCGGCCGCAACACCCAGGGCGTGACCCTGATCCGCCTGTCCAAGGACGAGAAGCTGCAGGCGGTGGAGCGCATGGATGCCTCGATCGACGAGGACGAGGACGAGGTGGCCGCCGCCGCCCCGGCCGCGACCGACGGCGCACCGGCTGCTGCCAGCAGCGAGGACGCCGCGCAGGAGTGATCCTGCCGCGATGCTGAGGTACCCGACGACGCCGGCCTTGTGCCGGCGTCGTCGTGTCTGCAGTCGAAAATACGCACGCACTTCACGGTGACGGTGGCATAAGGGCGCATGCTGCCCCCGGAGATCGACGATGTCCGCCACGCCGCAGTCTGGTTCCGCGCCTCCGCCCCGCCATCCTCTCGTTACCGTGCTGGCCCTGTTGCTGATCGTGCTCGGCCTGGTCATCGGCGGCCTTGGTGCGTGGCTGCTCAGCCTCGGTGGCTCCTGGTACTATGCCATCGCCGGCTTGGGCCTGCTGGTCTGCGGCATCCTGTTGTGGGGCAATCGGCGTAGCGGTGCACTGCTGTACGCACTGGTGTTCATCGGCAGCCTGCTGTGGACCTGGTGGGAGTCGGGCAGCGATTACTGGCGCTGGGTACCACGGCTGGGCTTGGTGACCGCCCTCGGCATCGTCCTGGCATTGCTGGCGCCGACCCTGCAGGCGCCGGTGCCCAGGCGGCTGTCGCGCAGCGTGGCCGCTGTACTGATGCTGGTCTTCGTGGCCGCCTTCGGCCTCGCGTTCACCCCGCATGGCGTGGTCGACGGGCATCAGCCGTTCCCGGAGCCGGCGGTCAGCGCCGGGCTTGATCCCACCCGTGACACCACCGGCCTGCAGCCTGCCGACCAGCCGGCCGAGGGTGACTGGCCGGCATGGGGGCGCAGCAATGCCGCCACCCGCTATTCGCCGCTGCAGCAGGTCACCCCGGAAAACGTGGGAACCCTGCAACTGGCGTGGCAGTTCCGCACGGGCGACCTGCCGAAGAAGCGCTGGGGTGCGGAAACCACGCCACTGAAGATCGGTGATCGGTTGTACCTGTGCACCGCACGCAATCAGTTGATCGCCCTCGATGCCGGCAGCGGCAAGGAGCTATGGCGTTTCGACCCGAAGGTGAAAGATGCGTCGATCCCGTACACGGCCGCCTGCCGTGGCGTGTCCTATTACGAGCTGCCCAGCGCGCCGACCCTCGCCGATGCCGCACTGGCTGACGTGGCTGCCGATCTCGCGCTGCCCGCACCGCCGCCGACCCGCACCCACCGGAGCGCGGCGCCAGGGAGCCGCTCAGCCTGCAGCGCACGCATCATCGAAGGCACGCTGGACGGTCGCCTGATCGCGGTGGACGCCGACAGCGGTCGCCCCTGCGCGAATTTCGGCAACAACGGCCAGGTCGACATCACCCTGGGCATGGGCGAGGTGCCGCCGGGTTACGTATCGATCACCTCGCCGCCGGCGATCGTCCGCGGTGTCATCGTCACCGGCCACCAGGTACTGGACGGCCAGCGCCGCGACGCGCCCTCCGGCGTCATCCAGGCCTACGACGCGATCAGCGGCAAGCTGCGCTGGGCGTGGGACATGGACCAGCCCGAGCGCAGCGGCCTGCCACCGCGCGAGCAGACCTACACACGTGGCACACCGAACATGTGGACCACCGCTACCGGCGATGAAGCACTGGGCCTGGTGTACCTGCCGATGGGCAATTCCGCAGGCGACTACTGGAGTGGCTCGCGCACCGAAAACCAGAACAGGTACGCGACCTCGCTGGTCGCCATCGATGTGGCTACCGGCAAGCCGGTCTGGCACTTCCAGGCCGTGCGCAAGGACGTCTGGGACTACGACCTGGGTTCGCAGGCCAGCCTGATCGACTACCCGACGGCATCGGGAAAGGTGCCGGCGATCCTGCTGCCCACCAAGCAGGGCGACATGTACATCCTCGACCGTCGCAACGGCCAGCTGCTGACCCCGGCCGAGGAGCGCAAGGTGCCACAGGGCGGCGTGGAGCCCGAGCAGCGCGCCGCCACCCAGCTGTTCTCGCTGTACCACACGCTGCGGCGCGACGACGCGCTGACCGAGCGCGACATGTGGGGTATCACCCCCATCGACCAGCTGGTCTGCCGAATCCAGTTCCGCAAGGCACATTACGAAGGGTTCTACACACCGCCCAGCAGCGATCACCACTCCATCGAATACCCCGGCTACAACGGTGGCTCGGACTGGGGCAGCGTGGCCATCGATACGCGGCGTGGCGTGATCGTGGCCAACTACAACGACATGCCCAACTACAACCGGCTGGTGCCGCGCGCCGAAGCCGACCGCAAGGGCTGGCTGCCGCGCGAGCAGATGCGCGCCGACAAGGGCGGTGCCGAAGGGGCAGGGGATCCGCAGGTCGGCACGCCCTATGGCATCGACGTCAACGCCGGTTGGCGGCTGCCGTTCACCGGCTTGCTGTGCAAGCAGCCGCCCTATGGCGGTATCCGTGCGATCGACCTGCGCAGCGGCAAGCTGCTGTGGGACCGGCCGTTCGGCAGCGCGCGTGGCAACGGCCCCTTCGGCATCCGCTCCGGCCTGCCCATTGAAATCGGCACGCCGAACAATGGCGGTTCGGTGGTGACCGCCAGCGGCCTGATCTTCATCGCCGCAGCGACCGACGACCTGCTGCGTGCCATCGACCTGAAGACCGGCAGGGAGCTGTGGCACACCAAACTGCCAGCCGGTGGCCAGGCCAACCCGATGGTGTACGAGCAGGGCGGGCGGCAATACGTGGTCATCATGGCTGGCGGGCACCATTTCATGGAGACGCCGGCCGGGGATTACGTGATGGCGTATGCGTTGCCGGAATAGCCCAAGGGTGTGAGTGCGGCTGCAGTGCATGGACTCTGTGCGATTGTCCTCTAGGATGGCGCTACGTTCTGCCTGCGAAGGATTCGCCATGTCCGTGTACCGTCAACGTGCCTTGCTGTTGGCGTTCGCCTTGCTGCCGGCATTGTCATCCAGTGTTGGTGCGGCCGAAGCACCTGCCGGATCGAGCGGTCCGCGCGCACAGGATGCCGTGGATGAATGGTTGGCTGCCTTCAATGCGGGCAGCCTCGATGGATTGCAGGCGTTCGCCGACAGGTACGCAAAGAAGGCGGGCAGCGGCCCGCAGGATTACCTGGAGTTCCGTGCGTCCAGTGGGCCGATGAAGGTGCTCGACGTCCGCTCGAGCACGCCGGAGAAGGTCGAAGTGCTGGTGCTGGGCGAGAACAGTGAACGGGCGATGCTGTTGACTGCGGAAATGGACCCTGCCGCTCCACGCCACGTGAAGCTGTTCCAGTTGGAAGGTGTGCCGACGCCGCAACAGTTCCAGCCCGCACGAATGGAGCTGCCGGCACTTCTGGGCGAAATCACGGCACGGCTCAACGCGCTGCAGGCGGCCGACGCACTCTCTGGCGCCGTGCTGGTCGCGCACGATGGCAAGGTGCTGATGCAGTGGCAGGGAGGGCTCGCCAACCGTGAGCAGCGCGTGCCCGTCGATGCGCAGACGCAGTTCCGCCTTGCCTCTTCCAACAAGATGTTCACCGCAGTGGCGATCCTGCAACTGGCTGAGGCCGGCCGTCTTGCCCTGGATGACACCATCGGCAAGCGCCTGGCGGACTATCCCAACGAAGGGGTGGCAGGTACGGTCACGATCCGGCAACTGCTCAACCACACCAGTGGGCTCGGTGATTTCTTCGGTGATGATTTCGAGCACTACGCGGCGTCACTTAGAACGCACGACGATTATGTGCAACGCTTCGCCAAGGATCCCCCGCAGTTTGCCGCAGGCAGCCAGGATGGCTACTCCAACTACGGGTTCATTGTGCTCGGTAGGATCATCGAGGTGGTGTCCGGGCAGACGTACTACCGCTATGTCAACGACCATATTCTCCGCGCAGCGGGCATGACGGCAACCGGCTTTGAGCCGGAATTGGTGGACGTTCCACATCGTGCACCCGGCTATACCCGGGTGAAAGGACAGTGGCTCAGCGAAACCAGATCCCTGCCATGGCGCGGGACTGCGGCCGGTGGCGGTTACAGCACCGTGGGTGACATGTTGAAGTTCGCCGAGGCCCTGCGTGCCGGCACCCTGGTTTCGCCGGCGTGGCTACAGCAGGCCACGCGTCCGCAGAACAACAAGGGCTGGTACGGCTACGGGTTCATGGTGCAGGGAGACGGCAGGCAGCGCCAGTTCGGCCATGAGGGCGGGGCGCCCGGCTCGAACAGCGCCATTGTGGTGATGCCTGAGCAGGGATATGTACTGATCGGCCTGGCCAACGTCGATCCGGATGCAATGGGCAATGTGATCAACTACATCGCCCGCCGCGTGCCCCTGTGATGCACGGCGCCGGCAGCAACGACCGACAGCAGAGCGGCAAGAGGGGCCTGATTGGACTGCAATGGTCATCGCTGTGCATGGCTTTCCTTCTTGCCGGCACAGCACAGGCACATCGTCCCGACACCGCGATCGCAGAATGGGAACTGCACGGCCGCTCCGAAGGCCTGGCCCGCCCCGACACCGTCTGCCAGGATTTCCTGCAGGCGATGGGACGCAAACCAACCGAGCTGGAATACGTAGGCTGCACGCAGGACGACGATTCCTACATCCAGCCGATGGAAGCGCGGTATCGCGTCAGCGGTGCCTCGGCGGCGAAGATCGAAGCCTATCTGCAGCAGACCTTTGGCATGCCGTCATTGACATATGTATGTTGTGGCTGGAGCAGCGGCGCGCCTTATTTCTGGCATGAGCAGCCGGGCAGCGTGAAGTACCAGATCGGCATGGGCGTGGAATCGCTGCACCATCCGCGCACGCAGTGGAGCGCGATTCCCTACTTCACGGTAACCGTTGCGGTGAACCGCAAAGGCCCCTGATGGCGTACGCTTGAAACCAACCACTGGCGTACAAGGAATGACAACCATGCCCCCGATGCTGCTCCGTGTTGCTGCCATCACGCTTGCCCTGGCACTGAGCCAGGTCGCCACCGCCGCATCTCCCGAGCCGCTGCAGCTGCCGCAGGCCGAAGCGCTGACGTACTGGAAGCCGGTGGAGGGCACCTTCCGCCCACAACTCAATGTCGACCCCGGCCGTGTGCCGTTCGCGGAGGAGGTGACCGTGGCCTATTCGGTCAACAAGCGCGGCCGGACGTATGACGTAAAGGTGGTGGAGGCCAAGCCGTCGACGGCCTTCAGTGGCTGGGCGTTGAATGCGGTCAAGGCGATGCGCTTCACGGCAACGGACAGCAACACCGAGCGCACGCCGATCCGCAGCGAAATGACTGCACGCTGGGGCGGCGGCAAGTAGTGCGCTAGGCAGGTACCCGAACCATCTTTGCCATCAGGTGTTCGACCACGCCCGCCGGGTCCGCCGTGCGGCCTACGTGTGTGCTGGACATCTGCACCACCGAGCTGCGCTTGGCGGTCAGGAAATGGAAGCGCGCGCGCGGAGGCAGCTGGGCGATCGGGCCGGCGCCGGCATCGCCCCGGCAGATCGCCACGATGGCATCCAGCCACGGCTGCAGCGCTTCAATATCCAGCGCCGGCGCGAAGGCGTGCAGGCGCGCGGCATCGATCTCGATTGCCGCTTCCAGGTGCCGGGCGCCCGGGCAGGACACGATCACGCCGACGTTGATGAACTCCTCGCGCTCCACCCGCGGTACCACGCGGATGACGGCATAGTCATACGTGTGCAGCGTGGGCACGGATGGCCTCCTGCACGAACACCGCACGGACCTTCAGGCGATGCTTCAGGTAGTTGATGTAGCCCTGCCGGTAAGCCTGGGGGCTGTCGAAGGCCGGCTCATCGACCAGCCAGCTGTCCGGCACCAGGCCGACGATGCGCTCGATCTCCGCATCAGGCAGGCGCGCGGCCAGCTCGGCATCCACCTCGGCGATGCGGCTGGCGAATGACAGCAGCACGTGGTCACGGATCAGTACGAACGGCTTCTCGCAGGCATCGCCGGCGTTGGCCCAGTCGTGATGGAAGTACATCGCCGCACCGTGGTCGATCAGGTACAGCTTGCGGTGCCACACCATCAGGTTCGGATTGCGCGTGGTGCGGTCGACGTTGCTGGTGAACGCATCGAACCAGACGATGCGCGAGGCCAGGTCAGCGTCCACCGGCATCGCCGCCGGGTCGTAGTTGATCGCGCCGGGCAGGTAATCCAGACCCAGGTTCAGGCCCTCGCTGGCGCGGATCAGGTCCTGGATCTCCGGGTCGGGCTCGGTGCGGGCGAATTCGCTGTCCAGTTCGACGAACAGGATCTCCGGAATCGGCAGGCCCACCGCGCGCGCCATCTCACCTGCGATCAGCTCGGCGATCAGCGCCTTCGGCCCTTGGCCGGCACCACGGAACTTGAGCACCGCCATACCGTCGTCGTCGGTCTCGACCACGGCAGGCAGTGAGCCACCTTCCCGCAAGGGGGTGATGTAGCGGAGGGCATGGACGGTACGCATGGGTGCATTCTAGCGTGGCCCATGCTTGGGTTGCGCCGGGTGGTGCCCGGCGCTGTCCCTGACGTCAGTGCGACAATGCGCTGCGCTGCTGTTCCTGCACCTGCTGGCGCGTCTGTTCCTGCGAGGCGTGGTCGGCCTGGCGCTGGTTGACGATAGCGAGGCTGTCCAGGCTTTCCTGCACCGGCCGCTGCGCGGCTTCAGCCGTGGCTGCCGATGCACGCAGCGACGCAGGATCATCCAGCGCGCCCTTCACCACGAACACGTTCTGCGCCGCAGCGACATCGCCTGCCTGCCGGCTGAGCACCACATGATCCACGCGGTCCAGGCCGTTCTCGCGGGCCAGTACCAGCAGGCTTGCGCTCAGGCGTTCACTGGAGGCGTCGAAGCTGCGGCCGTTGGCGGCATCCAGCTCTGCCACCTTGCTGCGGATCTGATCGTGCAGGGCACGGTCGTTGCCACCCGCCAACGGCGCAGCCTGCGCTTCGGTCGGCACGGGTGTGGTTGCCTGTGCAGTGATGGGCACGTGGGCGTAGGTGCCCTCGGTGTGGTCGAAATAGTGCAGCGTGGACGGCGAGGTGCTGGTGTCGAAGTAGGGCTGCCGTGGTGGCGTGCCTTTACCCAGAGAGAGGCCGTTCTGTTCCAGCAGGCTTTCCTGCAGGCCGAGCTGTGCCATGTTCACCGACATCCGGCTGATGCCATCGGGTGCGGGGTTCTTGGCTTCTTCCTTGCAGGCGCGGCCGATGGCATCGGTGGCGTAGTAGTTCTGGTAATCCGAATTGCCGTTGGGACCCAGCCGCGACGACACACCTTCGTCGTAGTAGTGCTTGCCCATGCCCTCGATGTTGGCGGCAGTGGCGGTCATGCTCAGGTCTGCATTGAGCGTCAGGTCCGGATGCGCGGCATAGGTCATCGGCGGGCCGGGCTGCACGCGCACGAACTCCTCTGCACGGGTACTTGCTTTGTAGAGATCTTCCAGCGTGGCGTCCGGTTTGGCGGTCTTGACCATGCCGACCAGCGCATTCCAGCCCTCGATGTTCGCCGATGCCTCGTCGCGCCGGTTGGCTGCGAGCAGGGTGCCGATGGCCTGGGTGTAGTCGTGGGTCGAATCGCGTGCGGCAATGTCTGCAATATCGGAGTCAAACTGCTTATAGGCCCGTTCGGTCGCTGCATCATTGAACCCATGCTGCAGCTCATGGCCCAGTACGAAGGTCAGCTCTGCAGCGTCGTGCCTGTCCCCCGCTGGTGTGGACAGACTGGATGCCGGCAGGCTGATCGTCTTTGCGCCGCCGTCGTACTCGCCGCCCACATTGCTGTCGGCAGGCAGCAGCTCAAAGCGCTGCAGATGACCGGCAGCGATGGCCGAGTCGACCTGGGTTGCCAGCGCCGGAGAGTTGGCGATGGCCTTGCGAAGGTTGTCGACCTGATCGGTCGTTACATCGGGTTTTCCTGCAAATTCGGTCAGCAGGCGTTCCGTATCCGCTGAAAGCGTAGGCATGGTGCGCTGCTCCTTACTGCACGGTGACAAGGCGGACGCAGGCATGCGCCGGCTCGCCAGACGGGGTCGGATTCTCAGCCATCGTGTCGACCTTGATGCTCAGGTTCGGGCGATCGAAACGGTCATGGATGACGCGGCCGTGCTCGCCTCGGATGGTTTCACGCTTGAAGCCCGCAGCCTGCAGACCCGAGGCGAACTGATCGAAGTCGACCTGGCAGATCGCCGATGCGTTGGCTTTGCGCTCGGCGGTGGTGTCGATGAAATTGAGATCCAGGCGCGCATCGGCGGCGCCAGCCGTCTTGATTTCCAGGCCGTAGCTCCATTCCGGCGTCAGCGTGCCGCCGTAGCCGAAATGACCCGGGCCGAAACTCTGCGCGGGCGCCTGCATGGCCTGCGATACCCGTTCAAGGGTCAGTTCACGGGTGGAGGTGGTGTCCTTGATCAGATCCAGCAGGCGCAACAGGAGTTGATCTGCGGTGAGCGCAGACGGCGTTGCGGCGTCGGAGGCAGTCGATGCCATGGTAGCGGGTCCTTGAGAAGTCGACGAATGGTCAGTCGCGTGTGCGCAGGCGCAGAGCGAGGCCGCACTTAGGACGATTGTCCACGGCCGTGTGAATGCGTACCCAAGCATAAGCGCTCCCTGCATGTTGAGCGCTGACCCTAAAGTGGGCCAGGTGAATCACAGGTTAAATGCAATTGACGATTGCTGGCACCGGGGCCGGGCGCTTCGGACCTCAGGTGTTTGCTGCAAGCGGAGTTGCCAGCGCCGGGCTCTCCCTGGCGGCGCGCAGTCGGCTCTGGATGCCATGGAATTTTCTTCACTTCCTCATTCCGTGAGAGGTGGCAGCATCCAGCCGTGTGTCGATCAAGCACTAGCGTGGTCTTGAATCGCAGGCCTCCCTGCCGCTTTCCCGCGACCGACACCCGCCAGCTTGTTTCCGGCACGTTTGCGCAGCGTTGAACGTGGTCCTGCGAGGCCACTCCCCTCGGCAAGGAGGCCCGCGATGCACAGTCCTGTTCACGCGTATACCTACCGCATCAGCAACCAGCCTGTCGCGCAGGCAGCGCGCGCTGGTGTTGGCAGACATGCTGAAGACGTTGCTGCGGTTCATGCAGCCTCAGACAGAATTCTTCCGTGAGTTGAGCACCGATGGTTGGCTCTGCATCCCGCAATGCGCAGAGCCACTACATGCATGCGAGTCGCCCCATGGCGCTGCTTCGTTCGCAGCACTGGGCGCGCATCTCGTCCACGATGTCCACGCAGGCTTCCGAGGTGCACGATGAGCAACGAATCGAGAGGAGCCCTGCCGCCCCTGGATCTGGATGATGCCAAGGCCGCGCAGATGATTGGCAAGCTGGTGCTGGTGGGCGTTACCCGTTTTGGCGGCGATGGCCAGGTGCAGGGGCTGGAGCAGTTTGCCGGCACCGTGCTGAGGGTCAGTGCCGAAGAAGGACTGGTGCTGGCCGATGGCGATGACGGCCATGAGCGCTACCTGCCGCCCATGCTGGACCAGTACCTGCCGGCCGCGCCAGGCGAGTACCAGTTGCGGTCCAGCGGGGTGACGGTGATCGATCCCGATTATCTGTCCACCTGGGAACTGCACGCGCGGCAGTAGGCGAAGGGCATCCAGAGAGGGGCCGGTCCAGGCAGGGCCACGCTTTGCAGGATGGGGCGACTAGCCCTTCCGGCCCATTTCCCGGTGGGCAGGGGGTGTTAGATTCGGCCCATGCCCGCCGTGCGGGTACCCAACTCACACCCCAGGGGAAAAGGATGCTCATCCGTCGTACCTCTCTGGCGGCGGCCGTTGCCGTTGCCACGCTCGGCCTGTTGGCCGCCGGCCCGGCCTTCGCCGACTACGCCAAGCCGCCGGAACACCTGCTCAAGGTGCTCAAGGCGCCGCCGCCGCCGGCACCGAACATCGACCCCAGCGGCCAGCGCCTGCTGCTGACCACCGCACAGACCTATCCGTCCATCACCCGCGTCGCCCAGCCGTACCTGAAGCTGGCTGGCGTGCGCCTGGAACCGAAGAACCGCAGCCGCCACGACACCCCCGGTGGCTATGGCATTCCGGCCTGTGTGGCCGACTTCACCCTGGTCGAGATCGTCAGCGGCAAGAGCACCAAGGTGAACCTGCCGCAGGGGTGCGCAGGTGGCGCACAGTGGTCGGCTGATGGCAGCCGTTTCGCCTTCCAGAATGCCGTCGATACCAGCGTGCAGCTGTGGGTGGGCGACGCCGCCACCGGCCAGGTGAAGCAGGTGCCGAACGTGCAGTTGAACCCCATCTTCGGCAGCACGGTGCAGTGGCTGGGCGGCAGCCAGAACCTGCTGGTGAAGCTGGTGCCGGCCAACCAGGGGCCGGCGCCGTCCAACGGCGGTACGCCCACCGGTCCGGACGCGCAGGAGTCGCTGGGCAGCAGTGGCGAGAGCAGCACCTATGAAGCGCGCGACACGCTGACCAGCGTGCACGACGAAAAGCTGTTCGCCTATTACGGTGCCTCGCAGCTGGCGGTGGTCGATGCCGCTGCCGGCAGCGTGCGCCCGGTTGGCCAGCCGGCGCTGTACAACGACGTCAACGCCGCGCCCGATGGCGTGCATGTGCTGACCGAGACCCTGAAGGCGCCGTTCTCGCATGCGGTGACCTACCAGCGTTTCGCCAATGATGTGGCGGTGCTGGACCTGGCCAATGGCCGCAATACGGTTCTGGCGAGCCTGCCGCTGGCCGATCGCGTGCCGGTACACGGTGTGCCGGAAGGTCCGCGGGGTTACGACTGGCGCTCCACCGATCCGGCCACCCTGGTCTATGCCGAAGCGCTGGACAAGGGCGACTGGAAGGTGAGCGTGCCGCATCGCGATCGCGTGCTGATGCTGAAGGCCCCGTTCACCGGCAAGCCGGTGGAAATCGCCCGCACTGCACAGCGCTTCGAGGGGTTTGCGTGGTCGGCCGACCCGGCCGTGTCGTTCCAGTTCGAGAACGACGAGAACCGGCACTGGATGCAGGCCCGCATCGTCGATGTGGACCAGCCGAAGAAGGAAGGTCGCCTGCTGTGGGACATGTCCAGCGATGAGCTGTACGGCAACCCGGGCAACCTGGTGTTCAAGCGCCTGCCCAGCGGTGCGCCGGTGGTGCGCCAGGAGGGCAACACCGTGTTCCTGCGCGGGCAGGGGGCCTCGCCGCAGGGCGACCGTCCGTTCCTGGATGCGCTTGATCTGGCAACGTTGAAGAGCGAACGCCTGTTCCGCAGTGATGCCGATGCGTACGAGCAGTTCCTGGGGTTCAGCAATACACCGGGTCGCTTCCTGACCTGGCACCAGTCGGTGATGGACCCGCCGAACGCATTCGTGCGTCTGCTCGGTGAGCGCATCAACGATGCCAAGGCCGGCGAGGCACAGTTCCAGTCCAAGCCTGCTGCGTTGACCAAGCTGGTCGACCCGACCCCGGAAGTGCGGCAGATCCAGAAGCGCCTGGTGACCTACAAGCGCGCCGATGGCGTGGACCTGTCGTTCACCCTGTACACGCCGCCGGGCTACAAGGAAGGCCAGCGCGTGCCGGCGATCCTGTATGCCTACCCAGCCGACTTCGCCAATGCCGCACAGGCCGGCCAGGTCTCCGGGTCGCAGCAGACGTTCACCCGTCTGCAGCCGTACCGCCTGATGCTGCTGGCCGGCTACGCGATCATCGACAACGCCTCGTTCCCGATCGTGGGTGACCCGAAGAACGCCTACGACACCTATCTGGAACAGCTGGAAGCCGACGCCAAGGCGGCGGTGGACAAGGCCGTGGAGCTGGGCGTGGTCGACCGCAACCGCATCGGCGTGACCGGCCACAGCCATGGTGGCCTGATGACCGCCAACCTGATCGCCCACACCAACCTGTTCAAGGCCGGCGTGGCGACCAGTGGCTCGTACAACAAGACCTTCACCCCGTTCGGCTTCCAGAACGAGCGTCGCTCGGTATGGCAGGCGCAGGATGTGTACCTGAAGGCCTCGCCGTTCTTCTACGCCGACAAGATCAAGCTGCCGCTGCTGCTGGTCCACGGCGAGGACGACGCCAACCCGGGCACCGAGCCGTTCCAGTCGCGCAAGCTGTACCAGGCGATCCGCGGCAATGGTGGTACCACCCGCCTGGTGATGCTGCCCAACGAGCCGCACTGGTATACCGCGCTGGAATCGAACGAGCAGCTGGTGTCGGAAATGCTCAACTGGTTCGACACCTACGTGAAGAACGCGAAGTAATCCGGCAAGGCCGCCCTCCGGGGCGGCCTTTCTGGTTCAGGCGTCCAGTCCAGGTATCCAGTCCAGGTATCCCCCTGTGGGTGTTGCGTAACCATCTGTGATGCAGGCATGGATCGGCCACAAAGCTGCGGTACGCTGCGCATCTGATGTCCGCTACGGGTTCGCTTCATGAAGGCCTTCATCCTCGCCGTATCGCTGTCGATTTCCGTTGTCCCGGGCATTGCATTCGCCCAGCCGCTGCCGGCAGAACTGGCAGCATTGGGCATCACTGCCGGCATGCCCTACAGCAAGGCCAAGCGCATTCTTGATGCCGCGGGATGGCAGGCCAGCCCGCCACGCGATGCACCCGAAGTGTTGGACGGTTTCCCGGAAGTGGGCTGCCAGAAGGGCGGCAACAATTGCAGCAGCACTTTCGCCAAGGATGGGCAGCAGGTCGCTCTGCAGGTGGGAACCACGCTGGCGGGCCAACCCTTCGTGCAGGGCGGTCGCTGAGCACGACGGGCACTCAGCCCAGCGGCAGGTTCTCCAGCGCACGCGACATCCGATCATGCAGGTCGCGCACACGTTCGGCCTTGGCATGCACGCGGCGCTCATCGCCGAAGCTGCGGACATAGGCGCATGCAGCGAAGCCGGCGCTTTCCCTTTCGTACTCGGCGACCCACGCCAGGCGGTCGGGGTTGCTGGCCTGCTCGGCCGAGCAGGCTGCCACCGGCGGACGGATGTGCGCGATGATGCCAAGCCGCCACGGTTTGGGTGTCAGCCGCGCACGGAAGCAATGCTGCAGCGTGCACATGCGTGCATACAACGTGTCGGTGCCCAATGCCTTGAAGAAGGCATGCACCTGCGCATCCTGTGGTTCGAACGTGGCATGCATCGCCAGTATGCGCAGCCCGGCCGGGGTGCGGTAAGCGCGCAGGTGCCAGTCGGGGTGGCGCTCGACGAATGCCTGCACGCGCTGCAGTGCGATGCCCTCGACGCCGCCGGACCGGGCCAGCCGTCGATTGCGCCGCCACGACAGGACCTGGTTGACCACCACCATCGTAATGCCGCCGGCGGCCAGGCCGATGTTGAAGTTGCCCAGCGCACCGCCGATCAGCGCACCGGCCGCCAGCAGCCCCAGCGCACCGAGCAGCGGCAATGCGCAGCCTGACGGAGTGGACACGTGGTCGATATCCGCAAACAGTACGTCCGGGGTGTTCAGGCACAGCGCGCCGTAGCTGTTGCGGGTAACGATGACGTCATCGCTGCGCTGCACGATCTGCTCGCGGATCGGGATGCCTTCGACACCGTAGTTGGTCCGTCGCTCGCGACGCGGCACGGACTGGCCACTGAGGATGGCATCAAGCGCTTCGCGTGCACGTGCATCGGCGTGGGCCTGCGCGGCGTCCTGGTCGTCGTCGGACCAGCCGAACCGGCGTACCACCAGCGGGCGTCCCTTGTACCTGTCCTGCAGGCGGGCTTCGGCCCAGTACGCTGGAACGATCATCATCCTGTATTCCCCTCGCTTCCCTGGCAGCCGGTCGGCACGAGTCTGGCACAGCCGCAGAGTGCGTTGCACGATACGGCAGCGCATGCGCCAACGCGGTGGTAGATTGCGCGCTTCGCGTGCACTCCACCAAGGACGGAGCCATGTTCGTGTCATTGCGTTGCCTGCTTGTCCTGGCCCTCGGCGGGGTGATCGGCACTGCCCAGGCGGCCGCGCCGGGACCGGAAATCCTGACCGCTGATGCCACCCGTTTCTACGCGCTGTACGAGGCCGCTGGCGGCAAGCCCAGCGTGGCCCAGCTTGAGCAGTACCTGGCACAGGGCACGCCGAGCCTGGCCCAGTTCGCCAAGCTGCGCCGGGTGACCGCCCAGCGCATGGCCGAAGCGATGGCGCGCGACCCTGCGCTGTACGCCAATGGACGGGCCTGCCTGGCGGAGTTGCCGGCGGTGCGGCAGCGACTGGTGCAGGTGTTCGCTAATCTGCAGGCGATCTATCCGCAGGCGAAGTTTCCGCCGGTGGCGATCGTGGTGGGGCGCGGCAAGCCGGTGGGCATGACGTACCCCGATGGCGTGGTGATCGGCCTGGAAGCACTGTGCGCGGCCGATTTCATGAACGCCAACGCGCAGGACCGCTTCGTGCACGTGATCGCGCATGAGTACGTGCATATCCAGCAGACCGGCGTGAGCGAGTACGAAGCAGGCGACCCGCGGGCGACGGTGCTGCGCGAGTCGCTGGGCGAGGGGATCGCCGAGTTCATCGCCGAGCTGATTTCCGGCAACGTTGGCAACGGGCGGCATGCCGGTTGGACGCGGGGCAGGGAAGTGCATATCGAAAGCGCCTTCGCGCTGGACGTGGACAGCACCGATCTGACGCCCTGGCTGTACAACTACACGCCGGGTTCGCAGGAGCCCTACGATCTGGGTTACTGGGTGGGCTACCGCATCGCCAAGGCGTATTACCTGCAGGCCGGCAACAAGCGCGATGCCGTGCGCGCGCTGATCCAGCAGGACAACCCGAAGGCGATCCTGCAGGCCAGCGGCTGGACGCCAGGGATGTGGATGCCGGCGAAGGTGACGGGTGTGGCGGCAAGGGCGGCTGCATCGGCCAAGTGACCATTGGCAGGCCGCGCTAGACTGCCCAGGTCGACAACGGAGGATGCTCATGCGCAGGAGGACTTCACTGGCCTGGCTGCTGGCCGGATCGCTCATGGCGGGGCTGGCCACGCCAGTGTTGGTGCAGGCGGCCAGCAATCCATTGCTGACCAAGCCAGTGGAGCAGGTGCAGCCAGACGAAGTGCGCTTCATGCAGCAGCGTCTGTCCGATTGGCCGCAACTGCAGAAGTACCGCGCAGCCAATGCTGCTTTGCCCGCGCCACGGGCCGGCCAGTCACGCGTGGTGTTCTTCGGCGATTCGATCACCGAAGGCTGGGGCAAGGAAGGCAGCAGCACGTTCTTCCCCGGCAAGGGTTACCTCAATCGCGGCATCAGTGGGCAGACCACCGCACAGATGCTGGTGCGCTTTTCGCAGGATGTGCTGGCGCTGCGCCCGAATGTGGTGGTGATCCTGGCCGGCACCAATGACATCGCCGGGAACACCGGCCCGACCACGCAGGCGATGATCGAGGACAACCTGCGGGCCATGCTGGATCTGGCCAAAGCGCATGGCATTGCGGTGGTGCTGGCGTCGGTGTTGCCGGTCAGCGAGTACCCGTGGATGCCGGGCATAGCACCTGCGCCCAAGGTGCGTGCATTGAATGCTGCGTTGAAGCGGCAGGCCGATGCGCGCGGGCTGGTCTATCTGGACTACCACACGCCGATGGCCAACCGTGCCGGCGGACTGGATGCGCAGTTGGCAACCGATGGCGTGCATCCGACGGCGAAGGGTTATGCGCTGATGGCGCCGCTGGCCGAGGCGGCGATCAAGCGCGCGCAGGCGAACGCGCCCAAGCGCTGAGATTGGGTTAGTGCCGGCCGCTGGCCGGCAACCTCGATCTGCATGCCGAACGGATTGCCGGCCAGCGGCCGGCACTACCCTATCGCCAGTTCCGCCAGAAGCCACTCACAGAAACGCATCACCAACGGACGCGGCGCCGCTGCGATAGAGTGTCCACCGAGCCGGCCGCGCACGGTGGCCGCCAGGGACGACGAGGCAGGGAATGCAGAACGGAATCGGCAGCAGGCTGCGCTTGGCCGGCGTGGCCACGGTACTGATGTTTGCAGGTCAGGCGAGCGCCATTGCCGCGCCTGCAGCGTCACCGGTCACACGTGAGGCGGTGGCCGGCATTTCCCTGAGCGAATGGACAGCGCGTTGGTGGCGCTGGGCTGACGAGCAGAGAGTTGCGCCTTACCTGGATCCCGATGGTCGCCTGTGCGAACTGGGCCAGGAGGGGCCGGTCTGGAACCTGGCAGGAACCAATGGCCGCTTCCAGCCACGCAGGCAGTGCGTGGTGCCCGAAGGCAGGCACCTGTTGCTGCCCATCATCAACATGGCCAGCTACCAGACCGGGGAAGACGTCTCCTGCGAGGAGCTGCAGGCCGGCGCGGCGATCAACAACGACCATCTTGTCAGCGCTGTGGTGCTGCTGGACGGGCAGCCGTTGGGTGACATGCGCCTGCACCGGGTGAAGAGCGAAGGTTGCTTCCGCATGGATCCGGATGACGACGACTCGAGATTGGCTGCAGCCGACGGCTACTGGCTGATGCTCAAGCCACTGACGCCCGGTCGGCACACCGTGAGCGTCGGCGCCAACTATGGCGCGCCCGAAGGTGGCGCGTACAGCCAGATGCGGCAGACCTTCGAGTATGTGCTGCATGTGGGTGGCCGCACGCAGATCACCTTCGTGACCCCCATGATGGTGGAGGCGTCTGCCCCCTGATCTGCGTGGCAGGGGTCAATCATGGTCCTGCTTCAACGCCAGATCGGCAGCCAGCAGCGCCTCGGCTGCCGCACTCAGGGCCGGCGAGGGCGGAGCAACCACGCCGATCGATTCCATCATCTGTGGCATGCCGACGAACTGACGTGCGCGGCGATCGTAGATGCCGGTGATCAGCAGTGCACGCGTGGCGGTTTTCTGCTCCGGGCCGATCAGTACGCGCTGCTCCATGATGCCGCGTGTGCCGACCCAGCCGACCAGTCGCGTTTCCAGGGTGAAGCGCTGGAACGGCTTCAGCTCGCGCCGGAACTGGATGGTGCCGGCGCCAACAATCGGCGCCCACTTCTCACGCAGCGCCACCTTGCCCAGGCCCATGCGCAGGATCAGGTCCAGCCGGCCCAGGTCGAAGATGTTCCAGTAGCGGCCGTTGGTCATGTGCAGGTTGCTGTCCAGGTCGTTGGGCAGCACCCGGAACTGCAGGCGGGAGACGCCGAACGGGGCGTCCAGCTTCGGCCGGAACAGGCTGCACAGCAGCAGGTGGAGCAGGCGGAACCAGAGATTCATGGTTATGACGACTGTTATAGAACGGGCGATACGCTAGTCTATGACGACTGTCTTAGCAAGGAGCCGGCCGTGAGCCCGCGATCGTCCGATGCCCCCCAGCGTGTGATCGATGCCGCAGCGCAGATGCTCGCGCGGGTGGGCCTCAACGCGACCAGCATCCGCGAAGTGACCAAACTGGCTGATGCGCCGCTCGGGTCCACGTATCACCACTTCCCGGGCGGCAAGCAGGAATTGTTGGCACGGGCCACCACGATGGCCGGCGACAAGGTGGAGGCGCTGCTGATCGAACTGCTGAAGGGCGGCGCGGTGCAGGGGTTGCAGCAGTTCCTGGCGCTGTGGCGCGAGCGCCTGCTGCGCACCGGTTTTCGTGCCGGCTGCCCGGTGCTGGCGGCAGCCGTCGAGGAGCCGGTGGAGGCCCTGCCGAGCCAGCCACGTGCGGCGGCCGCCGAGGTGTTTGCCCGCTGGCAGGGGCACCTGGCTGAGGCGTTCGTCGCCGATGGGCACGCGCCTGCCCAGGCGACCGGCCTGGCCAGCCTGGTGATTGCCAGTGTGGAAGGCGCAGTGGCGATGAGCCGCGCACTGCAGGACATCGCCCCGTTCGACCAGGTGGCTGCGCAGCTGTTGAAGGCAGCCGCACCGCCTGCTTGAGCGGCGCGCGGACTACTTGAAGAACATGTAGACCCACCCGGCAAACATGGGCACCATCACAGCGATACTGGATGCCACCAGCCAGCGTACATAGCGGCTGGCCGCATCGGCCCCTTGCCGTTTCAGTGTCCAGGCATGCAGAGGCAAGACCAGCAGGGCCTGCAGGAACAAGGCCGCCATTGCGCCAAGCCAAAGCGCAAACACGCCCAGGCAGCCGTCACTCATGCAATAGGTCGCGAACCACGACCCCCAGCCTGCCAGGCCGATCATCGGCAGGAACATGACGATGGCAACAGGGCGGGTGAACTGGGACGCTTGCATGCAGGAGCCGATCCGTTCCGTGGCTGCCCAGAATATAGGATCCACACCGGACTGCGGTTGCCGTGGATCGGCCGGGAACTGGACGGGACGTGACCTGTAGACGCGGCGCCACGGCAGGGTAGAATCCGGCCAGCGCAGCCCGCGCGTGCTTGGCAAGGATGTCTGCATGCTGCACCACCTCTCGTTGGGTGTCCGCGATCTCGAGCGTGCAGGTCGCTTTTACGATGCCGTTCTTGCAGCACTCGGTTACCGCCGCGTTTTCGAAGACGACACTGCGATCGGCTATGGCCTGGTCGAGGATGAAGACCTGTTGTGCCTGAAGCTGCGCGACGATGCGGTTGCGCCGGGACCTGGCTTCCATCTGGCGTTGACGGCAACTACGCGCGACGCCGTTGATACCTTCCATCGTGCTGCCTTGGCCACCGGAGGCCAGGACAACGGACCTGCCGGTCTGCGCCCGGACTACGGCGAGCGCTACTACGCTGCGTTCGTGATCGATCCAGATGGCCATCGCATCGAGGCGGTGACCAAGGCGGCGGCATGAAACACGCACGCCAGCCCGTTTCAATGCCGGGCAGCCGCAGCGGCGAAGCGATGCGTGCACGTCGGCAGCTGCAGCATCGTGGCTGGCCGCGGCTGCAGATGGCCGTGATTGTCGTGCTGACCGGTGCCGCCGGATTCCTCGCCTCGCACGTGCTGCGCCTGGCAGGCATGGACGCGATGCTGCTGCGCTATCCGCTGGCCGTGCTGATCGCCTATGGCGTGTTCCTGCTGCTGATGTGGGTCTGGATCCGGTGGCGCTGGGATGCGGTGGCCGATGGCTTGGGTTCCGCGCCCGGCGGCGGTGACAGCCAGGCATCGCCGTGGACCGGCAGCGGCGGGCATTCCGGCGGTGGTGGCGCGTCCGCTTCCTGGGGTGAAGCCGCAGCGTCCTCCAGCGCGAGCGCCGACAGCGCATCGTTGCTGGACGTGGCCGACGGCGAGGCAGGCCTGCCGTTGCTGGCCATTCTCGGCATCATGGCGCTGGTGGCTACAGTGCTCGTGGCCAGTGCCTGGGTGGTCTGGTCGGCGCCGGTGCTGATGGCCGAGCTGCTGGTGGATGCGGCCATCGCCGGGGGGCTGTACAAGCGGATGCAGGGCATGCAGGCGCAGGGGTGGTGGCGGCTGTGCCTGTCCCATACGATCTGGCCGCTGCTGGGCCTGCTGGTGTTTTTCGCCGGGCTGGGCTGGCTTGCCCAGCAGTTGGCGCCGGATGCGGTCAGCCTGATGCAGGTATTCAAGGCGTTGTAACAGGATCTGCCACGACGTTTAATATCAATCACACGCAAGGAGAAGCGCATGGATGTCGCTGCACGCAGGAACAGGAAGTTCGTTCGTTGGCTGATGGTGGCGATGTTCGCCCTGTTGATGCCCTTCGCGGTGCTGGCCCAGTCCGGGCCTACGGCCACCCCGCCTACAACAGATGCGGCCGCCGAAGAAGCCCAGTGCCGCGCCTGCACCTATGAACGCATCGGGCACAAGGTCGACATCGGCCTGGTGGCCTTGGTGTCGCTGCTGGTGGTCGGCCTGCTGGTGGCCATTTCCCGCGAATGGGGGACGACCTCGCAGCGCTGGACCTGCCGCACGATGGCCCTGCTGCTGGTGGGCATCGGGGTGGCCCTGCTGTGGTGGGCGGGCAGCATCATCTACCTGGGCTATAACCCGTGGCAGGAGCACGCCGCTCCGCTGGATGCCGCGTTGGCCTCTACCCTGCTCAGCACGTCGCCGAAGTGGCTGGCAGGGCTGTTGATGATTGGTTTCGCGCCAACCGTGTGGCGGCGCAGCGAGCGCCTGCCGTCCTGGCGCATTGCATGATCCATGGGGCGCCGGGCGATGCCCGGCGCTCCCCTTATCAATCAGTCGAAGCGCCAGCGCACGCCTGCATACACGCCGCGGCCTTCACCGGGCGTCGAGCGCGCCACGTCCTTGCCGGCATCGTTGTAACCGGGGGTGACGGTGGCGGCGTAATGGCGGTCAGCGATGTTGCGCATCTCCGCCCACAGCTGCCAGCGGCCGCCCGGTGCGTCGTAACCAATGCGACTGCCGAAGATGACGTGGCTGTCCGCCCAATAGCTGTTGGCGTAGTCCACCGCGATGCGTGAGGCGTACCCGGTGTTCAGTGCGGCATACAGGCCCGAGGCGTGGTCGAAGCGCAGTTCGGCTTGGTAAGCGTGGCGCGGCAGGCCGGGCAGGCGGTTGCTGCCAAAACGTGCATCGTGGCGGTAGCGGAAGTCGCTGAAGGTATACGCCTGGCGCAGCGACAAACGACCCGGTGCGGCCTGCCACAAGGTGCTGTCCAACCCGGCCTCGATGCCACGGTGCACGGTGGGGCTGGCGTTGTTCTCAGCGATGAACAGGTTCGGCACCGGCTGCAGTTCCACGCTCAGCAGCTCGTGGTTCACGTGCGCGTAGTAGCCGGTCAATTCCCAACGACCCAGCGCCGCTTCACCGCGTGCGCCCAGTTCCAGCGTGGTGGCGGTCTGGTTCTGCATCGGCACCGGCGCGCGCTGGCGGCCGGTGGACGGACCATTGCCCGCGCCGAAGTACTGGTTCGAGCCCCAGATCATCGACCACGGGTGCGGCGCTTCCACTGAGCGGCTGAGGTTGCCGAACCACTGCGTCTGCGGCGTCTGCTGCCAGGTGAAGCCCAGCCGCGGCGCGTAGTCCCAGTCGTGGTCGCGCAGGCGGCCGCCGCTGCTCGGCCACGTGACCTGCACATCGCGGCGGGTGTTGATCAGTGCAAAACCGGTCTGTACGCGCAGGCGATCATTCACGGCCAGGTTGTTGCCGATGTGCAGCGTGCTGTCGGTGCCGTGGTGGCGGAAGTCGCGCGTGCGGGTGCCGGCGGCATAACCGTTGTTGGCAAAGCGCAGCGACTCGCGCACATCGGCATCCAGGTCGTGGGTAATGCGCAGCCCGATGGTGGTCTCGCTGTCCAAACCGAACAGCGTGTGCCGGCGACGGTAGTCCAGCGTGGCATTGAGGTTGGCGTAGTCCAGCTGCTGGCGGTACAGGCTCTCGTTCAAGTCCATCGGGTATTTGTGATAGACCAGCCCGGCCTGCAGCGAGGAATCCTCGTCGATCTGCAGGGTGGTGAGATTGCCCACCCAGGTGCTGCCCGGCTGCGGACGGCGCGCATCGATAGCCAGGTTGGCCGCGTTCGCCGCGCGCGGATCATTGCGGATCTGCTCGCGGGTCAGGCGCCCGGGTGTCTCGTGGTTGGTTTCGCGGTAGCGCACGAAGAAGCGGGTCTGCAGATCGGGGGTGATCTGCCAGCCGATGTTGGCCATCGCGCCCTTGCCATCGCCGGCCGCATGGCGCTGGTAGCCATCGAATCCGGTATCGGTATAGGCCAGGAAGTAATCGACATCGCCGCTGACGCCGCCCCAGCTGATCCCGCGCTTCTGGTAGCCGCGGCTGCCGGCTTCGTAGTGCAGCTGCACGCCCGCCGAGTCGCGACCGCTGCGGCTGATGTAGTCGATGGCTCCGCCCAGTGCCAGCGCGCCGCGTTCGAAGCCGTTGGCACCGCGCAGCACTTCCACGCGCGACAGCCACAACGGTTCCAGCAGTTCGTAAGGTGTGCCGCCCGGGCCGGTCAGTGGAAGGCCGTCGATCGACACCGCGATGCCGGAAGCGTGTGCACCCGGGCCGCGGTTGATGCCCGAGCCGCGGATCGACACCTTGGTGCCTTCGTTGCCCGGCGACTGCGCGCTGATGCCGGGCTGGTAGGCCAATACGTCGGCGCTGCTGGCCAGGCGGCTGTCCGCCTTGGCCACGTCGATCACGTTGCTGGCGCCCGGCACGCGCTTCAGCGCCTCGCGCGCCTGCATGCTGGCATCAGCGGCAGTGACCTGCACCGCGTCCAGCGTGGTGGCCTGTGGGGCGGCGTGGGCGGTGGTGGAAAGGCCAAGCAGGATGGCCAGCGACATCGGGGAGGGGGCGGGTCGATACGGCAGGAAGGGCATGCGGACAGTCTGTAAACCAAAAATCAGGCGCGAAAGTTAACAGGTCGAGTGCGGTACGTCACCTACCGGGTGCGTATGGGCTCACCCCGGTGCGTGGCGTGGATTCACAGAAGAATCTACGGCGAGGGTTTCGCCAGCCCCTTCGACTTCGCATACAGCCGACCAGCGGTCTCCTTCTCGCCCAGCGCAGCATGGCATTCGGCAAGGCTGTCCCAGGCATTGGCCGAGGTGGGATACAGGGCAGTATTGAGGGCGAAGACCTTGAGCGCGGGCCGGTTGCCCAGATTGTTGCGGATCGCGTAGCCGGTTGCATTGATGGCCCGCTCCAGTTCGTTGGATGCAATGCCACTGTTTTCGCTCAGCCACGCGCGCAGGCTGCTTTCACTGCTGCTGTCGCCGGTCAAGGCATAGCCGGTCAAACGTTCGGACAGTGCTGCATGCGGAAACTCGCCTGGCGCAGCCACTGCCATCGTGCTTTCCACCAGCGTGCTCGACCAGGCATTGCGGGCGCTGCCATTGGTCAGGTACACGAACACCCAGTAGCCGCTGGCCAGCGTGCCCTTGTAGGCCAGCCGCGCACGTACGCGGGTGCCACCATCGTGGCCGACCTGAGTGTAGCCATCGCTGCGGGTCGTATCCCAGCCGGTGGAGAAGAAGTTGCTGCCACCGCCGGTCAGTGTCTGTGGCTGCCACAGCGCTTCCAGCGTGGCAGTGCGCACCAGCTTGCCGGTCGCCAGTGCCTGCAGGAAACGGTTCATGTCGCCCACGGTGGTCTGCAGATCGGCGTGGCCCCAACCGTAGTTCGGCCATGGATCTTCATTGGCCGGCTGCAGCTGGCCGTCCTTGCCGATGTACGGCATTGCCGCGCGCTGCGCCGGCACGCTGGCTGCTCCCCACGAGGTGCTGGTCATTTTCAGCGGCTGCAGGATGCGTTCGCGTGCAATGACCGGATAGGGCTGGCGGTACTGCGCCTCCAGCAACGCAGTCAGCACCAGGTAGTTGGCCTGCGTGTACTGCACGCGGCTGCCGGTTCTGAACTGCAGCGGCGCCGAACCGGCCACCTTCAACGCAGCAGCAAGATCGGGTGCCACGCCCGGGTAGCCTTTGCTCACCCAGCGGTTGTCCACGCGGTCGTAGTATTCGCCGATGCCAGAGCTGTGGTTGAGGAAGTCACGCACGTGGATGGCCTGCCACGCGGTCGGCAGGTCCGGCAGATAACGACTGGCGGGGGCATCCAGATCCACCTTGCCCTGGTCGACCAGCTGCATCACCAGCGTGCTGGTCAGAAGCTTGGCCATCGACTGAGCAGCGAAGATGGTATCGACGGTGGTGGGCGCGTGGGTGGCCGGGTCGCGCTCACCGCTGGCGCCTTGGTAGAGCACCTGGCCGTTGTGTGCGACAAGCACCGCCTGGCCGGCGATGCCGTAGCGTTCGCGATTGGCCTGGAGCTGGCCGTTGAGCTGGGAAGCAAGATCTGGCGGAACATCCCGCGCCGAAGCGAACGGGGTGGCGAACAGGGCGCAGAGCAATGCAGCAGCGAGCGTGCGGTACATCGCGGTGATCCGTCAGCGGCGATGGCGCATCTTGGTCACGGCGGGGGATAGGGTCAAGCCAGGAGGGTTGTGCCGACCAAGGTCGGCATCTACCAGAGCCAAAGCGCATCGGGCGGTGCCGGCCAGCGGCCGGCACTACCCGGGTGCTGGGTCAGCCGAGGATTCCCGGCAGATCCAGACCCTTCTCCTTCGCGCACTCAATCGCGATCTCATACCCCGCATCGGCATGGCGCATCACGCCGGTGGCCGGGTCATTCCACAGCACGCGTGCAATGCGCTTGGCCGCCGCTTCAGTGCCATCGCAGACGATCACCATGCCGGCGTGCTGCGAGAAGCCCATGCCCACACCGCCGCCGTGGTGCAGCGACACCCACGTCGCGCCACTGGCGGTGTTGAGCAGGGCATTCAGCAGCGGCCAGTCGGACACAGCATCGGAGCCGTCGGCCATCGCTTCGGTTTCGCGGTTCGGCGAGGCCACGCTGCCGCTGTCCAGATGGTCGCGACCGATGACCACTGGCGCCTTCAGTTCACCGTTGGCCACCATCTCGTTGAAGGCCAGGCCCAGTCGATCACGATCGCCCAGACCGACCCAGCAGATGCGCGCCGGCAGGCCTTGGAACTTGATCTTCTCGGCGGCCATGTCCAGCCAGCGGTGCAGGTGCGGGTTGTCCGGAATCAGCTCCTTCACCTTGGCATCGGTCTTGGCGATGTCTTCCGGGTCGCCGCTCAGCGCCGCCCAACGGAACGGGCCGATGCCACGGCAGAACAGCGGCCGGATGTAGGCCGGCACGAAACCCGGGAAATCGAACGCATCCTCGACGCCTTCTTCCAGCGCCATCTGCCGCAGGTTGTTGCCGTAATCCACGGTAGGCACGCCCAGCGAGTGGAAACCGAGCATGGCGCGGATGTGGTTGGCCATCGACGCACGCGCGGCCTTTTCCACTTCCTTCGGGGCGGTCACGCGCTTGGCATCCCATTCTTCCACCGTCCAGCCCTGCGGCAGGTAACCGTTCACCGGGTCGTGGGCGGAGGTCTGGTCGGTCAGCAGGTCCGGCTTCACGCCGCGGATCAGCAGTTCGTCCAGCACGTCGGCAACGTTACCGAGCAGGCCCACCGACAGCGGCTTTTTGGCGGTGCACGATTCTTCGATCAGGCGCAGGGCCTCATCCAGATCGTCGGTCCAGGTATCCAGGTAGCCGGTGCGCAGGCGCATCTCGATGCTGCTCTTGCGGCATTCCACCGCCAGGCAGGAGGCGCCGGCCATCACCGCGGCCAGCGGCTGCGCGCCACCCATGCCGCCCAGCCCGCCGGTGAACAGCCACTTGCCGGCCAGGCTGCCGTTGTAATGCTGGCGGCCCATTTCCACGAAGGTTTCGTAGGTGCCCTGGACGATGCCCTGCGCGCCGATGTAGATCCAGCTGCCGGCAGTCATCTGGCCATACATCGCCAGGCCTTTCTTATCCAGCTCGTTGAAGTGATCCCAGTTGGCCCAGCGCGGCACCAGGTTGGAGTTGGCGATCAGCACGCGCGGTGCATCGGCATGGGTGCGGAACACGCCCACCGGCTTGCCCGACTGCACCAGCAGCGTCTGGTCATCGTCCAGGCGCTTGAGGGTTTCGACGATGGCGTCGAAGCTCTCCCAATCGCGTGCGGCACGGCCGATGCCGCCGTACACCACCAGCTCCTGCGGCCGCTCGGCCACGTCCGGGTGCAGGTTGTTCATCAGCATGCGCAGCGGCGCTTCGGTGAGCCAGCTCTTGGCGGTGAGCGTGGTGCCGGTCGGTGCGGCAATGGTGCGGGACGGGTCGTTGCGGGTCATGCGGCGCTCCGGTTCGTAGCGAATTCAAGGCAGGCATTGAGCACCTGAGCCAGGGTGTGGCGCAGCGGTGCGGCGTGTTCGGGGTCGAGCGGGGTGGGCCAGCTGTGCTCGTCCACCTGGTCGGGTAGTGGTTCGTGCATGTAGCCGCGGCAGGCCAGTTCCATCTGCAGGCTGTGCACACCACCGGCAATGCTGCTGTAGTGGCGGGTGATCCAGCCGCCCTTGAAGCGGCCGTTGCGCACCTGGCTCATGCCGCTGAGCGCCAGCAGGTTCTCCACCACATCGCTCAGTGCGTTGTCGCAGGAGGTGTCCGGTGCACCGGACGGCCCGGCGGTGCCGAGATTGAACTGCGGCAACTCGCCATCGAACAGGTGCGGGATGTGCGAACGGATCGAATGCGCGTCGTACACCACCACGGTGCCGTGGCGTGCACGCAGGCGTGCGATCTGCGTGGCCAGTGCGTTGTGGTACGGCGCGAAATACGTGTCGCGGCGCCGGGCAATCTCAGCGTCGTCCGGCTCGCGACCGGCGTGGTACAGCGGCTGGTTGTCGAAGGTGGTCAGCGGGCACAGGCCGGTGGTGTTTTGCCCCGGGTACAGCGACACGCCGCTGGGGTCGCGGTTGAGGTCGATCACCGAACGCGAGATTGCCGAGCGCACGGTGGTCGCGCCCATGCCGCGTGCGAAGTCGTACAGCTCATGCACCCACCAGTCGGCATCGCGGCGCGCCAGCCACGGCGAGTGGAAATCGCCGATCAGGTCATGCGGCAGCTCGCTGCCGGTGTGCGGGAAGCTGACGATCAGCGGCGCGTCGCCTTCGTGCACGGTCAGCCATTCGGGATGGCCGTTCATGCCTGCGGTTCCACCGTGGGCAACAGCTCGGCCAGACCCTTGGCCAATGCGCCGCTGCGGACCAGATCGGTTGCGATCACCATGTCCGGGTGGAAATAGCGGTCGTCCTGCAACATCGGCACCTGTGCACGCAGCGTGGCGCGCACGTTTTCCAGCGCCTTGCTGGAGCGCAGCGGCGCATGGAAGTCGCAGCCCTGCGCAGCGGCCAGCAGCTCGATACCGATTACGTTGGCTGCGTTCTCGGCCATCTGCATCAGGCGGCGCGCACCGTGCGCGGCCATCGACACGTGGTCTTCCTGGTTGGCCGAGGTGGGAATCGAATCGACGCTGGCGGGGTAGGCGCGCTGCTTGTTTTCCGAGACCAGCGCAGCGGCGGTCACCTGCGGAATCATGAAGCCGGAGTTCAAGCCCGGGCGCGGCGTCAGGAAGGCTGGCAGGCCGGACAGCGCAGGGTCGACCAGCATCGCCAGGCGGCGTTCGCTGATCGAACCGATTTCGCACACAGCCATCGCCAGCATGTCGGCGGCGAAGGCCACCGGCTCGGCGTGGAAGTTGCCGCCGGACAGCGCCTCACCGGTGTCGGTGAACACCAGCGGGTTGTCGGACACGCCGTTGGCTTCGATTTCCAGCGTGGTAGCAGCCTGGCGCAGGATGTCCAGCGCCGCGCCCATCACCTGCGGCTGGCAGCGCAGGCAGTACGGGTCCTGCACGCGCACGTCGTTGTCGCGGTGCGATTCGCGGATACCCGAATCCTGCATCAGCGTGCGCAGGGTGGCGGCGGTGGCGATCTGCCCACGCTGGCCACGCAGCGCATGGATACGCGGATCGAACGGCGTATCCGAGCCCTTGGCCGCTTCCACCGACAGCGCGCCGGTGACCAGTGCGGCCTGGAACACCGTTTCAATTTCAAACAGGCCGGCCAGTGCGTACGCGGTGGAGAACTGGGTGCCGTTGAGCAGGGCCAGGCCTTCCTTCGCGCCCAGTTCCACCGGCTGCAGGCCGGCGCGTGCCAGTGCGTCCACGGCGGGCAGGCGTTCTTCGCCGACGAAGGCCTCGCCGACGCCGATCATCACGCTGGCCAGATGCGAGAGCGGTGCCAGGTCGCCCGAGGCACCGACCGAGCCCTGCGCCGGCACCACCGGCAGCACGCCCTTCACCAGCATTGCTTCCAGCAGCAGCAGCGTTTCCTCGCGCACGCCGGAAGCACCCTGGGCCAGGCTGACCAGCTTCAACGCCATCATCAGCCGCACCACATTCGCCGGCATCGGCTCGCCCACGCCCGCGGCATGCGAGAGCACGATGTTCCGCTGCAGGGTGGCCAGGTCCTCGCGTTCGATGCGCACGCTGGCCAGCTTGCCGAAACCGGTGTTGATGCCATACACCGGTGCGCCCTTGGCGACGATGGCAGCCACCGTTGCGGCACTGGCACGCACCGCCGGCAACGCGGCCGGGTCAAGCGACAGCGGCGCACCGCGATACGCCTGCCGCCACTGGGCGAGGGTGACATGGCCGGGGCGAAGAACCAGGGTGTTGCTCATGTGTTGCTCCAGGAGGCAGGCAGGTCGGGCTGTCCGCGCACCACGCGCGCGTGCAGCGGGTTGAATCCAATGCGATAGACCAGGTCGGCGGGGGCGTCGATGTCCCAGATCGCCAGGTCGCAGTCCATGCCGACGGCCAGGCGGCCGATGCGCTCGCCATGGCCCAGCGCACGCGCCGCTTCACGGGTGAAGCCGGCGATGCACTCGTCCACGGTCAGGCGGAACAGGGTGGCGCCCATGTTCATTGCCAGCAGCGGGCTGGTCAGCGGCGAAGTGCCGGGGTTGCTGTCGGTGGCCAGTGCCAACGGCACACCGGCCGCGCGCAGCGCAGCGATCGGCGGCAGGGTGGTATCGCGGGTGAAGTAGAACGCGCCCGGCAGCAATACGGCGACGGTACCGGCGGCGGCCATCGCGGCAATGCCGGCGTCGTCCAGGTGTTCGATATGGTCGGCCGACAGCGCACCGAAACCGGCCGCCAGTTCGGCGCCATGCTGGTTGCTCAGTTGTTCGGCATGGATCTTGATCGCCAGCCCA
Organism: Stenotrophomonas sp. 1337; assembly: GCF_031455455.1. Classification (NCBI taxonomy): domain Bacteria; kingdom Pseudomonadati; phylum Pseudomonadota; class Gammaproteobacteria; order Lysobacterales; family Lysobacteraceae; genus Stenotrophomonas; species Stenotrophomonas sp. 1337. Next base: position 185,219 of record NZ_JAVDSR010000005.1, on the reverse strand, counting down.
TGCGCACGCGCAGCGTCGAATACCCGGCGGGCCTGCGCCGGCGAGAACGCGATGTTCTCGCAGAAGATGTCCACGGCCTCGGCCAGGCCTTCTGCAGCGATGGCCGGAATCATCACCTCGCACACCTCATCGGTGTATTCCTGCGCCTCGCGACCGGGCGGCACCGCGTGCGCACCGAGGAAGGTCGGCACCACGTTCACCCGGCATTCCTCGCCCAGCGCTCGTGCCACCTGCAACTGCTTGCGCTCGTCCTGCAGGGTCAGGCCGTAGCCGGACTTGATCTCGATGGTGGTTACGCCTTCGGCGCGCATCGCCAGCAGGCGCGGGCGGCTCTCGCGTGCCAACTGCTCTGGCGAGGCAGCACGAGTGGCGCGCACCGTAGAGACGATACCGCCACCGGCACGGGCGATCTCGGCATAGCTCACGCCCTGCAGGCGCTGCTCGAATTCGTTGGCGCGGTTGCCGGCGTAGACCAGGTGGGTGTGGCAATCGATCAGACCAGGCGAGATCCATCGGCCTTCGCCGTCGATGCGGGTGGTCGGCTGCAGATGGGCATCGCTGCCGGCGGGGCCGACGTGCACGATGCGGCCATCGGTGGCGGCCAGTACGGCATCGCGCAGGACACCCAGGCCCTCGCCATCGAGGGTCATCAGGTGGACGTTGGACCAGAGGGTATCGACGTGCATGGCATCCACAACGCAGCTGTGCTTATATGTCTATACAATATAGGCGTCCAATTCGGGTTGTCCAGCCATGTCTGATTCGCGTCCCGCGCACTCCTTCCATGCCGCCCATGCCCTGCTGGCCGACGGCTGGGCCGCCGACGTCCGCCTGCAGGTGCAGGACGGGCGCATCGCCGCGGTCACGCGTGGGCAGGCTGCGCAGCAAGGCGATACCCGCGTGGGCATCCTGGTGCCGGGCCTGCCGAATCTGCACAGCCACGCCTTCCAGCGCGGCATGGCCGGCCTGACCGAGATCGGTGGCGGCGACGGCGACAGTTTCTGGAGCTGGCGTGAACTGATGTACCGCTTCCTGGCCCATCTGCGCCCGGATGCAGTGCAGGCCATCGCCGCCCAGGCCTACATGGAGATGCTGGAAAGCGGCTTCACCCGTGTCGGCGAATTCCACTACCTGCACCACGATGCCGATGGCCGCCCCTACGCCAATCGCGCCGAGATGAGTGTGCAGATCGCTGCTGCGGCCGCGCAGACCGGCATCGGCCTGACCCTGCTGCCGGTGTTCTACGCCCACGCCGATTTCGGTGGCGCGCCGCCGAACCCGGCACAGCGCCGCCTCATCCATGATGTAGACGGGTTCGCGCAGCTGCTTGATGGCGCCCGCACCGCGCTGGCCACGCTGCCCGATGCGGTGCTCGGCATCGCCCCGCACAGCCTGCGCGCGGTGACGGGCGAGGAGCTGAGCGCACTGCTGCCGCTGACCGATGGCCCGATACACATCCATATTGCCGAGCAGGTGCGCGAGGTCGAGGCCTGCCTGGCGTGGAGTGGCCGGCGACCGGTGCAGTGGCTGTACGAGCATGCCCCTGTCGATGCGCGCTGGTGCCTGGTTCACGCCACCCACATCACCGACGACGAGCGCGCGCAGATGGTCGTCAGCAACGCCGTGGCCGGGCTGTGCCCGATCACCGAGGCCAACCTGGGCGACGGCTTGTTCCCGATGCAGGCCTTCGCGCGCGAGGGCGGGCGCTTCGGTGTCGGCTCCGATTCCAACGTGCTGATCGATGCCGCAGAAGAGCTGCGCCTGCTGGAATACGGCCAGCGCCTGACCCTGCGGGGTCGCAACGTGTTGGCCCCGGATGCCGGCCGCAGCACCGGGCGCTTCCTGTTTGAAGGGGCACTACAGGGCGGTGCCCAGGCGCTGGGTGTGGCCGCCGGCCTGCAGGTAGGTGCCAGCGCAGACATGGTTGAACTGGACGCCGCGCACCCCGCGTTGCAGGCGCGACACGGTGACGCATGGCTTGACAGCTGGGTATTCGCCGCACGTAATGGCGCGCTGCGATCGGTCTGGCGCCATGGCCGCCAGTGCGTGGCCGACGGCCGCCACCTGCAGCGCGAGGCCATCACCAGCGCCTTCGCCGCTGCCCTGCGTGGCGTGCTGGGCTGATCGCCTCCCACCATCGAGACTCCACCACGTGAAGGCCAGCAAGTCCGCCACGCTCAACCAGCGCATCCGCAGCGACCTGGAAAGCCGCATCCTCAGCGGAGAGTGGGCGCCGGGCTTCCGTATCCCGTACGAGCACGAACTGATGGAGCAGTACGGGTGCTCGCGCATGACGGTGAACAAGGTGCTGACCGCGTTGGCCGAGAGCGGCATGATCGAGCGCCGCCGCCGAGCGGGCTCCTTCGTGGCTCGGCAGCCACCGCACCTGGAGCAGGTGGCGCTGGAGATCCCGGACATCGCAATGGAGGTCGGCTCGCGCGGACATCAGTACGGCTACCGGCTGCTGCAGCGTGAACTGCGCCTGGCCGAGGCAGCCAATGCCGGCGAAGTGGAACTGGCCGGCAGTGAGCAGTTGCTGGCGATGCGCTGCCTGCATCTGGCCGATGGCCGGCCGCTGGCGCTGGAGCATCGCCTGATCAGCCCGGTCGGCGTGCCCGAGGTGCTGGAGGTGGATTTCAGCACCACCGCGCCGGGCAGCTGGTTGCTGCAGAACGTGTCGTGGACGCGCGCCCAGCACCGCATCAGCGCCTGGGGCGCCGATGCGCCCACCGCCAAGCTGCTGGACGTGAAGCCCGGTACCGCCTGCCTGGTGATCGAGCGCCTGACCTGGCGCGGCGAACAGCCGATCACCCGCGTGCGACAGATGTTCCTAGGCGATGCCTGGGATCTGGTCGCCCGTTTCGCGCCTGGGGCGCGATAGGGGCGGACATCCCATTCGCCGTGGCGTTGCAGGCTCTGTCGTCTTGCGCTCTGTCGGCGCGTGTGTACGATGTGTATGGTTCCTGCATGAAAAGCAGGGACCTCATCCGGGAGCTGGAAGCGGCGGGCTGGTACTGCAACCGGATCCGCGGATCCCATCATGTATTCGTGCATCCGTACCGGCCTCACATCATCACCGTTCCTCATCCCAAAAAGGATCTGGGAAGAGGGTTGGTGCAGGCACTGCGGAAGCTTGCGGGACTGACGTAGGAGGCCCTCATGCGATATCCAGTCTTGATCGAGGCCGGTGATGAACGCACCGCGTGGAGCGTGATCGTGCCGGACCTGCCTGGCTGCTTCTCGGCTGCCGACACACTCGACGATGCATTGACGTCTGCCGAAGAGGCGGCACTGGCATGGATCGATGCCGCGCTGGATGCCGGCCGCTCGATTCCACGCCCTTCATCGCCACAGAAGGTGGTAGCCGAGGCCGGAGATGCAGCAGGATGGATCCTCGCTTACATCTGCATCGACCCTTCATTGCTGGATGACACCATTGAGCGCGTCAACATCAGCTTGCCGCGCCGTATCCTTGCTCGCCTGGATGCGCAGGCCAAGGCGGCCGGCGAGTCGCGCTCCAGTTACATCGCGCACCTGGCGTCACGGGGCTGACGATACGGCGACCGGGCACGCCCCCGGCGCTACACCCGGCAGCCCATCAATACGTCGCGCACTGCCGCCAGCGCACCGGCTCATCCACGCCGGGGCGGGCGTTGAGCTGCACGCGCACGTTGCGCAGGGCGGGGTAGCGCAGCACTTCCTGGCACACGCGTGGCCACACCGTTTCCAGTTCACCGGTGCGGTTGATGGCCAGCGTCTGCCGGGTCAGCCAGACGCCGCTGGCGATACCGGATTGCCCCGCCAGCGCGCGGGCCAGTTCGGCCTGGTAGCGGTCCAGCGTGGCAGCGTCCGGGTTGGGATTGCTGCGCGTGTCGTCGCCATTCTGCGGCGCGGCTGCGGCGACCACTGGAGCGGGCGCATTCGCGGCGCTGTCCGGCGCGGCGGGCGTCGGCACAGGACGTGCAGCCGGCGGTGCGACAGGTGCAACGGCCGGTGCCGGGATCGGGTCCGCCTGTTCCGGGCGCAGGCCCTGCAGGCCAAGCCCGACCAGCAGGCCCAGCGTCACTGAGGCCAGTGCGGCAATGGCGATGCGGCGCAGCGCCTCATGGCGGGCGATCGCTCGCACGCGGGTGTCAACATCGACCGGCAGGTAGGGCTGCAGCAGTGGCCACAGGCGCGGACCATCGATTACTTCCACTGCCTGCTTTTCCGCCGCGCCCAGGCCATCGCGTTCAACCCGGCCTTCGGTGATCAGCATGCCGCCCTTGGCGCCTGCCAGTCGCGCGGCAGCACCCAGTTCGTTCACCGCAGCGGTGCCGATGCGATAGGCCAGGCCGTGCTTGCACGACACCCGCCAGGTGTTCGGTCCATCGCTGAGCAGGAAATCGCTGCTCGGCTCGCGGCTTTCCTCGCTCGGATCCTGTAGTTCACGCAGGCCGCGCTGCTCGCGCAGCATGCGCTTGATCAGCGTGGAAAACTCACGCCAGTGCATGCCCGCCAGAGCCTGCAGGCCCAGTTGCATTTCGGTACGTCGACGCTTGAACCACCACAGGTACACGGTGGCCAGGGTGCAGGTAAGCAGGGCCGACAGCAGGGCCAGAATCCAGGGAAGCATGCAGGGCGACGACGGAAGGGGCGAAAACGGAAGCCCACAGTGTAAAGGGCCGACCGGTTGATTGCGTCAGGGTGTTCCCGACAACAACCGTGATGCAGCCCGCAGATCCGCACGCGCCAGACACGAAAAAACCCGCCAATCCTGAAGCCGTGAGGGGAGGGAACAAACGGCAGCCGAAGCGATTGGCGGGTTCTACGCGATTGTCAACGAAAATTTATTGCGTTGCAACAAAGGCGGTTCAGGGCGTGCTGCCCGGCGACTGGTGGCTGCCCGGTGAGGGGGCGTCCACGTCGGTGGAGGCACGGTGTTCGAGCTTGGCCAGGCGTGCGGTCAGGGCATCGATGCGGGCTTCCAGCGCGGTCACCTGATCGGCGGTCGGCACGTGCAGTCGCTTGAGTACGCCCTGCACCTGGTCATCGAAGGCCTTGTTGACCTTGTCCCAGGTTCCGGACGCCTTCTCGCGGGCTTCGTCCAGCGAGTGCTCGACGTTGTCGCGCCAGCCCGGTTCCTGCTCGCCGCTGCGTTCACGGCGGCGGGCTTCCCAGGCTTCGCCTTCCTTCACCAGGCCATCGAAGAAACGGCCTCCCTCTGCCTGCGCGCGCCCCAGGGCGCCCAGACCAGCCAGCCAGACCTGCTGTGCCGAATCGCTCAGCTTGCGCGAAAAGCGCTCTGCCTGGTCGCCGAAGCCGGCATCGTCGTCGCGGCGATCGTCATTCTCGTAACGGTTCATTGCATTCCCCGTGGGAGTTGGGCCTATCCCCGAGAGTAGCGCGGCGCGCCGTTGCTGGGCCGTGATGGCCGCAGCGCAGGTTCAGCCCAGCTTTTCCTTCAACACGCGCTGGATCTCGCTTTCCACCATGCCCTTCATTGCCGACAGCAGGAAGCCCAGCTTGGCCGTGACCCGCACCGCGCCCGGCTGCAGTTCGATCGCACCGTCCACGCCACTGCCGGAGAAATTCAGCACGTCGGCGGCCCACGACGACTTCAGGCCGAAGCGTTCGCCCAGCTTGGCGGCAACCTGCTCGATCGCTTCACGTGCCTGGGTGTCGGGCAGGGTGTGGGCGTGGCGGACATCGATGGTGGACATGCAGGCTCCTGGCGCAGGGCGGGGATCAATTGAGAGGGCGAGCATTGTGCGCATCGACGGCGCCCACGCCAAGCGCTCATCGCAGGTTCTTCTTCGTGGGCGGCCAACCTGCTAGTCTGCGCCGCGTGCAGAACCTGCTAGTTCACTTCAGTCAACAACAACAGCCCGACCAGCCGCTGCGGCCCGGGGTGCAGCGCATCGTGCGCCAGGCAAACGGCAGCGTGCGCCTCGGTGATGCCGGCAACGGCGCGCTGCTGCTTGCGCAGTTCTGCATGGACGACCGCGGCCTCTGGCTGCAGGTCGGCAACGGTATCCGTGGCATCCATGTGAATGGTCGCCCGGTGCGGCGCATGGCCCTGCTGAGGGCGGGCGACGCGGTCTACGTCGATGGCGTGGAAATGGTCCTGCAGGGCGAGGTCGACACCCTGCTGCAGGCACCGGCGCCGGCAGCCAGCGTCGAAGGCAGCGGTGACGAGCAGCGCCTGCTGCGCGGTGTGGGCGGCCTGCACCACGGCCGCAGCTACCCCTTGTCGCGCGCGCGGGTGATCGGCCGTGGCAACGATGTCGACATCGAGATCGATGAGCCCGCCTTCGCCGAACAGCACGCCCGGGTGGAAGTCCATGGCGAGCGGGTACTGCTGCGCGACCTGGGCAGTGCCGATGGCACCCGGGTCAACGGCGTTGCCGTACGCCACTGCTGGCTGCAGGCCGGCGACCAGGTCGTGTTCGACGGTCAGCACCGGTTCGTGCTGGAAGTGCCGCACGACCCGCGCCGGCGACCGCCACTGGCCGATGACGAAGGCAGCGACGAAGCCGAACAGGCACCGGTGGTGCCGGTCGCCCCGCGTCGGGTGCGGCGCTGGCCGTGGCTGCTGGGCAGTGCATTGCTGCTGGCAGCCGTGCTCAGCCTGCTGCTCTGGTTCGGCGCGCGCTGAATTGGTTCCGCCGGGCATGGCCCGGCGCTACCGCCCGGACCAACCCGCTTTGGGTAGTGCCGGCCGCTGGCCGGCAACCTCGGTGAACCAAGGTGATTGCAGTTGCCGGCCAGCGGCCGGCACTACCAGTGCCGCCGCGGCAATGGATACGGATGCAACCAAATTTCCCTTGCGCCACAAGGCCGCAAGGCTGGTGCAGTGCGGCATACTAGGGGTCTTGCCCCACAGGTGTGCCATGACGCGCGCGTTCAACTTCAGTGCCGGCCCTGCAACGTTGCCGGAATCGGTCCTGCGCCAGGCGCAGGCGGAAATGCTGGACTGGCACGGTAGCGGTGCCTCCATCGTGGAAATGAGCCATCGCGGTCCGGAGTTCATGTCCGTGGCCGCCGAGGCCGAGGCCGACCTGCGTCGCCTGCTCGACATTCCCGAGGACTATGCGGTGCTGTTCCTGCCCGGTGGTGCCACCACCCAGCAGGCGTTGATCCCGCTCAACTTCGCCAGCCCCGGCCAGCGTGCCGACTACGTGGTCACCGGCCACTGGGGCAAGACCGCGGTCAAGCAGGCCAGCCCCTATGTGGACGTCAACATCGCCGCCAGCAGCGAGGCCGAAGGGTATCGCCAGCTGCCCGAGCGCGCCGGTTGGCAGCTCTCTCCCGATGCCGCGTACGTGCACATCACTGCCAACGAGACCATCCACGGCGTCGAGTTCCGTGATGTGCCCGAGACCGGCAACGTGCCGCTGGTGGCCGACTTCAGTTCGTCCATCGCCAGCGAGCCGCTGGACGTGCGCCGCTACGGTGTCATCTATGCCGGTGCGCAGAAGAACCTGGGCCCGGTCGGCATCGCGGTGATGATCATCCGTCGCGACCTGCTGGAGCGTAGTGGCCAGCCACGCGCGGACATCTTCGATTACCGCTCGCACGTCGCCCGCGATTCCATGCTCAACACCCCGCCCACCTGGAACTGGTACCTGGCCGGTCTGGTGTTCAAGTGGATGCTGGCCGAAGGTGGCGTGGTCGAGTTCGCCAAGCGCAACGCCGCCAAGGCCGCGCTGGTGTACGGCGCCATCGATGCCTCCGGCGGCTTCTATCGCAACGAGGTCGCCCATTCGGCGCGCTCGCGGATGAACATCCCGTTCTTCCTGCCCAACACCGACCTCGATGCCCGTTTCGTCGCCGATGCCAAGGCCGCCGGCCTGCTGGCGCTGAAGGGTCACAAGGTGGTCGGTGGCATCCGCGCCTCGCTTTACAACGCCATGCCGCTGGCCGGGGCGGAGGCGCTTGTCGCCTTCATGGCCGATTTCCAGCAGCGTCACGGCTGAGCAATGAACGGCGCGCATCGTCGGGTGCGCGCCCCGCAACAAGGAATTCCGATGGCAAGCAAACCCAGCAAGAAGGCGTCGAAGAAGGCCGAGCCGGCCAAGGACAGCGCCACTTCCAAGCCCAAGGGCAAGTCGAAGGCAACCGCGGTGCCGACCCTGGCGCCACTGGCACTGGCCGATGTGCGTTCGAAGATCGACCAGATCGACCGTGACATCCAGAGCCTGATCGCCGAACGCGCGCAGTTCGCCCACCAGGTCGGCAAGGCCAAGGGCAAGCTCGCCGCCGCCGTCGACTACTACCGCCCCGAGCGCGAGGCGCAGGTGCTGCGCATGGTGGTGGATCGCAACGAAGGCCCGCTCAGCGATGAGCTGCTGGTGCACGTCTACCGCGAAATCATGTCGGCCTGCCTGGCCCAGCAGGAGCCGTTGAAGATCGGCTACCTCGGTCCGGAAGGTACCTTCAGCCAGCAGGCCGTGCTCAAGCACTTCGGCCGCTCGGCGCTGGGCCTGCCGATGGCCAGCATCGAAGAAGTGTTCCAGGAAGTGGAAGCGGGCAACGCCGATTTCGGCGTGGTGCCGGTGGAAAACTCGGGGCAGGGCACCATCCAGATCACCCTGGACATGTTCCTTACCTCCAACCTGAAGATCTGCGGCGAAGTGGAACTGCGCGTGCAGCAGTACCTGATGTCGCGCAGTGGCCGCATCGAGGACATCGAACGCGTCTACGGCCATCCGCAGTCGTTCATGCAGACCTCGGCATGGATGCGCGCCAACCTGCCCAAGGCCGAGAAGATCCCGGTGGCCAGCAACGCCGAAGGCGCGCGCCGTGCGCGCAATGCCGACGATGCCGCGGCCATTGGCGGCGAGAGCGCCGGCCATGTGTACGGCCTGAAGAAGGTCGTCACCAAGCCGATCCAGAACGATGCCGACAACACCACCCGTTTCCTGGTGGTGGGTCGCAACATCTTCCCGACCTCCGGCCATGACCGTACCTCGGTGCTGGTGTTCATCCATGACAAGCCCGGCGCGCTGTTCGATGTGCTCAGCCCGTTCGCGCGCCATGGCATCAGCATGAACCGCATCGAGTCGCGTCCCTCGCACCACGGCAAGTGGGAATACGGCTTCTTCATCGACCTGGCCGGTCACATCGACGACGCGCCGATGCAGGCCGCACTGGCCGAACTGGAAGCGCACTCGGCGCAGATCAAGGTGCTTGGCTCCTATCCGGTAGCCGTGCCCTGATCCCTGCTGCGGCGGCTGCGGCCGCCGCCCCTGATGCACCGCCGGCGAGCCGGCGTTTACGGAACCATTCAACGATGAGCAACGCGCAGCACTGGATCGCCCGCAAGGGCCAGCCCCTGCAGGGCAGCCTGACCATTCCCGGCGACAAGTCGGTCTCGCACCGCTCGGTGATGTTCGCCGCGCTGGCCGATGGCACCTCGCATATCGAAGGCTTCCTGGAAGGCGAAGACACCCGCGCCACCGCGCGCATCTTCAGCCAGCTGGGCGTGCGCATCGAAACCCCCAGTGCGTCGCAGCGCGTCGTGCACGGCGTCGGCATCGATGGCCTGCAGGCACCCAGCGCACCGCTCGACTGTGGCAATGCCGGCACCGGCATGCGCCTGCTGGCCGGCCTGCTGGCCGGTCAGGCATTCGACTGCACGCTGGTCGGCGACGAATCGCTGTCCGGCCGTCCGATGCGCCGCGTCACCGGTCCGCTGTCGCAGATGGGCGCGAAGATCGACACCGAGGAAGACGGCACGCCGCCGCTGCACGTGCATGGCGGGCAGACGCTGCACGGCATCGACTTTGCCTCGCCGGTGGCCAGTGCGCAGATCAAGTCCGCGGTGCTGCTGGCCGGCCTGTACGCGCACGGCGAAACCAGCGTGACCGAACCGCACCCGACCCGCGACTACACCGAGCGCATGCTGTCCGCGTTCGGCGTGGACATCGCGTTCTCGCCAGGCAAGGCCCGCCTGCGTGGTGGCCAGCGCCTGCGCGCGACCGATATCGTGGTGCCGGCCGACTTCTCCTCGGCCGCGTTTTTCCTGGTCGCGGCCAGCATCATTCCCGGCTCCGAACTGCGCCTGAAGCAGGTCGGCCTCAATCCGCGCCGTACCGGCCTGCTGCACGCGCTGCGCCTGATGGGCGCGGACATCACCGAACAGAACCCGGCAGAGCAGGGCGGCGAACCGGTGGCCGATCTGCTGGTGCGCTACGCGCCGCTGAAGGGTGCGCGCATTCCCGAGGAGCTGGTGCCGGACATGATCGACGAGTTCCCGGCATTGTTCGTGGCCGCTGCTGCTGCCGAAGGCCAGACCGTGGTGACCGGCGCCGCCGAACTGCGGGTGAAGGAATCCGATCGCCTGGCTGCGATGGCGACCGGCCTGCGCGCGCTGGGCATGCAGGTGGACGAAACCGAAGATGGCGCCACCCTGCACGGCGGCGTATCGCTGGGCAGTGGCACCATCGAAAGCCACGGTGATCATCGCATCGCGATGGCCTTCGCCATTGCCGGCCAGATCAGCCATGGCGAAGTGCGCATCAACGACATCGCCAACGTCGCAACGTCCTTCCCTGATTTCGACGGACTCGCACGCAGCGCCGGCTTCAACCTGGCCTGAGGTAGTCCCGGCGCCGCTGCGCGCGCCGGGCCATGCCCGGCGGAATCCCAACGCGCGCGCAAAAAAAACGGAGGCCGAGGCCTCCGTTTTCATTTCAGGCGTCAGCCGGCGATCAACGCTGTTCGGTACGGAAATCCACCGGCACGCGTACCACGCTCGCCACCGCACGGCCCTGGTGCATGGCCGGCTCGAACTTCCAACCCTGCACGGTGTTCAGCACGGCACGGTCCAGGTCGCGGCTGCGCTCACCACTGCGCGACACGATCGCAGCGTCGGTCACGTTGCCACGCGTATCCACGTTCAAGCTGGCAACCACGCTGCCCTGCACGCCACTGCGCAGCGCGACGGCCGGATAGCTGGGCTTGCTGTTGCTCGCCAGCGGACGCGCCTCACGGTTGCGTACGGCCGGGGCTGCCTTGCGCTCGCTCTGCGCGGGCACGGCCTGTCGCGCAGCCGGGGCGGGCGTGGCGGCAACCGGCGTTTCCGTGGCCGGCAGCATGCGCTCGCTTACCGGTGCAGGCGCAACGTCGTCATGGCTGGAGAAACGCAGCCAGACCAGTGCCGCGGCGAACATCGCCACGATCAAGGCCAGCCACAGCCAAGGGGAGGTCGAGCGCGGCTCGAGCGCGCCATCCTGCTGCAGTTGCGGCGAATGAAGGTTCTCGTGGGTGGTGGCAGTCATCGCAAACTCCTCACGTCAGTAACGACGCCCAGAGTGTTGCCCGAGGCGGCGTCGAAGCGTGTCAGCATTGCGTCAACGCAACCTGCAAGGTTCAGCTTTTCTGCGGGGAAGCGTTCAGTTACTGCGGCTTGAAGTCGAACGGCACTTCAATGCTGCCGGGTACCGGCTGGCCATTGCTGACTGCCGGGCTGAAGCGCCAGCGACGCACCGCGTCCGTCGCTGCACGGTCCAGCTCGCGCGAACCGCTGCGCTGGATCACAGTCACGTTGTTCGGGTAGCCGGTGGCGTCCACCTCCACTCGCACCACCACGCTGCCCGCTTCACCGCGTCGCAGGGCGGCGGCCGGGTAGGCTGGCGGCGGCGACTGGCCGGCAATCGGCATCGGCTGCGCATTGGCGGTAGCCGGTGCCGCAGTGCCCGGCGCGGCCGGAGCGGGTTCAACCGTGGCCGGTGGCGGGGGCGGGGCGGTTTCCACCAGCTTCGGCGCATCTTCTTCGTCCGGCACCGGGGCCGGCTTGGCGTCTGGCATGTCGCTGGAACCGGCCGCTGCGGCCAGGGGTTCGGGCAGCGGTTCCACCTGGGCAGTTTCCTGCGGCGTCTGCGCGGCCGGGTCGGCACGGAAGAATTCCTTGTCGCGTCCGGTCAGCCAGACCAGCACGAACAGCAGGATGCCCACGCCGAAGGCGATGCCGGCGATCTTCAGGGCGTTGCGCGGGATATTCACGGTGAACGACTTGGCAGGCGACGGACGGGGAGCAGACATGGACCAGACCAGTACGGAATGCCTCGATTCTGCCACGGCCGGAATGAACCGGGCGGCAGAATTCCGTATAACAGGCGATAATCCCGTTCCTGTTACCCACCACGACGCCTGCCATGCTTGATCCAGCCCTGCTCCGCCACCAGCCCGCCGACCTCGCCGAACGCCTGCGCACCAGCCGCGGCTTCGAGCTCGACGTGTCTGCCCTGGAGTCACTGGAGGCCGATCGCAAGCGCATCCAGGTGCGTACCCAGGAGCTGCAGAGCCTGCGCAACAGCCGTTCCAAGGCCATCGGCCAGGCCAAGGCCAAGGGCGAGGACGTTTCGGCCATCATGGCCGAGGTTGCCGCGTTCGCCGATGAGCTGAAGGCCTCGGAAGTGGCTCTGGACGAGCTGCGCGAGAAGATCGACACGATCTCCATGGGCATCCCGAACATTCCCGCCGATGACGTGCCGGCCGGCGCCGACGAGAGCGAGAACGTCGAGCAGTCGCGCTGGGGTACCCCGCGCCAGTTCGATTTCAAGGTGCTCGACCACGTCGAACTGGGCGCCCGCAACAAGTGGCTGGACGGCGAGACCGCCGCCAAGCTGTCCGGTTCGCGCTTCACCGTGCTGCGTGGCCCGATCGCCCGCCTGCATCGCGCCCTGGCCCAGTTCATGCTCGACCTGCACAGCGGCGAGCACGAGTACCAGGAAACCAACGTGCCGGTGATCGTCAACGCCGACAGCCTGTACGGCACCGGCCAGCTGCCCAAGTTCGAAGAGGACATGTTCATCACCCAGCTGGGTGAGCAGAAGCGTTACCTCATCTCGACCTCGGAAATCTCGCTGACCAACATCGCCCGCGACGAGATCCTCGACGCCGAGCGCCTGCCGCTGCGCATGACCGCCCATTCGCTGTGCTTCCGTTCCGAAGCCGGCAGCGGTGGCCGCGACGTGCGCGGCATGATCCGCCAGCATCAGTTCGAGAAGGTCGAGCTGGTTTCGATCTGCCGCCCGGAAGACAGCGACGCCGAACACCAGCGCATGACCCGCTGCGCCGAAGTGGTGCTGGAGAAGCTGGGCCTGCCGTACCGCAAGGTGCTGCTGTGCACCGGCGACATGGGCTTCTCGGCCATCAAGACCTACGACCTGGAAGTCTGGCTGCCGTCGCAGGAGACCTACCGCGAGATTTCCTCGTGCTCGAACTGCGGTGACTTCCAGGCCCGCCGCATGCAGGCCCGCTGGCGCAACCCGGCCACCGGCAAGCCGGAGCTGGCGCACACCCTGAACGGCTCGGGCGTGGCCGTAGGCCGCGCGATGATCGCGGTGATGGAGAACTACCAGAACGCCGACGGCAGCATCACCGTGCCAGAAGCCCTGCGCCCGTACATGGGCGGCATCGAAACCATCGGCTGATCAGCCGGTAGCGCCGGGCCATGCCCGGCGGCCTTTTGATGGGTGCCGGCCATGTCGGCACCGCATCCACGCATGGCGTGGATCTACTGACGCGGTGCTGCATCCACGCATGGCGTGGATCTACTGACGCGGCGTGGCATCCACGCATGGCGTGGATCTACTGACGCGATGCTGCATCCAGGCGCTGGGGCTTAGGGCTTTGCAGTAGATCCACGCCATGCGTGGATGCCGCAATCCATCAACCTGCTATGCGCAGCTTCTCCAGCGGTACCCAACCGGCCTCGCCAGCCGCCGGCACACACCACGCCCACCCATTGAGCGTGCGCACGCCGCGCAGGTGCTGCCCCGGGTCCACATCAAGCTCCCGTGCGCAGTAATCCTCCGTGGCAAACGCGCCACCCTGCGCATCGCGACCGATCACCGGCGCCGGCACGAACCCCGGCTGCTGTCCCTCGGCCTCGCACAGAAACCAGTCCTCCCAACCCTCGGGCCCCTCATAACGTTCGCCCACCACCAGTGCCTGGCCACGGTGCAGGGTGATCGGGTGCGGAAATTCGCTGCGGTGCGCAGCCATCACGATGTAGTTCATCGCCCCATGGTGGCAAAAAAAAACGGCCCCGCAAAAGCAGGGCCGCCAGGGTGGGCCGGGATGGGGGAGGGAATCCCGGCCCGCGTTCAGCGCCCAGACGAGGGAGAGAGGCGCCGAATGCTGGAACGCGTTACGCCGCAGCCACTTCTGCCGGCTCATGCGACGGCAGTGCTGCCAGTGCACCGGCAATGGCGTCTTCGCGATGCTGCGGCGAATAGGCGATGCCCTCGGCACGCACGAACTCGATGTCGTTGATGCCCCAGAAGGCAAACGTCTGGCGCAGGAAGGGCTCCTGGAAATCCGCCGGCGAATCGGTATAGATGCCGCCACGGCTGCTGACCACGATCACCCGCTTGCCACCGGCCAGGCCCACCGGGCCGTTCTCGGTGTACTTGAAGGTGCGCCCGGCCACCGCCACGCGGTCGATCCAGGCCTTCAGGGTGGAGGGCACGCTGAAGTTGTACATCGGCGCACCGATCACCACGATGTCTGCGGCCAGGAACTGCTCGAGCACCTGTTCAGCATCAGCGGCCTCGGCCGGGTCGGTCTTGGCCAGCGACCCGCTGCGCAGATGCGGTACCGGATTGGCGTCAAGATCGCGATAATCAACCTGCAGGCCGTCGATCTGCTGCTTGAACTGGGCCACCACGGCGGCGGTCAGGTGGCGGGAGACGGAGTTGTCGCCAAGCACGCTGGCGTCGATGTGCAGAAGCTTCATGGCAGTACCTATGTTCGGGAGAGGTGGCGGGCTTGCCGCCGACGGAGAGAACGATAGGTTGTTGCATCGACGGGATAAAGGTGGTTGAATGCCACGTATTGTTCTATCAATGGAACTCGGGTATGCATGACCTGAATGATCTGTACTACTTCGCGATGGTGGTCGACCACGGCGGTTTCGCCGCCGCCGAGCGCGCACTGGGCATCCCCAAGTCGCGCCTGAGCCGCCGTATCAGCCAGCTGGAAACCGACCTGGGCGTGCGCCTGCTGCAGCGCTCCACGCGCCGCTTCGCCGTTACCGACGTCGGTACCAGCGTGCACCGCCACGCCCAGACCATGCTGGCCGAGGCGCAGGCCGCGCGCGAGGTGGTGGACCGCCTAAGCGCCGAGCCGCGCGGCCTGGTGCGCGCCAGCGTGCCGGTGTCGCTGGCGCAGATGCAGCTGCCCAAGCTGCTGCCCAAGTTCCTCGAGCAGTACCCGAAGGTGCGGCTGCAGCTGAACATCAGCAACCGCCGCGTGGACATCATCAATGAAGGCTACGACGTGGCCCTGCGCGTGCGCTCGCGGCTGGATGACGACGGCAGCCTGGTGATGCGCAGCTTCGGCCAGGTGCAGGAACTGCTGGTGGCCAGCCCGAAATACCTGGACCGTGCGGGCCGCCCGAAGGACCCGGAAGAGCTGGCGAACCATGTCACCTTGAGCATCAGCGAGGACGAAGCGCGCCAGCGCTGGGAACTGCATGGGCCGGAAGGCGCGGTGCGCCGGGTGGACCTGCAGCCGCGCGTGGCCGGTTTCGACTTCCCGCTGCTGCAGAGCATGGTGAAGGACGGCTTCGGCATTACCATGCTGCCGGAAACCGTCTGCGCCGACGCCGTGCGCAACGGCGAGCTGGAAGTGGTGCTGCCGGACTGGTCGCTGCCCCAGGGCGTGTGCCATGCCGTGTTCGCCTCGCGTCGCGGCCTGCTGCCGGCGGTGCGGGTATTCATCGACTTCCTGGCCGAGCACCTGCCGCCGCAGCTGGAGGCCTCGCGCCTGGATTGCGGTGGCGCCTGCGAGAAAGCCAAGGAGCGGATCAAGGCCAGTGCGCTGGGTGCGTTGGCGGTGGACGCGGGCTGAGTCCAGGCCCGACGGAACAACGGTCTTGGGCAAATCGCCCGGCCGTGCGAGAATGCGTGCCCGGCCAGCAGGCTGGGCCGATACGGAGAGATGGCCGAGCGGTTTAAGGCACCGGTCTTGAAAACCGGCGAAGGGTTAAACCTTCCGTGGGTTCGAATCCCACTCTCTCCGCCAAGAATGCAAAAACGCCCCGAAAGGGGCGTTTGCATTTGTGCAGCAACGACACAATGTCGTCAGAACGCAGGCTCGATCACCGGAGAAGAATCAACCGTCGGATAGGAAAGCCGATACTTCCGCGTGGTGTCCACATCCACGAGGATCTCGATGGAGCGTTGCCTGGCGATCGCAGCCTTGGTCACGCCCAGCGCGCACAGGCCGGAGGCCTCAAGCACCGTTGCGGTCATCAGATGCCGACCTGGCTTCAAGGCAAACGTCACCGTTTCAGCAGTGTTGAGATGGGCGGTCATCTTTTCGTCAACCATGACGCCCACGGCGCGCATTCCGTTGATCGCACCTATGCGGTTCTGCGATACATGCTTCCCTCCCTGTAGAAAAGACCTGTCCCAGCGCGAAAGCTCGCTCTGTTGGCGCGACTTTACAGGAAGCTGAGGTACCCTCGTCCACGGCTCTACAGGAACGTCGGTTTTCGCCAGCAGGTCACCTTAAGTAACTCTGAGTTTGACTATCAGATGGGTGTTTCGCTGATGAATTCTGCCGGGAGGAGTATCGATCCACACCGCCTTCGAATGACTGCATTCAGCCCATGCGCATCGCTGCTTGCGTCTGCTCCTGGGCGTGGTCGTGCTGCGCGACCTGCTGAGCCTGCGAAACTTGCTCGACCTTGGCAAGCGAATGCTCTACGGGCGTGCTGACCGCCTCGCTGACCGCCACCGATGCGCGCAGGTGTGCCGGGTTGTTGAGTTCGCCCTGCACGACGAACATGCGCGGGCCAGACTCGTTGCTGGGCGGGTTGCCCAGTACCACATGATCCACGCGCTCCAGGCGGTTGCTCTTGGCCGTTGCCAGCAAGCTGGCTGTTACCCGCTCACTGGTTTCATCGAAGCTGCGCCCGTGCTTGGCATCCACGGCGGATACGCCGTCGCGAATCTGCCGGTAGAGCGAATGGTCGGGGTGGCCTTCCTTCCTGGGATCCAAGCCTGCCTTGTCCAAGGTGGATTCGATGCTTTGCTGCAACGGGCTCTTGGGAGAGAAGCCCGGATTGCTGAGAGAGGGAGAGCCCTTGTCAGTTGCGTCCTGTGCCATTCGCTCACCGGGTTTGAGCGCAATGCGGGGCTGCTGCTCCGCTTCGGCCTCGCGGCGAGCGTATGCGCCTGCATCCTCGGTGCCACGCAGGTAATTGATCCCGTCGCGCAGGAGGCCAGGTCCACCGCCTGCAAGCACCGTGACTCCCGCGCGCAGTTGATGGATGTCACTGCGATAGTCGGCAATCCGGCGCAGGTCTTCAGGATCTGTAACCCGGGCATTGGGGTCATCCAACACGGACTGCACTGGCCCCTTGTCGGTCATGCGGTCAAGGAAATGAACCATTCGATGGGAGTCACCCAGCTGGACCGCCACGGCAGCGGAGATGGCGTGGCCGCTCCTCAATCCGGGTGCTATGAGGGACGCGACGCGTTGGCCCTGCTCGGCATTGCGAAGAACCTCGAGTTCCTTCGGGAGCGCGTACATCTCAACCTTGCCGTAGTGCGGGCCGCCAGCGCTGACCAGGTCGCCTGCCATCACATGGTTGGTGAAGGGCGCCGCATTGGCGGGTTGGCCTTCGGGCATGCGGTACGCCAACCCGGCAGCACCGTAAGGATTGAAGGCATCGCCAGGGAGGTTGTAATGGTGTGCAGCGATCTGTGCGAGCGCGCCACCCAGTGAATGGCCGGTGACGTACACTGGGCCATCTCCATTTTCTTCAGCCTGTTTGACCGCCTGTTTGGTCAATGCAAGGGCATCGCCGAGCTGTGCGTTGACTTTAGCGGTGACCATCGCAGCGTCGATGCCGCCGTCAATCAATGCCTGCCGATCGAACTCAGTGCCTCGATGGGCGACGATGATCTCCTTGGACTCAATGTTGCGATACACGGTCCCTTGATATCCGGTGCTGGAATTCCGTGTGGCCAGGACCTCGTACTCGATTCCCGCAATGGTGACAAAGTCGCCGTCTGAAGAAGGGGTTTCGTAGGCTGCGTTTGAGAGTGTAGCGTTCGTTATTGGATTCATGGAACGTCTCCTTCAATCCTTTGGGAGATCTCTACAGGAAAATATTTCTGGCGTTCATCCTGTGTGAGCTTCTGGAACAGAGTGTGGGACTTGCTGTTCGCTCGCTCAGGTGTCTGCCCTGGGAACACGGGTTTTAGTGCCTTCTCTACGTATGTAATGGCGCGTCCTTCAACTTCGATCTTTGGGAAGAACGCGGGAACAGAGGCTTTGATTGATCGGCCGTCGACGATGAGGGCGAACGAGGCCTGTACGAAGCTTGGCGTCCATCTGCATGGTCCGCGCCCGTAATAGTCAGCAACCTCCATTGCATCTTTGAACACTGTGCTGCGGAACTCGGTTGCACTGACGCGTTGCACCGGAAACTCAACTGACTGCCGTTGCGGGGCGTACTGCACGCCCTCGTAGTTGTTGATCGGCGGGAGGCAGAGCGGGTCTATCTCGTAGGAGACGAGGACCGTGGGAATTGGCATCTCCACGGGAGCATCGTCCACCCGGATCACAATCGGCAGCGCATCCTTGGGTGCGGGATTCTCGCGATAGACCGGGTATGAGCGTTCCTTGTTGCAGCCCGGAACGGCCAGGGTGATCAACGCGATCAATGCCACGTGTGGAAGGGCTGGAAGAAATTTCAGCATGAGCGGTCCATGTCGCTGATTGAAGTACTACGGGGGTAGGCTTGTACAGGGCGACTACGGAGCATGGTTCTCAAAGCGTGTAACCGCCGACAGGGCTGGCGTGATCGCCTGTGGGCCCGACACGGGGTTCGGTTGTGGGACACGGCGCCTTGCGCCAGACCTGGGGGCAGGCGCGACAGCCTTGGTCTCGCTGACTGTTCATTTCCATGGCCTTCATCCATGCGACCCGGTGATTCGGGGCTTTGCGAGACGATGTTCACCGGCGCTCCATTGCTCTGCGTCATCTGACTATACGACCCGCATCGGTTGGGCTCCAAGGTCTCGACCCTTCATGCCAAGGTATGAGCGCTGGATCACACATTCAGAATGCCTTGCCCCATGGCTATTTTCCGATGGCGGCGCAGATGATTGAGGCGTGAGAGCCTGCGGGGCCATTCGGATGTCTACGGCAATGCGTACCCGCAGAAGTTGGCCCATTCCGTCGTCATGCGGCGCCTCTTCACCAGCACTGAGCCTCGCTTGAAGGCGGCCTGGCCTTGTCGTAGATCTGGCGCGCTTGACGGTCTCGGACAGGACGTCCGGGGGCAAGGTAGAGCCCACCTGTCGCAGCGACCTACGAGCGGTCGCTGACGATTCAAGAGCGTTGGTTCAGGCGCGTTGAACCTTCCGCCCCTCGACGAGCCGCGCCGTGGCCAGGCCCAGCGCGACCAGTCCTGAGGCAATGGCCAGCCATAGCATCAGCAGTGAATTATCAGTATCTCCGGCGGCCACCGCCACGGACGGATCGTGGAGGTAATAGCGGATATCAATCTCCTCGGCCTCGTCGGAAGCGCGCATCTGATTGCCGAGCCTGTTGGATACCGCAATCT
This sequence comes from Stenotrophomonas sp. 1337, assembly GCF_031455455.1. Classification (NCBI taxonomy): domain Bacteria; kingdom Pseudomonadati; phylum Pseudomonadota; class Gammaproteobacteria; order Lysobacterales; family Lysobacteraceae; genus Stenotrophomonas; species Stenotrophomonas sp. 1337. Next base: position 165,643 of record NZ_JAVDSR010000005.1, on the reverse strand, counting down.
TCTCCACCCGCTCCTGGCCGTCTTCAGTTTCGAACTCGACATTCAGGACGAAATTGTTCTCTCGCCCCTTTCGCTCGTCCCAGGTGACTTCGGTGACCAGGCCCACGGCATCCCGCCCGTCGAGCCCGTCGGTAAGGGCATGGCGATGATGGTCTTTGTAGGCCACCACAGAGAGTGCGATAGCCACACCAGCGGCGACGAGAATGTTGCGCCAGGAAGTGAATTTCACGGTCAGCTCCAAATCGATTGAAGCAGGCGACCTTACTGACATGAGCGGTAGCGGACTTGATGGCCGTGGAGTAAGCGCGTCACTTGGTGGCCTTTGAGCCCTTGCGGTGGAAGCGTTTTCTGTAAGTATCCACGACACCTTGGCGGGTCGACACACCAAGCGCAGACGGGGCAGATTGCGACGTTCTGCGCATTGAGGATAGTTGTGCCCGTATCTCGCAGCGTTTCGCGCGGTACGTGTCGCTTTTGACAACACGCTGCGTATGGCCCGTCCAGATCCTCAGCGGTTTCTGGTATGCAAAGTGCGCCATTCAATGCGCAAGTCGGCATCTCATGACGCAACATCCGCAAGTACGCACTGATACAAGCTTTCCTTGCTTTTCATCGCCGTCGCAACGAGTCAACCATGGCCTCGCCAAGGCACCTGCCTAGGCCGGGATTGGCGTCCCGAACTTACGTACCGCTACCGGTCGTGCTTGCAGGCACAACTGCAATCACGACAATGCACCGTCTGCCAGTCCATGGCGGGCGGTGCGTGGGGATCTCTCGATCCGCCGGCTTTAGCGGTACGTATCCGGCACGCCAACCCGCACCGTCCGCCACCTTGCATCTGCAGGTGGCCACACCGTGAGGTTGCCGCCATGTCTGACCTGCTTCCCGACTATCCCCGTCTGCACGCGCTGCTCGGCGATGCCGTGCGCGATCTTCCCAATGCTCTCGCCGAAAAGATGGAAGACGCACTCAGCGATGTCGCCGAGTCCGCGTCTCCCTCTGCGTTCTTCACGTTCCTGCAAGGCCACGGCAAAGGCCATCGTGCGGACGGCACACCGTGGTCCGAAAACCGCCTCACGCCCGGTCGCGCTTTCGACTTGGCCTTGGCCACCCGCAGTGCCTCGGGCATCACCGCGCTCACCGCCATGTTGCACGCCGCACACGTAGCCCGGGAGAATGACGATCCGGGCTGCTATCCATCGGCGGCGCTGGTCGATGGTCTGTTCGACGCCTGTGAAGCATTGTCGTTGCAGGTAGAGCGCTGTCTTGTCCCTTGACTTGCCGGCGCATTGCCACGGACAGGATGAGGGCGGTGAACCCGTGCTCCCCGCCCTCTGATCCGCTGGACTCTCAGGTAAACTCCGGGAAAACGATCTGGGGAAATGGATGAGGAACGTCGTAGCGCTGACATTTGCAGCCGCTCTTTTCTCGCTGGCCGGATGCTCTACGGTGCCAGTGACGGAGGCCCAGGCCAAACCGATCCCTTCCGAGCGGGTCTACCTGCCGCAGTACTTGCAGAAGTCTGCTGAGCGCTCGGCGACGATCTATATCAGCCGTGACAAAGGTTACTTTGGCTCCGGTTGCTCGCATGACATCTCTCTCAACAACGAGAAGGTGATGGCAATCAGGCAGGGCGAGGCAGCCACGCTCCATGTTGTTCCGGGAGCCTACTTCCTCAAACTGGAAACGGGCGGTGGTCTCTGCCCGAACATTTCCACCTCGCAGAATCTGACGCTGGGCGCGGGCGAGCGTCAGGTGTACCGCGTGCTGCTTCCCTCCGACGGTAATCTTCGCCTGACCCGAGACCAGTAAGTTGCGGGGCATTTTCCCGGCAAAGCCGACGCGCTGCCTCTTGTAGCCCTTGCACGGATCGCAGAGGAACATTCCCCGATGGAATTCCAGCACCGGATAACCTGGTCAACTGGATGTTTCGAAGCCACTGCCCTCAGGGAGGGATGGCGTTTCGATGCCAGTCAAGGACTTTGGCGGATCGACATCAACCGGGTAGAAGCGCACCTGCAGAAGGATCTGGCCGCCCAGGAGTTCGGTACCGCCGTTACCCGTTTCATTTTCGGATTTGAGATGCATCGCATGGGCGGTGTGCTGGACGATGAAGCCGTTCTGCAATCCATGGCGGCGACACGCGATCTGACGCGCTATTACCGATCCAAACACGCGTTCCTGGCTGTTGGTCAGCTTGAATGGACGCAGGTCTGCCATCTCGATGCAGTCGCTCAATGGGTTGCCTATAGCTCCACTCTACTGTACGCGGTCGACAACTGGAGTCGCCAGTCACGCAAGCCGAAGGACTTTGACGTCTCCTCATTCCGTACAGCGATTCAGCAGAGCCTGCAGGCGCTGACAGAGGATCAATACGCTGTCGATCCGGAATCAATGGACCTTTCACCGCCCGAGTGGGATGAAGCTGGTCGATTCATTCATCGGAACCTGGATCCCGGGTCGCTCGATCGTTGAGCAGTCTGTGAACCGGAGGACCGAGGTCACGCCGACTTCGGAAGTGTTCGAAATGCCTGAAGAGATATTCCGGGGGCCTGTTCCACCGATCTCAATCTTTCTATAGTGGAGCCAAACCCTGCAATGGAATGGCCCGATGCACCCGATGTCCTCCGGCCGGTGCCTGGCACTCGCAATCGCCGTCGCTGTGAGCGCCAGTGCCTGCGCACGACCGCCATCCACCGAACACGAAAGGAATCCCGCCATGCCTGGCGCAACGCAGACCGGCCGCACCCTAAACGGCCACACCTACACCGACGCGCCCGTGGATGTGAAGCTGGGGCCGAGTACCTTCCGCATCCCCGCCAATTATCTGGACAGCCAGATTGCGCCTTGGCCCGGTGAAGGCGTTTCGCTGGTCATTGAATGGCCGGACATGACGCCGACGTTGCCGGGGGCGCGGGCTAATCCAAGGACCAATGATTTCCGCAAGGAGATCGCGGTGGCGGTGAATTATATCGACAGGATTCCAATCGAAACGTCGCTTGCGCGACTGTCGTCCAACGAGGCCATCACCGAGGAGGGATCGGTGGAACGTGGTGATCCACGGGCACGCCTGGACCTGCGGATTGCCCGGCCAGCGACGCTGGGGCTGGTCCCTTATGCCATCGATGAAGAGAAGATGGCCCGCTATTCAAAGGACTACGAGGCCCGCTACGGCAAGCCTCCTGTTCGAAACCCGGCCTATGAAGATGACTGGTATGTTGCGCGCAACGAAGATGGTCAGCTCACCACATTCATGAAGTGCGAGACCACCTCGTTCCGGGGTGATGGCGTGCGCCTGGAAGGCGATCAGGTCATCGACCTCGACGACCCGGTGGCGGCAGGATGTACGCACTATTTCGTGGATGTCGAGAACAAGCTCTCGATCACCTTGAACTACAAGCGGGCATTCCTGAAGGACTGGAAGCGCATGGAAGACGCGGTACGGGATGCCTTGGCACGCACCAAGGCCAGGTGATCCGAAGACAATTCAAGGAGTAAGTCATGGGTGGACTGACCCAGAAGGACATCAGGATCCTCACTGCCTATGCGGATTCGGGCAACCGGGAGCTCTACTGGAACTATCTCTCGCAGCTTCCCGGTGCAGACGGTTATGGAACGCTGGCGTTGGGCGTTGTGCGCAACGACAGCCTGCCCGGGCGGGTGGCAAACAGCTACGCCCAGGAACATGCGAGAACGCAGCACGACGATGGTTCACGCTTCCCCAATGCGGTGTTGAGTGAACGGCAATGGGAAGCCTTCGGACAGAGTCTGCTCAAGCAGGACCTCGTGTTGCGGCAGTACTGGTCGCAGCAGCAGCGCCCGGATCTTGCCTTGAACCTGCCCGGCAAGGATGTGATGACCGCGCACGACCGTGCGTTCGAGCAGCATCGCCTGGATCCCAATTGCTGGACACCCCGCGTGCTCCTCCAGGCCGCTCTGGAAAAGAGTGGCCCGCAGAAGCTGGAGCAGATCTGGACCAACATGCTCGACAACGATGGGGCCGGACTCCCGCGGGTGGGAAGTACCAGCCGCGATGCGATCACCCAGATGGGATTGAGCAAGGGGAGCCAGTACCTCGGCACGCTGACCTTCCATGAAGTCACCCAGGCCCTGGGTGGCCGCTCCTCGGTCGACCCCAACGTCATTGGCGGCCTCAATTCCTACGCGTTGTACTTTGAAAAGGACAGCAAGTGGGTCAGTGTCACCTCCGGCGGTGGGCACAGTTCGCTGCGCGAGATCACCGATCCGGCCCGCATCGCCGAGCTCAACGACGCGCGCGAAGTCCGCCTTGAGCGCCAGCAGAAGGCCACCCACTTCCACCCGGAAGATCCCTACCGCTCCATCACCCGCAGCCCGCTCACTGCATCGGTCGATGGCATGCCAGGCCCCCAGCGTTCGCCAACGCGTTTGGCGGACATTGGCCCGGGCCACGCCGAGTACAGTCTGCTGCAGCAGGTCAGCGGGCATGTCGCCGGCATCGATGCCAGAGCAGGACGCACGCCGGATGCAAGCAGTGAACGTCTGACCGCCAGCGTGATGGTCCTGGCCCGGCAGAACAACCTGGACCGTGCCGACCATGTGCTGCTCAGCGCGCAGACGGCGGACAGCCCAGCGGGCCGCAACGTGTTCGTGGTGCAGGGCGAGATGAACGACCCGGCACACCTGAGGGCTTCCATGCCCACCGATGTGGCCGTGCAGACGCCGGTAGAGCAGTCGTTGCAGCGTCTGGAGCTGGCCAGTGCAGAACGGCAACAGGCCCAGTCCCAGCGTCAGCAGCAGGAACTGGACAACCAGGTGCGCGAGCAGCCGGCAATGCGCCTGGCATAGTGCACAGCAAGGGGCAGTGGGGTATTCCCATTACCCCCGCACCCGTCACTTGCCCGGTGCGTCGGCTGTCTGCGCCGCCACCATCGCCTGCTGCATCTCCTTCAGCGACAGGTAGCCATCGCCGTCGGTATCCAGCCCCGTGAAGTACTTCGCGATTTCCGGCACCACGGTCGCTTCTTCCTTGCTGATCTTTCCGTCCTTGTTCTTGTCCATCGCAGCGAACGCGGCATCGATCGAGTCAGCCTGCTTGCTGAAGCGTGCCTGCTGATACGTAGCAAACTCGGCCTTGTCGACGCGACCGTCCTTGTTGCTGTCCATCGCGGTGAAGGTGGAATCGATATAGGCCTGTTTCGGGTCGGCGGGCGCGGCGTGTGCAAGCAGCGGGGCGGCGCACAGGGCGATCAGCAGGGCGTACTTGTTCATATGCATTGCATGTAGTCCTTGAGCGAGGGAGTCAGCGGCAGGGGTAGGTGTAGCCATCGCGGTCGCGATAGCTGTCGGTGCGGCGGTCATAGTTGCCGTAGCGGTTCATGCAGTAATCGGCGCGCTCGCGTGTTTCCCGCTCGCGCTTCGCTGCTGCCGCAATCACGCCCGCCACCACAGCCGCGCCCACGACGCCCACCACCACGCCCGCGGTCTTGGCGTCATGCCGGCGCTCACGTTCCCGGTCACGCTCCCGCTCGCGGCGCTGCCAGTCATCGCGCTCGCGGTCACGATAGTCTTGGTTCCACTGCGGGTTGTAGCGGTCACTACGCTGCGCATGGGCATCGCCGGAATACGGCATCAGCACCAGCACTTGTGTGGCTGCTGCCAGCAGCAGCGCAGTCCTTCCTGTTTTCAGAAACATCGTCCAGCTCCTGTGCGGACATCGTCGGTAGCTGCAGTACACACCGCAGACATTGCGCGAACCTGCCGTCACCGCAGGCAATTGCGGTGATTACCGGACCAGCGCTTCCACCGGGTCCAGCTGCGCCGCGCGACGTGCCGGCAGGAAGCCGAAGCCGATGCCGATCAGGCTGGAACACGCGAACGCTGCGATGATTGAATTCGCTGAAAACACCAGGCTGAAGCCCACGTCGGCCAGTGCCAGCACCGTGCCCAGCAGCAACGCCACACCAATGCCCAGCACACCACCAAGCAGGCACACCAGTACCGACTCGATCAGGAACTGCTGCAGGATGTCGCTGCGGCGCGCGCCCACGGCCATGCGTACGCCGATCTCACGGGTGCGCTCGGTCACTGATACCAGCATGATGTTCATCACTCCTATACCGCCGACCACCAGCGCGATGGCGGCAATGGAGCTGATCATCATGGTGAGGATGCCGGTGGTCTGTTCAATCGAGTGGCGGATCTGCGCGTTGTTGCTCATGTAGAAGTCGGTACTGCCGTGGCGGCGGGTCAGCAACCGCGCAATGGCCTGCTCGGCCGCGTCCATGCTGGTCGCATCGGATACGCGCACGGTGATGCTGGATACATGGCTCTGGCCCAATACCCGCGCCATGGCGGTGGTGTAGGGCATCCACACCCGTAGCAGCGAGGCGTCGCCGGCGGCGCCGGCATCTTTCTTCACCACACCCACCACGCGCACCGGCACGGTGCCCAGCAGCAGGGTCTGCCCGATGGGATTCTCGGCTGCGGCGAAGAAGCGCGCGCGGGTGTTGGCGTCGATGATCGCCACCTGCTGGTAGCCAGCCACACCCTGCGCGCCGAAGAAGGTGCCTTCGCCCAGCTTCAATCCATGCACGCGGAAGTACTGTTCGCTGACGCCCTGCACCTGCACGCTGGCGGAGCGGTTGCCGCGCATCGCGGTACCCGTGGTGGCTACGCCAGGGGTGGCACTGTCCACGAACGGTTGCCCGGCCAGGGCCACGCTGTCACCTGGGGTAAGGGTCTCCACCCGCGCCGCGTGCAGGTCGCCAAAGCCGGAGCCTGGATAGATCTCGATGGTGCTGGTACCCAGCGAAGAGATGTTGGACAGGATGGCCTGACGCGCGCCCGTACCCAGCGCGACCACCGACACCACCGAGGCGATGCCGATGATGATGCCGAGCATGGTCAGGAAGGTACGCATGCGGTGTGCGTTCATGGCGCGCAGGGCCATGCGGAAGGCCTCGGAGAAGCGATCACGCATGGCCTGCCAGCCGATGCCATCGTTGCGTTGCGGCATCGCGGTCGGCGCCATGCCCGCTGCCGAGCCAGCACCCGTGGCACGATCATCGACAATCCGACCATCGCGGATCTCGATGATGCGCTGGGCGTGTTCGGCCACCGCCATGTCATGGGTCACCAGCACCACGGTGTGGCCTTCGGCATGCAGCTCGCCGAGGATCTTCATCACTTCCTTGCCCGACTGTGTATCCAGGGCGCCGGTCGGTTCGTCGGCGAAAATCACCGCACCGCCATTCATCAGTGCGCGGGCAATCGACACGCGTTGCTGCTGGCCCCCCGACAGCTCGCCGGGCAGATGCTGCATGCGTTCACCCAGGCCCAGCCGCGCCAGCAGTTGGGCGGCCCGCGCGTGGCGCGCGGTGGAGGGCATGCCGGCATAGATCGCCGGCACTTCCACGTTGCCCAGCGCGGTCAGGTCTGCCAGCAGGTGGTAACGCTGGAAGATGAAGCCGAAGTGTTCGCGGCGCAGTTCGGCCAGTTCGTCGGGCGACATCTGCGCGGTCTGGCGTCCTGCAATCTGGTATTCGCCGGCAGAGGGGCGATCGAGGCAGCCGAGGATGTTCATCAGCGTCGACTTGCCCGAGCCGGACTGGCCGACAATGGCCACCAGTTCACCGGCATGGATGTCCAGGTCCACACCGTCCAGTACCACCAGCGCCTGCTCGCCGGCGGCGAATTCACGGCGCAGCCCACGTACGCTCAGCAGAGGCTCGCTCATGGGGGCGCTCATCGGGGCTGCGCGGGTGCGGCGGCGTCTTCGTCGCCGGCTTGAGCCAGAACCACCTGCTCGCCTTGCTTCAAGCCGCTGCGTACTTCCACCTGGATCTGGTCATCCAGCCCGATGGCGATGCGCCGCGCCACGGCGCGCCCGTCTGCACCGCGAACCTGCACGCTGTAGCTGCCATCGCCGGCCCGCGCACCCAGCGCGGCGGAGGGGATGGTCAGGACGTTGCGGGCACGGCCGAGCACGATGCGTACCTGGGCGGTCATGTAGCTGCGCAGGCGCCCATCACTGTTGTCCACGTCGAACTGGCCGTTGTAGTACATGGCGGTACGGCTGCCGGCGGACAACGCCGGTGACGTGAGGCTGGATGCATCTTCGTTGGTGATCGATTCGGGCGCTGGCGCAATGTCGCGCAGCGTGCTGCTGTAGCGGCGGCCCGCATCGCCAAGGATGGTGAAGAAGGCTTCCTGGCCGACCGTGGTGTGCACAACGTCGGCCTCGGAGATTTCGGCATAGACGGTCATCACGTCCTGGTTGCCCAGCATGACGATGGTGGGTGCGCTCTGTACCGCGTTCACCGTCTGCCCCTGACGGGCGACCACCGCCAGCACCGTGCCATCGGTAGGCGCGGTGATGCGGGTGTATTCCAGATTGGTCTGCGCGATGTCCACCTCGGTCTGCCGCTGCACGATCTCCCCATCCAGCGCTTTGATCTGTTCGCGTGTCGCCTCCACCTTGGCGGTGGCTGCGTCGAAGTCCGCGCGGGCAACCAGCTGCGATGCGACCAGCCGTTGCTGCCGCCGCAGGGTCAGTTCGAACTGGCGCAGATCGGTGGCCAGTGCATCGCGGTTGGCGCGTGCGGTGCGCTGTGCTGCCTGCGCACTCAGCAGTGCATTGCGCTGGGTACGGGAGTCGATGTCGGCAATCGGGTCACCTGCCTTCACCTTGTCGCCCAGCTTCACGTACAGGGTTTCGATGCGTCCGGAAACCTGCGCGCCCACGCTTACCAGCCGTGATGGCTTGAGGGTGCCGGTGGCTTCCACCACCTGCTCGATGTTCCCACGCACCACGGGCGCGAGCTGCAGCGGTGGTGGCGGTGCCGGTCGGAGCCAGAACCAGGCGGCAATGGCAGTGCACAGTACGGCACCGGCGGTCATCAGCAGTCGGCGGTGTTTACGTGGTGCCGTGCTCATTCGCACAGCATCCAGAAGGGGCAGGTCATCGGTGGTCCTCGCGGCAGGAGAGATGCACGCGCCGAGTACCGGGCGTGGATGGCCGTCGAGTCTCAAGGTGATGGGTTGCGTGAACCTTGCGGTGCTGTCGTGGTTGTCAGGTCACTTCCATGGCGATGACCAGCGCCACGGTGATGAACTGCAAGGCACTGCCCAGCACCAGCAATGCGCTGCGCAGACGGTCGGATGTCATGCGCAGGCTGCAGAGCTGGCACAGCGTGCCGATCACCAGCCCTGCGGCAGCGAGTGTGCTGGTCGGCTGCGCGTGCACGCGATGTATCACCAGCGGGACCCACGCGCTGGCCAGCATCATCCACGCTGCATGCCTGTCTACGTTGCGCAGAGCAGCAGGGAGGGTTCGCGCTGTAGTTGATCGCCATGCGGACAGCGCGTGCAGCACGGCATGTGCGACGACGAAGAGCAGCACTGCGCTGGTCAGGGCTGCGTGTGCATGGTGGTGCGTCGAAACCACCAGTGCACTGCCGGGCAGCAACAGGAACAGCGCGGCAAAAAGGCGCATCAGCACGTTCGGACGCTTCACCGCAGGGATCGCGCGCAGCCACTGTGGCCAATGCGGCAGTCCGCGCGCGCGATCGGCATGCGAGCGTCTATTCCACGCAGCCGCGGTCAAACCAGATGTAGCTGGTGTCGCGCGGGATCGGGTAGAAGAGGAGGGTGGAGGAACTCCTTCGGTCACGTGCAGGCTTCCTGTCAGGATGGAACGCGATGGCACCGCAGATGCCATCGATTCGATGCTGCGCAGCGAACATTGCCGCAACCTTGCCTGTCATCGCTGTCTGCAGCGCACGGACAGGCGGCAGTCACCGATGTGCGGACGTCCTCACTGCTCTAGCGATGGCGCAGAGACAACGCCCGGGTGCTGTGGGAATTCGACGCGGATCAGCGCGCCGCCACCAGGGGCATCCAGAATCGTGACATGGCCACCGTGACGGTCGATCACCTGCCGCACCAGGTTCAGTCCCAGGCCCGCGCCGGTCTGGCGTGGGCGCAGTCGCTGGAACGGCTCGAACACACGTTCGCGCTGGTCCACCGGAATGCCGGGGCCATCGTCTTCCACTTCCAGGCAGCTGCCCTGCACCCGCACGATGATCTGGCGGCCACCGTGCTCGGCGGCATTCAACACCAGGTTGGAGATCACCCGTTCGACCGCGCCAGCCTCACCCAGCACCGGGAAGTGGGGTTCCACCGCCACCGCCACCGTCTTGTCCGACTGGATCAGCAGGGGCGCAAGATCGGCGGCCACCCGTTTGGCAACCCGCGCCAGGTTGAGGGTTTCCTTTGGACCGTCCTCTTCCATGCGGTGAAGGTCCAGCAGCTGCTCGGCCAGGGTCGCCAGACGCGCGACTTCGACGGCAAGGCTGCGCGAAGTCGAATCATCCGCGGCATCGATCTTTACCCGCAGGATCGCGATCGGCGTGCGCAACTCATGCGCCGCTGCGGCGATGAAACGGCGTTGCCGCTCGTGTCCTTCATCCAACCGGCCCAATGCATCGTTGACGGCGGTCACCAGCGGCGCGATCTCCACCGGCACCGCGGTCTCGGTCAGGCGGATGCCACGACGGCTGGCCGAGATGTTGCGGGCTTCCTGCGCGATGCGCTCGACACCGGCCAGTGCCCGCCGCACGATGATCGGCGTCAGGATGATGGTGGCCAGCGCCAGCAGCAGGAAGATCGGCAGGGTGATGATGTGCGCGGCCAACGCCATCTGCATGGTCAGCGAATCGGTTTCGCCATGGGCCATGATGGTCAGCTTGCCGGCCGGTCCGCTGTGCTGGCGCACTACCACCGCCAGGCCATCGCTGCGATCACGCCCGCGCAGGTCGCCATAGGGGATGCCATCGAGGGCGCCGACCAGCGAGGCATAGGCCGGTGGCACATGACCGAAGGTGACGTAGTGCCCATGCTCGTCCTCGGCGATGAACCAGGCACCGGGGACGAGCTTCAGCAGTTCCGCCAGCTCCGGCGTGTGCTGCACGTACAGTTCGCCGTTGCGGTCGCGGTGCACCGCCTCGGCCGCCACCGGTGCGAAGGTCTGGATGGTGTAGTAGCCACCGCTGTCGGCACGCACCAGCACCATCAGCAGGGCGAAGAAGGCCACCAGCAGGGCCAGCAACTGGTAGATCAGCGTCTTGACGATCAGCGGTCGCTTCAACGACGGGCGACGCGCCATCACTTGCTTTCCCGCATCAGATAGCCAACCCCGCGAATGGCGTGGATCTCCACGCCCGCATCGGCGTCAGCGAGTTTTCGGCGCAGGCGCGAGACGTGCGAATCCAGGGTGTTGGAATGGATGCCGTCGTCGAAGCCATACACCGCCATCTCGATGGATTCGCGCAGCACGGTGCGGCCCAGGCGCCGTGCGAGGGCGGCCAGCACCCGGATCTCGCGCCGCGGCAGCTCCAGCCGCTGGCCGCCCACACTGGCCTCGCCCGAGGCGGGGTCGAACACCAATCGGCCGATGCTGATGGACTCCACCTGCAATCCGCTTGGGCGACGGCCCGCAGCACGGATCCGCGCGAACAGCTCCTCCAGCGCGAAGGGCTTGGCCAGGTAGTCATCGGCGCCTTCATCCAGCCCGGCAATCCGGTCCGGCAACTGGCCCAGCGCGCTCAGCACGATGATCGGCACCCCGGGGTTGCGCTCGCGCAGCGGGGAAATCAACGCCAGGCCATCGCCATCAGGCAGGGTGCGGTCCAGCAGCACCAGATCGTGCAGGCCGCACAGGGCCGCCTCCCGCGCCAGTGCCAGGGTATTGGCCACGTCCACCACATAGCGCTCGCGCTGCAGGGCGGACTTGAGGGTGGCGGCCAGTTCGGCTTCGTCTTCGATCAGCAGGATGTGCATCAGCAGGGCTTGGGCAGGGTGGGGCCGCAGAAGGGCGGTTCGGCACGCGCCGGCACCGTATTACAGGAACATTGCGTGAACATGGCGTGCCTGCACAGCCGCCGGCAGGTCATGCAGGGATGCGATGACGCCGCGGGGACGGCGCAAGGTTCACGCAATCCAGGCGCTCCAGCCTTGGCGCCCATTCGCAGTTCCCATCCCTGGAGTCACCATGAAGTTGTTCGTTCCGCTGCTGTTGCTCGCCACGCTGACCGGCTGCACCACCGCCAAGATGACCGTCACCCCGGATGGCCGCCGCGGCGTTTCCATCGACTGCAGCGGCTCCAGTTCCTGGAGCGGTTGCTACGAGAAGGCCGGGCAGATGTGCCCGGGCGGCTACGTGGTCTTCAGCAAGGATGGCGATGAGGGCAATGCCATCGCGGTCGGCAACAAGAACGGCTTCACCTCCACCCAGATGGCCACCCGCTCGATGCTGGTGTCCTGCTCGGGCTGACGCCGGTCGGGGAAGTGGCCATGCCACTTCCCCGTCGCGTTGCTCTGCAGCGCTGGCCTAGAAGCTGTAACCGGCCTGCACATACACCCGGCGCGGCTCGCCCGGGAAATGGCCGTTGCGCTCGATGAATCCGCTGGCGGCATACACCTTGTCGAACAGGTTCTTGACGTTGGCCTGGAACTGCCACTGCTTCCACGTGGTTTTCCAGCTCATGTCGAACACGGTGTACGGCTTCACGCGCTGGCCATCCAGGCTGATGCGCTCATCCACGTAGTCGGCACCGAAGCCAATGGCCGAGTTGATCGCCGGCAGGTCGTAGCGCGTCCACAGGCCCAGCTTGTTGCGCGGTGCATTGGCGAAGCGATCGCCAGAGGCATTGGTGATGCCATTGGGGCCCGCGTCCTTCACCCGCGCGTCGTTGTAGGCGTAGGTCAGGTTCAGCACCCAGCGCTCGGTCACGTCGGCCAGAAGATCCAGTTCCATGCCGGTGCTGCGCACCAGGCCCAACGCCGCCAGCTGGTTCACTCCATTGATGACCTCGCCAGTGGCCTGCACGATGTTGCTGCGGTCGATACGGTAGGCCGCCAGGTTCAGGCTCAGGCGCTCGGCAAGCAGCGATTTCATGCCCACTTCCCACTGCCTGCTGCGCTCGGCATCGAACGGGCCGCCTGCGGCGGAATTCTGGTTGGCCGCCGACTGCGGCACGAAGCCGCTGGCCACGTTGGCATACAGGTTCAGTCCATCGCGAACGGTGAACGTACTGCCCAGGCGCCAGCTGATGTCGTTGCCATCCACGCTGCTGCCGGCAAGGCGGTCGTCGTCCTTGAAACCGTCCCAGCGCAGGCCGGCCAGCACGTGCCAGCGCGGGGTCAGGGCCAGCTCGTCCTGCAGGTAACCGCCATAACGCCTGCTGCGCGTGCTGGTGCTGCGCCAGGGCAGGCTGGACAGGTTGTGATCGTGCCAGGTGCTGGCGCCATACACCGGATTGAACAGGTCGATGCCACGCACCGGGCCGGCGCCGCGCGCGAGGTCGGCGCTGTTGGCGGTCTGCGCGGTGAAGTCCGCATCCAGCTGGTATACGTCCGCACCGAACAGCACCTTGTGGTTCACCGGACCGGTGCTTACCCGCCACACCGCATTGGCGTTGGCGGTGAACGCCTCGTTGTCGCGGATCTGGTTGCGCAGCTGCCGGGTCATCCATTCGGCCACGCCATCGCGGTCGCGGTCGATCAGGCCCATCGGCTCGTGGTACATCTGGTGTTCGTTGTTGCTGAACCAGCGCGCGGCAATATCCACGTCCAGGTTGTCGCGCGGCGCGAAACGGTACTGTGCCAGCGCCACCTTGGCCCGCATGTCCAAGAAGTCGCTGGCCTCGTTGTGGTTCCAGCGGCGGTCGGTCAGGAAATTGCCCCTGTCATCGACCGGAACACCGCGCAGGCGATTGCCGCCCAGGTTCTGGGCAATGTCGGTGAACTGCAGCACCAGCTCGCCGGTGTCGCCCACGTCGAAGGCCAGCGAGGCATCGCCGATCACGCTTTCACTGTCGGTGTTCCAGCGCACGCCCTGCTCGTTGTCGCCATACAGGCCGGCGCGGTAGCGCACCGTGCCGGCTGCATTCAACGGCCCGGTACCTTCGATCGAGCCGGCGCGGAAATCCTTGTTTCCCATCTGCAGTTCAACGCGGCGTTCGGCAGTGGCTTTCGGCTTGCGGGTCACATAGTTGATGACGCCACCAGCGTCGCCGCCCCCGTACAGCGCGCCGGCCGGTCCCTTCAGCACCTCCACCCGCTCGATGTTGAACAACTGCGGTACCGAGAATCCCGCATAGGGGTCGCCCCGCAGGCCGTCATACAGCACGTTCTCCTGGCGGAAGCCACGCAGGGTCACCCCGGCATAGCTGAAGTAGCTGATGCCGCTGATGCTGCGATAGAGATCGGTCACCTGGCGTGCAGCCTGGTCGTCGATCAGCTCGCGCGGCAGTACCTGGATGGACTGCGGCACCAGTTCCAGCGGTGTATCGGTGCGGGTGCCGACAGCCGCGTCATCCACCCGGTACAACGTCTGTGCGCGGCCACGCACCTCCACCTTGTCCAGCTCCTGCACGCGGCTGGGCGGGGCGTCGGCGGCGTATCCGGGGATGGCAAAAGCCAGTGTCGTCGCCAGGCACAGAATGCTGCGGCGGGGCAGGAAGTGGGGCATGGGCGTATCAGGCTTGTCTGCAAATGAGAAAGATTAGCATTTGCAATGAGCGGGTGCCCATCCCCCGATTGCGTCATGGACGCGCGGACGGATCCGTATACGGCGTATCGGCCAATGCCACCAGCGTCCCCGTCGCGCCGCGCACGATCAGCGGCAGCATTGCCTGCCGCGGATCGCCACCGCAGGGCAGGACGCGCAGTCCCTGTTCGTAGGCGGCCACCATCGACGCCATCAGCATCGTCGCACCCAGTCGTGCGTCGGCGTCGCCGACGGGTCGCCCCGCTGACTCAGCCATCAACTGCGCCAGGTCATCGGTCAGCAGCGCCTGCAGCTGCCGCGCATGGGCCACCAGTACGGCGCTTTGGGCCACGGTTTTCCAGAACGACGCCGCACCGGCGTTGATCCGCAGCAGCGGATGGCCGGTGTCCAGCAGTTCCCGCACCAGCCCTTGGAAGGCGGCCAGCGGCGTCATCGACGTGCGCGCGGCCATGCCCTCGCGCAGCAACTGGCGCGCTTCCTCGTCACGGTCGAACACCAGCTGTTCCTTGCTGGCGAAGTAGTTGAACACCGTTTTGCGCGAAACCCCGGCGGCGTCGGCGATCTCGCTCATCGACACCGCTTCGAAGCCGCGCTCGATGATCAGCCGGGTGGCGACGTCGGAAATCGCCTGTCGGGTCTCGGCTTTGCGCTGCTCACGGCGGCCGGGTGGCGGGGGCATGGGCGGGTCACTTGTGGAAAAGTACACCGAGTGTAACATTGCGACCGCCAGAGCGCCGACCCGGTGCTCACGAGGATTTCCAATGCGGTACGACGTCGTCATTGCCGGGGCTGGCCCGGTGGGACTGCTGCTGGCCTGTGAACTGTGTCAGGCAGGAAGCGGGGTGCTGGTGCTGGAGCAGGCGGCCTCCCCGGATTCGCCGCTGAAGCGCCTGCCGTTCGGGCTGCGCGGTTTGAATGCCCCGACGCTGGAGGCGCTCGACCGGCGCGGTGTGCTGGACGCGGTGGCAGCCGGCCAGGTGCTGAAGCCGGAGAAAGGCCCGCCGCCGCCGGGAACCGCGCACTGGCTCTCGCAGCCACGCAAGCTGGGTGGGCACTTCGCGGGTATTCCGTTTGCACTGGACAACGTCGACAGCGGTCGCTGGCCGTGGCGCCTGCCCAGCCCGATCGGCACGCAGATGGCGGTGGAACTGCAGGCGCTGGAGGCCGTGCTGGCCGAGCGCGCGCAGGCGCTGGGTGCAGTGATCCTGCGTGGTGCGGGCGTGCAGAGTGTGCAGATGGGGGCCGACGAGGTCCAGATCGAGGCGGGTGGGCAGACCTTCCGCGGGCGCTGGCTGGTCGGCTGCGATGGAGGCCGCAGCACCGTACGCAAGCAGTGTGGTTTCAGCTTTGCTGGTACCGATCCAGAGTTCACCGGCCACTCGCTCAGTGTTGAACTGGAAGATCCGACGGTACTCAGCCCGGGGCGTCACACCACCGCGCAGGGCATGTGCAACTTCAATCCGCCGCGTACGATCGCCTTGGCCAACTTCGATGGCGGCGCGGGCCACCGCCAGCCACTTGATCGCGAATCGGCACAGGCGCTGCTGCGCCGCATCTCCGGCCGCGAAGCAACGATCACCGCACTGCATCTGGCCACCACCTGGACCGACGGCGCACGGCAGGCCACCGCCTATCGTCGTGGCCGCGTGCTGCTGGCCGGCGATGCCGCACATGTGCATTCGCCGCTGGGTGGGCAGGGTCTGAATCTGGGCCTGGGCGATGCGATGAACCTTGGCTGGAAGCTCGCCGCCGTCGTGCGCGGCGAGGCAGCTGATGCGCTGTTGGATACCTATCAGGCCGAACGCCATCCGATCGGCGCGCGCGTGCTGGAATGGTCGCGCGCGCAGGTCGCATTGATGCGCCCAAGCGCGGGCTCACGTGCACTGGCTGCCATCGTCGCCGATCTGGCAGAAACACGTGATGGCGCCACGTATCTCGCCGAGCGCGTGTGGGGTGTGGGCCAGCAGCTGGACCTCGGCCATACCCATCCGCTGGTGGGCCGCAGCACGCCGGATTTCCTGCTGGTCGATGGTCGCCGCATGGGTGAACTACTGCGGGCAGGGCAGGCGGTGCTGCTGGTGTTCGATGCTGCTGCCTCGTTGTGCGAGGCGGTTGATGTTGAACGGGCCCGCATCCTGTCCATCGCGCAGCCCGCTGTCGATTCGCTGGGCCTGTCGGCGCTGCTGGTTCGTCCGGACGGCATTGTCGCCTGGGCCAGTGATGGCGCCGATGCGGCAGGACTGGCGCGGGCGGTACAGGAATGGACGGGCTCAGCTGGCAGGGAAGCGATTGCCTGAGTTCCGGCGCAGCCCGCGCAGGGCTGCGCCGCCATCTTTCAGAGATCCTTCTTCTTGCCGCTCAAGTCCAGCGGCTGGTCATTGCCTTTGCGCTCGCTCGACCAGACCTCAACGCTCTTGCTGCATCGGCTTTCGCGGGCGGCAACCTCAGGCGGCAGGTCCTTCACATGCGGCGACTCCTGGCAGGCTGCGTGCATGGCCGAATCGTCATAAGTGGCACAGGCGCTGATCGAAGCGAGAGCAAGGAAACAGAGAGCGGAGCGGAGCAGGGGCTGCGGCAGGCGCATGGGGGGATCTCAAGAGGGCCGGTCTGGCCATCGAATTCAATCCGTGACCTGGCTCACGCGCAATCCGACTGGCAGCACTTGTTATTGAATAACAATTGTGGAGGTGCTTGAGGCCGCTGACTGCCTATCAGGCGATGCAGATCAGGAACACCGTCGACAGCGCGAGCATCAGCACGAACACGCGCCGGCTCAAGGCCAGGCAGGTCAGGCAGGCCGCCAACGCCCAAGCCGCCAGCAGTGCACATCCCAGCAGCCACAGCCCGACCGTCATCATCGAGCCGGCCGCTGCGGCAGACAGCGCAAAGACCTTGAACAGCGCCACGCCCAGCACGCTACCCAGCGCGCCGGCCCGCAGGGCAATCGCATCGTGGCAGGTGGGGGAAAGCTGGCGGTGCATGAGGACTGTGTCGCGCTTGGGGGGCTGGCGTGCGCAACTCTGCAACAACGCAGATCTACGCCGCGTGTTCGTCGCACCGCCAGCGGGCAAATGCCGTGATGAGCTGACCACGGCATGTGCATACTGCATGCCAGTGCTGCCCGGTCAGCGTGCCGGTTGGGAGGCCAGCATGTCGCGCCCGTGTGGGGTCAGATCGATATCCGCATCTTCCGCCTGCACCGCCAGGCCTTCCTTCACGGCCCACGTCGCCGCATCGCTTCCCACAGGGTGCGCATCGGCAATGGCGCGCAGGATGGTGAACTGTTCTTCAGTCAACGGCATGGCACGTCCTCATACGCCCAGCAGGGGCGGCAGTTGCCAGTCCGAAAGGCGCGCATTGCTGATGGCCTGATGGCAGCCACAGGCATCACAACGGAACAGCGTACCGCCCGGCAGGTGCAACAGGTTTGCATCCTGGGCGCAGGTGATTTCCGCACAATGACGGCATGACACGGTAAGCGAAATGATGCGCTCCACGTCGCCGGAAATATTGAACGCGGCCTCGAAGGCATGGATGGCGAAGTGGCCGGTGTCCGGCATGGTGTTCTCGGTTGCAGACAGGTGTCTCCATCCTCGTTTTCCTACCGTGATGAGGCTGTCAGGCCAGCGCGGTGGCGAAGTCAACGAGGTCCGCTGCTACGCTTCAGCGCTGCGCATGCGGCTGGGATAGCATGCAGGTTGAATTTCCACTCGCCGCTGGCAACGGAGTAGCCCGCAATGGACATCGAACTGGACGGCAACCGCATCCACAGCGAGCGGGCATTCCACGAGACGCTGGCGCTCGCACTGGGTGTCGAGCGCGGTTATGGGAACAATCTCGACGCCCTCTGGGATCTGCTGAGTGCCAGCGTCGAGCGCCCGCTGCAGCTGACCTGGAACGGCCATCAGGTTTCCAGAGAGGCGCTGGGGCCTCGCTTCCAGCAGATCGTCGACGTGCTTGAGCGGGTGCAGCGCCAGGATGAGGCCATGGCACTGGGCGAACGCTTCAGCTATTGCCTGCGGTAGGTTCGGTGTGCAGCCGCTGCCAGCGCGGTGCTGCCTGTTGCCTCCAGGGCAACACCGTCGCCTGGGCGACGGCTGACGAACCGTGCGCAGTTCAGCGGCTGCCGGCGATGGCAACCCTGCGCTTCTCCAGCATCACCGACACGCACCACAGCAGCAGGCCGCCGACCGCCGTCGCCGCACCTACGTAACCGGTGGTGGCCGGGCTGAAGCCGGCGCTGATCGCCATGCCGCCCAGCCACGGGCCGAGTGCATTGGCGGTGTTGAACGCCGCATGGTTGGAGGCGGCGGCCAGGGTCTGCGCCTCGCCGGCCACGTCCATCAGGCGCGTCTGCAGTACCGCAGCCAGGGCGCCCATCGTGCCCACGGTGATGATCATCGGGCCGATGGTCCACACCGATTCGGCGGCCAGCGGGTACAGCAGCAGCATCACGATCGACCACACCAGCACCACGGCGGCGGCCTTGAAGTGGAATTTGTCGACCAGCCAGCCGCCGGCGATGTTGCCGATGATCGCGCCGATGCCGAATACGCCCACCGCCAGCGGCATCCACGACTCGGCCACGCCGGTCACCTGCACCAGGGTCGGTGCCAGGTAGGTGAACACGCAGAACATGCCGGCAAAGCCCACCGCACCGATCGACAGCGCCAGCCAAACCTGGGTGGTGTTGAATGCGCGCAGCTCGCGCATCGGCGAGGTCCGCACCTCATCCGGATCGGGCAGCAGGAAGCGCGCGATCATCGCCACTGTGGCGATGGCCAGCACGCTGACCAGGGCGAAGGCGGTACGCCAGCTCAGCTGCTGGCCCAGCCAGGTGGTCAGCGGATTGCCGATCAGGATCGCCACCGACAGCCCCAACAGCACGCGCGACATTGCTTGGCCGCGCTGCCCGGCCGGGCTGATCGCTGCCGCCACCAGCATCGCCACCCCGAAGTAGGCGCCATGCGGCAGGCCAGCGACGAAGCGCGCCACCAGCATCGTGCCGTAGTTCGGCGCCAACGCGCTGGCCAGGTTGCCGACGGCATAGAACCCCATCAGTGCCAGCAGCAGCTTGCGGCGCGGGAAGCTGGCGCCGACGAAGGCCAGGATCGGTGCGCCCACCACCACGCCGATGGCGTATGCGCTGATCAGGTGGCCGACCTGCGTCTCGCTGATCGACAGGCCGCGGCTGATCTCCAGCATCAGGCCCATGCTGGCGAATTCACTGGTGCCGATGGCGAAGCCGCCCAACGACAGGGCGAGGATGATCAGGGTACGCTGGCGCGGCGTCAGCCGAGCGGCCAGAGGGGAGTTGGGGCTCATTCGGGGGCGCAAAGGGGCGGGGAAGCGCCCCATTGTACTGCTGCACCGCAACAGGCATCAGCCGGGCTGGGGGTAAATCAGTGTTCGATGGGTGGTGCTGCCGGCGTGGCCGGCTGGCCAAGCGCCGCCAGGGCCCGTCGGTATTTGTCACGCAGGCGCTCGGCGGTGGCGGCATCCAGCGATGCCATCCGCGCTTCATCGGCATTGTCGGCGATGTCGGCCAGCTTGACCTTCAGTGCCAGCGGATCCGCCGAAATTCGTGCGTAGTACGTGTCGGCATCCGCCGCAGACGTCCGGCTCAGCAGCCGGACCGCGTCCTGCAACGGAGCGGGAAAGGCCTGCACCTGCCCGGCGAAGGCCGGGCAGTCCTCGATCACATCATGCAGCCAGGCCACCGCCTCGGCTTCATCATCGCCGCGCACGGCAGCGGCCACCCGGCCAACGTGGCCGATGTAGGGGTGCCCTGCCTTGTCGACCTGGCCGGCATGGGCCTCCAGCGCCAGCGTGCGTGCACGTGCTACCCAGTCCATTGCGATCTCCCCGGTGCAAGCGTGTATTGTCGTACGGACTGTCTGCATGCCGCCACCACGGCCGTGCAGGCATCATCGGACGCTGCAGGAATGGCATCTGGATTCCATCAGGGAGATGAGACATGCAGGAATACACCCATCAGCTGGAACTACGCGGCCGCTTCCGTCTGGTAGCGGTGACCCACGAGCCGGTGTACGCTCCCGGCGATGTGGTCGGCCATGCGGTCATCGTCGACGGTGGGGAACGTCTGACCGACCTGATGTCGTTGGCCGATGCGCGCCGGTACCTTGAGGAACTGGTGCGGGAAGAGGGCGTGGAGCCCGGGCTGGAGAATGAAGTCAACCTGCGGAGGAAGGCGTCGCAGCGACGCCGCCGCTAAGCCGTCGCGCCCTCGGGCGCATCATGGAGGATTCGGGTGTTGTCCAGTAAGAAGTATCTGCTCATCGCCATCATCACGCTGGCGACCCTGCTGCTTGGGTTCGTGCTTTCCGGTTACCTGACGCTGCTGCTGCTTGGTCTGGATACCAAGCTGCTCACCTGGAATACCTATTACCAGTATTTCCACGCCATCGGCCAGCCGCAGGTTGCCCCGTTCGTGGGCAAGATCAAATGGGCCGGCTACCTCGGCTTCGGCCTGCCGCTGCTGGTGCTGGCCATCGTCGGCCTGGTCGTGCTGCTAAAGAAGGACAAGCGCTCGCTGCACGGTGACGCGCGCTTTGCCACCAGCGCCGATCTGGCCAAGCATGGCATGTTCAAGAAGAGCGGCCAGAGCATCGTGGTCGGCAGCCATGGCGGCAAGCTGGTGCGGCTGGACGGCCAGCAATTCGTGATCCTGGCGGCCCCGACCCGTTCGGGCAAGGGCGTCGGCGTGGTCATCCCGAACCTGCTGGAGTACGGCGAATCGCTGGTGGTGCTGGACATCAAGCAGGAAAACTTCGACCTGACCAGTGGTTGGCGCGCCAGCCAGGGGCAGGAGATCTACCTGTTCAACCCCTTCGCCGAAGATCGCCGCACCCATCGCTGGAACCCGCTCAGCTATGTCTCCGACGACCCGGCGTTCCGTGTCTCGGACCTGATGAGCATCGGTGCGATGCTGTATCCCGATGGCTCGGAAGACCAGAAGTTCTGGATCAGCCAGGCGCGCAATGCCTTCATCGCCTTCACCCTGTACCTGTTCGAGAACTGGGATGACGAGCGCAGCAGCGGCTTCCCGGGCGGGCAGGGCACACCGACCCTGGGCGCGGTGTACCGCCTGTCCTCCGGCGATGGCAGCGACCTGAAGAAGTTCCTCAAGGGCCTGTCCGAGCGCCCATTCCTCAGCAGCAACGCGCGCTCGGCGTTTGCCAACATGCTGTCCCAGGCCGACGAGACCTTCGCCTCGATCCTGGGTACCTTCAAGGAACCGCTGAACCCCTGGATCAATCCGGTCCTGGACAAGGCCACCAGCACCAACGACTTCCTGCTCACCGACGTGCGCAAGAAGAAGATGACCATCTACATCGGCATCCAGCCCAACAAGCTGGCCGAAAGCCGATTGATCATCAACCTGTTCTTCAGCCAGTTGATCAACCTCAACACCAAGGAACTGCCCAAGTCCAATCCGGACCTGAAGTACCAGTGCCTGCTGTTGATGGACGAATTCACCTCGATCGGCAAGGTCGAAATCATCGCCTCGGCGGTGTCCTACATGGCCGGTTACAACGTGCGCCTGCTGCCCATCATCCAGAGCATGTCGCAGCTGGATGCCACCTACGGCCGCGAGGTCTCGCGCACGATCATCACCAACCATGCGCTGCAGATCCTGTACGCCCCGCGCGAACAGCAGGATGCCAACGACTATTCGGACATGCTGGGCTACACCACCATCCGCAAGAAGAACGTCACCCACGCACGTGAAAAGACCCATAGCTTCACCGAGGAGCGTCGCGCGCTGATGCTGCCGCAGGAGCTCAAGGCGATGGGACCGGACAAGGAAGTCTTCCTGTACGAAGGCATCCCGCATCCGGTCAAGTGCGACAAGATTCGCTATTACAAGGATCGCTATTTCACGTCACGTCTACTGCCAAAGGTTGACGTGCCGATGCTGGATGTCTAAGTTGCAGACTTGAAAGTGTGACGCATGCACGCATTCATTGAGGTGAATTAGTGAAGCGCGTCAAAGAAACGCCATACGTTGGTCAAAATTCAGATTTGTCTGACATCGAATTGACGCGTAGTTGTGCGACTCTATGCGTGGCTTGCGGATCTGTGTGATTCGTCATGCTTTCAGAGTGGCCAGGAGTTTCAGCCATGGGAACAGGGATGGTTCCGACGTTGGTGAGGGTGCGTGAGAGGGGCCTCGGATGAGGTTGCTTCACGCGACTTGGTTGGCAGCTTTCGAGCTGCAGGGGAACCGTGCCCATGTGCTGTTAAGCAGTGCATTCGTTACGTTTCCGGCGTGCATCGCGCAGTGCCGGACGACCAAGGGACCAACATCGGGACTGCTTTTTCGTACGTCAAAGTGAAGCCCGTATGAATCAGGCGTTTATTGCAAAAATGTCCATCGCCGCAGTGGCGGCGTTGATGGTGGCCGGTTGTGCTACCAAGCCCGCACCCGACTTTGGAGGGCGTTGGAAGCCGGTCAACCGTTTCGCGACGGCTCCGACCGAGATTCCGCTGTACTCCAGCTACGTCTATCAGGCGTCGCCAATGGATCGCACGCTGAAGGCCATGCTCGAGCGCTGGGCCAAGGATTCCGGCCGCACGCTGGACTATCGCCTCAGTTCGGATTTCACCCTGTATGGCGCGGTGTCGGAGATCGACACCACCAACGCACAGCAGGCCGTGATCGATCTCACGGCGGCCTATGCGGCGCAGGGCGTTTCCGTCTCCATCGTCGGCAACCAGATCGTCGTGCAGAGCGCTGGATCGACGCCGACCGCGTCGGCCCAGGATCCCGAAGCCAGCAGCGGCAGCTGAGACCGCGTCGAAATCATCGAACGTGCCGCACCCCGCGCCTGGCGCAGGGGCGTCGCGCCCATTGATGTTTCAGCAGTACGGAAGAACCCATGTTCCGCAAGAAGGATGCAGGCAACAGCCCCAAGGTCGAGCAGTCGGTCGCCAAGGCGGTCAGCTACGAGATCACCGTGGCCGACATGGCCCGGCGCAGCGAGCGTCGTGCCTGGTGGGTCGCCACCGGTTCGTTGCTGATGTCGCTGGCTCTGGCCGGTGGCTACTACTACATGCTGCCGTTGAAGGAGAAGGTGCCGTTCCTGGTGATGGCTGATGCCTATACCGGTACGGCGACGGTGGCGCGCCTGACCGGCAATTTCGAAGGGCAGTCGATCACCGCGAGCGATGCGATCAATCGCAGCAACGTAGCCCAGTACGTCATGGCGCGCGAATCCTACGATTTCGCTGTCATGGGCCTGCGCGACTGGGCGCTGGTGCACGTCATGTCCGACACGCGCACCAGTGCCGCCATCCGTGCCTTCTATTCCCCGAACAACCCACAGAGCCCGGTGACCCTGTATGGCAAGGATCGTGCCATCCGGGTGAAGATTCTCAGCATTACGCCGTTGGAGGCTCAGGTTAACGGTGGTTTCCGCGGGGCCTCGGTACGAATCCAGCGCAGCGTCTACGACAAGAACAAGGCGACGACGTCCTACCTGGACAATCAGTTGATCACGTTGCGGTTCCGCTATGACTCGAATCTGGCGCTGAACGAGCAGCAGCGCATTCTCAATCCTTTGGGCATGCAGGTCTTCGAGTATCGCCGCGACAATGATTACTCGCGCGGTGTGCCGGGTCCGGATGATGCGCAGTTGCAGCAGCAGGCAGAACAGCAGGCCACGCAAGCACAACAAGGCGTGTATGACCCGAACAACCCGGCAGCGGCCACCATGATCGACCCGGCAACGGGGCAGCCGCTCGCCGTGCCGGGCGATGTCCAGATCACCCCGCCGATGGTCGGCCAGTCGATGCAAGGACAGCCTATGCAAGGACAGCCCGTGCAGGGGCAGCCCGTGCAGCAGCCGATGCAGGGCCAAGCCGCGCCCGGGCAGACCATGCCCGGTCAACCGGCCATGAGGCCGGTACAGAATAATTCCACCGGAAATGCTGATGGAGCAAGCAACCGATGAGTAGTCGAAAAGTCAGGGGGAGCGCATTGGCGCTGCTGTCGTTGTTGTCGCTGGTGTTCTCCACCGCGGCGATGGCGCAGGCGGTAGACCATTACGAGTATGAGAAGGATCGCATCTATCCGGTTCGCACCGGCCTGGGTCTCACTACCCAGATCGAGCTGAGCCCGAGCGAGAAGATCCTCGACTACAGCACTGGTTTCAGCAACGGCTGGGAGTTGACCCGCCGCGAGAATGTGTTCTACATCAAGCCGAAGAACGTCGACGTCGATACCAACATGATGGTTCGCACTGAGACTCATTCCTACATCTTCGAATTGAAGGTCGTGGCGACAGACTGGCGTCAGCTCGAGCAGGCCCGTCGCGCCGGCGTGCAGTACAAGATCGCCTTCAGCTATCCCAACGACACCGTATTCGGTGTTGCCCAGGAGGCCGTTGAGGAAGAGGCGCAGCCGCTGTTGAGCACTGAAATGGCCAAGGACAGGCAGTACAACTTCAACTACTCCTATTCGACCAGCAAGGCGAAGAAAATGGGGTGGCTGATTCCGGTCAACGCCTACGACGACGGTCGTTTCACGTACCTGAAGCTGCCGAATTCACCTGAATACAAAACCGGCATCTTCCCCGCCGTGTTCGGCCGTGAGAAGGAATACGGCGAGGACTTCGTCGTCAACACCACTGTCGAAGGCAATACCTTGATCGTCCACGGGACTTACCCGTACCTGGTCATCCGCCACGGCGATTACGTCGTTGGTCTGCGAAGGAACGTGAAGAAATGAGCCAGCAGAACACTCCCGGAAACGATCCGAACAACGGGCGCGACGAAGGGCATGGCCCCTACGGTGGTCAGGGTCCGGCCGAAACGCCAACGAACCCGTACTTCGGTGCTCAGCAGGCAGAAGCGGCGCCCAATCTCGATGCTGCTGCACCTCAGTTGCGCTCGGCTGAAGAGCAGCGCCTGAACCGCAAGGCGCTGATGTTCCTTGGCGGGATTGTGGTGCTGCTCGTTGCCATGGGCTTCCTGCTGTTCCGCAAGGGTCAGGACGACAAGAGCGCCACGACAGGCAACCGCCAGGAATCCCGTGTTTCCACGCCGGATCTGCCGACGGTTGGGCCGGCTGCCAGCGCGCCGGCGCCCATTGCACCTGCCGATCCGATTCCGATGTTGCCGCCTGCGCCGCAGCCGGATATTCCGATGGTCAGTCTGCAGGACGCCGACCGAGCGCGCTTGCGGCAGAGCGAGGAACCACGTGGGCCATCGCTGCTCGATCGTCGTATCGGCAGCAGCGCCGGATTTAATGCAGGCGATTCTGCTGGCAAGCCGCCAGGGCAGGGGACCGACTACAGTCAGGCAATGATTGCTGCAATGCAGGCGGCCAATCCGCAGGCCCAACAGCAGCAGAAGGTACGCCGCGGCCCGGATGTGGAAGATGTCTCGAATGCCGCGTTCATCCGCAGTCCGGATGCTTTGCTGGTTCGTGGTACTTACCTGCGTTGCGTGTTGGAAACCCGGATCATCACCGACATCGCGGGTTATACCTCCTGCCTGGTGACCGAGCCGGTGTACTCGATCAATGGGCGCAACCTGCTGTTGCCGAAGGGGTCGAAGATCTACGGCGCATACGGTGGTGGCCCGAATGGCAAGCGCGTGGAAGTCATCTGGGACCGAATCACTACCCCCAATGGCATCGACGTGGCCATGTCCAGTCCCGGCGTCGATCAGTTGGGTGGTGCCGGTCATCCGGGCCAGTACAGCGCACATTGGGGAAGTCGCATCGCCTCGGCGTTGATGATCAGCCTCATCGCCGATGCCTTCAAGTACGCCGCTGCAGAGCACGGTCCGGAGTCGACGACCGTCGCAAGCAATGGGTTTGCTGTCCGCTCGCCCTATGAAAGTGCTACGGCGCGGACCATGGAGCGATTGGCCAACGAGGCTCTCAGCGAAGGCCGTCGTCAGCCGACCGTAACGATCAACCAAGGCACGATTGTGAATGTCTACGTCGCCAAGGACGTCGACTTCGCCAATGTGCTGAACCCGCGCAGGTAACCCATACGACCATGGACGCCGAAGTGTCACCCCTCGCCCTCGTCTCCAGCGATTTCCTGCGCTATCAGTACGAAGTGCTGGGCATCGCCGAGTACATGAACTCGCCCGATGTAACGGAAATCTGCATCAACCGTCCGGGTGAGCTGTACCTGGAGACGCGGGCAGGGTGGCAGCGCATGGACGTGCCGAGTCTGACATTCGAGCGGGCGCGGCAGTTCTGCACCGCTGTGGTCAACGAGAGCAACACGGGCCAGCGGATCACCGATGCCGATCCGGTGGTCTCGCTGACCTTTCCGACCGGCCAGCGTGCGCAGTTCGTGATTCCACCGGCATGTGATGCCGGCAAGGTGTCAATCACGATTCGCCTGCCTTCCAAGCACACCAAATCGCTTACGCAGTACCACGAGGATGGTTTCTTCAACCAGATTCTCGAACAGGATGGCAGCATCAGCGAGCAGGATCGCGAACTGCTGGAACTGCGCCACTCCCGCGAGTACGCGGAGTTCTTCCGCCGTGCGGTGATGTATCGCAAGAACATCGTCGTCTCCGGCGCGACCGGTAGCGGCAAGACCACCTTCATGAAGGCGCTGGTCAATCACATTCCGGACAGCGAGCGCCTAGTCACGATCGAGGACGCACGCGAACTGTTCCTGACTCAGCCCAACGTGGTGCATCTTTTGTATTCAAAAGGTGGGCAAAGCGCCAGCAACGTGACGGCCAAGAGCTGCATGGAAGCCTGCCTGCGCATGAAACCCGAGCGCATCATCCTCGCCGAGCTGCGTGGTGACGAGGCGTTCTATTTCATCCGTAACTGCGCCTCGGGCCACCCCGGTTCCATCACCAGCTGTCACGCAGGCAGCCCGGAGCAGACTTGGGATCAGTTGGCGCTGATGGTGAAGGCCTCGACCGAAGGCTCAGGTCTTGAATTTAACGTCATCAAGCGTCTGCTGATGATGACCATCGACATCGTTGTGCATATCAAGGCGCATGCAGGTGCGCGCTATATCACCGGCATCGATTTCAATCCTGGGCGCGCCCAGGGGCAGGAGGGTTGAGCGATGTTGCCAGGACTGGAAATGATGGCGTGCCCGGAGATGGCCGTCTCCATGGACGTAATGCAGCACGTCATCAATGTTGAATCGTCTCGTAACCCCTACGCCATCGGCGTGGTTGGTGGAGCGCTTGTCCGCCAACCCAAGGGGCTGGACGAGGCATTGGCCACCGTGCGCATGCTTGAGGAGAAGGGCTACAACTTCTCCATCGGGCTGGCCCAGGTCAATCGCTACAATCTTGGCAAGTATGGTCTGGACTCCTATGAGAAGGCGTTCCAGCAGTGTCCAAACCTGCAGGCCGGCTCCCGCATTCTTGCAGAGTGCTACAAGCGCTCGGGTAAGGACTGGGGCAAGTCCTTCAGTTGCTACTACTCGGGCAACTTTGAAACGGGATTCCGCCACGGCTACGTGCAGAAGGTCTTTGATTCGATGCGCCGTGGGCAGCAGGTCGCAAGCAATGGCGCGCTACCCATCGACGTGGTTGACCGTGGTGAGCGGCGAACCGTCAAGGTCGAGCACCATCCGCAGATGGCTTCCCCCGCTCAAGCCCGCATCGTAGCTCAGGCCGATGGCCCGATTTATGTTCCGTCCAACGATCCAGCGCGAGCGTATACCGTCTATCCCTCTGCGGGCGCGATGGCGCGTGGAAGTCTCGTGAATCTTGCCGATCAGGCGTTGTCGAGGGTTGTTCTGGGCTCTGTGGATCGGATGATGCAGCCGCAGTCGCAGCCAGATGGAAGCTATGCGCAACAGGCGCCGCAGGGCGCTGCGGGGCAGCGCGGACAGCCGATGATGCCGCAGCAGCTGCCTGGCGTCGCTGCCGGTGGTGGCGAGAGCCCAGTGATGTTGCAGCCTTGGGGGCAGCAGGGCGAATCGGCGTCCCCCAACAACATGTACAACGCGCCGGTGCAGCCCGTGCCGGCTCAACAGATTCCCCCTGGGGATGCGGCCTTCGTGTTCTGACGAAGTCGTGGTGCGACCAGTCCCCCGGCTGGTCGATTCAGTTGTGTTAGTCCATCAACAAGGAAATCAATCCATGAAGCGATTCAATCTCGACCTCGTCCAGGCCCAGCGCACGCTGAAGTCCATGCTGATGGCCACCCTCTTCGTCGGCGCAGTATTCGCTCCGCAGGTGTTTGCGTCGGGCCCGACCGACTTCGGTGGCACCGATGAGCGCGTTTGCGGCTTCTTTGCCAACATCAACGGCCTGCTGAACATTGCTTCGATCGCCGTGGTGACGATTGCCGTTATCTTTGCTGGCTACCAGATCGCCTTCGCCCACAAGCGCATCGCCGATGTCGCGCCGATCCTCATCGGTGGCGTGCTGATCGGTGCTGCCGGCCAGATCGCCCGGATGCTGCTGGGTGAAGGCAGTGATGGCAACTGCTCGGGCAGCTCGGCTGCCGTCATCAACAACGTGCTGCAGTACTACAGTGCATAAGAACGTCCTGTTCCGCGGCTGCACTCGCCCTGCGATGTTTCTGGGCGTTCCCTACCTGCCATTCTTCATGGTGGCAGGTGGGTTGCTGCTGTTGAGCGTCTATACCAATTTCTGGTTCCTGCTCGCCATTCCAGTCGCGATTTTCATCATGCGACAGATGGCCAAGCGGGATGAGCTGATTTTCCGCCTGCTGGGCCTGCGTCTACTCTTCAAGTTCAAGGCGCGCAACCTGCAGGACCACGATGGAATGTGGGTGTTCAGCCCGAACCACTACCGGAAGAAAGCCGCCCGCACGGATTGACGGGCATCGGCAGGCGGGTGCCCGCTCCCGCCTGCCACTTTGTAGTTCCCTGGCGCACTTTTTGGAAGCAGTCGCATGTTCTCTCCAGATACCTCCATCAGCGAGTTCGTTCCTCTCTCGTCACACGTGGCACCGAACGTGGTCAAAACCACGGGCGGGGACTATCTGTTGACGTGGTACCTGGAAGGCCTGCCGTTCGTCGGTCGCGAGGAGTGGGAGCTGGAGCACCGGCACAATACCTTCAACCGCCTGTTGCAGACCCTGCGTGCACCAGATTTCGTCAATGTGGCCTTCTGGGTGCACGACATCCGTCGCCGACGCACGCTCAAGGGCAGCAGTCGTTACAACCAGCGCTTCAACCAGGACGTGTCCGATCAGTACATGGGCATGCTGTCATCGCAGCGCATTATGCAGAACGAGCTTTACCTGACGATGATCTATCGTCCAGTCGTGGCCGGTAAGCGCTTCGTCGAAAAGTCGGCCAGCATCGACAAGCTGCAGGGGGAACAGGATCAGGCGGTGGAAAAGCTCCTTGAGCTGGCCGGCAACGTTGAAGCAGTCATCCGCGATTACGCGCCGTACCGCCTGGGCATGTATGAAGCCAAGAATGGTGTCGTGTTCTCCGAGACGCTGGAGCTGTTCGGCTACCTGATCAACAGGGTCGACGAGCCGGTGCCGGTGCTGTCCGCCCCGGTGAAGGACTATCTTCCGATCAGTCGCCATATGTTTTCGGCGAAAACCGGTGACTTCGTCATCAATACTCCAAATGGTGTCAATCATTTTGGTGCCATCCTCAACATCAAGGAGTATGCAGAGGGTACATACCCCGGCATTCTCAATGGTTTGAAGTATCTGGACTACGAATACGTCATCACTCATTCATTCAGTCCGATGGGGCGACAAGACGCGCTGAAGGTGCTGGATCGCACCAAGGGCATGATGATTTCGTCGGGTGACAAAGCTGTCAGTCAGATCGCCGAGCTTGACTACGCGATGGATCAGCTGTCTTCGGGCAACTTCGTGTTGGGTGAGTATCATTTCATCATGGCCGTGTACGGCGACAGTCAGGCGAAGCTGTCTCAGAACGTCGCCACGACGCGCGCTGAACTGTCCAACGCCGGTTTCGTGTCGACCAAGGAAGATCTGGCTGTCACCTCGTCGTTCTACTCGCAGATTCCGGCCAACTGGCGCTTCCGTACGCGCCTGGCCAACGTCAGCTCGCTGAACTTCCTGGGTCTGTCGCCGCTGCACAATTTCGCCACCGGCAAACAGCACAACAACCCGTGGGGCGATTGCGTTACCACCCTGCAAACCACCAACGGTCAGCCGTACTACTTTAACTTCCATGCGACCCACCCGTCGGAAAATTCGCTGGGCGAGAAGGCGATTGCCAATACCATGGTGATTGGTAAGTCGGGTACCGGTAAGACGGCATTGATCAACTTCCTGCTGAGTCAGGTACAGAAGTACGAGCCGTCGCCGACCATTTTCTTCTTCGACAAGGATCGCGGTGCTGAGATCTTCGTGCGCGCTTGTGGTGGCAACTACTTGGCCCTGGAGAACGGTGCGCCGACAGGCTTCAATCCTTTCCAGTGCGAAAACAACGAAAGCAACGTGCAGTTCCTGGCCGACCTGATCAAGGTGCTGGCCGGCAAGCGCGAGTACAGCGCCCGCGAGGAAGAGGACATCTACCGGGCGGTGGAAAGCATGCTCGACACGCCGATGCACCTGCGCAGCATGACCAATTTCCAGAAGAGCCTGCCCAACATGGGCGACGACGGCCTTTACGCGCGCATGCGCCGCTGGACGTCGGGAAATTCGCTGGGTTGGGTGTTCGACAACCCGGTCGATACCGTGGACCTGAGCAAGGCCAACATCATCGGTTTCGACTACACCGACATCATCGACAACCCAGAAGTGCGAGTGCCGGTCATCAACTACCTGCTGCACCGCTTGGAGTCGTTGATCGACGGCCGGCCGCTGATCTACGTGATGGACGAATTCTGGAAGATCCTGGATGGCGAGGGTGGGCTGAAGGAATTCGCCAAGAACAAGCAGAAGACCATCCGTAAGCAGAACGGCCTCGGCATCTTCGCGACGCAGAGCCCGGAGGATGCGCTGAAGAGCGACATCTCCGCAGCGCTGATCGAGCAGACCGCGACGCTGATCCTGTTGCCCAACCCGAACGCCAGCAAGAGCGACTACATGGACGGCCTGAAGCTGACCGAGGCCGAATTCAAAGTGGTCACTGCGCTGGACGAGCGCTCGCGATGCTTCCTGGTCAAACAGGGCCATGCGTCCAGCGTGTGTCAGCTCAACCTGCGGGGCATGGATGACATCCTGTCGGTCATCTCCGCATCGACCGATAACATCGAGGTCATGCATCGCGTCCTGCAGACCGCCGCAGTGCGTGCACGGGTCACCGTCGACGAGCTGACCCCGGACCAGTGGCTGGACACCTTCTACAAGAATCGAAAGGGCTCGGGAAAGCGGGCCGATAAGGACGAGGAGGCGGCATGAAGACCATCACCGATCTGCACAAGGAAAATGCCATGGCAAATGAAACCCGACAGAGCGCGCCGCGTCGCCGGCGCTTGGCGCCGATCTTTGCCGCCATGCTGACCTTGGGTACAACGTTCAGTACCGGCACCCATCAGGCGCAGGCGATGACTGTTTATGACCCTGCGAACTGGATCATGAACTTCCTGCAGGAATACAAGTCCGCTGGCGAGTACCTCACCGAGGCCGGGCGCTGGTCGGAAACCGCCGCGCAGTACATGAAGACGGTGGACAACTGGATCTCCAGGCTGCAGAACTGGTACCAGATCATCGCTTCACCCCTGATGCCGCCCACGCCTGTGCTTACCCGGATTCCCGAGAACTGGAACGTCGCCGAGAAATGCGGAGGCGGTTCGATGGTCAGTCAGGAAGGCCTGATGTCGTTGCTGGGTGTCAGCCCGGGTGGCGACATCGGTGCGCAGCAGCGCTCCATCTGTGCCTACATCCAGGTACTTGAGAACAAAAAGTACAACGAAACCGTCGACGTGGTGACCAAGTCGATGCCCGCCATGGAGCAGATGCTGGGGCAGCTTCGGAACATCCGCAACGCGTTTCGCAACGAGGGTGCCTTGCAGGAGGATATTTCCAACAATACGGCCAGCCAGCTTGCGATGGACAAGGCGTTCAAGGAATGGGAAACCAAGATCAAGGTGTACGACCAGCAGATTGCCGCCCTCCAGGGGCGCCAGCGCAACCTGACCGAGCGCGCACTGAAAGGCGAAAGCAACCCGCTCGGCACCGTGATCAAGGCAGCCGCGCTGAAAGCAGCTCTCTCCAAGTGAACCACGTGCGTAAAGCACTCCAGCAGGGCCCCGATACGGGGCGGGTGATGTGATGAGTCAGGGAATGATGCAGGGCATGGTGATCGGGGATCTGCTGCACGGAACGCTGTTCGCCTCAGTGGGCGACTTCGTGTTCTTCAAGCTGATCCTGGAGTACCTGCGAGAGGAGATCGCCAACTTCGGCGAAGGCGTGCTCGGTCGCATGATGACCTGGGTCGGCTCGATCGCCCTGGTGCTGATGACGCTGTGGGTGCTGATCCAGGGCTTCCGCATCGTGACCGGGCGCAGCCGCGATTCGATGGCAGCGCTGGCCACGAACATGGCGCGCGCGGCGCTCATCGTCACCGTGGCCACGTCGATGGCGATGTTCGGCAAGGATCTGCAGTCCTTCCTGACCCAGGACGTCCAGGACGAGATCACCTATGTGGTGACCGGCAAGGACGACACGGCCGAAGAGCTGATCGATCGCAATCTTGGCTACATGCAGTTGGCGCTGACATCGGTAAGCGTGCTGGATGTGGCGGGCGACGTCACCCTGGACAGTGCGAAGACGCGTGCGATGTGGTTCATCGGCCTGGGCACGGGCGGTCCGGCAGTCACTGCCGGTGCCATGTTGCTGCTGTACCAGGTCGCGATGGCCATGTTCATCGGCTTTGGCCCGCTGTTCATCCTGTGCCTGCTGTTCGAGCAGACCAAATCGTTGTTCCAGCGCTGGTTGTTCTATGGAATCGGTACCATGTTCTCGATGGCCGTGCTGGCAGCAATGACCGGCATTGCGATGGAAATGGTCGCCCGCGTCGCTGCTTCGTTCTGGGGTGCGTCCGCGTTGGGCGCGCTGTTGAGCACCAACCTGACCGAAGGCATGAGCAGCATGGCGCTGCAGCAGGGCGGCATGGGGTTGATCCTCACGACGCTGATTCTGACTGCTCCCCCAATGGCTGCGATGTTCTTCCAGGGTACGCTGGGTACCTTCATGGCATATTCGCAGATAGGCGGTAGTGCTGGGTCGGCTTCTCCTGGCCCGCAGGGTCAGCCGCCGGGTTCGTCAGGTTCGGGCGGAGGATTCTTTATGCCCTCTGTTCCGACCAATTCCAAAGCATCAAGTCAGGTTCCTGTTCAGGACACAACGCCTCGGTTCGCAACTGCATCAGAATCTCAGGTTCAAACTGGGCAACGTGGAAATGCTGGCGCAGGGAACTCATAGCCCCCCCCCCGGAATTTGGAGTGTACGATGCGAAATGAGTTTTTAGCTCCGTGGAAGTTGGAGGGTGCCATGCATAGAGTCGTTAGCTCGACAGTACTTATTGCGCTGATTCTTTGCATGGGGCCAGCCTTAGCAGAAGGTGGGTGCCCTCCAGGGTCGTATCCTATCGGTGGGCAGGGCGTTCAAGGCTGCGCGCCAATACCCGGGACGAGTAGCGGTGCTTCCGGCCCAGCAGTTTCTGCGCCGCCTCAGCCACTGGGCGAATGGTTGACGCGATGGGGGGCTGTAGCCGAGTCGCCAACTTCAAGTCTCGTCGGCACATCTTCCAATGAATCGAGCGAACGGCGAGCAGTAGCTGTGGCCATCAAAAAGTGCGCGGCGGAAGGTGCAAAGGACTGCAAGTCTTCTGTAACGTACTACAACCAGTGCGTTGCATTTGCGGTGCCATCTTCAGGGAAGGGACAGGGCTCGCTGGATACGGCGGTTGATGCAGAGACTGTGGCCGGAAACGCAATCGAGCATTGCAAGGACACGGGGGGGGGGGAGTGCACCGTAGTCTATTCCGAATGTTCCTTGCCCGTTTTCAAAAAGTTCTAGGGCTGCCTTCGGTGATCCAAAGAACGACGAATCAACGCAGCTTGTGGGTAATCAAAGATGCCTCGCTTTCAGAGAGATGACGTGGGATAGAGGCAGTAGGATCGAAAGTGGATATTGGTTCGCAATATTTTTCTCTGGCATGAATTGTGATTGCCGTTTGGCTCTGTTGTTTTAATTTGGATCTGCACTTTGCGTCCGTGTTTTTTCTCAGAAGGTTGTTGCTCGCCTGGCTTTAGATGCATATCACGCAGGCATTAGCCAGCTAGGTGATATTCCGTGCGATTGGAGGAGTGACTCCACGCCCGAGGGTTGGGACGCCCCGCCGGAAGGCTCATGGGTAGCCGCGCATATTCGTAGATGGCTGTTAGTGCCCTGCCAAAGTCGCTGGGCCTAGTGGTCCGCCGCCGGATTCGTCGCGTTCGGGTGGTGGGGTATTCGCGCCGGCGAAGCCATTTACGAATAAGGCAGTCGCAGCAATTAGCCAGCTGGCCATGCTGAAGATTCATAGCGATGAGGTCAGACATGCTTCATCAGGGCTCAGACGTAGCGCACCATCTGCCAACTCCTGAAAGCCCGCATTGTTCGACTTGGGTGCTGATCCAGGGCTTCCGCATCGTGACCGGGCGCAGCCGCGATTCGATGGCAGCGCTGGCCACGAACATGGCGCGCGCGGCGCTCATCGTCACCGTGGCCACGTCGATGGCGATGTTCGGCAAGGATCTGCAGTCCTTCCTGACCCAGGACGTCCAGGACGAGATCACCTATGTGGTGACCGGCAAGGACGACACGGCCGAAGAGCTGATCGATCGCAACCTTGGCTACATGCAGTTGGCGCTGACATCGGTAAGCGTGCTGGATGTGGCGGGCGACGTCACCCTGGACAGCGCGAAGACGCGAGCGATGTGGTTCATCGGCCTGGGCACGGGCGGTCCTGCAGTCACTGCCGGTGCCATGTTGCTGCTGTACCAGGTCGCGATGGCCATGTTCATCGGCTTTGGCCCGCTGTTCATCCTGTGCCTGCTGTTCGAGCAGACCAAATCGTTGTTCCAGCGCTGGTTGTTCTATGGAATCGGTACCATGTTCTCGATGGCCGTGCTGGCAGCAATGACCGGTATTGCGATGGAAATGGTCGCCCGCGTCGCTGCTTCGTTCTGGGGTACCTTCATGGCATATTCGCAGATAGGCGGTAGTGCTGGGTCGGCTTCGCCTGGCCCGCAGGGTCAGCCGCCGGGTTCGTCAGGTTCGGGTGGTGGCGCAGTGTTTATGCCACCTGTTCCAGTTAATTCTGTGGGGGGCAGCACAAGGGGGCGGCTGGGTCCCAGCTTGGTGGCTTCGCTGATTCCGGCCCGAGCACCGGCCAACGTGGTGTGGCAAACAACGAACGAGGTTGAGGTCAGATATGTTCATTCCCTTGATGCGCTTGGCCCTCATTTCATTGGGGTACTTCGCGGTCTCTTCGGCGCATGCCGAGGGAGCTTGCCCGCCGGGGATGTATCCCATTGGTGGGCAGGGTGTCCAAGGTTGCGCGCCGATTCCAGGCGCGCAGGGAGGCGGGGGAGGCGCACCTTCATCCACGCCAATGCCCCCGCGTCCGATGGGTGAATGGATCAAAACTTGGGGGGCTCTTGCAAGCCCGTCCGAGGGAAAGCAAGGGGGGGCTTCAGTTAGTGAGCTCACCGAAGGGGCCGCCAGGCGCAAGGCACTGGAGAACTGCGAACGGCAGGGCGGTGGGCGTTGCAAGGTGGACTTTGTCTACCAGAATCAGTGTGTCTCAGCAGTCTCCTCTCCCGAGCTGGTGTCCACTGGAACGAAATACGTCAGCGCTGCTACAGAAGAAGAGGCAACACAGGCCGCCTTACAGGACTGCAAAGCGGCGGGTGGAACGCAATGCAAATCCATCTACTCCGCGTGTACTATTCCCTTCTTCAAGAAGTATTAGGGGGGCATTGAACGACTCACTGCGAGCTGTGCCGTA
The DNA here is from genome assembly GCF_031455455.1 of Stenotrophomonas sp. 1337. Classification (NCBI taxonomy): domain Bacteria; kingdom Pseudomonadati; phylum Pseudomonadota; class Gammaproteobacteria; order Lysobacterales; family Lysobacteraceae; genus Stenotrophomonas; species Stenotrophomonas sp. 1337. The sequence continues at coordinate 129,160 of NZ_JAVDSR010000005.1, read as the reverse complement.
TTGCCACCGGTTGTCAGCCGATGCAAAGCTGTTTGCCACCTTTGGTGTAGTGCATCATGCAATTGAATTTTTTGCTGCTGAGCGCGTGGGCAAGCACAAGCAGGCCCGCCGCGAGATTATTCTGGCCGAGATTGAATCGGTAGTGTCTTGGAGGATACTACTGACTCAGATTTCCTCACAATTGCCCACGCTCTGGAAAAGGCGATATATCGGTCAATACAGCCGAGAGTCTGGTGATGCTTGTGTCCAACCTGACCGAGGGCATGCCGCATAACGCTCCTGTATAACGGTGTGGCTTCATCCCGAAGCTGCTGATTCTGACTGCCCCCCCCAATGGCTGCGATGTTCTTCCAGGGTACGCTGGGTACCTTCATGGCATATTCGCAGATAGGCGGTAGTGCTGGGTCGGCTTCTCCTGGCCCGCAGGGTCAGCCGCCGGGTTCGCACGGTGGTGGTGGCGGTATGTTTAAGCCGTCTGCCCCTGCAAACAATCAGAGTCAACAAGCGCCACTTGAAGGCGTAACGCCCAGGTTCCAGAACGCGGTTGACACGCCGGTTCAATCTGGCCAGCGGGGTAATGCTCCGACAATGAATGCTTGATTCGGAATATGGAGTGCGTGATGAGGCGGATCTCTGTACTGGCGGTTTCACTTGTTTCTCTTGCACTTTCAGCTTCGGCTTTCGCTGAAGGGAACTGTCCATCCGGCTACTATTCCATCGGTGGTCAGGGTGTGCAGGGCTGCGCTCCGATTCCGGGGGGCTCTTCGGGTGGAGGGCCGGCCCAGGGGGGCGTGCCACAGCCGCCGAGGCCTTCAGGTGAGTGGTTGACCAGGTGGGGAGCGGTGGTGCAGTCGCCAACGTCCGATCTGATAGGTACGTCGGCGAACAAGACGAGCGAGGCTGCTGCCGAGACCGAGGCGCGGCGCATTTGCGAGTCGGAAGGTGCCAGGGACTGCAAGACATCGCTCACCTATTACAATCAGTGCGTGGCATTCTCCGTGCCGAATTCCGGAAAGGGCAGAGGCTCCGTCAATACGGCGGTGGATCTGGCTACAGCAAAGAAGAATGCACTGGCAAGTTGCAATGATGCGGGCGGGGGGCGTTGCGTAATCTCGCATACCGAGTGCTCTGAGCCAGTTTTCCGGGAGTACTAGTTGCAGATGAGCTGTTGGTTTATGTGAGCCAATGCGTAACGCCAGCATTCTGTAATCCAGCCGCGCAATGCAGTTGACTGACTGTAGCTTCTGGAAGGAACTATGATTCCCGCAATCCTTGCTATCCCGTTGCTGCTGGTTGGAGTGATTTGCTCCAAGATTGCACATGCCGAGGGCGGCTGCCCGCCGGGCATGTACCCCATCGGGGGCTAGGGTGTGCAAGGCTGCGCCCCGATTCCAGGCGCAGGGGGGCGGAGTTTCGCAGCAGAGCCCGTCGCCGCCCCCCGAGACCTTTTTATAAGAACCTGGCGGCGTCGCTGTATCCCCGACTACGTCAGTTGTCGGTGTTTCGACCGGCCAGCTTTCGAAGAAGGTTGCTGGCCCGTGCCCGCGCTGAGTGTGCGGCCGTGTCCAATCCGACCGAAGGCATGCCGCATGACGCTGCGGTACGGGGCATAACTTCATTCTGACTACGCAGGTTCTACCGCGCCACGATGGCCGCGATGTTCTTCCGGGGTGTCTTCAGCACCTTCATGGCATATTCGCAGATAGGCGGTAGTGCTGGGTCGGCTTCGCCTGGCCCGCAGGGTCAGCCGCCGGGTTCGCAGGGTGGTGGTGGTGGCGGTGGTGCGCACATGCCTCCGCAGCATTCGGTGAACAGGGCCGATAGTGCTGCCGGGCAGGTTGCCATGCCAAAGATCAACGATGTTACGCCCGCCTCTCCTGGCCAAAGAGGTAATGCTGTACCCAATGGCTCTTGATTGATCGTGCCGCTCGAGATTTGAAGAGGGTTTCTTATGATTAGTTTGCGGTCCATACGCCTTTGCACTCTTGGATTCGCTTTTCTGGGGGCACATGTCGCCTACGCGGAAGGCGGCTGTCCCCCCGGCTCGTATCCTATCGGGGGCCAGGGTGTGCAAGGCTGCGCCCCGATTCCAGGTGCAGGGGGCGGAGTTTCGCAGCAGAGCCCGTCGCCGCCCCCGAGACCTTTGGGTGAATGGATAAGAACCTGGGGCGGCGTCGCTGTATCCCCGACTACGTCAGACGCCGGTGTTTCAACCGGCCAGCTTTCGAAGAAGGCTGCTGAGCGCGATGCCATGGCAAATTGCGCAGATAGCGGAGCACGAGACTGCAAGGTAAGCGTTACCTACTTTAATCAATGTATGTCTTGGGTAGTGCCCAGCGGCCGCACAGGGAATGGCAGGTCTGGAATTGGTACCGGCCCAACGCTCGAGCGTGCGGGGGAAATGGCGCAGGGAATCTGCCAGAACGATCAGCCAGGGGCATGCACTGTGATCCACGAGAACTGCACGGAGCAGATCTTTAAAAAGTACTAGCCGATCTTTAGTTGCGGTGTAGGTCTGGCCCTTGCGAGTGAATATCCACTCGTTCGGAAGTAACGAGGATCTCTAGTCGAAATGCCATCGTTTGACGTTGGTTGAGCTGGCCATTCGACCGAGAATCTGGAAGTTGCCCTCGCCGAGGACGCTCAAGAAGAAATGGCCTGATGTGGTGACCGGAGCATGACACGGCGGAAGAGCTGATCGATCGCAACCTTGGCCACATGCAGCTGGCGCTGACATCGGTAAGCGTGCTGGATGGGGCGGGCGACGTCACCCTGGACAGCGCGAAGAGGCGTGCGATGTGGTTCATCGGCTTTGGCCCGCTGTTCATCCTGTGCCTGCTGTTCGAGCAGACCAAATCGTTGTTCCAGCGATGGTTGTTCTATGGAATCGGTACCATGTTCTCGATGGCAGCGCTGGCAGCAATGACCGGTATTGCGATGGAAATGGTCGCTCGCGTTGCCGCCTCGTTCTGTGGTGCTGCCGCCTTGGGCGCGCTGTTGAGCACCCACCTGACCGAAGGCATGAGCAGCATGGCGCTGCAGCAGGGCGGCATGGGGTTGATCCCCACGACGCGGATTCTGACTGCCCCCAATGGTCGCTATGTTCTTCCAGGGTACGCTGGGTACTTCATGGCATAGTCTCAGATAGGCGGTAGTGCTGGGGCGGCTTCGCCTGGTCCGCAGGGTCAGCCGCCGGGCTCGCAGGGTGGTGGTGGTGGTGGTTTCACGCCGTCGATGCCGACGGCAACTCAGGGAACCCCTGTCTCGCACGGTACCCAGGGCACCAGTCGTATTGCCGGCCAAGACACTTCGGGCATGGTGGTTCCCCCAGACTGGTAAGCGTGGTGCAGCATCTTCGGATTGAGAAGGCGGAATAGTATGAGCTCGAAAGGTATACAAGCCCTTTGCATGGGGGGCCTGATGGTTCTTGTTTCTGTATGGCCATTCCACGCTGCCGCTGAAGGTGGCTGTCCGCCTGGCATGTACCCCATCGGTGGGCAAGGGGTGCAGGGTTGCGCGCCAATCCCTGGCGCTAGTGGAGCGAGCTCTCAACAGTTGCCCGCACCTCCGCCGCGACCAACTGGGCGATGGCATAAGACGTGGGGGGCCATGGCCATAGGGCGAGGTGGAGATACCGGGGTTTCGAAGGGGAAGGACTCAAAAAGAGAAGCCGAGAAGGTGGCGCTTGCCCAGTGCGCAACTTGGGGCGCAGATGACTGCAAGGTCATGCTTGCCTACGAGAATCAATGCGCCGCAATAGCGACCCCCAAGGCATCCAACACCGGTTCATCGTTTGCAGGTGGTCCAACCGTACAGAGCGCGTCCGACACTGCAATGAAGTCCTGTACTAAAGAGGGAGGCTTGCAGTGTGAGATTGTCTATTCTGACTGTAGTGAGCCTCGATTCGAGAGTTTCTGACAGGGATGCCTGACGCAGCGGGCTGCAGGCAAAGGGGCGAATTCGGTCAGGCCTCGGGCAGTAGAAAAAACGGAGAGTAGCGGTGGATGTCCCCCGGGCATGTATGCTATCGGGGGCCGGGGTGTGCAAGGCTGCGCCCCGATTCCAGGTGCAGGGGGCGGAGTTTCGCAGCAGAGCCCGTCGCCGCGCCCGAGACCTATAGGTGAATGGATAAGAACCTGGGGCGGCGTCGCTGTACCCCCGTCACGTCAGACGCGGGTGTTCCAACCGGCCAGCTTTCGAAGAAGGCTGCTGAGCGCGATGCCATGGCAAAGTGTGCAGTGGGCCGACTTTGTAGCGCGCCGAGAGTCTGGCTCAAGGAATTTGTGAGAACGATAAATCGGGTGCCTGCGAAGCCGTCTAGAGCGACTGCACGGAGCCTTTATTTAAAAAGTATTGAGGTTCCAGAAAGAGCCGTTTCGCTCGCAGCCCGTCGCGAGATCATTCTTGCCGGAATTGAACGGGCAGCGTCCTGGAAGACACTGCTGGCTTACATCTGCCACGTTATCCTTGCTCGGGCCGCGAGGGCTATCGCTCTGCGAGACGGGCGCAATGCCGGGCATTCCTCTTCGGCAGTAGTGGTATGCGTTGAGCGCCTGGGATGAAAAGAAGGTTGGAAAAGATCGCGTTAATGGGGCTGTTAGTCTGGTTCAGCGCGTTGGATGCGATTCCGGACGAGGCAACGATCCTCAATAATGTTGTTGGCTCCGAGGGGGGCGTATCTGCAAATCCGCATAAGCGAGCTGCTGGGTTTCTGGGCAGCCAGCAGGGCTTAGCCCTTTTTGGGCTTGGCTTCTCCCCCTCTGATTCACTGTAGGAAAGTTCCGATACTATAGTTCTGTTTCGAGCGTTATTGTATTCGTCCTGGTGGCGCAAGATCTGCGCCCGATCTGGCGACGAGTGGAGAATGGACATGCAGAAGCGCATGACGCACATGGGATGTGGGCTGGTTGCCGTGCTGCTGGTAAGCGGCGGGGCGATCGCGCAGCAGAAGTCTGGCCTGGAGGGGTTGCCGCCTCCCGGAACCATGACCGCACAGATTCCTGAAGGCAGGGAAATGTATATCGGCATGGCGGTTAGCGATGCCAAGCAGCAGGTTGTAACCGCTGTGGGTGGTTCGGAGGTAGAGGCCAAGTTGATGGCACGACGCGACTGCAGCAAGAAGTGGGGCGGATGCGAAGATCTGACTACTTTCCCGATTCGTCATTACTGCATGGTGATCGCCAGCGATGCAGACTCCCGGCCCAACGTCCGAGCCACCTTCGTTGAAGCAGGTGATGGTCGCACGGTCAAAGCTGGCGAATTGAGCCGCAAGGCGATGGATCGTTGCCAGGCGTCGGGTGCGAAGAAGTGCGGGGTGCAGAGTGAATACTGCTTCTGACCGTTGCTTGCGCTGGTTGTGCACTGTCCTGCTCGCGGCTGCCGTGATGCCGGCGATGGCGCAGAATGGTCGTCAGGCGCAGATGCAGCAGCACGCGCAGAACGTCAACAATTACGTGCAGTGGCAGCAGAGCCAGCAAGCCAGCAGCTATGTGTACACCGAAGAAGACTATATCGCCGACCAGATTGCGCGGAACATCGCTGCAGCCCGCAACGCGCAGCTGAGGAAGGACGCCAAGCGCGACTGGTGGGGTTCGCTGGCGGTCAACACTGAAGATGGGGCGTGGTACGTCCATCTGAACGACGAGACAAGCGACGATGCGCTGACCAACGCCATGAAGCAGTGCAAGGGCGTCTGTTATCCGATTGTCACCTTTGCCAACACGTGCGTGGCCCCGGCGTACAGCGGGTACGGCGGAATGTACCTGGGCCATGGCGCCAGCAAGCAGGAGGCTGCGGCCGGCGCCGGCAGCGCTTGCGTCGCGGCGGGTGGTAGCGATTGCAAGAGTCCGCCAGAGCAGGCTTTCTGCACTGGCTGGAAGTACGGCTACAAGGCGGCCGAGCGCTTCATCCAACGCGTTTCACTGAACGTTCTAGGCAAGGTTGCGGATCCGAAGTTCCAGCCTTTTCCGGGGGCCACGGAGTTCATCGCAAAGCCGCTCGACAAGCGAGGCGCGTCCACGGGAACCGCAAAGGATGGCCGCATGGTGGCCAACATGGCCCAGTCTTGGAGCGCGATCGCGGCAGGCAGTGCGCCCAAGGCCTACGCGATCCATATGGGCTTGAACGAGCGTGATGCACGTGACACCGCGGTCAGCCAGTGCGGGGCAGGTGACTGCAAAGTGGTGGCTGCGTTCACGCTTGGCCAGTGCGCCGCAGTGGTCCGTGCCCGCAGCAGGGGCAGTGACGTTGTGCAGACCTATTCTGCCGTGGCCGGGACGCTGCCCGAAGCGGAGGAAAAGGCAGTGGGAGAATGTATCGATGCCGATGCGAAGGCCTGTCCTCTGGTATTCAACAACTGCATGTGACGCTACGGGCGATTTGGGGGCGCTGCGCCGCCCGCGTCCCTCTTGCTTCGTGGATGTGGACCCGGATTTTGTGACTGGTGGCTCCATTTCAAGCTTGCGCTCTTCGACGCAATAGACCTCCTCGCGCTAAGCTCTCCTGGCGTCAGAAAAATGACGCTTCGGCGCTACCGATTGCAGGAGCTTTTCCGTCCATGAGGACCCTGTCTGCCCGTTCGACGGGTGACGCTTGCCACCATCGCTGCCACGGTGCTCCCGGAGCTATCATCCGCATCTGCAGGGTGACCGGCGCGGCCGGGCAACGCCCCCGTGCCCGTCATCAACGCGGGCATCGGCAAGACGACATTGAAGGAGTGGGAGGGGATGGACGACAGGTTTGGCGCACACATGGACGATGCCCTGGCATTCGTTCCGTCCGGTGCGAACCTGCTGGAAGCCGTCAGGGGCGAGCTCAACGGCGATGGCATCGAGTACCAGCTGCTGGTCATCGACCAGCCGACGCCGGAAGGGCTGGTGCCCGGCCAGCACGGACCAAACCGGGTGCTGCTGTTGCTGCGCGGTGACGGGCGCGGGCGCTGGCAGCTGGCCGCGCGTAACGACAAGCTGGTGCCGTGTTCCACCCGCGGTGGCCTGGCTGGCGACCCTTTTGCGTATGCAATGGTTGAGGAAGACACCTTCAGCGTGATCACCAACGGCGGCAGCCGCGAGCGCTGGAGCAGCACGTACCGGTTCCGTTACGCATCGGCGGACAAGGCGTGCTGGGTGGATGGGGTAAGACGCAAGGTTGTGGATATCGAGACCGAGGCGACCAACATCCGGGATTTCTCGGTGGCGGAACTGGGCAGGGTGCGGTTCGAGGACTTCGACCCGTCCAGTGTCGCCGAGGTGTCGCTTCCATGAGCCAAGCTCCAACCGGCGGAAAGGAATCCGCGTTGATGAACATCCAGGAGTTGCACTGTGTCGACCGATAGAGAATCGCAACTGCTGCGGCAGGCGACGAAAGCCGGCATCGACTCCCCCCTTGAACTGGCCAATTTCATGGCCCAGGCAGGGCACGAGTCGCGCGGCCTGAGCCGGCTCAACGAGAGTTTCAACTATACCCGGGGCATCTCGCAGATCCCGGTCGAAGCGGCGTGGCGCAATGGCACCGAGGCGCTGGAGTCCGCGCGCCAGGAAGCCCTGCGAGGGCGTCCGGATGATCTGGCCGAGCTGATGTATGGCGGCCGGATGGGCAATGACGCGCCCGGAGATGCGCTCAAGTACCACGGGCGCGGTTATCTGCCGCTGACCGGCAAGGAAAGCTACGAGCGCGCCGGCAGTGCGCTGGATCTGGATCTGGTCAACCAGCCCGACTTGGCATCGGAGCCGGAACACGCAGGTCGCATCGCGGTGTGGCAGTGGCAGAACCGTGTGCCGGAACACGCGCGCGAGGACGTGCGCGAGGCTACGTACGCCATCAACGGTGCCGTCAACGGGGTGGAGGACCGGCTCAAGCGTTTCGAGGCGTGGCAGCAAAAGCTGACCCCGGACGTGATGGACCGGCTTGCCCGCGGCGAAGTGGGCGAACCTGCACAGTTGCCTGAGCGCGCGCGCGATATGTCCGATCCGGCCCATGCCGGCAACCGGTTGTTCACCGAGGCACGGGGGCATCTGCAGCAGATGGGGCCGCAGAGTGGCCTGCGCAGCCAGCAGGAACTGGACAATGCTGCCGGGGCCTTGGCGTTGAGCGCACAGAAGGCAGGGATGAGCCGTATCGATCACGTGGTGGCCGGTACCGACGGCAGGGCGCTGTTTGCGGTGCAGGGCGTCATGGGGGACCCGGCGATGCAGCGCTCGATGGTGCAGCGTGAGGCCGCTGCCCAGCTGCCGCTCGAGCAGAGCAGCCAGCAGTTGGCGGCCGAAGCCTCTTCCCGCCAGGAACAGACCGCTTCGGTCATCCGCGAGCAGGAGCAGAATCGCTCGCGATCGCTGTAATCTGGGCACCGCCCGGCAGGTCGGAGACCGGCGGGCCCATCGCACGACACCGAGCACCCTCGGGTGCCTACATGGATCTCTTTGTAAGGACACAACATGCGAAACACTTTCCTGCGTTCTCAAGCGGCCCAGCGTGGCCGCGCTCCGGCACTGTGGCTGCTGCCGCTGGGGCTGGCTGCCGCCATGGCCCACGCACAGCAGGCACCGGACGCCCCGGCGGCTCCCGCCGTCGAGGAGCCGGTGCCAGCACCGGTAGTGGCCGCGGCGGACGCGCAGACGCCCGCTAACGCCGCAACTGATGCCGTAGCTGCACCGGCTCCCGTCGCCGCGGCTGAGCCGGTGCCTGCCCTGGTAGCTGCACCTGTGCCGTCCATGCCCCCGGCGCCCGAACCCGCACCGCAGCCGCAACCGGCGACGGGCGTGGCTCCGGAAGCCGTCTCTGCCGAACCCGCGAGTGCACCGGCACCTGCGGCAGCACCGATGGCACCGCCGGCCGACGTTGCCTCCACCAATGCTGCGCCTGTCGCAACGGCTCCTGTCGCAGCTCCTCCACCGGCTCCCGCGCAGGTGCCGGCCCCGACTGCCGCCGTCGCACAGTCGCCCGACACCGCGCCAGCCTCTGCGCCGGTCCCGCTACCCGCGCCGGCCCCCGTCGCACCGCCGATCATCCCGTTGGCACCAGACCAGGCCGCCGAGCGCCAGCTCGGTGCGCGCTGCCCGGTCGATCTGGCCGGTCGCCTGGCACCGCAGGGCGATCTGATGATCGGCGCCTGCCAGGGCGCGTTGCCGCCGCACCTGTCGGCGCTGCTGGTGGCCTTGCCTGAGCAGGACATCCACCTGCCGCGCAGCTGGCGCGAGCGCGAAGTGCGCCAGAAGGCGTGGTTCAAGGCCGTGGCCGGCGTGGGCCAGCGCCCGGACTTCATCGCCCGCCTGGGAGACATCTGGGTCCGCTCGTTTGAAGGCGCGGATGCGTCGACGACCACCTACCTGGTCTCGGCGCCGTTCGACTGTGCCGATGGCGCACTTCCAAACGAGAACACCGCAGAGCCCGTCCGACTCGCAGCCGGCAGTTGCGGGCAGGCCTACGTACGCCAGCGCGTGTACCAGGTGGGCAGCGATGGCGTCCCGCAGGACATCACTGCAATGGCAATGCCGGCGGCACCGTTGATCGCCGAGGCCGATCGTGCCCGTCACCGCACCCGCGAAGGCAGGATCAGCCTGGACCACAGCAAGTTGCAGTACGGGCCGGCCATGCGCTGGTTCGTGCAATACCCGGAATCACCGCAGAAGACCGGTCCGCACAGCTTCAGTGACTGGAACCGCGAACACCTGGCCTTCGTGGTGTGGAACGGCACCCGCTTCGAGCTGCGCGATACCGTGACGCGCGCGCAGTGGCCGTGTGATCCAGTGGCGCCGGGCGACAAGGCCTGTGGCGGATTCCCGGACTCGGGCCCGGATGCGTACGTGCTGGCAGGGCCGGCGGCAAACTCGGCGGTCTCCAGCCCCTGATCGACCTCGGAAATGACGGGAGCCGGCAGTGCCGGCTCCCGTTTTCATTCCAGCAAGCGTCTCAGGCGTGCAGGCTGCGCTGGGTCGCCTGGGTCTGTTCCAGCTGCTGCTCGCGTGCCAGGGCTTGGCCGGCAGCCTGCTGCTCGATGCGCTGGCTGCTCTGCTCCAGCGGCGTGTTCATCGCGCGGGTGGTGTCGACGGACACGCGCAGATGGCCGGGGTCGCCGCCCTCACCCTGCAGGGCGAAGCTGCGTGACGCGTCGGCACTCATCAGTACCTCGTCGATCCGCTGTCCGCCGGCGGCATGCATTTCCGCAGCCAGCGAGCCTGCCAGTTGCGCGCTCATGCCATCGGGTGTGCGGCCGACGCGGGCGTCCTGTGCGTGCACGCCACGCAGGGCATCATTGAACAAGGGGTTGCCGACGTGGCCGGCGTCGTCGATGCGCAGCATGCCGATCGGGCGCCCCTGCCGTTCGGCTTCACGGCGCGCGGGTTCGCCCGGTTCCAAGGGGCCACGCAGATGGTCGAAGAGATCCTTGACCCCACCCGGCAGGCCGCGCGTACCGGTGGTCACGCCACTGCGCAGCAGCTCCATCTTGTCCCGGTACTCGTCGATCATCTTGACGTTGTCGCGGGCCAAGGCCTGCGTCTCCGGCCTGCCCAGCACCGAGTCGTCGCCGAGGAAATTGACCAGCTTGTGCGAACCAAAGGAGTTGGCGGCCGCGCCAAGTGCACTGTCGGGAATCAGGATGCGCAGACGGCTGTTGCTGAAGCCCCAGTCGCCCAGCGTGTCGATCTCCTGGGGCGTGGCGTATACGCGCACCTGGCCGAAGTGCGGCGAAGCGGCGCTGACCGGGTCGGCTGCCATGACGTGGTTGACAACGCTGGTGCCGCCTTCGGGAATGCGGTAGCCAAGACTGGCCGCGCCATAGGCGTTGAAGGTCTCGCCCTTCAGGTTGTAGTGGTGCGCGCTGATCTGGGCCAGCGCGCCGCCGAGCGAATGCCCGGTGACGGTGACCTCAGGTGCCTGGCCGAGGTCCCGCCCTTCCTTGGCAGCGTAGGCGAGGGCGCGCTGGGTCAGTGCAAGTGCATCGGCGGCCTGCACGTTGTAGCGGGCGACCACCATGCCGCCATCGGCGAGGAGGCCATCGCGGGCGATCTGCTCGGTGCCGCGATGTGACACCACGATCTCCTGCGTGTCCACGCGCTGGTAGATCGTGCCTTGATAGCCATTGAAGCGGTTGCTGACGTGCTCGAGCACCTTGTAGTCATGCCCATTGAGGGAAACATGCTCTTCCTGTCCGGGGGCGCGGCGACCGACTTTCAGGTCGCGATAGGCATCGTTGGACAGCGCGGCGTAGTCCTGGCTGCCGAGGGTCACGGCTGCACCTCATCGGCCGTCAAGGTGGCAGAGAACAGCGTGTCCTGCAGTTCCGGGCGGAACCGGCTGGCGTCCTTCTGGCCGGTAGCGCCGTAGTCGGGCAGGTCCGCCACGCGTGGGTAGTCGCCCTGCGGATAATGGCGCGTCTCACTCTGGCCTTTGACGAACGGATCGGCCTCGATGAAGGACAGGAAGCGCGTCTCGCCATCGGCGCCGGTCGCCTTCAACATCGCGCCGGCGCCACTGAAGGCCCAATGGCAGACGCCGCGGCCGTAGTAGTCCTCGTCGAGCATGCGGTCCAGGTAGACGGTGCCGCGGTACTCGTTGTCGGTGACCCTGCGCAGCGTCACCGGCTCCTGGCTGGTGATGCGGGCGGGAGCGCCGGTGGCGGGCTCGATGTAGCCGCACTGCGCTTCGTTGCTGACATCGTACTGGGCAACGCCTTCGACCACGGCAAAGCTGCCCGGCGGGTTGTGCAGGCGCAGTACCAGTTCATAGGCCTTGCGCGGTGAGGGGTTGAGCTTGGCCAGGCCACGTCCTCCCTGGGCGACGTCGGACTCGGCGGAAGCAAGTTCCTGGTTCATGGCGGTCTCCGGGCTGCAGGCAATCAGTAGAAGCAAGGCAAGACACGGGAGGGATGTGCGGCGCACTGTCAGCCTCCGGTCGGAGGAGTGGGCGCGTTCGCGACGGGGCACGCTGCAGGCGACGAAGGTGCGCGCCGCACTGGCGAGGAAGGACGGGCAATCACGGCATGTCTCCTTTCCTTGGTGACCACGATCCCGGACCCGGGAAGGCTAGATTGCGCGATTCTCGCGGCAGAAAAGTGAAATAGTCGAAATTTTGACGCTATCAAACTGGATTGGATGCAGCGAACTGTGATTCGTATCCGGATTTCACACGTGGGGTACGGGCATCAGGCGCGGGCCGTTGCTTCCTCGATGCGGCATGATCAAGGTGCTTACTCCGTTCCGACGACGTGCCGACGATGCTTTCCATCCGCCCTGAACTGCCCGCAGACGCTGCTGGAATCCACTTCCTGACCGAAGCGGCCTTCCGCAATGCGCCGCACAGCAGCCACACCGAACACCACATCGTCGACGCATTGCGTGAGCGCGGCGAGTTGAGCATCTCGCTGGTGGCAGAGGATGCGGGCCAAGTGGTGGGTCATGTCGCGCTGTCCCCGGTCAGCGTGCAGGACGGCAGCCAGGACTGGTTCGGGCTCGGGCCGATTTCGGTGCTGCCGCAGCAGCAGGGGCGCGGCGTGGGCACGGCATTGATGCGGGCCGCGCTCGAGGCTCTGCGCAAGAGGGGCGCGCGGGGCTGCGTGCTGTTGGGCGAGCCGGCCTACTACGGGCGCTTCGGCTTCCGTGCCGTGCCGGATCTGGTACTACCCGGCGTGCCGGCGGAGTATTTCCAGGCCCTGTGCCTGCAGCCACCGATGGCACAGGGGGAGGTGCGTTACTCGCCGGCGTTCGACGTGGTTGCCTGACCGGGGAACGGCCGGCGTTCCAACCGCCGATCAGCCTGGATGGCGCAGGTGGATGAGGGGATACGGACGACCCTGCGAATCCACCGGCGAGCGTCCGGTTTCGATGAAACCCATGCGCCGATAGAAGCCCACGGCCTGCGCATTCTGCGCGTTGACGTCGGTGGTCAGTTGCGGCTGCAGTGCCAGCGCATGCTGCAGCAGCTGGCGGCCGATACCGGTTCCGCGCACGTCGGGATCGATGAACAACGCTTCCATGTGCGAGCCGTCGATCAGCATGAAACCCTGCGGCTGGTCCTGGTCGCCGACGGCCACGACCATCGGGGCCTGTGGCAGGAAGCCGGCAACTTCAGCATCGATAGCCTGACGGTCTTCGGTACTGAGGAAATCATGGGTGGCGTCGACGGCCCGGCGCCAGAGATCGACGAGAGCGTCGCCATCGGTGGTGCGGGAAGGGCGCAGGGTGGTCATGGGATCGGCCAAGGTGCTTTGCAGTACCCGGATTGTACCGGTGCGACACCCGCAAACAGAAAGCCCCGCCGAAGCGGGGCCTTGGATGTCACCGTTCGCTGCGCCTTACTGCACGGTGCAGCCGGACAGTGCCGGGAAGCCGATGACTTCGCCATTGCCGGTGCAGGCCAGCGTGACCTTCTGGCCCTTCTTCAGGCTGGCAGCCACGTCCTTGGGCAGGTCGCTGGCTTGTACGAAGCCGAACGGCTTGGCGCTCAGCTGCACGACCGGCTTGTCCATGAAGTCCGAGCTGATCGAGTCGACCGTGCCGGAAACCAGCAGCGCCTTGCCCTTGTACTTGCCATCGGCAGCGATCTCGTTGTCCTGGTAGTCGCTGAACATCGTGGTGGCGGTCACTTCCACAGCCGAGGCGGAGGCCGCAGCGGCATCGTTGGTGACGGCGGTGGCTGCCGGTTCTGCAGCCTTGGCGGCAGCGTCTGCCTCCGCGGCGGCGGACGAGACGCTGGCTTCAGCAACGGCCGCATCGTACTGGTCCTTGCTCTGCGCGCTGATGCCGCTCACGGTGCCGGCAAAGATCGCCAGGCCGACGAAGTACACGATCGGCGAAACGATGATCGAGCTCAGCAGCTGGAACAGGCCCTTCATGGCGCCGCCCTTGGCCATCGCGACGATGGCGAGGATGAAGGCCACCAGGTTCAGCGGCCAGCCCAGGAACAGGCCCAGGCCGGGGAACGGGACGAGGAAGCACAGCCAAGCGATCGCCAGCGTGATCCATGCGGCTTTTCCGGCAGGACTGGCCTGCACGGTGGTTTCTGCAACTGCGTTCAAAACTACCCCCTGTAGAGATCGAAAGGTGAAATCGCTGCCAGCAAGCAGCAGTGCACAGTCGTCAGATGACGAAAACGCGGTCGTAGCGTGAAGGAGTCTTCACGGCAGATCAAGCGGCGATGCAGCGTTTGCCGGTGCGGCGCTTCGCATCCGCGCAGCGGAAGCGCCAAAAGGCCTGCGTTACACTACGCGCGCGCTCATTCCTTGAATCCGAGAAACGCCATGACTGATACCTTGGGCGTGCCGGTGCACGACGTCGACGAGAGCTGGATGCGCCACGCATTGGCATTGGCCGAACGTGCGCAACGCGAGTTTGACGAGATCCCGGTCGGTGCGGTGCTGGTGGGTGCCGACGGTCAGCTGCTGGGCGAGGGCTGGAACCTCAACATTGCCTCGCACGATCCCAGCGCGCATGCCGAGATCGTGGCCATGCGCGAGGGCGGGCGGATGCTGGCCAATCACCGCCTGATCGGCAGCACCCTGTATGTCACCCTGGAGCCGTGCGCGATGTGTGCGATGGCGATCGTGCACGCACGCGTGGCGCGCCTGGTCTACGGTGCCAGCGACCCCAAGACCGGCGCCTGCGGCAGCGTGTTCGATCTGGTCGCTGATGCCCGCCACAATCACCGCGTGGAGGTCCATGCCGGCGTGCTGGCCAAGGAAGCGGGCAACCGCCTGACCAATTATTTCAGGGCCAAGCGTGGCAAGCCGCCGCTGCTGCTGGAGGACCACGCTGGCGAGGGCTGAGTGGCGAAAGGGTATGATGGCCGCCACTTCCCTTTACCGGCCGGCCTCGTGCCTGCCCAGCAACGAGGCGACACGATGGCAGAGAACGGCGCGGCCAACGAGCGGCTGATCTGGATCGACCTGGAAATGACCGGGTTGGATACCGACAACGATTCGATCATCGAGATCGCCACCGTGGTCACCGATGCCCAGCTCAACGTGCTGGCCGAGGGCCCGGAGTTCGCCATCCATCATCCGCTGGAAACGCTGGAAGCGATGGACGAGTGGAACCGCAACCAGCATCGTCGTTCGGGCCTGTGGCAGCGCGTCATCGACAGCACCACCACGCTTGGCCAGGCCGAAGCGCAGACCGTGGCCTTCCTGGCGCAGTGGATTCCGGCCGGCGTGTCACCGATGTCGGGTAACTCCATCTGCCAGGACCGCCGCTTCCTGCACCGGCAGATGCCGCGGCTGGAAAAGTACTTCCACTACCGCAACCTGGACGTGTCCACGGTGAAGGAACTGGCCAAGCGCTGGGCGCCAAGCGTGGCTGCGGGCGTGGGCAAGAACAGCAACCACACCGCACTGAGCGATGTGCACGATTCGATCAACGAGCTGCGCCACTACCGCCAGTTCATGGGCGCGCTGTCGGGGCTGCCGAGCCCGTGAGGGGGAGTGCCGGCCGCTGGCCGGCAATCGCCTGATCCCCGCCGGCGGCGCAGGGTTGTCGTCCAGCGGCCGGCACCACCCTGTGTTCAACTCCCTGGCGCTAAGATCGGCCGCATGAACGAGCCCATCCTGCTGCCCCGCGATATCGCCCACGACGCTGGTGACTGGTCTGACCTGCAGCGGGCGGTAGCACTGCTGGAAGCCCCCACGATCACCGCGCGCATGGCCAACCTGGTCGGGACGCCGCTGGAGTTCGCGGTGAAGGTGCTTCCCACCTCGGTGTCCAACCGCATCCACGGTGCGGTGCAGGCGGCGTTGTCCAAATCGGTGCAGGCCGCGCTGTGGAGCATGGACAACACTCCTGGCAAGGGCGCCTCGACACGTTGGCACAAGCTGGCGGCGGCGACGTCCGGCGCGGTGGGTGGGGCGTTCGGTTTCGCTGCGCTGTTCATCGAGCTGCCGGTGTCGACCACGATCATGATGCGCGCGGTAGCCGACGTTGCCCGCAGCGAAGGCTTCGATCTATCGCAGTTCAGCACCCGCCAGGCCTGCCTGGAGGTGTTCGCACTGGGTGGCAATTCGCCGCGCGACGATGCCAGCGAGACCGGCTACTACCTCGCCCGTGGTTTCACCACCGATGTCATGCGCCACCTCTCGGCCGAACTGGCCGGGCGCGTGGTGACCGGACGTGACCTGACCCTGGGCGTGGCGCCGAAGGAAGCCGGCAAGCTGCTGGCCAAGCTGGTGGAAAAGGTCGCCGCCCGTTTCGGCGTGGTGGTCACCGAGAAGTTTGCCGCGCAGGCGGTACCAATCGTCGGTGCGG
The DNA here is from genome assembly GCF_031455455.1 of Stenotrophomonas sp. 1337. Lineage (NCBI taxonomy): Bacteria > Pseudomonadati > Pseudomonadota > Gammaproteobacteria > Lysobacterales > Lysobacteraceae > Stenotrophomonas > Stenotrophomonas sp. 1337. The sequence continues at coordinate 112,931 of NZ_JAVDSR010000005.1, read as the reverse complement.
CGGCCGGCGCGACGCTCAACACCATGTTCACCGACTACTACCAGGACATGGCCCGCGGCCATTTCATCGTGCGCCGGCTGGAGTTGAAGTACGGCGAAGAGGTCGTGCGCGCCTGCTATGACCGTGTCGCCCACGGCGGGGCGTTGATCGAGCCGACGTTGTAACGATGGGGTCGGAGCCCTTTCCTGCGGAAAGGGATCCGACCCCGACCGCCGCAGGGAAGGGCTCTGACCCTTGCCTGCCAGGCACAACTGTTTTGCGTGGACGCGCCTGTTGCGCGCGCAGCGCCATCCCCATCCTTGCCGGCAGTCCCCCGCAAGAGAGTGCCGCCATGTTGTTCACCCCCCACCGCCTGGGCGCGCTGACGCTGCCCAACCGTATCGTGATGCCACCGATGACCCGCTCGCGTGCGGCGGCCGGCAATGTCGCCACCGCGCAGATGGCCGAGTACTACGCCCAGCGCGCTGGTGCCGGGCTGATCGTCAGCGAAGGCACCCAGATCAGCCCGCAGGGCCAGGGCTATGCCTGGACCCCGGGCATCCACAGCGACGAACAGGTGCAGGGCTGGCGCAGGGTCACCGATGCTGTGCACGCGGCGGGTGGGCGCATCTACGCCCAGCTCTGGCATGTCGGCCGTGTCTCCCATGTGGCCCTGCAACCGGACGGCGCGGCGCCGGTCTCTTCCTCGGCACTGCTGGCCGAAGGGGTGAAGGTCTTCGTCGACCCGACCGGCGCCGGTCCGGAATCCGGCGTGGGCGAAATGATCCAGCACTCGATGCCGCGCGCGCTGGGCGAGGACGAGATTCCGGGCATCGTGGCCGACTATGCGCAGGCCACCCGCAATGCACTGGCTGCCGGATTCGATGGCGTCGAGCTGCACGGCGCGAACGGCTACCTGATCAACCAGTTCATCGACTCGCAGGCCAACCAGCGTACCGACGGCTATGGCGGCGCGCTGCGCAATCGCCTGCGCTTCCTGCGCGAGGTGGTGCAGGCGGTGGTCGATGTTGCTGGCGGCGAGCGTGTCGGCGTGCGTCTGGCGCCGCTGACCACGCTGCAGGGGGCGGTGGATGACACGCCGCAGGCGACCTATCTGGCTGCCGCACACCTGCTGGGCGAGCTGGGTGTGGGTTACCTGCACATCGCCGAGGCCGACTGGGAGGATGCCCCGTTGATGCCCGTCGCGTTCAAGCAGGCGCTGCGGATGATCTATCCGGGCACGTTGATCTACGCCGGCAAGTACACCGCCGAGCGTGCCGCGCAGGCGCTGGAGGAAGGCTGGGCGGACCTGATCGGCTTCGGTCGGCCGTTCATTGCCAATCCCGATCTGCCCGAGCGCCTGCGCAGCGGCGCGGTGTTGAATTCGCCCGATCGCGCGACGTACTTCGGTGGTGGCGCGGCGGGATTCACCGACTATCCGGTGCTGGAAGAGGTAGTCGAGGCCTGAAGCAGCGTCCGCCGGGCATGGCCCGGCGCTACCGATGACGGCGGATGGGTGCCGGCCACTGGCCGGCACTGCCGATCAGGGCTTGTCGCGCACCAGTGCATCGGCCTCGACCACGCCGCCATCCTTGCCATGCAGGTACAGGTGCATGTCCTGCTGCGGATACGGAATGTTGATGCCGGCCTTGTCGTAGCCCAGCTTGATCTGTTCGAGCAGGGTGACCTTGGTGCCGAAGTGATCGGCCGACTTCACGTAGCAGCGGATGCCCAGGTTGATCGCGTGCGCACCCAGCTCGTACACCACCACGTCCGGTGCCGGCGTCTGCAGCACGCGCGGATCGGCCTTCATCAGGGCCAGTGCGGTATCACGCGCCAACTGGATGTTGTCTTCGTAACCGATGCCCACCACCAGCTCGACGCGGCGGGTGGGCTCTGCGGTGAGGTTGATGATCGGTGCGGCGGTGATCAGCGTGTTCGGAATGGTGGTGTGCTGGTTGTCCGCGCCGGTGATCACGGTCTGGAAAATGCGTACCTCGCGAACCGTGCCGGTCTGCCCGGCGATGGTCACCACATCACCCACGCGGAACGGACGCAGGGTCACCAGCATCACGCCCGAAGCAATGTTCGACAGCGAATCCTTCAGCGCCAGGCCAACGGCGAGGCCGGCGGTACCGAGCACGGCCAGCAGCGGAGTGATCTGCACGCCCAGCGTACCGATGGCCAGGATCACCACGATCACCAGCGAGGCCGCGTAGACCACGTTGCGCAGGAAGCTGCCCAGCATCGGGTCCACGCCCATGCGCGAGGTGGCGCGCGGCATGGCATTGGACAGCCGTCGTGCCAGCCACATGCCGACCAGCAGCACCACGATCGCGGCCAGCAACGGCACGCCGTAGGTCTCCAGCAGGCGTTCCCAGTCGAGTGAGCGGAACCAGGAGGTCGTGGCGGGGGAGGGTGGGGCAGCGGCGATCATGCGGACTCCTTTGCAACGGCAACAGGTGCGACGGGAACATGGCGTACGCGGACGCCAGAAACAGCAAGCCCCGCAGAGGCGGGGCTTGCGTGCAGCTTCAGTATGGGCAGGCGTCGATGAAAGCGACGTCAGCCATCACACGTCAACAGGTCAACCCTTGGCCTTCAACTTGGCCAGGCGCAACCAGGTATCGACCACGGTGTCCGGATTCAACGACACCGACTCGATGCCTTCCTGCATCAGCCATTCGGCCAGATCCGGATGATCGGACGGGCCCTGGCCGCAGATGCCGACGTACTTGCCCTTGGCCCGTGCCGACTTGATCGCCATCGACAGCAGCTTCTTCACCGCCGGGTTCCGCTCATCGAACAGGTGCGCCACGATCGACGAATCGCGGTCCAGGCCGAGGGTCAGCTGGGTCAGGTCGTTGGAACCGATCGAGAAGCCGTCGAAGATCTCCAGGAACTCATCGGCGAGCAGTGCGTTGGACGGCACTTCGCACATCATGATGATCTTCAGGCCGTTCTCGCCCTGCTTGAGGCCATTCTGTTCGAGCACCTGGACGACCTTGCGGCCTTCTTCCAGGGTGCGCACGAACGGGATCATGACCCACAGGTTGTCCAGGCCCATCTCGTTGCGCACGCGCAGCACGGCCTTGCACTCCAGTGCGAAGGCGGCCGAGAAGCTCGGATCGACGTAACGGCTGGCGCCGCGGAAGCCGATCATCGGGTTCTCTTCGTGCGGCTCGTAGTTGCTGCCGCCGATCAGGTTGGCGTACTCGTTGGACTTGAAGTCCGACAGTCGCACGATCACCGGGTTTGGCGCGACCGAAGCAGTCAGGGTGGCGATGCCTTCGGCCAGACGGTCCACGTAGAAGCCGACCGGGTCGGAATAACCGGCGATCTTCTCGTCGATCTTCTTCTTCGTCGCCGCATCCTGGCGGTCGTATTCCAGCAGCGCGTTGGGGTGGATGCCGATGTGGCTGGCGATGATCATTTCCAGGCGCGCCAGGCCGATGCCCGCGTTCGGCAGCTGGCCGAAGTCGAAGGCACGTTCCGGGTTGGCCACGTTCATCATGATCTTCAACGGTGCCGGCGGCATGTTGCCCAGATCAGTGGTGGTGCGCTCGAAGCCGAGCTTGCCTTCGTAGATGAAGCCGGTATCGCCTTCAGCGCAGCTGACGGTGACCAGCTGGCCATCCTCGATGACCTTGGTGGCATTGCCCGAACCGACCACGGCCGGCACGCCCAGCTCGCGCGCGATGATCGCCGCGTGGCAGGTACGGCCGCCGCGGTTGGTCACGATCGCCGAGGCACGCTTCATCACCGGCTCCCAATCGGGATCGGTCATGTCGGCGATCAGCACGTCGCCCGGCTGTACGCGGTTCATGTCTTCAAGCGTCTTCACCACGCGCGCCACGCCGGCACCGATCTTGGCGCCCACGGCGCGGCCTTCGGCGAGAACGTTGCCGCCCTTCTCGGTCAGCGCGAAACGCTCGATCTGGGTGGCATGGCTGCGCGACTTCACGGTCTCCGGGCGCGCCTGCACGATGAACAGCTTGCCGCTGACACCGTCCTTGGCCCACTCGATGTCCATCGGGCGGCCGTAGTGCTTTTCGATGGTCAGCGCCTGGCGCGACAGTTCGGCCACGTCTTCATCGTTGATCGAGAAGGTGGTGCGCAGTTCGGCCGGGGTGTCCTCGATCCTGACGCGCTCGCCGGGGACATCCGAGTACACCATGCGGATCGCCTTGCTGCCGAGCGAGCGGCGCAGGATCGCCGGCTTGCCGGCCTGCAGGGTGGGCTTGTAGACGTAGAACTCGTCGGGGTTGACCGCGCCCTGCACGACCATTTCGCCCAGGCCGAACGAGGAGGTGACGAACACCACGTCGCGGAAGCCGGATTCGGTGTCCAGGGTGAACAGCACGCCGGACGCGCCCACGCCCGAACGCACCATCAGCTGCACGCCTGCGGACAGGAACACGTCCTCGTGCTTGAAGCCGTGGTGCACGCGGTAAGCGATGGCACGGTCGTTGTACAGCGAGGCGAACACTTCCTTGACCTTGTGCACGACATCGTCGGCACCGGTGACGTTGAGGAAGGTTTCCTGCTGGCCGGCGAAGGACGCGTCGGGCAGGTCTTCGGCGGTGGCCGAGGAGCGCACGGCCACGGCCACGTCGCCGCCGCCGTTGTCGGCGCTCAGCTTGGCGTAGGCAGTGCGGATGTCCTGGTCCAGCTGCGGCTGCAGCGGTGCATCGATCACCCAGCCGCGGATTTCCTTGCCGGCTGCGGTCAGCGCGTTGACGTCCTCGACGTCCAGCGTGGCCAGCTTGTCGAAGATGCGCTTGGACAGGTCGTTGTGCGCGATGAAGTCCTTGAAGGCTTCAGACGTGGTCGCGTAGCCCCCCGGAACGGAGACGCCCAGACCGGCAAGGTTGCCGATCATCTCGCCCAGCGAGGAATTCTTGCCGCCTACGCGGGCCAGGTCGGCCAGACGCAGTTCGTGCAACCACAGGATGTTCTCGTTCAAGCGCGATGCTCCGTTTGGCCATCGCCCGAGGCGGGCTTTGATGGCCGCGTCCGTAGGAAGAAGCCGATATGATGCCGGGCAGACCACCGTCGGCACAAGCTTGTGTTGGCGGCCCTTTTAGGCTTCGTAGGGGGTAAATGCGCGCATGTCGACCATCCGTCCGGTGTTCTACGTTTCCGATGGAACCGGTATCACCGCTGAAACCATTGGGCATAGCCTGCTGACCCAGTTCTCCGGGTTCAGCTTCATTACCGACCGGATGTCATTTGTCGATGACCCCGAAAAAGCCCGCGAAGCCTGTGCCCGGATCCAGGCGGCGGGGGAGCGCTACCAGGTCCGGCCGATCGTGGTGAACTCCTGTGTGGACCAGAGCCTGAGCCTGATCCTGGCCGAAAGCGGGGCGCTGATGCTGGATGTCTTCGCCCCGTTCATCGAGCCGCTGGAGCGCGAACTGTCCAGCTCGCGCCTGAACCGGGTCGGCCAGGCCCACGGCATGGTCGACTTCGACACCTACCACCGGCGCATCAACGCGATGAACTTCGCGCTGACCCACGACGATGGCATCGCGGTGAACTACGACGATGCCGACGTGATCCTGGTGGCGGTGTCGCGGGCGGGCAAGACGCCTACCTGCATCTACCTGGCCCTGCATTACGGGGTGCGCGCGGCCAACTACCCGTTGACCGACGAGGATCTGGAGAGCGACCGCCTGCCGCCCCGCCTGCGCAACTACCGGCGCAAGCTGTTCGGCCTGACCATCGACCCCGACCGCCTGCAGCAGATCCGCCAGGAGCGCCGGCCCAATTCGCGCTACGCCAACCTGGACACCTGCAAGCGCGAGGTGGCTGCGGCGGAGGTCATGTTCCAGATGGAACGCATCCCGACCCTCAGCACCACCCATACCTCGATCGAGGAGATCTCCAGCAAGGTGCTCGGCACGCTGGGGCTGCAGCGCGAACTGTATTGACGGGGGCGCCACGACCAACGGTCGTGGCCCACCTGCGCGGTTGACGGGGCGCTACGAGCCACAGTCGTGGCCCACCTGCGCGGTGGGTATCGACCGTTGGTCGATACAGGGCCCCTTTGGCCGGGGCCGATCAGTCCCCACGTTGAAGGGCCAACGTGTAGGATCAACCCATGGCCCGAGCATTGCCCCGTACCGAGCGCATTCCCCGCCTGAGCCGGCTGAGCTGGCTCATGGGGCTGTACGCAGAGAACTACCGTCACCTGGTGCGCCTGTTCGCGCCGGCCGAGCTGGTGGCGGGAAGCTATGTCTCTTCGGTGGGCGATGGCCTGGACGTGCGCCTGGACGTGATCGAGTGCCACCGCTACACGGTCGAGCTGCGCCTGACCTATGACCTGGCCGACCCGGTGACCGGTGAACCGGACCCATCGGCCTTCGTCCGCCTGTACCGGGACGCGCGCCAGGCCGAGACCACCCACTGCTACGTCGGCCGCCGCTGGCAGGACACGATGGGCCTGTACCCACCGCCGGCCGAGCTGATCAGCCATCGCATGCGGATGAACACCTTCCTCGGCAAATGGCTGGAATACCTGGCCGAACGCGGCCATGGCGTGGCCACCCTGCGCCGTGATCCAGACGGCAACACCGTGGGTGAGGGCGACCGTCGCCTGTCGCTGGTGCGTTGATCGGCCATAATCCACGGCTGACCCGCCGCCGGACCCGCACATGCCGTATACCCCGATCGTCGCCACCCTGGGCTATGTGCTCTCGCCCGATCGCCGCCAGGTGCTGATGATCCACCGCAATACCCGGCCGGGCGACCACCATCTGGGCAAGTACAACGGCCTGGGCGGCAAGGTCGAGCCGACCGAGGACATCGCCGCCGGCATGCGCCGCGAAATCGCCGAGGAAGCCGGTATCGACTGCACGGCCATGCGCCTGCGCGGCACCATCAGCTGGCCGGGTTTCGGCAAGCACGGTGAAGACTGGTTCGGTTTCGTGTTCGTCATCGACAGCTTCGAGGGTGCCCCGCACGGCGGCAATCACGAGGGCACCCTGGAGTGGGTGGACGTGGACAAGCTCGACCAGCTGCCGATGTGGGAGGGCGACCGCAACTTCCTGCCGCTGGTGTTCGATGCCGATCCGCGGCCGTTCCACGGAGTGATGCCTTACCGGGATGGACGCATGCAGAGCTGGTCCTTCAGCCGGCTTTGAGGCATTTCGGAGGCCGCTGCGCTCGCCGGACATGGTCCGGCGCTACCATCCGGCGCAGCCTCGGTAGCGCCGGGCCATGCCCGGCGGGGAGAGCTTCAGCGCCGGCGCGCCAGCAGCAGGTGGAAGTGCTTTTCCCGCTGCTGGCCGTCATTGCCGGCCGTGCATTCGCGATGCGAGCGCCATGCCGTGACGGTGAAGCCGGACACCCGCAGCGCCAGCTCCACTGCGTCCAGCTCATGCAGCTCAAAGTCGGCGGCAAAGGGCAGGCTGCGCATGAATCCGGCATCGCCGAAGGCCAGGCATAGCCGGCCGCCGCGATGCAGCACCCGTGCCAGTTCATCCAGTACCGGTGCCAGGTCCGGCCAGAAGTACAGGGTGTTGACCGCCAGCGCAGCATCGACGCTGGCATCAGCCAGGGGCAGGGCATGGGCATCACCCTCGCGCAGCGCGGCACGGCCAGCCAGGCCGCTGGCGGCAAGGTGCTGGTTGCCGGCGTCGACCATGGCACTGGACAGCTCGACACCCACGTAGCGACTGCCAATGGCCTGCAGCAGCAGCGGCGCAAAGGCGGCGTTGCCAGGACCGATTTCCAGCACCTGCTCTCCGGCAGCGACGGCCAGCAGTGCGATCGCCGCCTGGTTGAGGGCGTCGTTGCTGCGGTTCATCGATTCGCCCACGGCCAGCGCGGCCTCGCCATGGGGCTGCCGCAACTGCGCGGCCAGGGTGCGTGCATCCAGCATCAACATCGTCCGTCGGTAAGGAGTCGGACGTGGCGGCGGCGGGTCCGCCGCAGACCATAGCGCTGGCGGATCGGCTTGGGAAGTAGGGAAACCCCGGCTTGTGGTGATGAGGAAATGTCCAGCGTCGCAGTCGGTGAGAACCAGTTGTCCACAGGGGGTGTGGATTACGCGTGGGCAACTTTGTGGATAAGCGCTGACAGGCGCCACCCCCCTAGGCTGTCAAGATGGGTGGCGAAAAATTCACCGCCGGTGAGGATCGGTGAGTGACGGGTGAAGGGCAGGGGCAGCCCACGCTGTTGCCGGTGGCGGCGCTCGCGGTACCCTGTGGGCCTTGATGCCCCGTGAGACTTCATGAAACGTCACTTCTCGATGCTGCGCGAGTTCCATCTGGCGGACTGGTTCACCCTCGCCAACGCTTTCTGCGGCACCGGCGCGGTGTTTGCCGCAATGCGTTTCCTGCAGGATGGCGAGCGCGGCTACCTGCTGTTCGGCATGGCGCTGATCCCGCTGGCTTTCATTTTCGACGCATTGGACGGCCGCATCGCGCGCTGGCGCAAATCCAGTTCGACCCTGGGCCGCGAGCTCGACTCGCTGTCGGACGTCATTTCCTTCGGGGTCGCGCCCGCAGCGCTGGCCTATGCCTGTGGCATGCAGGGGGGCTGGGACTGGCTGGTGCTGAGCTACTTCGTCTGCTGCGGCGTCAGCCGCTTGGCCCGTTACAACGTAACCGCCGAGGCGATGAGCGGTGACGAAGGCAAGGTGAAGTACTTCGAGGGGACGCCGATTCCCACCAGCTTGGCGCTGGTGATCGTGCTGGCGATCGCCGCCGGCACCGATGCCATCGGCCACGACCTGTGGCTGGGCCAGTGGCAGATTGGCCCTTGGCAGCTGCATCCGTTGGTGCTGCTGTTCGCGTTGTCCGGGTCGCTGATGATCAGCAAGACCCTGCGCATTCCCAAGCCATGACCCAGCCCTGCGGAGGAGCGCGATGACCAGCTCGGCCAACGACGCCGGCAGCAGCGATTTCGAAAATCTGGCCCGCCAGTACTTCGGCGCCTGGGGTGATGCCTTGCGCCATGCAGCCGTGCCGGGAACCCCGGCTGGCGACGACCCGGGCAGTTGGAAGCGCCTGTTCGACTGGTGGGGCCAACTGCTGCCCGGGACCGGTGCTGCCGCGCCCGAAGAGGCAGTGCGGCGGTTCCGCGAGCAGGCTGGCAGCTGGTACGGCACCATGCAGGAAGTCGCTGCACGCTTTGCCGGCCGCGATGCCAGCAGTGCCGAGGTCGCCCAGGCCTGGCGTGAAGCGGTGAAGGGGCAGGGCGACGGCATGCTGCAGTGGATGCTGCAGGGGGCCCGCGGCAGCACCCATGTGGACGCTGCTCCGCCCGAGTTCACGGCGTGGTTCCAGCAGTTGCAGACGCTGGCTGGCCCTTGGCTGCAGAGCCCGGCGTTCGGGCCCGGCCGCGAGCACCAGGCGCGGTGGCAGGCCCTGCTGCGCGCGCAGGAGGAGTACCAGCAGCATTCGCAGGCCTATGTCGAGCAGATCAAGCAGGCACTGGAAGAGGCATTCGACCTGTTCGAGCAGCGACTGGCCGAACACGAGCAGCCCGGCAGCCAGCTGACCAGCGCCCGGGCGATGTTCGATCTGTGGATTGAAGTCGCCGAGGAGGCCTACGCCAAGGTCGCCATGTCCGAGCCGTTCCAGCAGGTGTATGCCTCGCTGGGCAACGCACAGATGCGCCTGCGCGCAGGCCTGCAGCGCGAGGTTGAACAGATGAGTGAACGCATCGGCCTGCCCACCCGCAGCGAGATGGATGCCGCCCACCGTCGCATTGCCGAGCTCGAGCGCAGCCTGCGCCGGGTGCAGGCACAGGTGGCGGCGCTTGCCGGTACCGATGCCGTCGATCCGGTTGCCCAGCCAGCGCCTGCCAGGGTCAAGCCCGTCGCGCGCAAGCCTGCAGCGAAGAAGGCTGCAGCGAAGAAGCCTGCTGCGAAGAAAGCGCCAGCGAAGAAGGCCGCCACCCGCGCGACCACGCGGAAGTCGTAAGCCATGAAAGGACCGCTGGGCTTCAATGCCGATGACCTGATGCAGGAGACCCTGGGCATGCAGCGCAAGCTGATGGAGGGGTTGAAGCTGCTGCCGCAGGTGGAGGATGTCGACTATGGCGCCACCGCCCGCGAGGAAGTCTGGCGCGATGGCAAAGTGGTGCTGTATCGCTTCGTCGGCGAGAACGCGCCGGTGCGGCGTACACCGCTGCTGATCGTGTACGCACTGGTCAACCGCCCGTACATGGTGGACCTGCAGGCCGATCGGTCGCTGGTGCAGAAGCTGCTGGCATTGGGCCAGGACGTATATGTGCTGGACTGGGGTTATCCGGACCGTTCCGAACGCTACCAGACACTTGAGGACTATCTGCTGCGCTACATCGATGGCGCGGTGGATGCGCTGCGCGCGCGCAGTGGTGGAACGGTCGACATGCTGGGAATCTGCCAAGGCGGCGTGTTCGCCCTGTGCTACGCCGCACTGCGACGGCAGAAGCTGGGCAACCTGATCACCATGGTCACCCCGGTCGACTTCCAGACCTCCAACAACATGCTGTCGCACTGGGCCCAGCAGGTGGATGTGGATCTGCTGGTGGATACGCTGGGCAACATCCCGGCCGATCTGATGAATGCCAGCTACCTGATGCTCAAGCCATTCCGCCTGAACGTGCAGAAGTACGTGGGCCTGCTCGACATCCTCGATGACAAGGCGGCGCTGGAGGATTTCCTGCGCATGGAAAAGTGGATCTTCGACTCGCCGGACCTCGCGGGTGAAGCCTTCCGCGAGTTCATCAAGCAGTTCTACCAGGGCAACGGCCTGGTCAACGGCACCGTGCGCATCGGCGAAGAGGCGGTGGATCTGTCGCAGGTGACCCTGCCGGTGCTGAACATCTACGCCGAACAGGATCATCTGGTGCCACCGGATGCATCGCGCGCGATGCGTGGCCGGCTGGGCACGCAGGACTACACCGAATCCAGTTTCCGCGGTGGGCATATCGGCATCTACGTCTCCGGCCGCGCACAGCGCGAAGTGCCGGCGACCATCGACAACTGGCTGAAGGAACGCACGCCATGAAACATTCCCCTCTGCTCGCGTTTGCTCTGGCCCTTGCGCCCGGCGTCGCCAGCGCTGCGCCGAGCGCCGATGCGCGCCGCGAGATCGCGCAGTTGATCGGAAGCCTGGATGGCTCCCAGTGCCAGTTCCAGCGCAATGGCAGCTGGTATGGTCCCGCCGATGCGCGTTCCCACCTGCAGCGCAAGTACGACTACCTGCTGAAGAAGAACATGGTCGACACCGCCGAGCAGTTCATCGAGCGTGCCGCGAGCCAGAGCAGCATGAGTGGCAAGGCCTACCGGATCCGCTGCCCCGGCAAGCCCGAACAGACCTCCGCGGCGTGGTTCGGCGCCCGCCTGCAGGCCTTGCGCCAACGCACGCCGTAGACATTGCAGGCGCTACAGTGGCAACAGCCAGTCAGCCGGGAGACCTCGCCATGAACGCTGTGCCGCGCACCCTGTCGCGCTCGCTGAACGACCGCATGATTGCCGGAGTCATGGGCGGCATCGCCCATCGTTTCGGCTGGAACCCGACCCTGGTACGGGTGCTGTACGTGGTGGTCTCGCTGGCGTCGGCCGCCTTCCCCGGCATCCTGGTCTACCTGCTGCTGTGGCTGCTGATCCCCAACGAGGCGGATTGAACACCGCGTCCCGTCCCTGGCCGATCTGGCTGCGCGCGTTGCAGGTGCTGGGCGCGCTGTGGACCGTGCCCAATACCCTGATCGGCCTGCTTGGCGGTCTGGCCGGGTTGCTGGGTGGTGCGAAGATGCGCTGGAGTGGTCGTGATTGCGCGGTGGTTTTCGATCACTGGCCCTGGGGCCCGGGCGGAGCGATCACCCTGGGCAACGTGATCCTGCACACCGGCCACGATCTGGGCATGTGCTGCCGTACCTACGCGCATCAGGCGGGGTGGGGCGTGGAGCCATTGATCCGGCTGGATGACCATGAACGTGCGCACGTGTACCAGTATCTGGTGCTGGGGCCGCTGTACCTGCCGGTGTATCTGCTGTGTGGAGGTGTCAGTGCGCGTAATCCGTTCGAGCGTGCGGCCGATCATTACGCGCGGTTCGGGCACGGCTGGTGGCCGTAGATTCCAGCCAACGGCGCAGCCCCTCGTGGGTGGGTCACGAAATGCGATTCATGTGATTGGGCCGGGCGGGGTGGGTTGCGCAGGGGCCGCTGCAAGTACGTCCCTGTAAGTTCGGTCGCCGCATCCATGCGGCTCACGCCCCTGCGCAACCCACCTGCCCGGCCCCTGACAGTTTCCGGGCGCGTCCAGCCACGGAGAAGAAAAAGAACAGCAACCGCGGGTCGCGCGCTGCGCTTGCTCTACAGAAAGCGGCCAACCACGCCGCTTTTGCTTTTGATCTTCTTTTTCTTTTCCGTGGGTGGCAGACCGCAGAAATCTGTCAGAGGGCGGTCGGGTTGGGTTCGCGGGGGTGTCCGCGGCATGGATGCCGCGGCCAAGTCTCCAGGGACGGATTCACGGCGTCCCCCGCGAACCCAACCCGACCGACCCACCTGCGGCTTTTGCATTCCGCGACCAACCACACCCACCCACGAGGGGCTGCGCCGTTGGCTGAAAACACCTCCATTCGTTATCCGGAAGTTAAAGATCCGTAAGCATTCTGCTGCGATCCCGCAGTCATCTGCATGCAACCGATCGTCATTAGTCTTCGTGACGTTCCAGTCAGCTTGGTCGCGGTAAGCTCTATCCCGATGAGCCAACAAGTACCGCTCATCGTGTGCAGTACGCAGTAGCAATTTGGAGGAAGACATCACATGGCAATCGTTCTTTATGTCGGTGGTAGCAAGGATGGCGAGAAGGGCGTGGTGCCCTACGGCTTCAGCAAATCCCGCGCCGATACCGCGCTGGGGCCGGAGTTCTACACGGAGCGGTTCATGGAACTGCAGGGTGTCGGCAAGGTCCGCCTGATGGCGCTGGAGAGCCTGCGTGACGACATCGTCATGCAGCGTGCCGCCCGCCACTACCGCTGACCTTCGCAGTACGCGGCAGGACGCGCTCCACCATCGCGCGTCCGCGCCGGCATCCCAGCCCCGGGGCCAGTCCGAGCCCTTTTTGCCAGGATGCCGGCGTCCCATCCGGACCCACCGCCTGAACCGCCGCTCTGTCAACGCCTTGTCCCTGCCGCCCGCGCATTGCAAGAATGGGCCTTTCCCGCAATGCGGCCCAGGCCGGAAACAATGCACGACGCCAAGCACGCCCAGCGCCAGCTCGCCCAGCAGATCGCCCAGACCATCGCCGATGAAATCGGTGCCCAGACCGCACAGGTCAGCGCCGCCGTCGGCCTGCTCGATGAAGGCGCCAGCGTTCCGTTCATCGCCCGCTACCGCAAGGAAGTCACCGGCGGCCTGGACGACACCCAGCTGCGCAACCTGGAAACCCGCCTGACCTACCTGCGCGAACTGGAAGACCGCCGTGCGGCGGTGCTGGCCAGCATCGGCGAGCAGGGCAAGCTCAGCGATGAGCTGCGCAACGAGATCCTCGCCGCCGACACCAAGAGCCGGTTGGAAGATCTGTACCTGCCATACAAGCCCAAGCGTCGCACCCGCGCGCAGATCGCCCGCGAAGCAGGACTGGAGCCGTTGGCCGATGGCCTGTTGGGCGACCCGACACAGGACCCGCAGATCTTTGCCGCCACGTTCGTGGATGCCGACAAGGGCGTAGCCGACACCAAGGCCGCGCTGGAAGGGGCCCGCGCGATCCTGATGGAGCGCTGGGGCGAGGACGCCACGCTGGTTGGCGAGCTGCGCAGCTGGTTGAGCGAGCAGGGCGTGATCCGTGCCCGCGTTGCCGAGGGCAAGGAAACCGAGGGCGCCAAGTACCGCGATTATTTCGAGCACGCCGAGTCGTTGGCGAAGATTCCCTCGCACCGGTTGCTGGCGTTGTTCCGTGCACGCCGCGAGGAGATCCTGTTCCTGGAGCTGGACCCAGGCAAGGATGCCGAGGCCGGACATCAGTACGCCGAAGGGCGCGTGGCGCACAACGCCGGTATCCGCGATGCGGGGCGCCCCGCTGATCGCTGGCTGCTGGACGCCTGCCGCCTGACCTGGCGGGCCAAGCTGCACATGCACCTGCTGCTGGACCTGTTCAACCAGGCTCGTGAGAAAGCCGAGGCCGAAGCCATCGCGGTGTTCGGTGACAACCTCAAGGATCTGCTGCTGGCCGCACCGGCCGGCCCGAAAAGCGTGCTGGGCCTGGACCCGGGCATCCGCACCGGCTGCAAGATTGCCGTGGTCGACGCCACCGGCAAGCTGGTCGCCACCGACACCATCTACCCGCACGAGCCCCGCCGGCAGTGGGAGCAGTCGCTGCAGACGATCAAGCAGCTGTGTGCCAAGCACAACGTGCAGCTGATCGCGATCGGCAACGGCACCGCCAGCCGCGAGACCGACAAGCTGGCCGGTGAAGCCATCAAGGCGCTGGGTGACAACGCGCCGCAGAAGATCGTGGTCAGTGAAGCCGGGGCTTCGGTGTATTCGGCGTCGGAAACGGCGGCCAAGGAATTCCCGGACCTGGACGTGTCGATCCGTGGTGCGGTATCGATCGCGCGCCGCCTGCAGGATCCGCTTGCCGAACTGGTGAAGATCGAGCCGAAAGCGATCGGCGTGGGGCAGTACCAGCACGACGTGGATCAGTACCGCCTGGCGCGTGCGCTGGATGCGCGCGTGGAGGACTGCGTGAATGCCGTTGGCGTGTACGTCAACACGGCGTCGGCTGCACTGCTGTCGCGCGTTTCGGGCCTGTCGTCGACGGTAGCCGAGAACATCGTGCGCCACCGCGATGACAACGGTCCGTTCAAGCGTCGCAAGGACCTGCTGAAGGTGTCGCGCCTGGGCGAGAAGACGTTCGAGCAATGCGCAGGTTTCCTGCGTATCGCCGATGGCGATGAGCCGCTGGATGCATCGTCGGTGCACCCGGAAGCCTATCCAGTGGTCGAGCGCATCGTGGCCAGCACCGCGCGTCCGATCAAGGCGCTGATCGGCGACGGCAGTTTCCTGCGCGGCTTGAAGGCCGAGCAGTTCACCGACGAGACATTCGGTGTGCCGACGGTGCGCGACATCCTCAAGGAACTGGAAAAGCCGGGCCGTGATCCGCGCCCGGAATTCAAGGCGGCCCGTTTCGCCGAAGGCGTCGAGGACATCAAGGACCTGCGCGAGGGCATGGTGCTGGAAGGCGTGGTCAGCAACGTGGCCGCGTTCGGTGCGTTCGTCGATATCGGCGTGCACCAGGACGGCCTGATCCACATCTCGGCGCTGTCCGATACCTACGTGAAGGATCCGCGTGACGTGGTCAAGGCCGGCGACATCGTCAAGGTGAAGGTGCTGGAGGTGGACGTGCCGCGCAAGCGCATCGCCCTGACCCGTCGTCTGGACGACACGCCCGGCCAGGCCACCAGCCGCCCGGGCAGCCGTGACGAACGCAGCCAGGGGCAGGCGCCGCGCCGCGACGCCGGCAACCCCGGGCAGGGACGTGGCCAGGGGCGCAACCCGGGCAATGGCGGACGCCCGGCACAGGCCGCGCCGCCAGCCAACAATGCCCTGGCCGAGGCGTTTGCCCGGGCCAAGCGCAGCTGAGTCCGCCGTCCCCCTCCCGGCGCGATCCGGGCGGGGGACTTGTCGATGTTCCCCGGCAATGCGCACACTTGCGCCGGAAGGGGCGCCTGGGCCCCTGCTGTCGCTGGGGAGGCCATGCCGTCAGCACCATCCGCCCTGTTCCGTGACCGCTGTGGCTCGCCACGGCCTGCGGGCAGCTGCGTCGGCAGGAGAGGCGGCTGATGGCCGATCAGGGCAGCAGCGGCAACGCACTGCTGGAGCGCCGGCTGCAGGAACTGGCCGAAGAGCGCCGCCGCCTGGCGATGATCATCGAGGGCACCGCGGCCGGCACCTGGGAATGGAACGTCCAGAGCGGGCAGATGCGGGTCAACGAACGGTGGGCCGAGATCGTCGGCTACCGGTTGGACGAACTTGAACCGATCTGCCAGAAGACCTTCATCGCGCTGGTCCATCCGGATGATCTGGCGCTGTCCGATGCGGCCCTGCAGGACCACTTCGATGGCCGCACCGACCACTATGTCTGCCTGTTGCGGATGCGCCACAGGAATGGCGAATGGATCTGGATCCACGATCGCGGACGGGTATTCGAATGGGACGGGCAGGGCAGGCCACTGTGGATGGCCGGCGCCCATGCCGACGTCACCGAACTGCAGCAGGCGCGCCAGGACGCGGCCGAAATGCGGCAGCGCCTGCAGGCGATGGTGGATGCTTCAGACGAAGTCGCGGTGATCGCGACCGACACCGATGGCATCATCACCATTTTCAATACCGGCGCGCAGCGCCTGCTCGGCTACACCGCCGCTGAAGTAGTGGGTGAGCGCCGCCTGGATGCCTTCCACGACCCGGTTGAACTGCAGGCGTGGCTGCGACCGCTGGCGACCGCCGATGGACAGGTTCCGGGTGTGTTCGAGGCACTCAGTGCACGTGCCGAGGGCCAGACGTATTCGCGGCAGTGGACACTGCTGCGCAAGGACGGTCAGCGTCGCCAGGTACGCCTGTCAATCAGCCGCATGGATGGCGCCAATGGCGAGCGCATCGGCTATGTCGGCATGGCCATCGACATCACCGAGATCCTGCAGGCGCGCGCCGAGGCTCGTCTTGCGGCGGAAAAATTCGCCGGTGCGTTTACGTCGGCGGCACTGGGCATGGCGCTGGTGTCGCTGGAAGGGCGCTGGCTGGATGTCAACGATGCGCTGTGCCGCATTCTCGGCTACACGCGCGAGGAACTGCTGCAGGTCGATTTCCAGCGGTTGACCCATCCGGCCGATCTGCAGACCGACCTGGCCCTGGTGCAGGACCTGCTGGCGGGGCGACGCACGCACTATCACCTTGAAAAGCGTTACCTGGGCCGTGAGGGCAACACCATCTGGGCACGGCTGTCGGTATCGCTGGTACGCAATGAGCGCGGTGAACCGTTGCATTTCGTGTCGCAGATCCAGGATGTCAGCGCCCAGCGCAGCAGCGAGCAGCGCCTGTTCGAAAGCGAGCAGCGCAGCCGCATCACCCTGGATGCGGTTGCCGACCTTGTACTCAGCGTGGCCCTGGATGGCCACATCGAATATGCCAACGCGGCCGCCGTGCGAATGCTTGCCGGCGATGGAGCGCTGTCGCTGGCCGGGCATCTCGTGCAGGACGTGCTGTCGTTGACCACCGAATACGCACCGCAATCGCAGCTCGACGTCAGCGTGCTGCTGGATCCGGAAAGCAACGCCGTGGATCTGCATGCCGATCTGCTGCTGCAGATGGGCACCGCCGTGGTGCCGGTTGACCTGACCCGGGCCTGGCTTCGCGACGACGAGGGCCAGGTGCGTGGTGCGGTGTGGGTCCTGCGCGATGACACCCAGCAGCGCGCACGCGAGCGCGAGGCACGGCACCTGGCGGAGATGGACCCGCTGACCGAACTGGGTAATCGCCGCGGCTTCGAAGTGCATCTGCAGCAGGCGATCACCCGGGTCGAGCGGACCGGGCAGGCGGCGTCACTGATGTACATCGATCTGGACCGGTTCAAGCCGGTCAACGATACCTTTGGTCATCTGGCCGGCGACGCCGTGCTGTGGGCCGTGGCCAGCGTATTGCGCCATGGTGTACGCGACTCGGATGTGGTGGCCCGCCTGGGCGGTGACGAATTCGCGGTAATCCTGTCCGGGTGCAGCCCGCGGCGAGCGGCGCGCATCGGCGGCGAGTTGCTGCATACCCTGGCCAACCTGTCCATTCCGTGGGACCAGCACCAGCTGCGGATCGGCGCCAGCATCGGCATCGCACCGCTTGCCGCCGGCATGAGCGTGGACCAGGCCGTCGCCGCCGCCGATGCCCAGTGCTACCGGGCCAAGGCGATGGGTCGCAACAATGTGCAGGTGCAGGGCGAAACCGGCGAACTGCCCGGTAGCTCGCCGGCGGACGGCGGCGACCTCAGCGACGGCTGATCTCAGCCTGTGAGAGGGGCGCGGCGAATACTGCGCCAACGCCCCACCTTGGCAGGAAAACAACATGACGTCCTGGAACCTGAGTGCAGTCCGTGCTTATGCACCGGCCGTTGTCGGCTGGTCCCTGGCTCTCTCCGGCTGGCTCCGGCTGGAGCAGCTGCGCAATGACCAGCAGGCCCGGATGCTGGTCCCCGTGGTGCAGTGGGGCGTGGCGCTGATGCTGCTGGTCACCCTGGGCTGCATCGTCGCCACCAGCCTGGTGCTCTGGCGCGCTGCGCGTCGTGATGCGCGGCAACGCCCTTGATCTGCACGCAGCGCAGGGCAGACGGCGGACGGCTACAGCGCAGCCGGATCCATCAGCAGGAACGTGCCCGGACTGCGCTGGTGCGCGTCGATCAGGGGAACCAGGCGGCGGAAGTGCTCGGTTGCGCAATGGGTGTCCAGCGCTGCGCGATCCGGCCATTGCTCAATGAATATGAAGTGGCCGGGATCCTTCTGGTCGACGAACAGGTCGTAGGCGATGCACAGAGGTTCGCTCCGCGTGCAGGCAACCAGCTCGCGGTATAGCGGCAGGACGATTTCGACCGCTTCAGGATGTATGAAATCCTCGGCGATGACCTTGAGCATGCTGGAACTCCCGTGCAGGAAACACAGCATTGTAGGCGCGCGCCGCAGGGCCTCAGCGCAGCACCTCTTCGGCATCCACCAGCTGCACGTCGTGCATCATGTTGAGGTAGGCCTCGTAGTAGCCTTTGTGCGAGGCGCCAACGATGGCCAGCAGGCGCGTTCCCGGGCGCTGGCCCAGCACTTCGCGGATGTTGGCGACCATGCGCAGGTTGCGGGTTTCCCAGTAGCCCACATAGTTGCGGCCAAAGCCCTGGGGTGAGGGTTCGACCAGCGCGGCACCGAAATCGGCCTGGTAGGCCTGCAGGCCGACGCCGGGGCGGTTGTAGGCGCGATACAGGTCCAGCACGCCACCGACCTTGCCGACGTTGGCATACAGCGGCTCGTCGGCGTCCAGCCGTGCATTTGCGTGCGGGTTGTCCCAGGCCTTCATCATCGCTTCGCGTGCCGCCTTCTTGTCCTCGGGCGGGGTGGGCGAATCGGCGGTGTGGTCGTCCACGGCCCACAGGCGTTCCAGCCCCAGGCGGGCAGCGAGGACTGCCGCCACCAGGTTGGTTTCATTGCGGCGGGTCAGGCTCTTGTCGAGAATCCCGACCAGCGCAGCATCCAGGCCGTCGCCGGCGATCCGGTCCTGCACAGGCAAACGCAGCCATTGCACCTGCGCCGATCCGCGCTCGCCAGCGGCCAGGAATACCGCGGCCAGGTGCCGACGCTGCGCGGCTGTCGGGCTTGCCGGCCATGCCGACAGCAGGCGCCCCATCTCGGCGTTGGCGCTGGGCACGTCGAGGCCGGTGGCGACGCGGGCCTCATCGGTGTCGTAGCAGTAGGTTTCAACGCTTTCGGCATAGCGGCTGGGATTGCGACGCATGAAGTCGCACTGCAGGCCGGACAGGTTTTCGGTGGCAATCGCCTGCGGGCGCCAACGCGCCAGGCGCTGCAGCAAGGGCTCCAGCATGGTCGGCTCGAAGGCCTTTGGCAGTTCCGACAGATGTGCTGTCCCAAGCACCAGTACTTCGTTGTGGCGACCGGCGGGTGGCCCCTTCAGCTGGTCGGGATGGAAGCTGGGGCGGAAGCCCGCGTCGCTGGCCAATGCGCCGGCACTGCACAGGCTGAGGAAGATGATGGCGTTCAAGCGTCGAAGCATGCTGCCTCCCAGGAAAAATCCATTCAGTGGGCACATGCTGCCGGCAGTGCGCAGGCAAGGGATGTCCCGATGGTCATTGCAACCTTCTGCGTGCCTGCCGCATCCCCTTTCCGTCAGCGCTGGTCCAGAATGGTGGCTGGAAGACTTCCGGAAGCGCGTCATGGATGAAATCGCCACCATCGCAGCTGCAGGTGCCGTGCTGGGTGCACTGGCCGGCTGGATCGGGCCGGGGAGGTGGCGGTGGCAGCTGTTGCGGCTGGCACCGTTGCTGCTGGTGCCGTTCGCGCTGTACATCCTCGCCACCCGCAGCTGGATCCTGGGCGGAGGCGGGCCGCTGGCGGGGCCGTCCCTGCTGGTCGTCTGCGGCAGTCTGGGCTACCTGCCGGCGGTGCTGGCAACGATGCTGCTGCGCTGGGTTCTGCGGCGCGCTGCCGACCAGGGGCTGGCCCCCTAAAGTTGCTGGCCGTCGCGCCGTTACCTTCTCTGGAGCCCGCTGCAGGCTCCCGCCGCCGGACCCGAGGCTGCCTCCGATGGGTGGCCCGTGCCGTGTGCTCCGCCGCTGTTTGATGACGATCGCAGCTGCCGTACTGTTCCTGCCAGTCGCTCGAGTGACGCCTTCCGGCGTCTGCAGTCCCAGGCAATCGAAGTTGCCGCCGGGCATCCCGCCCGGCGGGTCGCAACCGCTACCCGGACACCGAGGATCAGACGATGCTTATTTCAGGCTCCATGGAAGGTGCACAGGCGCCGGTCGAAGTGCTCACCCGTTGGTCTCGCCTGCGCGCGCTGCGGGGGGTGTTGGGCAGGCAGCGCCGCGCCACGGAGGTGGCCGAGCAGCATCGGCGGCACGTCGAGCTTGAGGCCCAGGTGGCCGCATTGCACCGGGTGCAGGCGGTCATCGAGTTCGCCCTCGACGGCACCATCCTGCAGGCCAATGACAACTTCCTGCAGGCAGTGGGATATCGCCTGGATGAGATCCAGGGCAGGCATCATTCCCTGTTCGTCGATCCCGAGGACGCGCGCAGTACCGGATACCGCGACTTCTGGGCGCGGCTGGGCCGCGGTGAGTTCGATGCAGGTCAGTACCGGCGCTTCGGCAAGGGCGGGCGCGAAATCTGGATCCAGGCCTCCTACAACCCGGTGCTTGACCAGCACGGTCGGCCGTACAAGGTGGTCAAGTTCGCCACCGACATCACCGCGCAGAAGCAGCAGGCAGCCGAATCGGCGGGGCAGCTGGCCGCCATCGACAAATCGCAGGCGGTGATCGAGTTCAGCATGGATGGCCGCATCCTGGCGGCCAATGCGAACTTCCTGGCCGCCACCGGCTATACGCTGGAAGAGGTGCGTGGCCAGCATCATTCGCTGTTCGTCGAGCCCGACTACCGGGCCAGTGTCGAGTATCGGCGGTTCTGGGAAAAACTCGGCTCCGGCGAGTACGACGCAGGCCAGTACCGGCGGCTGGGCAAAGGCGGTCGTGAAGTGTGGATCCAGGCGTCGTACAACCCGATCCTTGATGCCGGTGGCCGGCCGTTCAAGGTCGTCAAGTACGCCACCGACATCACCGCACAGGTGCATGAGAGCCAGGCCATGCAGCGCGCCGTAGCGCAGACGCGCGAAGTGGTGGCGTCGGCAAAGGAGGGCGACCTGACCCGGAGCATCGGCATGGCCGACAAGACGGGCCCGATCGCCGAGCTATGCGGTGGCGTCAACGCGCTGGTCGAGGCGATGGCGGCCATCATCGGTCAGATCAAGTTCGCCGCAGACACCATTGCGGTCGGTGCGAGCGAGATCGCCGAAGGCAACAATGACCTTTCCCAGCGTACCGAACAGCAGGCTGCCTCTCTGGAAGAAACCGCCGTGTCGATGAAGGGGCTGGCCGAGACCGTGCAGCGCACCGCGACCAACGCGCGCCAGGCCAGCCAACTGGCCGGCGGCGCCGCCGATGTGGCCGCACGGGGTGGCCAGGTGGTGCATGACGTGGTCTCGACGATGGAGGTGATCAATGCTTCCTCGCGTCGCATCGTCGACATCATCGGTGTGATCGATGGCATTGCCTTCCAGACCAACATCCTGGCATTGAACGCGGCGGTGGAAGCGGCGCGTGCCGGTGAGCATGGTCGTGGTTTCGCCGTGGTTGCCACCGAGATCCGCGAGCTCTCGCATCGCTCGGCAGGTGCGGCAAAGGAGATCAAGCAGCTGATCGATGCGTCTGTTGCCAACGTCGGTGCCGGAACGGCGCAGGTCGAGAGCGCCGGCCGGACCATGGACGAGATCGTGGTCGACGTGCGGCGTGTCAGCGACCTGATGACCGAGATCAGTGCGGCTGCGCAACAGCAGAGCGATGACATCCAGCAGATGAACCACGCGGTGGATCTGATCGATCAGGGCACGCAGCAGAATGCAGCGCTGGTGGAAGAGGCCTCAGCGGCCGCGCGCAGCATGGAAGAGCAGTCTTCGCAGCTGCTGCAGACGGTGGCAGGGTTCCGTGTGCACGCGGGGGCAGGGCATGGCCATGGCGTGCATTCCCCGGCGCTGCGGGTGGTGTAGGGCGCCGGCGCGCGCTGGCTTATGGGTGGGCGCGGTCTTCGCCCTGGCCGCAGTGCAGCCGCGGGTGAGTGTGCGCATACATCCAGAAATCGCGCGGCCGTCCACGGACATGGCGATAGGACTGCAGCAATCCCTCGCGTTGCATGCCTGCCCGTTCCAGTACGGCAATGGATCGCAGATTGCTGTCGAGCACGGTGGCCTGGATGCGCACGCAACCTAGTGCGGCCTGCGCCCAGGCGATGACCGCGCGCGCCGCCCCGGTCGCCAGCCCGCGTCCCTGGTGGGCTGGGGACAGGTCGTAGGCCAGTTCCGCGCGGTGGTGCTCGATGTCGATGTCGTTGAGGCCGACGGTGCCCAGCAACTGATCGTGACTGTCGAGGATCGCCCAGCGGCGGCATCGTGTGTTGCGCGCATGGTCGACGATCTGCCGCTGCAGAGCCTCTACAGAGACATCGCCCCAGCTGGTGTGCTCGATCACGCCCGGCAGCGACAAGTAGTTCGACCAGGCGACCGCGTCTGGAAGGACCAGTTCGCGCAGGTGAGCCTGGAACGCTGGGGGAAGGGAGGGAGCGGAGTGCGATGCCATCGCTCCAGTGTCGACGGCGTTGGTCGGGCAGGGCAAGACCGGAAACGACAAAGGCCAGGTCGTAGACCTGGCCTTTTATCGTGGTGCCGGTGAAAGGACTCGAACCTTCATGGGGTCACCCCCGGCTGATTTTGAGTCAGCTGCGTATACCATTCCGCCACACCGGCAGCAGCGGGCTAGTGTACCCGAGCCGGGCGGGCGTTCATAGAGGTGCGGGCGAACAGGGCCGAAATGGCTTCAAATTGTCGGTATCGGCCGACTGCTGGCTATACTGGCAACGCTTAACAGGCACGGAGCGATAGCCTATGTCAGCGTTGCAGGACCTGCGGGTGCTGGTAGTGGAGAACGACGAGATGAGTGCGGCGCTGCTGCAGATGCAGCTGGTGCATTCCGGTGCTCTGGTCGTTGGTCTTGCCGCGTCCGTTGCCGAGGCACTGCGCCTGCTGGAAGAGGCCAGCCCTGACGTGGCCCTGCTGGATTACCGGTTGGCCCACAACGAGACCAGTGAACCGGTCGCTGCGGCGCTGGCCGCGCGCGGGGTGCCGTTCGTGCTCGCCACCGGCATGACCGCCGAACAACTGCCGGTCGCGATGCGATCGGGTGTGCTGTTGATCAAGCCCTATCTGTCGGCGGAACTGTCCAAGGCATTGGTCCGCGCAGTGGGACGTTCCAGCGCCAACGCCTGATCCGACCGCTCAGGCGGCTTCTTCGTAGACATAACGGATCTCCTCGCGGTCGTCGAGGATGGCGTACTGCGCTGCCCGGTTGTCCGGGTCCGGGTTGAGCCAGGCGTCCAGATGCTCGGCGCGGATCGGCAGTACGCCCCGGTCATGGCCGGCAGCGGCAACATCGATTGACGGTCCATCGGTGATGGTGGCGAACGACAGCAGGCGTCCTTCCGGGCCCTCCCATTCCGCCCACAGGCAGGCCAGCAACAAGTCGCGCGGCGGATCAGGGCGGAACTCCAGCACCACGTCCTGTTCCTTCTCGTCGTTGTGCAGGGTGCGGCCGGCAATGGCGTGGCGAGGGACGTGCTCGTAGAAGGCCTGTACCACCACCACGCCGTGGCGCAGTCCGAAGGCCCCGCGCCAATAGCCTTCCAGGCTGTCCCGCCGCGCATTGTAGGTGCCGGGGTAGAGGACATCGTTGCGCGCGGGCTTGTCCGGAAGCCGGCATTGATAGCGCATCGGCTTGATCACGCGCCGGCCATTCTCGCTGACCATCACCGGCGCGTAGGTGCCAGGAAAAATACGGTTGTCGCGTGGCAGCAGCTGTTCCCGGTGCAGGTCGTCCAGCCGTGCCTGCGCGCGGTCGATGCGGTTGCCGGCAACGCGCAGGTCATTGCGCGCTTTCTGCGTGGGACGGGTGGCCAGGGTTGCATTGGCGATGTCGCGACGCTCAAGCTGCCGCTCCAGCTCAGCCTGCAGCTGTTGCCGCTCCTGTGCATGCCATTGCTGGATCTTCGCCACGATGTCGCGGCCCAGTTCGGTGCGCGCACCGGCAAATCCGTCGTCCATCGCTTTCGGCGTTTTCGGTCGTTTCTTGCCGGGATCATGCGCATAGAGTTCGGCGAACTCCTCCAGGGAGAGGACGGCGCCGAACTCGCGCACCAGCTTGGCGTAGTCGGCGCGGATCAGGGCGGAATAGCACATTGGACTCTGCCGGAAGATGGGTCGCAGCGGCTGCGACGTGGATGCGGCAGGATAGCTCGACCTTCCAGGAGACGTTGCATGAATGATCCAGAGACGATCCAGTTCCGTCAGGCGGTGCCGACGGTTGAGGACTACTGCCAGCTGCGTGCGCTGGCCGGGCTCAGTGCAAAGACCCATGAGGCGGCGACGCGGGCATTGCCCAATACCGTTTTCGGTGTCTGTGCCTACCAGGGCAGCGAGCTGGTAGCGATGGGCCGGATCATCGGCGATGGTGGTTGCCACCTGCAGGTCTGCGATATCGCCGTGCTGCCGCGCCTGCAGGGGCAGGGTCTGGGCAAGGCGGTGATGCAGCGTCTGAGCGACTGGATGCAGGGCAACCTGCCGCCGTCGGCGTATGTGAGTCTGTTGGCCGATGGCGAGGCACATCGGCTGTATGCGCAGTTTGGCTTTGCGGCGACCGCGCCAGCCTCGATCGGCATGTATCGCCGGTTCTGAAACGCGGTCACCAGGGAATCGCAGGCAAAGAAAAACCCCGGCCGAAGCCGGGGTTTCAAAGATTGGCGTCCCCACGGGGATTCGAACCCCGGTCGCCACCGTGAAAGGGTGATGTCCTAGGCCTCTAGACGATGGGGACGCACGAAAAACTTCAAGTTGTAGAACTCTCGACGGCCTAATGCCGAAAGTGGTGGAGCCAAGCGGGATCGAACCGCTGACCTCCTGCATGCCATGCAGGCGCTCTCCCAGCTGAGCTATGGCCCCGTGTTACCGAGCCGCCTATCATACCTGCCTGTTCACATTTGTGGAAGCTTTTTTTGAAGCTTTTTCATCGAATCGTTCATTGCCACAAGGGCAGGAGCGTTCCGACGCCACAACCTGAATGCCGGTGGGCGGTGAACAAAAAAGACCCGGTTATCGGCCGGGTCCTCGTTGTTCATGATGAGTGGCGTCCCCACGGGGATTCGAACCCCGGTCGCCACCGTGAAAGGGTGATGTCCTAGGCCTCTAGACGATGGGGACGCAGATCTCATCAATTTTCTTTGCGACCTTTCGACGGCCTAATGCCGAAAGTATGGTGGAGCCAAGCGGGATCGAACCGCTGACCTCCTGCATGCCATGCAGGCGCTCTCCCAGCTGAGCTATGGCCCCACGTCGCTGAGGAGCGAAATAATAGCTGTGCCCCCCGGGGGTTGGCAAGCGCTTTGTTGCACTTTTCTACACATGGCGCGCGATGGCGCGGAGGCGATTTCCGCCTGCCAGGCAGCACATGTGTCGACGCAGACGCCAGGCGCTCAGCGGTCTTCCCCGGTCAGCGCGGCCAGGATCGGGCACTGGTCGAGCGCGCCATGTCCGGGGCAGGCATCGACCAGTTGCGAGAGGGCGCCATGCATGCGCTGCAGTTCGGCCATCCGCAGTTCGATGTCCTGCAGTCGAATCCGCGCGGTGTCACGCACGCTGCCCATGTCCTGCGGAGGATGATCGCTGAGGGAAAGCAGTTCACCGATCTCGTCCAGGCTGAAGCCCAGAGTCTTTGCACGGCGGATGAAGCGCAGGCGTCGCAGATCGTGCTCGCCGAAGATGCGATAGCCACCTGCCGTACGTGCCGCGGTGGGCAGAAGCTGCTGACGTTCGTAGTAGCGGACGGTGTCGATAGGGACGCCGGCCTGGCGTGCCAACTGACCAATGTTCACGGCGGACTCCTCTGGACCTGCCGTGCATAGTCATCCCTGGACTCTGGTCAAGAGTCAAGGCTTTGCCTGCGTCGCCCATTCAGCACACTTTGCAACTTTCTTCATAGCCCCCGGGGCAAGGCAGTTCCTACCCTCAACCTGAACCGGCCGCTCGACGGCCTGAACCGGAAGAGGAGGTGGGGAGTGGAGGGAATCAGCAACGAAGGATTCGTCGAGGTTGCGGTGGTTGAATACCCCGGAGGCGACCCGTCGGCTGCATCGGTGCTTGCCGAGATGGCGCACGTCGCCAATCGTCTGGCGCAGCAGCAGCGACGGCCCTGCAAGCGGGTGCTGGTCACCCGCTGGATTGTGCCTGCCAGCAATACCGGCGTGCATCGCATTGCCGGTGCCGAAATGCTGGACGCGGCAATTCCCGCAGTGATCGCCTTGCCGGGCCAGGTCAGTTCCGGTGCGTCGCTGCGCGCCGAGGATGTCCTGCTGGACTGGTTGCGGGCCCACTACGACGGCGGCAGCCTGCTGGCCGCCGCAGGTGACGGGGTCAGTGTGCTGGCACGGGCGGGTCTGTTGACGGGGCGCACGGTGTCAGGCCCTGACCTCAACCGCCATCCGGCGCTGCAGGTGCAGGTCGGCAGCTGGGCACCCAGTGAGCGTGCACTCGTCGATGATGGCGATCTGCTCACCGTGGGCGGGGCCCAGGCCTGGCGCTTCCTCGGTCTGCGCCTGCTGTACCGGCTGCACGGCCAGGGCGTGGCCAGCGCGGTGGCACAGCAGTTGGGGATAGTGGTGCCAGTGGGGATCCAGCAGGATCTCGAGCGATTCAGTGCCAACTTCGCCCATGGTGACCGTGACGTGCTGAAGGCGCAGCGCTGGCTGCATACCACGGCTGCACGTGGGGCGACGCTGGGGGCAATCTGTGAGATCTCCGGCCTGGAACCGCGGACCCTGCAACGCCGTTTCCTGAAGGCGACCGGGCTGCGGCCCATCGAGTACTGCCAGCGACTGCGCGTGGCCAAGGCGCAGACGTTGCTGCAGCAGGGCGCCAGCATCGACGAAGTTGCCTGGGGGGTGGGCTACGCCGATCAGAGCGCATTCCGCCGGCTGTTCCTGCGCATCGTCGGCATGACGCCCGCCAACTATCGTCGCCACGTCAGCAATAAACGCCGCGACCGTCCGCTGACGCCTGCCGTGGCCGGCAGTCTGCGGGGGCTGCGCGCCTCGCCGGGCACGCAGCTGGGGCGCAACGCCGCTTGATGAACTCTGTTGGATGCGTCGTGCTTGCATCGCAGGCACGACGCTTTGACCATGCGGGTCTGTGCAGGCGAGAGCGGGGGTGAGCTGATGTCGAGTGTTGGGCCGGTGCCGATGCCGGTGGTGTTGATCCTGATCTTCCTGTTGCTGGCGATGGCCATTGCGCGGTTCTGGTCGCGTGCCGAGCCTGGCCAGGCTCGGCCACCTGCAGCCGGGATGGTGCTGGACATGTTGCTGGTTGGCCTGCTGTGTGGCCGGCTGTCCTTTGTTGCCGCGCATTTCAGCCTTTATCGTGAAGCTCCCTGGAGCGTGCTGCAGATTGCCGATGGTGGGTATCACCTGCCCGTTGTGATTGGCGCTGGATTTGCTTGGGCGCTGTGGCGACTGCGCAGGCATCGCGCGTTGAGGGCGCCGGTGCTGGCAGGTGCGCTGGCCGGACTGCTGCTGTGGGGCGGTGCAAGCCAGGGGCTCGCGTACTGGCAGGCAAAGCAGATGCCGCTGCCGACACTGCAGGTAGTCGACCTGCAGGGCAGGGCGATTGACCTGCAGCAGTTTCACGGCAGGCCGCTCGTGCTGAATCTGTGGGCCAGCTGGTGCGGCCCGTGTCGCCGGGAGATGCCGGTACTGGCGACGGCCCAGCAGGAGCATGCCGATATCCAGTTCGTCTTCCTCAACCAGGGCGAGACCCTTGCCGAGGTCCAGACCTTTCTAGCCGCTGAACACATCTCGCTGGGCAACGTCCTGCTGGATGAGTCATCGGCTGCCTCTACCTCGCTGGACGTCCGGGCTTTCCCCTCCACGCTCTTCTTCGACGCGCAGGGGCGGTTGCAGGAACTGCATCTCGGCGAACTGACGCAGGCCGGTCTTGAACACAAACTGCGCCGGCTGCGGTAGCCTGCGCTGGCATCCCACTACGGAGTTTCCATGTTGTCGATTTCCCCGCGCATCGCGCATACGCTGATGCTGCCGGCCATGCTGGCGCTGGCTGCCTGCAGCCAGGCACAGACCCCGCCGGGCAAGGATGCCGCTGCACCGGCAACGGCTTCGGCAACGGCAGCCGCCAGGAAGGGTGAGTTGCCAGCTGTCCTGAAGGGCATCGAGAAGCATGGCTTCGAGGTGGTCTCCGAATTCGACGCGCCGGGCGGCCTGCGCGGCTTTGCCGGCATGGTTGGTGGCCAGCAGCCGGCGGCGGCTTACGTGACCGCCGATGGCAAGCATGTGCTGGTGGGTAGCCTGTTCGACGCCGAGGGCAACGAAGTTGCAGCCGAGACGCTGGAGAAGCTGGTTGCCGCGCCGATGTCGGCCAAGATGTGGAGCAAGCTGGAGGCCAGTGCCTGGGTACGCGATGGCAAGGCCGATGCGCCGCGCGTGGTGTACACCTTCAGTGATGCCAACTGTCCTTACTGCCACAAGTTCTGGGAGGCGGCACGGCCCTGGGTGGACGCAGGAAAGGTGCAGTTGCGCCACATCATGGTCGGCGTGATCCGCGAAGACAGTCCGGCCAAGGCGGCGGCGATCATGGCCGCGCGCGATCCCAGTGCGGCACTGCTGGAGAACGAGCATCAGTTCGATCGCGGTGGCATCAAGCCGCTGCCCAGCATCAGCCGGGACATCGCAGCCAAACTGGATGCCAACCAGGTGCTGATGGTGGAGATGGGCTTCCAGGGTACGCCCGGCATCCTGTTCCAGGATGCGCAGGGCCAGGTGCAGCGACGTGCCGGCCTTCCGCAGGGCAACGATCTGCAGGCGGTACTCGGCCCACGCTGAGGCCCCCGGGCTGCTGAACCGAGTGACAGGCCCACATGGCGACATGTGGGCCTGTTGCTTTCTGCGACAGTCCCGGCGAAGAGGGCTGCGCACGTCACGAACAGATGTCACGTCTGAATCGTGACTGACATCAAGCATTTCGCTTTGATCCCAATCAAGGCCAAAAACGACAGTCGAACTAGCCTTGGCGCATGGAATACAGCGTCACTGCGCTATGGATGCCGCACACGTCATGCCCTCGAGAGGGCGTGCGCGCAATGCCATTCACGACATTCTCACCCAGCGCTTGTTACCCAGACCCCTGCGGTCGCCCCCCCTTCGGCAGCGCTGCCGCAGTGGAAGCGACTCCGGCGCTGTCCGGGCAGGTGGGGCAATGTCATCGCCCTGTTGCCTGCATCGCGCAGGCTGGCGACGGTCGTCGACGCAGTACCCGCATTTCCAGCAACGGCTCGTTGAGGTCGGGGCGGCGCACGCGCGCTGCTCGGCCGCGCGGCGGAAGTTCCAGTCCGGGGAGGATGCAATGCGCTTGGCGGTACTGAGTATGGGGTGCCTGACGGCGATGGCAGCGATGCCGTTGCACGCACAGGAGGATGCGCAGGCATTGCGTCGGGAGATCGACGCGATGCGGCAGACGCTGCAGGGCATGCAGCAGCGTCTGGACCAGCTTGAACGACGCGAAGAGCGTGCGGCTGCGGCTCCCGTTGTACTGCCGTCGCCGACGCCCACTGCATCGCAGGCGACCACGACGGTGTCAACCGCCAGCGGGATCCTGCACCCGACCCAGGTTCCCGGCGTGTCGCCGACCGTGCTGCCCCAGCGTGAGTCGGTGGCCGATCCGTCAACGGCGGCCTCGCGCCCGGACAGCGCCGCCGGCCCGACCGATCCGGACCTGAAAGGCTTCTTCGCCATTCCCGGCACCGACACCGTGATCCGCATCGGTGGCTATGCCAAGCTCGATGCGATTGCGGATTCGCGCGGCGCCGGGGACGAGGATCAGTTCATTCCCTCGTCGATGCCGGTGGGCGGCAGCCATCGCGATGTTTCGAACTTCAACATCCACGCCAAGCAGACGCGTTTCAGTTTCGAAGCGCGGCGGCCGACCACCCATGGCAACCTGCGCTTCTATCTGGAGAATGACTTCTTCGGCAGCAGCGATGGCTATCAGTTCCGCCTGCGCCATGCCTATGGCCAGCTTGGCAACACGTACGCGGGTTACGGGTATTCCAGCTTCATGGACCCGGACAGCCTGCCCGACACGCTGGATTTTGCTGGACCCGGCGGCGCCGGTTACCTGCTGGTGGCCGGCATCCATCACAGCTTTGCACTGGGCAAGGGCAACACCCTGACCCTGGCCGCCGAAGACCCGGACACCGAGCTGGCCGGCGCCAGCGATGCGATGGCGGCGGTCAATCGATTGCCGGATGTGAGTGCCATCGCGCGCATGGAGCGTGACTGGGGGCACCTGCAACTGGGCGTCGTGGCGCGCAATCTGGCCTACGACGGCGATGCCCGCCGTGACCGCGTCTTTGCCGGTGGCGCGCAGCTCAGTGGCTCGGCCTCGGTGGGGGAACGCGATCTGTTGCTGTTCGGCGCGCTGGGCGGCCGCGGCCTGAGCCGCTACACCGCCGATCTCACCGGTTCCGGTCTTGACGCCGTGGTAGGTGCCGATGGACGTATCGAAGCGCTGGACCTGCACGGTGGCTTCGTCGGCTATACCCACTACTGGTCGGATCTGTGGCGCTCGAACCTGATCTACGGTCAGCTGACACTGGAGCGCAATGCGGCGCTGCCGAGTGATGCATTCCGGCAAAGCCGCTATGGCGTGTTCAACCTGATCTGGAGCCCGGCACCGTCGTGGACGATGGGCATGGAACTGCTGTACGGCCGCCTGCAGCAGCAGAGCGGAGCACGCGGCGACACGGTCCGGGTGCAGGGCAGCCTGCAATACAACTTCATCAAGTAAGCGCCAGCGGCAGCACGCCAGCGCAGCCATTCCCCACGCCCGGGTTCACCGGGCCCATGCCAGGTACAGGAGATTGTCATGGCAGAAGCAAAGAAAATCGGGGTGGTCGGAGCCACCTTCCTCGTCGCCGGCAACATGATGGGCTCAGGGGTGTTCCTGCTGCCCTCCAGCCTGGCCAAGATCGGTACCGCCTCGATATGGGGGTGGCTGATCACCACGGCCGGTGCGCTGCTGCTGGCCTTCGTGTTCGCCAAGCTCGGCAAGCTGGCGCCCAAAGCGGGTGGCCCGTATGCGTATGCACGCGATTGGTTCGGTCCCTACATGGGCTTCCAGACCAACACCATCTACTGGTTCGCCAACTGGATCGGCAACGTTGCCATTCCCATCGCGGCGGTGGGCTACTTCAGCTACTTCTTCCCGATCCTGTCCGAACCGCTGGTGCGCTGCATCGCGGTGCTGATCCTGGTGTGGGCGTTGAGCTTTGCCAACATGATCGGACCGGCGTTCGTCAGCCGCGTGCAGACGGTCACCACCAGCTTCGCGCTGGTGCCGATCCTGGGTATCGCCATCTTCGGCTGGTTCTTCTTCGATGCCGACATCTTCAAGGGGGCCTACAACGTCTCCGGCGAGTCGAACTTCGGCGCGATCTCCAGTGCTGCGGCACTGACCCTGTGGGCCTTCATCGGCGTCGAGTCGGCCTCGGTCACGGCCGGCGTGGTTGAAAACCCGGAGAAGAACGTGGCCCGCGCCACCCTGGCCGGTGTGTTCCTGGCCGCCATCGCCTACATCGCCAGCTCGTCGGTGATCATGGGCATGGTGCCCAATGGCGAGCTGCAGGTGTCTGACGCGCCGTTTGCACTGGCGGCGGCCAAGGCCGTCGGGGGCTGGGGTGGTGCGCTGGTCAGCCTGTGTGCCTTCATCGGCGCCGCAGGTTCGCTGGGCGGCTGGATCCTGCTGACCGCGCAGAGCGCCAAGGCGGCCTCCGATGATGGCCTGTTCCCGAGCATCTTCAGCAAGACCAACAAGGACGACGTGCCGGTCAAGGGCGTGCTGATCGTGGCGGTGCTGATGACCCTAGCGGTGCTGGTGACCTCCACCTCGAAGACGGCCTCGGCCCAGTTCGACGTGATCACTTCGGCGGCGGTCGTGCTGACGCTGCTGCCGTACATCTATTCGTGCGTGGCCTGCTACTTCGTGGTGGAGCGGTCGCACACGCTGGTGCACACCGGTGCGTTCTGGACCCTGACCAGCCTGACGGTCGTGTACTGCCTGTGGGCGATCTACGGCTCGTCGGGAACGATCGTGCAGTACGCCTTCCTGTTCGTGCTGTTCATCACTGTGTTCTATCCCTTCTTCAGCGAGGAGCGTCGCCAGCAGCGGCAGCGTTCCCGCGAGGCGGCGGCAATTTCGTCCGGCGCCCAGCGTTCCTGAGTTAGACAAGGAGAATCAACGTGTATTTCAAGTCCCTGGATTATCCGGTCATCGTCATTGACGGTGACTACGACTCGCCGCGCATCGGCGGCATCCTCATCCGTGCGCTGGTGGAAGAGCTGCGCAGCAATGACCAGCGCGTGCTGTGCGGCCTGAACCTGGACGATGCCCGTGCCGGCGCCCGTACCTATGTGGCCGCTTCGGCGGTGCTGATCTCGATCGACGGCAGCGAGGAGGTCGATGGCGAGTTCCAGCGCCTGACCGCCTTCCTGCGCGAGCAGAGTGCGCGCCGGGCCAACCTGCCGGTGTTCCTGTATGGCGAGCGCCGTACCATCGAGAAGGTGCCGAGCAAGCTGCTCAAGTACATCCACGGCTTCATCTTCCTGTTCGAAGACACCAAGAGCTTCATCTCGCGTCAGGTGATGCGTGCGGCCGAAGACTACATGCAGAACCTGCTGCCGCCGTTCTTCAAGGCGCTGATCCACCACGCGGCCGAGTCGAACTATTCCTGGCATACGCCGGGCCATGCCGGCGGCGTGGCGTTCACCAAGTCACCGGTCGGGCGCGCCTTCCACCAGTTCTATGGTGAGAACACGCTGCGCAGCGATCTGTCGATTTCGGTGCCGGAGCTGGGCTCGCTGCTGGATCACACCGGCCCGATCAAGGAGGCCGAGGACGAGGCCGCGCGCAACTTCGGCGCCGACCACACCTTCTTCGTCACCAACGGTACGTCGACGGCCAACAAGATCGTGTGGCATGGCACCGTGGCTCGCGGCGACGTGGTGTTCGTCGACCGCAACTGCCACAAGTCGCTGCTGCATTCGCTGATCATGACCGGCGCGGTGCCGGTGTACTTCACGCCCAGCCGCAATGCGCACGGCATCATCGGCCCGATCAGCCTGGACCAGTTCACCCCGGAAGCCCTGCAGCAGAGCATCGCGGCCAATCCGCTGGCCAGCCAGGCTTACCAGGCCGGTTCCAAGCCGCGTATCGCGGTGGTGACCAACTCGACCTACGACGGCCTGTGCTACAACGCCGAGAAAATCGCCGAGGAGATCGGCAGCGCGGTCGACTTCCTGCATTTCGATGAGGCCTGGTACGCCTATGCCGCGTTCCATCCGTTCTACGAGAACCACTACGGCATGGCCAAGGGCAAGCCGCGCGAGCAGGATGCGATCATCTTCACTACTCATTCCACGCACAAGCTGTTGGCCGCGTTCTCGCAGGCCTCGATGATCCACGTGCGCAATTCGGCCAGCCGCGACCTGGACGCCGAACGCTTCAACGAATCATTCATGATGCATACCTCGACCAGCCCGCATTACGGCGTGATCGCGGCGTGTGATGTTGCCTCGAAGATGATGGAAGGGGATGCGGGGCGTTCGCTGGTGCAGGAAATGCATGACGAGGCGATCGCCTTCCGCAGGGCGATGCTGCATGTACGCGACGATCTGGGCCGCGATGACTGGTGGTTCAGCGTGTGGCAACCGACAAAGGTCGAGCGCAGCTTGGACAAGGGCGATACACCGGCGCCGCTGGTCGCCAAGCGCGAGGAGTGGTACCTGCAGCCCGATGCGCACTGGCACGGGTTCGAGAACCTGGTCGATGACTATGTGCTGATCGATCCGATCAAGGTGACCCTGTTGACGCCGGGGCTGTCGATGGACGGCAGCATGGGCAAGCTGGGCATCCCGGCTGCGGTGCTGAGCAAGTTCCTGTGGGGCCGCGGCATCACCGTGGAGAAGACCAACCTGTATTCGGTGCTGTTCCTGTTCTCGATGGGCATCACCAAGGGCAAGTGGAGCACGCTGGTTACCGAGCTGATGGCGTTCAAGGAGCTGTACGACCGCAACGCGCCGCTGACCCAGGCGCTGCCGTCGCTGGCCGCCGACTATCCCCATGCCTATGCCGGCTGGGGCCTGCGTGACCTGTGCGACGCATTGCATGCGTTCAACCAGGAGTTCGCCGTGGCCAAGGTGATGCGCGAGATGTACGTGGACCTGCCGACGCCGGTGATGACCCCGGCCGATGCCTACAACCACCTGGTGAAGGGCGAAATCGAGCGGGTCGACATCGAGCAGATCAGCGGCCGCATCGCTGCGACGATGCTGGTGCCGTATCCGCCGGGCATCCCGACGATCATGCCGGGCGAGCGCTTCGGCGACCGCGACGAACCGATCATCCAGTCGCTGCGCATCGCCCGCGAGCAGAACGCGCGCTTCCCGGGCTTCGAGTCGGACGTCCATGGCCTTATCATCGAGCGCGATGGCGACGTGCCGTCCTACAAGGTGGAGGTGCTGAAGGCCTGAGCCGGTACGGTCGGCCCTTCGGTGGACGATGGATACCGCGCGCGAGCAACGCATCCTGAAGTTCTCGATCGGGGTCACCGTGGCGGTCAGCGCGGTCGGCTTCATCGGTGGCCTGCTGGTGGGATCGCAGGCCATCCTGTTCGACGGCATCTACAGCCTGGTCGACGTAGCCCTGACCTTGGTGTCGTTGTCGGTGCTGCGGTTGGTGGCGCGGGAGCACAGCCCGCGCTTCCAGTACGGCTATTGGCACCTGGAGCCGATGGTCGAGGCGCTGGGCGGGGTGATCCTGTCGCTGGCCTGCGTGTATGCGCTGGCCAACGCGGTGATCGGCTTGACCACCGGCGGGCACGAAGTGAAGTTCGGACCGGCGCTGTGGTGGGCGGCGCTGCTGAGTGCCAGCAACCTGGGCATGGCCGCGTTCGTGGCCCAGCGGGCCCGCAGGCTGCAGTCGGCATTGCTGTGGCTGGATGTGCGCGGCTGGTTGCTGGGGGGCTTGATGAGCCTGGCGGTGGTGCTGGCCTTCGTATTGGCGCTGGTGCTGCATGGTGGCCAGTGGCACCACTGGGTGCCCTATCTGGATTCGATCGTACTGGCGTTGATCAGCCTGGCGGTGTTGCCGGTGCCGGCGCGCAGTGCGTGGAAGGCCATGCGTGAAGTGCTGCAGGTGGCGCCCGATGACCTGGACGAGCGCGTGCAGCAGGTGATGCAGGCATTCGTGGCCGAGCATGGCTATGCCGGCTTCACCAGCCATGTGGCGAAGATGGGGCGGATGCGCTTCATCGAGATCCACATCCTGACGTCGCCGTCTACGCCGCTGGGCACGGTGGGTGAGGTGGATGCGATGCGCGATGAGATTGCAGTGCGGTTGGACGCGCGAAGCAGCACGTTCTGGCTGACGATCGATTTCACCGCGGATCCGGCGTGGACCTGATCCTGCCGATCGTTGCGTGCGTTGGACCGCTCTGTTGCATGCAATTGGTTTGACCTCAACAGCAGTTGAGGTCGCAGACTGCATCGCATTCCCCACAAGGCATGCGGTATGAACCTGCTGACCACCCCGGACTTCAGCCATGGCCTGCTGGATCTGTTCGATCCGCCCGGCCTGCACGATCCCAGTGCCAACGGATATTCGCATGTGGCGGTGGTGCGACTGCCAGCGCGTGTGATCCATATCGCCGGACAGGGAGGCGAGGACGACCAGGGAAGCCTGTCGCCGAGCTTCGAGGAGCAGGTGTCGCAGGCACTGGACAATCTGCAGACCGCGCTGCGGTCGGCGCATGCGGATCTGGCCGATGTTGCACGACTGCGGATCCTGGTGGTCGACCACGACGAGGATCGCCTGGGCATCATCGCCCGCCAGGTGCGGCGACGTTGGGCCAATCGCGCAGCGCCGACCTGCACGTTGATTCCGGTGCCGCGGCTGGCGTTGGACGGAATGCTGTTCGAGATCGAGGCAGAGGCCTACAGCGCTTAGCGCAGGTAGTACTCCACCGGCACCACCAGTTCCTGCGGAGCTGGCAGTTCTTCTGGAATCCGGGGCAGAGGCTGCGCGCGGCGGAATGTCTGCAGCGCGCTTTCATCCAGCATCGGCTGTCCACTGGACTGTTCCAGGCGCAATGCCCGCAGGTGGCCGTCGCGGTCGATGCTGGCCCTGACCCATGCGGTGCCCTGCTGGCGCCGCGACCTCGCTACGGCGGGGTAATAGCGGTAACGCTCCAGCCGCGCCATCAGGCGGGCTTCCCACTGGTCGCTGGCGGCGCCGGCCTGGAAGTCCGCCGGTGGTGCGTCCGGAGCGGGCGGTGCGGCCGTGATCGATGCCGGTGCGGAACGGGCATCGGTCGCGGCCGCAGGCGGGGCCACGGGCAAGGGCTGGTGGCCGTCGCCATTCTTCTCGCTGGCGGCGAGGTTGCCCTCGGGTGCCGCCGTGGCCCGCGGTGGTGGGGATGTTTTCCGCGCTTCGGCTGCCCGCGATTGCTGGGCCTGGCTGAAGCGTTCGGACTGCAGTTCTTCCACCGGCTGCGGCGGCGTGGCTGGCGCCAGCAGGCGCAGGCTGATGCGCACGTCCTGTTCCGGCGGCGGCTGCAGCGGCGGGGTGGACACCCAGTGGACGAACAGCAGCAACGGCAGCAGGTGCAGCCCGATGCTGATCGTCACCGCTTGCCAGTGCTGCCGACGCTCACTCATCGCTGACTACCCCGGACGGGTCGGCGACGTCGGCAGCGAGCAGAGGGCCAGTGACCGTATCAGCACCTGAGGCAAAGCTGTGTTGGATGAGTTTGCGACGGACGTGGGCGTGCAGCGGCCGGTAGCGGGCTGCGCACAGCTGCGCGACATCCGTCGATTCGACAGGCATGGGCACGGGGCGGGCGAGGGCTGGGGAAGGGAACAGCCCGCGGCGGCAAGGGCAGCGGTGTCACGTTACAGTAAAGAAGAATCATTTGCATCTGTGTTTGTGTGCACCCGTCCTGCGGTAGTGCCACGCGGGCGTGCGCTGGCACGCGTAGAGCGGGCTATGGCGAGCGCGCGGCGCGTTCCATCTGCAGCAGCAGGCGGTGCGCGGGGAACATACGCAGGCAGGGGTAGCGGGTGCGGTAGTAGGCATCCCAGTAGCTGGCAGCGCGCTGTCGGCAGAGGTCGAAGAATGCGCGGTTCTCGCCAATAAGCGCGGCATAGCGCTGCAGGCCGGTCTGTCGCGCCGGGATCGCCACGGCCGATGCGATCTCGTCCACGTACTCACCCAGCAAGGCCAGCTGGAAGGCATGCACCCAGGGCTTCGGCGAGGGACCCAGCGTCTCGATCGCACGTTGCCGTACATGTCCGTCACAATGGCGCGAAAGCAGGCAGAGGCAGAGGGCGCGCGCATCGTCCTGCAGATGGGATGCGAGCCGGAACAGGTTCGTAGCGTCCGCATAGATGCGATAGGGGAAGCGCAGCAGTTCTCCCTCGAGGACGAGGCGGTGTTCACCATTGCCCGACAGGTTGTCGATCCGTCCCAAGCGTCGCTGGAGCTCGGTGCAGGTTGCCTGCAGTGCGCTTGGAACGTCGATCAACGCGACGGTTCCGCCAGTGTCGTGCCGCGATGGTCGCAGTGGATCTGCAGGCTCTCGGTGGCGTTGGGGTGCAGATCGAAGCCGCACCGCTGCAGTGCATGCTTGGCCGCTGCAACGGCGTCTGCATGACGGCTGACGCGCTGCTGCTGCCAGCGCAATGGAGTGAACACGCCCAGCGGAAGCAGGCGTACGCGCCGGCCGTTCAGGACCAGCGAGACATCCACATGGCGACCGTCCAGATCATGGCCGTTGGCGCCGAAAATGGCGTCGATCTCATCGTGGCGATGCCGATAGCAGCAGCGGAACACGGCGATGCCGAGCCGCCGTACCAGACGCCGGAAGCCTCCCAGCTTTCCCTGGCTGCATTCGAAGCCGCGGGTGACCAGCAGGCGCAGCGTAGATGGCAGCAGTGCCTGCGCATCAAGCAGGCACTGCAGGACCTCGGCCTCGAGGATGACCTGTGACGCGGGCCAGCGCGGGGCAATGCGCAGGCCGTCGATGGTGCCTCGTGACAGGGACAGTCTGGAGGTTGGCGGGAGGTGGTCTGGCATGGGCGCGTTCCTGCGGCATCGAGCGGGAACGACTCTACAGGACGTTGCGCAGCATGCGTTGAGTCAATGCCGCATCACTTGGCGATCAGAGATCGCGGTATTGGATCTGCGCGGCCAGCACGCGCAGGCCATCGGCAGTGCTGGAGAGGATGCGCTCCTCACCGATGCCCTTCTGCCGTTGCAGGCTGAAGCCTTCGGCGGCGGGCAGGCGTGCGGCGATGGCATCGATGCGTTGCAGCGCGTTGGGACCGTCACAGTCGAAATGGCCCCAGTGGATGCCGTTGTGCTGGATGGTCAGGCGGTAGTGCATGGGCGGGTCTCCGGCAGGTCGTACAGCCACTGTTGGAACATCGCGGTCGCCGCGGCGGCGAGAGGCCCGCCGTAGCGGCGGGCCTGCGCGCGCAGGTCGATGGGATCGATGCCGGCCGCGGCCAGTTCCAGCGCGTGGCCGATCAGCCAGCGCTCGAACTGGCGCGCATCCAGTTCGGGATGGCATTGCAGGGCGAGTGCATGGTGGCCGATGGCGAAGGCCTGGTGGCGACAGGCGGGCGTACTGGCGAGGCGGCGTGCGCCCTCCGGCAGTTCGAAGGCTTCACCATGCCAGTGCAGCACCGGGATGCCCTGTAATGCCTGCAAAGGCGAGCGCTGGCCTTCATCGGTGAGCAGCAGCGGTGCGAAACCAATTTCCTTGCCGCCGGTGGGGGCAACGACCGCATGCAGTGCGCGCGCCATCAACTGGGCGCCCAGGCAGATGCCCAGCGTCGGCCGCTGTTGCTGCAGGCGACGCTGCAGCAACGCGATGCTGTCGGCGAGGAACGGGTAGGCCGATCCATCGTTGACGCTGATCGGGCCACCCAGCACCACCAGCAGATCGGCATCTTCGGCAGCATCGAGTGCATCCACGCCGGCTTGCAGTGCATGTACCTGCCATCCCTGCGCGAGCAGCAGCGGATGCAGGGTGCCAAGATCCTCAAAGGCCACGTGCTGCAGGGCAACGGCGCGCTTCATGCCGGTGCTCCCGGGGTGGGCCAGTAGAAGCTGTCGGGCGTGGAGCGTGCACCGAAGATCGCCTGGCCAACGCGGACGACGGTGGCACCTTCCTCGATGGCGACTTCAAAATCACCGGACATGCCCATCGACAGCTGCGACAGGTCCAGGCCTGCCGGCGCCGCCTGCTGAAGCTGGTCGCGCAGCTCGCGCAGGCGCACGAAGCAGGCGCGTACGCGTTCCACCTCGGGAGTGAAGATGGCGAGGGTCATCAGGCCACGCACGCGCAGGCGGTCGAAGGCGGGCAGCTGCTGCACGAAGTCGGCCACCGCTGCTGGTTCCAGGCCGTATTTGCTGGGCTCGGCCGAGGTGTTGACCTGTACGAACACATCCAGCGTACGGTCCTCCAGCAGCAGCCGCTGCTGCAGCGCCTCGGCCACGCGCAGGCTGTCCAGTGCCTGGAACTCGCTGGCGAAGCGTGCGACGTACCGGGCCTTGTTGGTCTGCAGGTGGCCAATGACCGACCAGTGCACGCCAAGGTCAGCCATGGCCTCGGCCTTGCGCTGCGCCTCCTGCACCTTGTTTTCGCCCAGCTGGTGGCAACCGGCGGCTACGGCCATGCGGATGCGTGCTTCATCGACGGTCTTGCTGACCGGTAGCAGGCGCACGCTGGCCGGATCACGACCGGCGCGGGCACAGGCGCTGGCGATGCGCTGGTGCACGGTGGCGAGATTGGCGGCGATCTGTTCGACGGACTGGGCGACGGGCCAGTCGGCGGCGGCGAGGGACATGGGGCACCTCCGGTGCGGGGTGGCCAGGGTGGGATACACTGGCACAGGACAAGAGATAGTTTGGCATAGGACAAAATGAAAATCACCGGGAACAGCGCCGAAGCGATCTTCGACAGCATCCGCGAGGGCATCGGTAGCGGCCATCTGGCGGCCGGCAGCGTGCTGCCGCCGGTGCGGGATCTGGCCGATCGACTGGGGGTCAACCGCAATACCGTAGCCGCTGCCTACAAGCGGCTGGACGCGGCGGGCCTGGCCAGTACGGCGGGACGTCGCGGCACTGTGGTGCGCGGCCTGCCGGCGACGATGGCACGCGAGGGCAGTGCACCGGGATTGGCCCTGCACGATCTGGCCGGCGGCAATCCGGATCCGCGCTGCCTGCCCAGCCTGCGGGTGGCTGCGACGTCCTCGCGCCTGTATGGGGTGGAGACGGTTGATCCACGCATGCAACGCCTGGCACGGGCCTCGCTGGATGCCGATTGCCCGCCGGGCTATGCGCTGGAACTGAGCCACGGCGCGGTCGATGGCATCGAGCGCCTGCTGTCGGCGTGGCTGCTGCCGGGGGACCGCATCGCGGTGGAGGATCCCTGTTTCCTGGGCAGCCTCAATGTCCTCGGTGCGGCCGGACACGTGCCGTTGCCGGTGGCGGTGGATACGCGCGGCATGCAGGTGGAATCACTGCGGCAGGCGTTGGATGCGGGTGCACGCGCGGTGCTGCTGACCCCACGCGCGCACAATCCCACAGGTGCCAGCCTGGATGCGAAGCGTGCGCGTGCGCTACGCCGGTTGCTGGCCGGCTATCCGCAGGTGGCGGTGCTGATCGACGATCACTACGCGCTGCTCTCGCAGCAGAGCTATCACTCGGTGCTGCCGATGGACGGTCGGCGTTGGGCGCTGCTGCGTTCGTTGTCCAAGGCATTGGGCCCGGACCTGCGCGTGGCCTGGTTGGCCTGCGATGGGCAGACCGCGGTGCGCCTGCGCCTGCGCCTGGCGGCGGGCACCGGCTGGGTCAGCCACCTGCTGCAGGATGCAGCCAGTTCGGTATTGGAGTCGGCGCAGCAACGGGCGAAGGTGGCTGCCGCCGGTGAGCGCTACCAGCAGCGGCTGCAGGGTCTGCAGGCCATGCTGCAGGCGCGCGGGCTGCCGACACCGATGCCGATGGAAGGCTTGAATCTGTGGCTGCCACTGCCGGCCGACAGCACGCCGCAGGTGCTGGCGCTGGCGGCGCGTGGCTGGCATGTGCGTGGGGGTGAAGTCTTTGCGGTGTCTGCACCGGCGCATGGGTTGCGCATCACCTGTTCGGCACTCGGCCCACCGCAGCAACGTCGGTTGGCCGATGACCTGGCGGCGGTGATGCGCTGAGCGTGCGCGCTCAGGGCGCGGCGCTGGCGCCGGGGCGCACGTAGTAGGACTGGCCGCTGTCGTCGAGGAACACCAGCTCCGGCTTGCCCTGCCAGGAACTCAGCATGGCGCCGGTGTTGTTCTGGTGCTTGACCATCAGGCTGGCACCGCGGTCCGGGTTGGCCACCACCTTGAAGACTTCGGTGGTGCCGGTGGCATCGTCAAGGGTCAGCAGGGCTTCGCCACCCCGGTCGCTGGTGCCGTAGCCGCCGCGCTCGGAGCCATCGGGGCCGAGCAGGATCAGGCCGGACAGGGCGGTGGCACGTGGCCCCTGCGGGCGGCCCCGGCTGAGGGGGTCGGGAACCGGGGCGCCAAGGATCACCCGCGGCTGGCCGCTGGCATCGTGGATGATCAGGCCGCGCGCTTCGATCACGCGGTGCGGTGACTGGCTGCGATGCAGGTTCCAGGCTGTCCAGCCGGAAACGAGCAACGCGAGCATGGCGACCACCAGGGTGGTCAGGGTCAGGGCACGAGCCATTGTGTATTCCTTCCTTGGACGTGGCCGACGATAGCGGAATCCGGTCGGCCGTGGCCAGTTCGGTGTGTGACGGTGTGTATCGTCAATGGAAGTCGCGGCTGTGGCTGCGCAGTCCCTGCAGCAGTTCGTCCAGGCAGTGCATGCGCTGCACGATCACATGCTGCACGCCATCCACGCGTTCCAGCCGGCCGTCGATCTGCATCAGCTGCGTATCTACCAGGATGTGGTGCTGGCGGTCGGCCAGATGTCGCCAGACTACGGCGTTGACCATGCCGGTTTCATCTTCCAGGGTAAGGAAGGTGACACCGCTGGCGGTCTGCGGGCGCTGGCGCATGCGTACCAGGCCGGCGATGCGTACGCGCCGGCCATGACCATGGTTGGCCAGCTGCGCGGCATCCAGGCAGCCACGGGTTCGCAGCTGCGCACGCAGGAACGACATCGGATGGCGGCCGAGGGTGGTGCCGGTGCTGCGGTAATCGGCCTGCATGTCTTCCCAGGCGCTGGGCAGGGGCAGGGCCACGCGCGCTTCGGCGGTGGCGCGGGCCTGGTCGAACAACGGCAGGCGGTTCTCCACGCCGGAGATATCCCAGCGTGCGCGGTGGCGATGGCCGCTGAGGCCGCGCAGGGCGCCGGCATCGGCGAGCAGGCCCTGCTGGCGGCGATCCAGTGCGGTGCGCTGGCAGAGATCGCCGACATCGTCGAAGGGGCGCCGTGCGCGTTCACGCATGATGATCTGCGCGGCCGGTTCGCTGCAGCCATCGACCAGGCGCAGGCCGAGCCGGATTGCCGCCGCGCCCTTGCTGAAGTCCAGTGTGCAATCCCAGTCGCTGTGGCGCACGTCCACCGGCAGTACCGTGATGCCATGCCGGTGCGCATCCTGCAGCAGCTGGTCGGGGCTGTAGAAGCCCAGTGGCTGGCTGTTGATCAGGCTGGCGGTGAATGCAGCCGGGTGGTGGCACTTCAGCCAGCAGCTGGCATAGGTGAGCAGGGCGAAGCTGGCCGCGTGGCTTTCCGGAAAACCGTAGTCGCCGAAGCCCTTGATCTGCTCGAACAGGTGCTCGCCATATTCCAGACTGAAGCCGTTTTTCAACATGCCCGTCAGCAGCTTTTCGCGGTGCGGTTCCAGGCCGCCACGACGCTTCCAGGCGGCCATCGAACGGCGCAGTGCATCGGCTTCGCCTGCGGTGTAGCCAGCCGCGTCCACCGCCAACTGCATGACCTGTTCCTGGAACAGTGGCACGCCCAGTGTGCGCGCGAATACGCGGTCGAGCTGGGGGGGATAGAGTGGGTTGTCCGGATCGTTCAACGCATCCGGGCCTTGTTCGCGCAGGATCCGCCGACGTTCCAGGTAGGGATGGACCATGTCGCCCTGGATCGGGCCAGGGCGCACGATCGCCACCTCGATCACCAGGTCATAGAAATTACGCGGCTGCATGCGTGGCAGCATCGCCATCTGCGCGCGCGACTCGATCTGGAACACGCCGATGGTGTCGGCGGCGCAGATCATGTCGTAGGTCGGCTTGTCATCGTCCTCGATTGCATCCATGCGTCCTTCGTGCAGGCCGTGCTGCTGCAGCATCGCCAGGCATTTGCGGATGGCGGTGAGCATGCCCAGGGCAAGGCAGTCGACCTTCATCAGGCCGGTGGCGTCCAGGTCATCCTTGTCCCACTGGATGACGGTGCGGTCGGCCATCGCCGCGTTCTCCACCGGCACCAGCGTCGACAGCGGATGCTCGGAAATCACGAAGCCGCCCGGATGCTGCGACAGATGGCGCGGAAAATCGATCAGCTCGGCGGTCAATGCCAGCAGCCGGCGCATCAACGGTGTTTCCGGATCGAAACCGCGCTCGCGCAGGGTTTCCGGCAACGGAATGTTGCCGCCCCAATGGTCCATCGCCGCGCCCAGCTCGTTGACCTGGTCCATCGGCAGGCCCAGCGCGCGGGCGACATCGCGGATCGCGCTGCGGCCACGGTAGCTGATCGCCACCGCCGTCAACGCGGCACGCTCGCGGCCATAGCGGTTGAACACGTACTGCAGCACTTCCTCGCGGCGCTCGTGTTCGAAGTCGATGTCGATGTCCGGTGGTTCATCACGCTCGGCCGAGATGAAGCGTTCGAACAGCAGGTTGCT
Source organism: Stenotrophomonas sp. 1337 (assembly GCF_031455455.1). NCBI lineage: Bacteria > Pseudomonadati > Pseudomonadota > Gammaproteobacteria > Lysobacterales > Lysobacteraceae > Stenotrophomonas > Stenotrophomonas sp. 1337. The sequence goes on along the minus strand of NZ_JAVDSR010000005.1, from coordinate 68,628 downwards.
GCGCGCCGGGTCGATCTCGGTTACACCCAGCACGAAACACACCGTTGAATTGGCGGCCGAGCCACGGCCCTGGCAAAGAATGTTCTGCTCGCGGGCGAAGCGCACGATGTCCTGTACGGTGAGAAAATAGGAGGCGTAGTTCTTCTTTGCGATCAGGTCCAGCTCGTGTTCGATCTGTTTGCGCTGGGCTTCCTTGATGCCCTCCGGCCAGCGCCAGGGAATATTCTTCTCGACCAGCACGCGCAGCCAGCTGTCCGGGTCGTGGCCTTCGGGCACCAGTTCGCGCGGGTAGGTGTATTTCAGCTGGTCCAGGGAGAAGTGGCAGCGTTCGGCGATGCGCAGGGTTTCTGCCAGCAGGTCGGGCGGATACAGCTGGGCCAGTGCAGTGCGCGGGCGCAGATGGCGCTCGCCGTTGGCAAACAGGCGCCAGCCAGCCTCGGCCACGCTGCAGCGGTGGCGGATCGCGGTCAGCGTGTCCTGCAAGGCACGACGCCGGCGCACGTGCATGTGCACGTCGCCACTGGCGACCAGCGGCAACCGGTGGCGCTCGCCGAAGGCCTGCAGCTGCTGCAGCCGGCGCGTGTCGTCGTGTTCGTGGTGCAGCTCCACGGCCAGCCACAGGCGCTGCGGAAAACAACGGCGCAGCAGTTCCAGTTCGGTGGCCGCCGGTTGCCGGTCCAGCCACAGGCACAGCAGGCCCTCGGGCAGTCCCTGCAGATCCTCGCGCAGGCAGCGGTATCCGCCCTTGGCTGCCCGCCGGCGACAGGTGGTGATCAGCTGGCACAGTCCGGCGTAAGCGACCTGGTTGGTGCACAGCAGGGCCAGCTTGGGCCCGTTTTCAACCTGGAATTCGGCACCGACGATCAGCGCCACGCCGTGCGTCTTCGCCGCCTGCCATGCGCGCACGATGCCAGCCAACGAGCATTCGTCGGTGATGGCCAACGCGCGGTAACCCTGGCCGGCGGCGCGTGCGAACAGTTCCTCGGCGGTGGATGCGCCACGCTGGAAGCTGAAGGCCGACAGGCAGTGCAGTTCGGCGTATCCGGGCAGATCGGTGTGCATGGGGCTCAACCGAACCAGCCGTGCAGCATCCACGGCGCATGCGGATCATTGCGCGTGCGGAAGGCCCAGCCCCGCTGGCCCTGCGCGGTTTCCACCACGTAATAGTCGCGGCGTGCATCGGCCTGGTCCCACCAGCCCGATTCAATCCGTTCCGGCCCGGCGACGATACGCAGGCGCGGATCGCGCAGCGGCTGTGGCGTCTCCAGCAGCCAGCCGGGGCGCAGCGGCCACCAAGCGGGTGGCTTGGCCGGTGGCTGGGTGCCACTGGCGCGTTCGGGGCGGTGGTCGGCCTGCACGGCCAGTGGCTGCACGGCGTCATCGCCGAGGCGGGCACGCAGGCGCTCGCGCAGCTGGGTCCATGGCATCGCCTGCGCCGGGCGGGTATCGAACAGGTCACGTGCGGCCGGCACGAACGGCGGCAGCTGTTCGGCCTGCAGGCGCAGCGCACGGCTGCCGGCGGGCAGGGCGAAGGCTTCCATGCGGTTGCGTGCGATCTCGAACAGCAGCGCCGCATCGCGTTCGGGGGCCAGCAGGCCGATGGTCAGCACGCTGGCCGGCAGCAGGTCATGCTCGAAATGCAGGTCGAAACGCTGCACGCCACCATCGCGCGAACACAGGAATGCGGCCAGATCCAGCAGCAGGCGCCGCAGCGGGAACAGCAGGGCCTGGCTGGATTCGATCTCGTATTCGAATTCGATGCGCGCATCGAACCGGTCCGGCGGCTGGTAATAGCGCAGCGGCGCGTTGCCCAAACCGCGCACGGCATCCAGCTGCTGCAGTACCTCGGGGGCGAAGCGGCGGGCCAGGCTTTCGCGCGGCAGGTCGAAGGCCGCCCCCAGCGTGCGCAGGCCGGAGCGTGCCAGCACGGTCACTGCATCAACGGGCAGGCCACTACGCGCCAGTGGCAGCTGTGCCAGTGCGGCGGGCAGCTGCTGCGCATCGATGCCAAGGCCATCGTGCACATTGGCCAGCACGCGCGCGGCATGCGGGTTGGGGGCAGCGACCAGGCGATGGCGGAAGCCCAGGTCGTGCAGGCCGTTGCGCAGGCGTTGTTCGATTGTCAGCCAATCGCCGAACAGGGCACGGCTGGCACCGATTTCCAGCACCAGCGCATGCGGAAAATCGAGGCTGACCAGCGAGCTGGTGGCATACAGCCAGCTGGCCAGCAACTGCCGGGTGTGCTGTTCGGCGCTGGGATCGTAGTCATGCAGCTGCAGGTCCTGCACCAGCACCTGCGCGGCCGACAGCAGCATGCCCGGGCGCAGCCCCGCTGCCCGCGCGGCAGGGCTGACCGCACGCAGCACACGACGCTGCGCCGGCCCCTGCAGCAGTACCAGTGGCCGCTGTGGATCGGGCTGCAGGCGCAGCACGCTGTCCAGCGCCAGCTGCGGCAACAACAGGCAGGCCCAGTGCATGGCGCGGCCTCAGTGGGCGATGGCCAGCGGCAACGGCTGCGCTGGTGGCAGCCCGCCGCGGCACTTCAGCACCCGCACCTGGCCATGGTCGAGCTGCAGGCGCAGGCTGGCCGGGGAGGGGTTGCGGGCGGCGCGGGCCTCGCGGAACACGAAACCCAGGCATTGGCCGCTGTCGGCGGCAACCTGCAAGCGGCGCAGGGCACGATCGTCGGCCTGCTGCGGCCAGCACAGCACGGCGGCGCAGGCGGCAGAGCGCAGGCACTGCTCGGCCGCCCACAGCGCCTGCTTTGGTGCGGCGTGGATGATCTGCAGCTGGGCCAGGTCGAGCCCGGCGGCGGCCCATGCCGGGGCGTGCGGGCGATGGGGTGGGGCGACCAGCACGATCGGCCGTGGTTGCTGGCTCAGCTTTGCCAGCGCTGGCCAGACCAGGGCCAGTTCACCGACCCCGGGTGCGGCCTGCAGTACTTCGCACAGCCCGCTGGCTGGCCAGCCACCGCCGGGCAGGCGCGCGTCCAGCGCCGGGTGGCCACTGGCCAGATGGTCGCTGGCTTGCCCCTGGCGTGCCGGCCCGCGCCAGACCTGGCGGCCGTCCAGCAGGCGGTCGAGGGCGACGACGGCGCCCATCAGCCGGTCCTCCGGGGGAGGCGCCGGGCTGGCGGGAAGCGGCAGAAGTGGGCGGAAACGGCAGGCATGGAGCGAGTATCGACAGGCCGATATCAGGGGCTGAGACCGGACATGCTACTCGGCTTGTGAGTAATATTACTAATGAAATCGGAGGGCGGGGTTTCAGCTTGCTGAAGGAGGTAAAGCATCCACGCAGGGCGTGGATCTACTGGGGAACGGGGGCCTGGATGCGGGAAAAGCGGTGCCGGCCAAGGTCGGCACCGCCCACCCTGGCCCGGCTATCGGGTCACGGGCGGACCGGCAGGGCCACCGGGCGCAGTGGCGCGGCGTCGCCGCCGCGGATCTTCAGCGGGCCACCGATGAAGGCGAACTCGTAGACCTTGTCGTGCGCCAGTTCATCCAGCGCCACCAGCTCGATGATCGGCGCGCCCTGCTGCGCCAGCAGGTAGGTGTGCAGGGGCACGTAGTCGTCGGACACTTCGGAAGGGAAGGTCTCGAAGCTGAGGTTGTCGGCGCCGACGATCATCGCGCCGCTGTCCTCCACCAGGAAACGCGCCGCATCCAGGCCCATGCCCGGCGGGTTGGCCATGTAGGCCTTGGGCTGTTCGAACAGGCGCATGCGACCGGTGCGGATCAGTACGATGTCGCCCTGCTGCAGCTGCACGTGCTGGCGTGCCAGCGCATCCTTCAGGTCCTGGCGGGTGACGCGGTAGCTGTCCGGCAGCATGTCCATGCCCTTGGCGCCGGCCACGTCGATCAGTACGCCACGGGCGATCAGCGGCGGGAATTTCTCGATGCCGGTGACGTTCCAGCCGCGGTCGCCGAGGTGCTTGTCGGCCTCGAAGCCATTCCAGATCTTTCCATGGATGCCGAAGTGGTTCAGCGCATCGATGTGGGTGCCGGTGTGGCTGTACATCGAGAACGCGGTGCCGGTGTAGCTGCGGGTGAGGTTCATCGTCTCGCCTACGCCCATCGGGTCGTCCATCACCGTGCCGCGCGGGGTGTGGGTCATCCAGAACTGGTAGTGCGGGTCGCCGGCATCCTGCCAGCTGGGCATGCCGACGTAGTACTCGGTGGCCAGATCGTAGGCTTTGCCGCCGCTGACCCGCGACAGGATCGCTGCGCGTGAGGCCTCGGTGATCAGGTTGAGGCGGCCGATCTCGTCCTTCGGCCCCCAGGGGCTGGTGCCGACCTGCTGGCCGGAGGGAACGCGTTCGTGCGCGGACACGGTGGTGGAGGCCGCGGCGCCGGCCAACAGCAGGGCCAGGGCGGTGCCCAGGGTACGTGGGGTCATGGGAATCTCCTTGAAGGTGGGAAACGGTGCGGCTCAGGCCGCGACCAGCGGCGCCAGGGCCTGGCGCAGTTGCGGCAGCGGCAGGGTCTGCAGGCGCAGGCCGTTGCCGGTGATGACGGTGGGGATGGAGCGGATGCCGAGTGCGGCAGCTTCAGCGCGGTCGGCCTGCACGCGCTGGCGCACCTCATCGCTGCGCATCCGGTCGGCGAAGACGCCACGCCGATGCCCCAGCTGTTCGGCGATGTCCAGCAGCACCTCGACGTCACCGACGTTTCGGTGCTGGTGCAGGTGCGCCCACTGCACGGCATCGAACATCGCGCCGTGTGCGGCGTTGCCGCCGAGCATGCCGGCGGCCTGGCAGGCCAGTGCACCCAGCCAACCGGAAGGGTATTCGAAGTCCTGTGCCCGCATGCCGTCGATATCGATGCGCGCGCTGTCGTCATGCGCGGCGCAGTCGGCCCAGTGGCGCAGGATGATGGCCTTGGCGCGCGGCATCGAGCCGAATACCTCGATCATCTGTTCGCGCGAGTCCTGCAGCACGAAGCTGCGGTGGCGGACCTGGATGCCGAGTTCGACCGAGACCTGCTGCAGGCGCGGGGCCAGCACGAAGCACCAGCCGCAGACCACGTCATGAAAGAAATCGACCACCGGTGCAGTGGTGGTCAGCGAAGGAGAGGCGATCATCGGCCTGCCGTCCGTGAGAGGGGAGGCGGCAGAGTAGGCAGTGGCGCCGGGCCGAAACAGCACGCGGCGGGCAGCTCAGTTTTCGCTGGCGGTTACGAATCCAACCCGGCGCAGGCGGGCAGTTCGGCGTGCAGGAAATCGATGAAGGCGCGTACCTTCGGTTGCAGGTGGCGCGCGGTGGGGTAGACCGCGTAGACGAACCGCGGCGGATAGCGATGGTCGGGCAGCACCTGCTGCAGTTCGCCGCTGGCCAGTGACGGTGCGGCCAGGAACGAGGGCAGCGCACCGATACCGAGGCCGGCGACCAGCAGGTCACGCAGCAGCAGACTGTTGTTGGCGGTGACCCGTGTCGGCAGGGTCACCGTGACCTGGCCATCGGGGCCGAGCAGCGGCCAGCTGCCGGGTGAATCGGACAGGCTGTAGCCAAGCACGCTGTGCGCCTGCAGTTCTTCCACCACCTGCGGTGCCGGATGGTGCTGCAGATAGGACGGTGCCGCGCACAGCACCTGTTGCAGCGAAGCCAGGCGGCGTGCGACCAGCCGCGAATCTTCCAGTTCGGCGCGGATGCGCAGGGATACATCGAACCCTTCGCCAACCGCATCGAGCAGACGGTCTTCCATCACCAGGTCCAGTGCAAGCTGCGGATGCTGCTGCAGGAAGCGTGGCAGCAATGGCGACAGCGTGCTCAGCGCGAATGACTGCGGTGCATTGACCCGCAGGCGCCCGCTCACTTCACCGCGCTGTTCGGCGATGCCGCGCTCCAGCGCGTCCAGTTCATCGAGCAGGCGGCAGCATTCGCGGTAATAGGCATGGCCGGTTTCGGTCAGGCTCATGCGGCGGGTGGTCCGCTGCAGCAGCACTACGCCCAGATGCGTTTCCAGCGTGCGCAGCTGCTTGCTCAGCCCGGCTGGCGACAGGCCCAGGTCTTCGGCAGCACGGGCGAGGCTGCCGCGTTCGACGATGCGGCGGAAGGCGCGCATCAAGGTGAAGGAATCCATGCCGGTCCAGGCCGCGATGAGGTCGACATTGTAGATCCACGCCAGACGTGGATCGCCCACCAAGGTGGGCATTCAACGTGAGCGGACGCGGGGTTGCGCTGTTTGTTCAAGCCTGCAGCCCGCATGCCGGGCCAGCATGCAGGCCCCTCACTGTTCAGAGCCAGCCATGAAGCACTGGATGCTCCGCCTGTATGCCCCGTTGTTCCTGCTGGGTTTTGTTGCCGCCGCCATCACCTGGGTCGGCCACTCCCACGGTGACCCGCTGTGGCTGCTTGCCTTGCTGGCTGTCGCCATCGCGGTGTCGTTCGCTGCCGAGCGGCTGTGGCCTTACGATCCGGCGTTCAACCACGACCAGGATGACCGCCTGCGCGACGTCCTGCATGCGCTGGTCAATGAAAGCCTGAACCTGCTGTCGATCGCCACGGTGCCGATGCTGGCGGCAATCGTGCCCTGGCACGTCTGGCCGACGCAGTGGCCATTCGCGCTGCAGGTGCTGGTGGCGATCATCGCCGCTGACCTTGGCATCACCCTGGTGCACTACGCCAGCCATCGCATCGGCTGGTTGTGGCGGTTGCATGCGGTGCATCACAGCGTGATCCGCATGTATGGCTTCAATGGTTTGATGAAACACCCACTGCACCAGGCCGCCGAAGCGGTGGGCGGCGTACTGCCGCTGCTGCTGTTGGGCATGCCGATGCCGGTGGCCGCAGTGCTGGCGTTCGCCATCGCGATCCAGCTGCTGCTGCAGCATTCCAACGTGGACATGCGCCCGGGTGTGTTGGGCCGGGTGATGGCATGGGCACCGCTGCACCGCTTCCACCACATCCGCTATGGCACTGCAGGTGATGTCAATTTCGGTTTGTTCTTCACCGTGTGGGACCACCTGCTGGGGACCGCGTTTGATGCTCCGGGCTATCGGTTGCGGCAGCGTGATCTGGGCATCGGCAGCCAGCCGGACTATCCGCAGGCGTATTCCGCACAACTGCTGGCCCCCTTCCGCGCGCTGCCCCATGGCGAGGTGCCGGAACTTCCGGAAGGACTGCGCAGGCGCGGGTGATCGATGCGTCAGGCCGCGTGCAGCTGCAGGCCCTGCAGTTGCGCGGCACCGATGCCGAACATGCGGCGCAGGCTGCGCGAGAGGTGGGGAAGATCGGCGAAACCGGCGGCATGCGCGCTGTCGGTCAGGCTGTGCCCGCGCAGATGATGCGCCAGCGCACTGCGCAGCCGTTGCCACAGCACCCAACCGCGCAGGGTCACTGCCAGCTCGGACTGGAAGCGCCGATGCAGCTGGCTGGTCGACAGATGCGCGGCCTCGGCGATATCGGCGGCCGGCACCGGGCCGGGCAGGTGCTGGGTGATGCGGGCCAGCGCCGCCTGCACACGGCGGTCCAGGGGCTGTGGGCGGCTCAGTCGCGGCAGCCACTCGTGCAGCTGCGCGGCATTGCCGGGCAACGACTGCAGATGCTGCTGGATCTGTTCGAGGTCGGCATGTGCCGGTTCGAGGAACACCGTGCAGCCGTCAGCGGGCGCCGACAGGATCGCGTGCGATTGGAAGGAGCGCAGCCACAGCCGTTGGCCCTGCTGCTGCACGCCATCGATCTCGACCTGCCAAGGGTCGCCGTCGCTCAGCAGCAGCTGATGCGCGTAGTGCGCGTGCGCGGCGCTGTCACCGGCGTGGCCCTGCAGCACGGCCACGTGTGCATCCAGCAGCAGGGTGCCATTCCAGGGTAGAGCGGAGGAGGACATGGAGGAATTGTAGATCCACGCCATGCGTGGATGACGTATGCCGCAAAGGTTCATGGGAAAAACATCCACGCATGGCGTGGATCTACTGCGCGCCGGGAATCTGTCGAAGGCGGGGTGGGGCCGGTTGCGGGGGCATGAGCCGCATGGATGCGGCGACCGAGGCTACATGGACGTACTTGCGCCGTCCCCCGCAACCGGACCTGCCCCGCCTACCAACAGGAGCCCAGCTTTTGCTTCGGCTATTGCTGTTGCAGTTGCCGTTGCCTCTGCGGGTGCCGGGCGCAGCCCGGCCGCCACCTCACCGCCCCTGCGGGTCCGGCCGGTGGTGCACGTACTCGACCACGGTGCCATCGGGATGCACCGCATTGAACGCCGCACCGGTCGGTACCACCTGCAGCGGAAAGATGATCTCGGCGCCGGCGGCCACCAACTTGTCGTGATAAGGCCGAACGTCGTCGACCAGCAACGTGCCCGTGGTCGACGTGAACGGCGCCAGCGCCTCGTCGCAGCCTTCGATCAGCAGGAACGCACCGACCATCGCCAGCCGCAGGCCCGCATCGGGAAACGGAAAGCCGGCATCGGCGACCACGCCCTGCAGCTGCTCGTAGAAGGCCACGCTGCGTTCCAGTTCGCCGGGGGCGACGAACACCCGGATCAGCACGCGCGGGCTGCGCTGGCTGGAGGTGTCACAGCGGTCGCGCCAGAGATGGTCGAAGTCGCGATGTACGGTCATGGGCTCGATTCGTCGCCGGGGAGAACCATTATCGGCAGCGCCGTGCAGCCCGTTGATGACCGCCGGTGATGGGCTGATAACCAGTCCGCACATCGCGCCTGTGACTTAGGTCCTGTTGACAGCGATGAACGCCCTCGCACACTCTTCACATGATGGGTCGCCCTGCGCGGCCCGGACAGGCAGGTTGTCACGCACGGGAGGAGGGTCCCGCGCGCAGACCGGCCCGTCCTCTGGCCTGCAAGGCGTTGCCCGGCAACGCATGCGCGGCATGACGCTGCACCCTTCGGCGGCACTTTCCCTGGACCGATTGCCTTGGCAACGGAATTACGCCCGCCGATGAAAACGTTTACAAAGCCGCTCGCCCTGTCCCTGGCCCTGTCTGCCGCACTGGCCACCCCGGCCTGGGCCGACTCCGCCGCCTTCACCGTGCTGACACTGGAACAGGCGCCGACCGCGGACGCGATGCCGGCCCTGGCTGCCCAGTTGAAGACCCTGCAGGTGGATGCGGTCAGCGTTCGCCAGGTACAGCGCGGCATCGGCCAGGTCGATCCGCTGCAGCTGCTGGCCGATGGCCTGGGCTACCAGTACCGCTTCATCGCCGCCGGCAAGGATGACGGCCAGACCCAGCACGGCCAGGCCGTGTTGACCCGGCTGCCGATCGCCGCCGAATCCGGCCCCGACCAGCCGGGCCTGAACTACCTGCGCCTGGATGACGGCCGCCATGCAGTGGCGGTGTACACCGACGCTGGCGCCGGTGCTTCGCAGTTGCCGGCACTGGTGTCGCGTTCGCGACTGGGCGCGCCGGCGGTGCTGCTCGGCGCGGTGGCCGGTGAATCGGCCAAAGCGGCCGGCTTCGATCCGGCACGCGTGGCCCTGGAGGCCGATGCCAGCTATTTCAGCGATGGCTTCCAGGCCGCCAGCAGTGCGCCGTTCAAGGTTGAAGGCAGCGCGCTGCGTGCAACCCTGCTGACCCTGGCCTATGCGGCTGACAAGGGCGGCGAGCAGCCGTGGATGGATACCACGCTCACCGCCGATGCGCGCGCTGCGCTGCTGCTGAAGGCGATGACCGAGGACGAGAAGTTCCAGATGCTGCACAGCTACTTCGGGCTGGGCAAGGACGGTGGCAAGCTGCCGGAAGGTGCGGTGGGTTCGGCCGGTTTCGTGCCGGGCGTAGCGCGCTTGGGCATTCCGTCGCAGCAGTCGGCCGACGCCGGCGTGGGCGTGACCAATCCCGGTGGCATCCGCCCGGGTGATTTCGCCACCGCCATGCCGTCGGGCCCGTCCACGGCGTCCACCTGGAACCGCGGTGTTGCCTTTGCCGGTGGCGCGACGATGGGCCGCGAAGCCTGGCAGCAGCGCTTCAACATCCTGCTGTCCGGCAGCGTCAACCTGCAGCGTGACCCGCGTAACGGCCGCAACTTCGAATACGCTGGTGAAGACCCGCTGCTGGCCGGTTCGATGGTCGGCGCAGTGATCCAGGGCGTGCAGAGCCAGCACGTGATCTCCTCGATGAAGCACTTTGCGCTGAACGACATGGAGACCCGCCGCAACTTCCACGACGTGCGCATTGGCGAGCAGGCCATGCACGAGTCGGATCTGCTGGCGTTCGAGATCGCGCTGGAAGCTGGCCGCCCGGGCGTGGCGATGTGCTCGTACAACAAGATCAACGGTACCTACGGCTGCGAAAACGGCTACCTGATGAACCAGGTGCTGAAGCAGGAGTGGAAATTCCCCGGTTTCGTGATGTCCGACTGGGGCGGCGTGCACAGCGGTTCGAAGGCGGCGCTGGCCGGCCTGGACCAGCAGTCCGCCGGTGAAGTGTTCGATGCGGCGGTGTTCTTCGATGAGCCGCTGCGCCTGGCCGTGCACGGCGGCGTGGTACCGCAGGCGCGCCTGAACGACATGGTCGCGCGCATCCTGCGCACGATGTTCCTGCACGGCAACTTCGACAACCCGCCGCAGCACCAGAAGGTCGACGCTGAAGCCGGTTTCGCCGTGGCCCAGCGCACGGTGGAAGAAGGCAGCGTGCTGCTGCGCAATGAAGGCAGCCTGCTGCCGCTGGCCGACAGCGCCAAGCGCATCGTCATCATCGGTGGCCATGCCGACAAGGGCGTGATCGGTGGCGGCGGTTCGTCGATGGTGGGCGTCACGGCCAAGGGCACCAACGCGGTGCCGGGCGTGCTGCCGACCACCTGGCCGGGCCCGGTGATATTCCATCCGTCCTCGCCGTTGGAATCGCTGCGTGCCGCGCGTCCGGATGCCACCATCACCTATGTTGACGGCACCAATGCCGCCGCTGCGGCCAAGGCTGCTGCACAGGCGGATGTGGCCATCGTGTTCGCCACCCAGTGGGCGGCCGAATCGGTGGACCTGCCGGACATGCAGCTGCCGGACAACCAGGATGCGTTGATTTCGGCGGTGGCCAAGGCCAACCCGAAGACCGTGCTGGTGCTGGAAACCAACGGCCCGGTGCGTACGCCGTGGCTGGCGCAGGTGCCGGCGGTGCTGCAGGCCTGGTACCCGGGTATCCGTGGCGGTGAAGGCATTGCCGCACTGCTGACCGGCCAGGCCAATCCGTCCGGCCGCCTGCCGGTGACCTGGGTGGTGGACGAATCGCAGCTGCCGCGCCCGCACATCGATGGCCTTGGCTTCAAGCCGGCCAAGCCGTTCGGCGATGTGTTCGATTTCGATATCGAAGGCGCCAACGTCGGCTACAAGTGGATGGCGGCCAAGGGCCTGACCCCGACCTTCGCCTTCGGCCACGGCCTGTCCTACACCTCGTTCGCCTATGAAAACCTGAAGGTGAGCGTGGAGGGTTCGCGCCTGGTTGCCAGCGTCGACATCCGCAACACCGGCAAGCGCGCCGGTGCCGACGTCGCCCAGCTGTACCTGAAGCTGCCGGCCGGCAGCGCCACGCCGATCCGCCTGATCGGCTACGACAAGGTCGAGCTGCAACCGGGCGAACAGCGCCGCATCCGCATCGAAGCCGAGCCGAAGACCCTGGCGCATTACGATGCGCAGGCACGCCAGTGGAAGATCGCCGGCGGCACCTACCAGGTGCAGTTGTCGCGCAACGCCGCCGAGCCGCTGCAGACGGTGGACGTGCAGCTGGTGGAGCAGGTGCTGCGCTGATCCGCTGCGGCACTGATGGTTGAAGACACGGCCCCGCAAGGGGCCGTGTCTGTTTACGGGGTGCCGCTGCGCTCGCCGGGCATGGCCCGGCGCTACCCGATTACGGGCATCCCGGTAGCGCCGGGCCATGCCCGGCGGGCGAAGGATTCAGCTGGCGTCGTCACCAAACCACCCGCGCAGGAAATCGATCAGCTGCCGCACCTTCGGCGAGGGCTGGCTGCTGTGCGGGTACACCGCGTACACGCTCTGCTGCGGGAAACGATGCTGGCGCAGCACCGGCCGCAGGCGGTCGTGGGCGAGATCGTCCTCGATCAGCCAGCGTGGCAGCACGGTCACTCCTGCACCGGCCACGGCGAACGCGCGCAGGCTGCTCGCCCCATCCACGCGTATCACCGCGTTGCCCGGATTGGTGGCGAACAATGCATCGCTGCCATCCGGCGCGACCACCGGCACATCGGCCAGGCGCGGATAGCCGAGGCGGGGCAGGGTTCCCAGCAGTACCGGATCATCCACCGCCTCGGCGGACCCCAGGCGCGCCAGCAATGCCGGAGCGGCGACCGCGCACAGCGGGTGACGTTCCAGCTCGGTGGCATGCAGTTGCGAATCGGGCAGGCGGCCGAGGCGGATCGCCAGGTCGAAGCGCTCGGGAATCAGGTCGGCCGGTGCCGGCGAGGTCGATAGATGCAGCGCCAGCGCTGGATGCTGCGCGCGGAAGGCCTCCAGTGCTGGAATCAGCCGCAGCTGCGCGTACTCCGGGGTGGTGGTCAGGCGCAGTACGCCCTGCAGTTGATGCTGGTCGCGGCGCGCGGCATCGATGGCGGCCTGCGCGGCATCCAGTGCCTGCACGCAGTGCTGCAGGAACTGTTCGCCGGCCTCGGTCAGCGCCAGGTGGCGGGTACTGCGCAGCAGCAGGGTTACCCCCAGCTCCTGCTCCAACCGCTTCAGGTTGAAGCTGACCACGGCCCGGCTCAGGCCCAGGCGCTCGGCGGCGGCGGTCAGGCTGCCGGCCTCGACCACGGCACGGAAGATATCGAAGCGATCGAGGCTGACCATGATGGCTGATTGTCAAAACAGGTTTGACAGTGTTGCAGCTGCCGTCGTGTTTTTCCAACAACGCTGGTCCGCGATGCTGTCGCCTTCGCTGCCGGAGCCTGCTGATGCCTTCCCCACGCCTGCGCCATGAGGCGATCTTCCTGCTGGTGTTCGCCCTGGACCTGGTCAACATGTTCATCGCCACCGTGGCCTACCCGGCGCTGGCGGCCGAGCTGCATGCGGACATCGGCACCCTGGCCTGGGTGGGCACGGCCTACATGCTGGGCCTTAGCGTGGTGATTCCGCTGGCCCCGTGGCTGGCCGCGCGCTGCGGCGAGCGTCGCCTGCTGCTGGCTGCCTTGTTGCTGTTCGCAGTGGCTGCGGGCCTGGCCGGCGCCGCGCCGTCCATCGGCTGGCTGCTGGGCTGGCGGCTGCTGCAGGGGTTGGCTGGCGGGCTGCTGATTCCGGTGGCGCAGGCGGCGGCGTACCGGCAGTGCACGCCTGAGCAACGCGGTGCGCTGACCCGGCGCATCCTACTGGTGGCGTTGCTGGTGCCGGCACTTGCACCAGCTCTTGGCGGCCTGCTGGTGCAGTGGCTGTCCTGGCGCGGCGTGCTGTGGGCCAGCCTGCCGCTGGCGGTGCTGGCGATCGCCCTGGTGCTGGCGTGGATGCCGGCCGATGGCCTGCGCAGTGCGCCACGCCTGCAGGGCTATGCACTGGCCACCGCCATGTCTGCGCTGGGCGCGTTGCTGCTGGCATTGACCTGGCTGGGTGAGCCCGATCATCGCTTCGCCGGCGCAGGGTTGCTGCTGCTGGCAGCAGTGCTGGCCGCCGCCCACCTGCATAATGCACGCCGGCAGCCGCAGCCGCTGCTGCGCTGGTCGCTGCTGTCCCATCGAGGCCTGCGCATGGCAATGCTGGTCTATCTGGCGGTGCCGGGTGTGTTCATCGGCAGCCAGCTGGCCAGTACCCTGCAGTTGAACCACGCCGGTTACAGCGCCGCGCAGATCGGCGCCTTGATGTTGCCGTGGGCGCTGGCCTCGGCACTGGCAATCACCGGCAGCCGACGCTTGCTGGCGCGCTTCGGGCCGGGCTCGGTGCTGCGGCTGGGCATGGTCCTGCAGGCCAGCGGTCTGCTGCTGATGGCGCTGCAATCGCAGCCCCCCTTCACGCTGGCCGCAACGCTGTTCGCCCTGATGGGCGCTGGCGGCAGCCTGTGCAGTAGCACCGCGCAGACGTTGGCGTTCCATGGTGTGGACGCCGAGGCGCTGGGCGATGCCAGTGCGCTGTGGAACCTCAACCGCCAGCTCAGCTTCTGCCTGGGTACCGCCGCCATTGCTCTGCTGCTGGCCTTGGCCATGCAGTGGTGGCCGGCGCATGCCACCGGCGTGGCGTTGGGCCTGGCGGCCGTACTCACCCTGTTGCCGCTGGCGCTGCTGCGCCGGTCGCAGCTGCATTCCCTTTCCACTCCGGAGACTGCTTGATGGACATGAACGCCGAACACGAAATCCACTTTCTGCACGACAAGCTGCAGGCCTGGTTCCGCGCAGAGGTCGCGGCCGATGCACTGGCTGATCTGATGGAACATTTCTGCGCGGACTTCAGCATGGTCGGCATCTCCGGTCGCAGGTTGGACCGCGCTGCCGTGCAGGCGCTGTTCGTGGGCGGACACGGCGCCCGGCCGGGACTGCGGATCGCCATCGAGGCCGTGCAGGCGGTGGAAGCGCCGTCGCCGCTGGCGATGCTGCGTTATCGCGAGGGACATGCAGTGGGTGCGGGAGAAACCGCGTGGCGGGAATCGCTGGCAGTGCTGCGGCAGGAAGGAGGGCACTGGCGCTGGCTGGCCCTGCATGAAGTACCGGTGGCGTGATGGATCCGCCGGGCATGGCCCGGCGCTACCGTGGTTGGTCGTGAACGGGTAGCAACGGGCCATGCCCGGTGAGCGCGGCGGCAGCAGACCGCACATGTGCCATCAGTCCTGCCTGTAAACGCCGCAGAATGCAAAGCAGGCACACGCTTTGCCGGGGGCTACGGGAGTAGGCTGGGGCCTTTCCTGCCGGGAGGTGATGTCCATGCGTGTGCGTGCCGTTGCTGTTGCCGTAGCCCTGAGCCTGTCCAGCGCCGTGCTGGCCGCCGACACGCCGCCGATGACCCCGGACATCAGCGGAAAACCCTTCGTCGCCCCCGATGTGGGCCGCGACTACGACAAGCGCGTGGTGATGGTGCCGATGCGTGATGGCACCAAGCTGTACACGGTGATCGTGGTGCCCAAGGGTGCCCACAATGCACCGATCCTGCTGACCCGCACACCGTACGACGCCGCCGGCCGCGCCAGCCGCAGCGATTCGCCGCGCATGCGCGATCTGCTGCCGCAGGGCGATGAAGTGTTTGTGGATGGCGGCTACATCCGCGTGTTCCAGGACATCCGTGGCAAGTACGGCTCCGAAGGCGATTACGTGATGACCCGGCCGCTGCGTGGGCCACTGAACGGTACCAAGGTCGATCATTCCACCGATGCGTGGGACACCATCGATTGGCTGGTCAAGCATGTGCCGGAGACCAACGGCAAGGTCGGCATGCTCGGCTCGTCGTACGAAGGCTTCACCGTGGTGATGGCGCTGACCGATCCGCACCCCGCACTGAAGGTGGCCGCGCCGCAGAGCCCGATGGTCGATGGCTGGATGGGTGACGACTGGCTCAACTACGGCGCCTTCCGTCAGGTCAATTTCAACTACTTCGCGATGCAGACCGAGAAGCGTGGCAAGGGCACGCCGCTGCCGTCGCTGGGCTACGACGATTACAGCACTTTCCTGCGCATCGGCTCGGCCGGTGACTACGCCCGCTTTACCGGCGTGGACCAGCTGACCTGGTGGAAAAAGCTGGTACAGCACCCCGCATACGATGCGTTCTGGCAGGGCCAGGCGCTGGATGCGGTGATGGCGAAGACGCCGCTGAAGGTGCCGACCATGTGGCTGCAGGGCCTATGGGACCAGGAAGACATGTGGGGTGCCAACCACGCCTACCAGGCGATGGAAGGGCGCGATACCGGCAACACCCACAACTACCTGGTGATGGGCCCGTGGCGGCACAGCCAGGTGAACTATGACGGCAGCCAGCTTGGGGCGCTGAAATTCGATGGCGATACCGCGCTGCAGTTCCGCCGCGACGTGCTCAAGCCGTTCTTCGATCAGTATCTGGTGGATGGCGCGCCGAAGGCCGATACGCCACCAGTGCTGGTGTACAACACCGGTGAAAACCATTGGGACCGCCTGCAGGGCTGGCCGCGCAGCTGCGAGAAGGCGTGCGCGGCAAACAGCAAGCCGCTGTACCTGCGTGCCGGTGGCAAGCTGGCGTTCCAGGCGCCGGCGGCGGGCGAGGGCGACTTCGAGGAATACGTGTCTGATCCGTCCAAGCCGGTGCCGTTCGTACCGCGTCCGGTGCGCTTTGGCGACCGCGACATGTGGACGACCTGGCTGGTCAAGGATCAGCGCTTCGTCGATGGCCGCCCCGACGTGCTGACCTTCATCACCGAGCCGTTGACCGCACCGCTGCGCATCGGAGGTACGCCGGTGGTGAACCTGCAGGCGTCCACCAGTGGCACCGACAGCGACTGGGTGGTGAAGCTGATCGACGTGTATCCCGACCAGGAAGCATCGACGCCGGAGATGGGCGGCTATGAGCTGCCGGTGTCGCTGGCGATCTTCCGTGGCCGCTACCGCGAGAGCTTCAGCGACCCCAAGGCATTGGCGGCCAACCAGGTGCTGCCGTACCGTTTCGACCTGCCCAATGCCAACCACACCTTCCAGAAGGGCCACCGGGTGATGGTGCAGGTGCAGTCCAGCCTGTTCCCGCTGTACGACCGCAACCCACAGACCTACGTGCCGAACATCTACCTGGCCAAGCCGGGTGACTACCAGAAGGCGACGCAGCGGGTATGGCACAGCGCCGCGCAGGCCAGTTACATCGAACTGCCGGTGTACTGAGACGGAGGGGATGACGCCGGGCACGGCCCGGCGCTATCCCGGTCGCGCGATGTCGGTAGCGCCGGGTGTGGTAGTGCCGGCCGCTGGCCGGCAACGCGATGGTGCGAAAGCGTGAACAGATCGCTTGCAGGACCGACGGGGTAGTGCCGGCCGCTGGCCGGCAACGCGGTAGTGCGAAGGCGTGTCGACCAAGGTCGACACCTACCGGAACAGATCGCCTGCAGGACCGACGGGGTAGTGCCGGCCGCTGGCCGGCAACCCGGTGGCGCGAAAGCGTGTCGACCAAGGTCGACACCTACCGGAACAGATCGCCTGAAGGACCGACGGGGTAGTGCCGGCCGCTGGCCGGCAACCCGGTGGTGCGAAAGCGTGTCGACCAAGGTCGACACCTACCGGACAGATCGCCTGCAGGACGGACGGGGTAGTGCCGGCCACTGGCCGGCAACGCGGTGGTGCGAAAACGTGAACAGATCGCCTGCAGGACCGATGGGGTAGTGCCGGCCGCTGGCCGGCAACGCGATGGTGCGAAAGCGTGTCGACCAAGGTCGACACCTACCGGAACAGATCGCCTGAAGGACTGATGGGGTAGTGCCGGCCGCTGGCCGGCAACGCGATGGTGCGAAAGCGTGTCGACCAAGGTCGACACCTACCGGAACAGATCGCCTGCAGGACTGATGGGGTAGTGCCGGCCGCTGGCCGGCAACGCGGTGGTGCGAAAGCGTGTCGACCAAGGTCGACACCTGCCCGGGCAGATGCGCTTCAACCAACCTTCGAAGGGCCGGTGCGCCAGCGGCTGGGCACCAGCCCGAAGCGCTTGCGGAATGCGGCAGCGAAGTTGCTGGGATGCCGATAGCCGGTTTCCGCCGCCGCCTGTTCCACGCTCCAGCCGGATTCGCGAAGGCCCTGCTCGGCATGTCGCATGCGTTGTTCGTGCAGGTAGTCGAACACCGAGCAGCCATACGCCTGGACGAAGTGCCGGCGCAGGGCGCTGGGGCTCATGCAGGCCAGTTGGGCAAGTTCCAGCAGGCTGTGCGCATGGCCAGGGTCGTCGTGCAGGAACGTCCGTACGCGTTCCAGCCGCGCCCGCTGGCCACTGCGCAGCGCACGCGCACCTTCGGCGTGCAGATCATCGGCCTGCAGGCCGGTGGACAGCAACTGCAGGGCAATGCCCTCGCGCCACAGCGCGTCCAGGCCGTCCTGCCAGGGGCTGTCGAACAGCTGCGCGAGAGGCGGCAGCATCGCGTGCGGAATGGCCCAGTGCCTGCATTCCATGTGTGAACCCAATGCCCGCTGCAATTGCGGTTGCCGCAGCAGGTCCGGGTCCAGATCGGCTGGCACCATCAGGCTGATGCCACGCAGGCGCATATTGCCCGGATGGACGCCGACCATTGCCACATGGTCGCGGTGGCTGGTGGTCACTGCGGTGCCTGCGCGCAGGCTGAAGTCACTGCGGTTGGGAACCTGCACGTCGACCTGGCCCTGCAGCATCACGCGGATGACCAGGCCGGGCCGTTCGTGCGCTGTGGCGGTGTAGGCGATGCGGTTGTGCACATCCGATGCGAGCAGGCTCATGCCGCCGCGCAGGGTCTGTTCGTGCAGGTCGCCGTGACCGGCCCACTGTTCTTCGCGCAGGTGGCTTGGATCGGCACGGTAGTCATAGCCGTGTCGCTGGCCAAAACGGCGGTAATCGGCAAACGTGAAATATCGGGACATCGCTCGGCGCTCAACCATGGATGATGGGTGCCGGCGACGATGTGCCCGCACGTTCCATCGTGCACCTGCAGCGCGGATCGGTCCTGCGCTTTCAGAGTTGGAAATAGATTCCTGTCATTTTCTCCAATGCCAGCCCGAATGCGATATCCAACGGGTCAATCGATTGGCATTTACGGCCAAGTTGAAGATCGCGCAGCAATGCGCGTGCGTACTGTAACTGCTCGGGACGGGTGATCGATTCGTCTTCGTAGTGGTCAAAGAGCAGGCCGAACCGCGTATTGAGGGTAGTGAGGAAGCCGCTGTCGAACAGCAGATCGACCGTGGCATCGCTGAGCATCACTTCGTACAGATCGCCAGGCAGGCAGGAATCGGTATCCAGCCGCCGTTCGGCATCGGCAGAAAGTGGAACGCAGGCTGTACGCATGGGAGCTCAGGTGGCGGGCAAGCGCGCAAGTATCACGCATGCAGCGCTTTCGTCACGAAGAAGGGCGTAGTGTCGGTGAGGTCGGACGGTTCTGTCCGCATCGATTTCCCAACAGATGGAGACCACAGATGATTGATTACCGACTCAACGGAAAAACCGCGATCGTCACCGGCGGTGTATCCGGTATCGGCCTGGCGGTAGCGGAAACGCTAGCTGCATCGGGCGCGCGCATTTCGGTGTGGGACCTGAAGCAGGATGCGGTGGATGCCACGGTGGCCACGCTGCGCAACCAGGGTGCCGAGGCCATCGGTGTCGCGTTGGATGTCACCGACGAGGCGGCGGTGGAAGCGGCGGTGCAGCGCACGGTGAAGGAACTGGGCGGCGTGCATGTTGCAGTGAATAACGCTGGCATCGGCGGGCCAGCGGCAAGCAGCGGCGACTATCCCATTGATGGCTGGAAGCGCGTGGTCGATGTGAACCTGACCAGCGTGTTCCTGTGCCAGCGGGCGCAGATCCAGGCGATGCGCACGGCGGGCAGCGGCGGCAGCATCATCAACATGGCCTCCATCCTGGGCCAGGTCGGGTATGCCGGTTCGACCGCCTACGCGGCGGCCAAGCACGGCGTGGTCGGCCTGACCCAGACGGCTGCATGGGAGCACGCTGCCGATGGCATCCGCATCAATGCGGTGGGCCCGGGCTTCATCAACACGCCGTTGCTGGAAAAGATGGACGCCAAAGTGCGTGCCACGCTGGAGGGCCGGCATGCACTCAAGCGTTTGGGAACGCCGCAGGAAGTGGCCGCGCTGGTCGCCTGGCTGGCCAGCGACGATGCCTCGTTCGCGACGGGTGCCTACTACGCCATCGACGGTGGTTATCTGGCGCAGTAGTGCCGGCCGCTGGCCGGCAACTCCCGTTGCATGGAACAAGGCGGCATCGCCCGGTGAAGAGGGCGTGCCATCGCCTTCACCCCCGTCCCACGGCCGCCGGGCAACGCTCCGGGAAACTTCCGGAGCCTCCCCATGGAACTTACCCAGGACATGTCCATTCTGCTGCGCGTTGCCGCCGCCATGGTCTTTGGCGGCGTGCTGGGCGTTGAACGTGAGATGGGCAAGCACGCTGCCGGCCTGCGCACGCACATGCTGATTGCCGGTGCCGCTGCGCTGATCGTCGGCCTCGGTGATTCGGTGGCCGAACACTTCCAGCAGGAACGCTACCGCGATCTGCTGCAGGTCGACCCGGTGCGATTGATCGAAGCGGTGGTGGCCTGCGTGGGCTTCGTTGCCGCCGGCACCATCCTGCGCGGCAATCGCGAAGACCAGGTCAGCGGGCTCACCACCGCCAGTTCGCTGGTGATGGCCGCGGCCATCGGTATTGCCGTGGGCATCGGCAAGTACGTGATCGCGCTCGGTGTCAGCGTACTGTGCGTGCTGGTGCTGGCGTTGATACGGCGGGTGGAAAAGAAGTTGTAATAGCTAAATGGTACGACCAATAATTTCGCATAGCCCTATGGTCTAATAGGCTTTCGGCAGGATTGGAGGTTCAATTCGCGCCTGTGGTCCGATTGTTGGTCAATGTGGTACGACCAATATATGACGGGCCCGACGCCCCCACCCGGTGGGGAACCCCCTGTTCCTGTCGAGAGCCCTATGCAGCCCTGGCAACACGTGTACGACCCCGCCGGCAACCTGTGGTTGTCGAGCCTGATCGCGCTGCTGCCGATCGCCTTCTTCTTCATCGCCCTGGCCGTGCTGCGCATGAAGGGCTGGATCGCCGGCACCATCACGGTGGCCATCGCCCTTGCCGTGGCGCTGCTGTTCTATCGCATGCCGGTGGCGCAGGCGCTGGGCGCGGCCGGCTTTGGCTTCGTCTATGGCCTGTGGCCGATCGCCTGGATCATCATCGGCGCGGTGTTCCTGTACAAGGTTTCGGTCAAGACCGGCCAGTTCGACATCATCCGTGCCTCGATCCTGTCGGTCACCGAGGACCAGCGATTGCAGATGCTGATGGTCGGCTTTGCCTTCGGCGCCTTCCTGGAAGGTGCAGCCGGGTTCGGTGCGCCGGTGGCGATCACCGCCGCGCTGCTGGTCGGGCTGGGCTTCAAGCCGCTGTATGCGGCCGGCCTGTGCCTGATCGTCAACACCGCGCCGGTGGCGTTCGGCGCGATGGGCATCCCGATCATCGTGGCGGGGCAGGTGACCGGCCTGGATGCATTCGAGATCGGCCAGATGGCCGGCCGCCAGCTGCCGTTCCTGACTGTCATCGTGCTGTTCTGGATCATGGCGATCATGGACGGCTGGCGCGGCATCAAGGAAACCTGGCCGGCGGTGCTGGT
Organism: Stenotrophomonas sp. 1337; assembly: GCF_031455455.1. Classification (NCBI taxonomy): domain Bacteria; kingdom Pseudomonadati; phylum Pseudomonadota; class Gammaproteobacteria; order Lysobacterales; family Lysobacteraceae; genus Stenotrophomonas; species Stenotrophomonas sp. 1337. The sequence goes on along the minus strand of NZ_JAVDSR010000005.1, from coordinate 47,456 downwards.
GGCAGGCGGTTCGTTCGCCATCGCCCAGTACCTGACCTCCAACTTCATCGGCCCGGAACTGCCGGACATCACCGCCTCGCTGGCGTCGCTGGTCTGCCTGACCCTGTTCCTGCGCCGCTGGAAGCCGGTACGGATCTTCCGCTTCGATACCGAAACCAGCGCTGAGGCGGCCGCACAGGCAATGGAGGCGCCGCGCCACAGCGTCGGCCAGATCGCCAAGGCGTGGTCGCCGTTCCTGATCCTCACTGCGATGGTCACCGTGTGGAGCATCAAGCCGTTCAAGTCGCTGTTCGCAGCCGGTGGCCCGCTTGAAGGCTGGGTACTGAAGATTCCGGTGCCGGGCCTGGACCAGATGGTGCAGAAGATGCCGCCGATCGTCGATGCGCCGCTGAGCTATGAGGCGGTGTACAAGTTCGACTGGTTCTCGGCCACGGGTACCTCGATCATCCTTGCCGCAATCATTGCGATCATCGCCCTGCGCATGCCGGCGCGCTCGGCGCTGCAGACCTTCGCTGAAACCGTGCGCGAACTGCGCATGCCGATCTTTTCGATCGGCATGGTGCTGGCGTTCGCCTTCATCGCCAACTATTCGGGGCTGTCGGCAACGCTGGCGCTGGCACTGGCGCACACCGGCAAGGCGTTCCCGTTCTTCTCGCCGTTCCTGGGCTGGCTGGGCGTGTTCCTGACCGGTTCGGATACCTCGTCCAATGCACTGTTCTCGGCGCTGCAGGCGACCACCGCCCAGCAGATCGGCGTGTCCGACGTGCTGCTGGTAGCGGCCAACACCACCGGCGGCGTCACCGGCAAGATGATCTCGCCGCAGTCCATTGCCATTGCCTGCGCGGCGGTGGGCCTGGCCGGCAAGGAGTCGGACCTGTTCCGCTTCACCGTCAAGCACAGCCTGATCTTCACCACGATGGTCGGCCTGATCACCTTGGCCCAGGCCTACTGGTTGACCTGGATGATTCCCTGAGCCATGCAGTACAGGCCGACCAACAGCGGCGTGCTTCGGGCCACAATGGCGCCATGAGCACACAACGGGTTTCGGACAAGGTGGCCGCGCAGCTGCGTGCGCTGGTGCAGGAACAGCAGTTGCAGCCGGGCGACAGGCTGCCGGCCGAGCGCACGTTGGCCGTTCAGCTGGGGGTCTCGCGCACCGCGCTGCGCGAGGCCATCGCGCAGTTGTCCAGCCATGGTCTGCTGACCGCGCGGGTAGGCGGTGGCACTTACGTGAGCGAGCCCGCCGCACGTGCGCGGCAGGCGCTGGATGAACCGCTGGTGCCGTACCTGCCGCTGTTCCAGGGGGACCCGGAATACCGCTTCGATGTGCTGGAAATCCGCCACGCGCTGGAAGGCGCCACGGCCTGGCACGCTGCGCTGCGAGCCACCGACGAGGACCGCGCGCGCATCGCCCAGGCGTTCCAGACCATGATGGATGCGCATGGCAAGGACGACCCCGCCGGTGAGGCGCAGGCCGATGCGGCCTTCCACCTGTCCATCGCCGAGGCCTCGCACAACCTGGTATTGCTGCAGGTGATGCGCGGCCTGTTCGAACTGCTGCAGACCAATATCTCGCAGAGTCGCGAAAAGCTCTACACCTCGGCCAGGACCTTCTCGCCGCTGTCCGACCAGCATCGCGAAATGATGGATGCGGTGCTGGCCGGCGACCCCGAACGTGCGCGCGCCGCCGCGCATGCCCACCTCGAGTTCGTGCACACCACGCTGCGCACCCTCGATGACAACGAAGCCCGGCGTGCGCGGGCTTCGCGTCTACCTTCCCCACACGGTTGACTCCATGATCATCTCCGCCTCCACCGATTACCGTGCCGCAGCCGAACGCCGGCTGCCGCCGTTCCTGTTCCACTACATCGATGGTGGCGCGTATGCCGAGCACACGCTGAAGCGCAACGTATCCGATCTGTCCGACATCGCGCTGCGCCAGCGCGTCCTGCGCAACATGTCCGACCTGAGCCTGGAAACCGAGCTGTTCGGCGAGAAACTGGCGATGCCGGTGGCACTGGCACCGGTCGGCCTGACCGGCATGTATGCCCGTCGCGGCGAAGTGCAGGCCGCGCGTGCAGCCGACAGCCGCGGCATTCCGTTCACGCTTTCCACGGTGTCGGTGTGCCCGATCGAAGAAGTCGCCCCGGCGATCCAGCGCCCGATGTGGTTCCAGCTGTACGTGCTGCGCGATCGCGGTTTCATGCGCAATGCGCTGGAGCGCGCGCAGGCGGCCGGTGTAAGCACCCTGGTATTCACTGTCGACATGCCGGTGCCGGGCGCGCGCTATCGCGACGCACACTCGGGCATGAGTGGTCCGAACGCTGCAATGCGCCGCATCGGCCAGGCCATCACCCATCCGTGCTGGGCGTGGGACGTGGGCCTGCGCGGACGCCCGCATGACCTCGGCAACATCTCCACCTACCGTGGCAACCCAACGGGCCTGGAGGACTACATCGGCTGGCTGGGCAGCAACTTCGATCCGTCCATTTCGTGGAAGGACCTGGAGTGGATCCGTGAGTTCTGGAAAGGCCCGATGGTGATCAAGGGCATCCTCGACCCGGACGATGCGCGTGATGCGGTCGCGTTCGGCGCCGATGGCATCGTGGTCTCCAACCATGGCGGCCGCCAGCTCGACGGCGTGCTGTCCACCGCACGGGCGTTGCCGGCCATCGCCGACGCCGTGCAGGGTGACCTGAAGATCCTCGCCGATTCGGGCATCCGCACCGGCCTGGACGTGGTGCGCATGCTGGCGCTGGGCGCCGACACCGTGCTGCTGGGCCGCGCGTTCGTCTACGCTCTTGCCGCGCAGGGCGAGGCCGGCGTGGCCAACCTGCTGGACCTGATCGCCAAGGAAATGCGCGTGGCGATGACCCTGACCGGCGCGCATCGCATTGCCGACATCGGCCGTGATTCGCTGGTGCGCCTGCCATGAGTGATCGCGATACGGTGCTGGAACAGTTGCGTGCCGCGGTGGGGGACCGCCACGTACTGACCGGCGACAAGGCCACCCGTCGCTTCCGTCGCGGCTATCGCTTCGGTGATGGCCCGGTACTGGCGGTGGTGCGCCCGGGCACGCTGCTGGAACTGTGGCGTGTGTTGCAGGCGGCGGTGCAGGGCGGGGCAGCCATCATCCTGCAGGCGGCCAATACCGGCCTGACCGGTGGCTCGACCCCGGACGGCGATGACTACGGCCGGCCGATCGTGCTGGTCAGCACCCTGCGCCTGACCGGCATCCAGCTGTTGAATGAAGGCCGCCAGGTGCTGTGCCTGCCCGGCGCGACGCTGGACCGGCTGGAGCAGACGCTGGCGCCACTGGGCCGCGAGCCGCACTCGGTGATCGGCTCGTCGTGCATCGGCGCCTCGGTGCTGGGCGGCATCTGCAACAACTCCGGTGGCGCGCTGGTGCGCCGTGGCCCGGCCTATACCGAACTGGCGCTGTATGCGCAGGTCGACGCGCGGGGTGAACTGCAACTGGTCAACCATCTGGGCATCGCGCTGGGCGACACGCCCGAGCAGATCCTGCAACGCCTGCAGAGCGGTGACTACAGCGCTGCCGATGTCAGCGACGGTGATGGCCGTGCCGCCTCCGATCCGCGTTATGCCGAGGAAGTGCGCAAGGTCGATGCCGATACCCCGGCACGCTTCAACGCCGACCCCAGCCGCCATTTCGAGGCGGCCGGATCTGCCGGCAAGCTGGCGGTGTTCGCCGTGCGCCTGGATACCTTCGAGAAGGAGGCCGCCGAGGTCTTCTATATCGGCAGCAACCGCACCGACAGCCTGACCGCGATCCGCCGCCAGCTGCTGACCGGCTTCGAGCGCCTGCCCATCGCCGGCGAGTACATCCACCGGGATGCCTATGACATCGGCGAGCGCTACGGCAAGGACAGTTTCCTGCTGATCGACAAGCTCGGTACCGCGCGCGTTCCGGCCGCATTCGCACTGAAGAGCCGGGTTGATGGCTGGTTCGAACGGCTGGGCCTGCGCGGTGTCACCGACCGGATGATGCAGGCGCTGACCGGCCTGTTGCCATCGCACCTGCCCAAGCGCATGGGTGAGTTCCGCCAGCGTTACGAGCATCATCTGCTGCTGAAAGTGTCCGCACAGGATGCGGCTGCCACCGAGGCCTGGCTGCGCGGCTTCTTCAACGACCACGAAGGCGGCTACTTCCATTGCACGGCGGACGAAGGACGCAAGGCCTTCCTGCATCGTTTCGCGGTGGCCGGTGCGGCGGTGCGCTACCGCGAAGTGCATCGCCGGCAGGTGCAGGACATCGTCGCGCTGGACATCGCGCTGCGCCGCGATGACGCCGACTGGTTCGAGCAGCTGCCGGCCGATATCGATGGGCGCCTGCTGCACAAACTGTACTACGGCCATTTCCTGTGCCATGTGTTCCACCAGGACTACATCGCGCGCAAGGGTGAAGATCCGATGGCCATCGAGCATGCGATGTGGGCGTTGCTGGACCAGCGCGGAGCGGAGTACCCGGCCGAGCACAACGTCGGCCACTTGTATCCGGCCAAGCCAGCGCTGGCCGGCTTCTACCGCACGCTGGACCCGAGCAATACCTTCAACCCCGGCATCGGCCAGACGTCGAAGGCGAGGGGCTGGGGCAGCTGCGACTGCGACGGGCATTGAGCCGCAGCGTGGTGCCTGCGCTACCATCGGTCTCTCGCAAGGACGTGCCGCTGCGCACAGGATGATCATGGTTTCCACGCGCATGGCTTACGCGGTGCTGTCTGTACTGCTGCTGGCATCGTCGTTGCCTGCAGCGGCGGACGTTGCGCCCGTTCAACGGGACGCGGCAGGCAACCGGCTGGAGACGCTGCTGCTGCAGGGCGGGCAGGGGCCGGACGGCCCGGAGCGCTACTGCACTGCTGATGGCCAGTGGTGCGTGCAGGCGCTGCCTTCAGCGGGCGAAGACCAGCCGGCCTCGCTGGAAGTTGCCGAGCGCGCGGATGCTGAAGGCGAGCCGCAGATGCGCTACGTGCCCATCGACGTGGTTGACGATGGCGACCTGCGGGTCTGGCCCTTCATCGTGCGCCTGGCTCCCGGCGCCGGGGCAGGCCAGGCCGTAGCCGATCCACAACAGGCCGCATTGCAGAACGTGCTCGTCGGCGGTCTGGTGGAGGCCCGTGCGATGTATTCCGGCGGCGGTGCCAGCGCATCGACCCTGCACCTGGCGCGCATCCGTCATCTTGACGATGGCATCCAGGTGGACGCCGACGTGCTGTCCGTTGCGTGGTCGGCCAACAAGATGATCCGGGCCTGTTTCAGCGAGCGCGATTTTGATCAGCGTGCCGGCGCCTGCCATGACGAGTACAGCTTCGATGCGGAACTTGCGCTGGCAGCCGAAGCGCAGGACATGCCCGTACTGCGCTACCAGACCGGGGCCACCAACTATCCGGCCGGGGTATCACCGCAGCGGGATTCGCTGGCCAAGGGGCGGTTGACGAAGAAGGACCTGCGCACCGAACAGGATGCGCAATGCAGCTACACGCGCATCTTCCGCTTCACGTCAGGGGCGTACCAGCCGGACCAGCCGCTGCCGGAGTGCTCGGCCTACACCGAGCCCTGAGCCATGGAGCCGGACGCATGCCCGGCTCTGCGCAACGGCCGTGACGCGCTTACTCGCAGCGGGTGGCGGTGATGATGTTGTCCTTGTCCACGAACACGCGCAGGCGGTCCTGGCGGATGTCCTTGGTGGTGATGGTGGCCGGGCCGATGGGGTTGACCATGCCGGCGCCGCTTTCGCTGGACAGGCGGCGGATGTTCGGCTCGTTGGCGGGCTGGCCGATGGCCCAGCCCAGCTGGCTGGCATCGCAGCGGCCACTGCCCTTGACCTCCGGGCCGGGAGTGCTGACACAGGCCGACAGCAACAAGGCCGAGGCGGGCAGCAACAGAGTCAGGCGGATGGTCATGCGGGCGCTCCTGCGCAGGGGATTGGCGGCACGATAGCACTGACCGCGCAAAACCCGGCAGCGTTCGGGTCATTGCCCGCGCGGCCGCCGCACTGCATAGTGGCCGGCGTTGCCGGCAACGTGCCGGCGGGCAGGCCGGGCCACTCCGGTGCAGGTGTTGGGTCCGGTATGAGGTCAGGCAGTTTCCGTGGCAGGCAGAACGCAGTGAAGGCGACGGCAGTGCTGTCGTTGCTCTGCATGGCAGTGGCAGCCATGGCTGCCGAACCGACGCCAGCGCCGGCGGCCGAAGCGCCGGTATTTGGTGGCTGGCGCAACCTGCAGACCGAAGCCGGTTACCAGCCGGCGCAGCGCAACCTGGCGTTCGCGATGCTGCCGCAGGCCGCAACCCGTGGTGATCGCTTCGCCATCCTCGACCGTGAAGGCAAGCGCACGGTGTGCTGCCTGCAGGTGGCCAGCGAGTCGCTGGGTGTTGCCGCGCTGCGCGAGCAGTACCACCTGCCGCAGGCCGGGGTGACCGATCTGAGCAACGGCCGCAGCCCGGCGCGCCCGTATCTGCCGCATGTCTATGCGATGCAGCGGGTGGATGAACTGGCCGATTATGGTTTCGCCGATGTTGCCGGTGCCTACAGCGACCTGGGCGGGCTGCTGCTGCCCGACGCTGCCGCGCTGGCTGTCGACGGCACCGAGGTGCGCGTGGGCGAGGGCCATTATCGCCTGCAGTTCCACCGCCAGCCGCTGGCCGATGATGACGGCGCACTGGACCGGTACACCCTGCAGGTGCTGCCTGCCGGCGCCCCGGTCGTGGTTGAAGTGCCGTTCGGCACCTACTGATTGCCACATCCCACTGGCTAGAATGGCGCGCGGCGCTGCCTGCGCGCCTGATCCTGCGAGTTGTTGCCGTGCGATTTCTGTTGCTGCCCCTGCTGTTGCTGGCCGGTTGTGCCAGCGTGCCCCCTGCGCCGCCACCGGCCCACTCGGATGCGCTGTGGCGCCTGATCGAACGTGATTGCCAGGGCGCACAGTCGCCACGGGGCGATTGCCTGCAGGTGCGCCCGGCCGTTGATCACCGCGATGTGCTGGTCAAGGACGCGCACGGCCGCTATCAGTTCCTGCTGATGCCACTGGACAAGGTCAGTGGCATCGAAAGTCCCGCGTTGTACCGGCGCGGGGCACCCAATTACTTTGCTGCCGCCTGGCAGGCCCGCGCTCGTACCGAGCAGGCACTTGGCCAGCGGTTGCCGCGCAGCGTCGCCAGCCTGGCATTGAACTCGCCGCATGGACGTTCGCAGCACCAGCTGCACATCCACGTCGATTGCCTGCGCGCCGACGTGCTGCGGGCGCTGGAAGACAATCGCGCGGCCCTCGGCACACAGTGGGCACCGCTGCCAGTACGGCTGCGCGGCCATCAATACCAGGCGCGGTTGCTGCCGGGCGAGGCGTTGACTGCCAATCCCCTCAACCTGCTGGCCTATGGCCTGAGCGGTGTGGACAGGGTTGGCCAATGGAGCCTGCTGGTGGCGGGACACGAGGACGTGCACGGCGCGCCGGGTTTCATCCTGCTGGCCACGCAGCTGGATCCCGGCAGCGACAACGATGCCAGCGCCGAGGAGCTGCAGGACCATGCCTGCAGCGTGTTGACCGGCGCGGATGCTTCGCTGGAGCGGGTGCGCTAGTTCTCTGCTGACTGCCGTTGCAGCCAGGCAGGGGCTGTCAGGGCGTAGAGCTGGCGGTCCTGCCAGCCTTCGATATCCAGGTGGTGGTCGCGCAGCAGGCCTTCGCGCTCGAAGCCGATCGCCTGCAGGGTAGCGACCAGAGCGCTGCCTGCATCGGGCGGCAGCAGCACGAACAGGCGACGGATGCCCACCTGTTCGAACAGGAACGTGCACAGCGCCTGCAACGAAGCGTGCAGCTGCCGCCGCTGGGGACAGCCTGCGGCATGCAGCCAACGCAGTTCAACGCTGCGCGCATGCGCGCAATGCAGGCGCAGGTTCAACTGGTCCAGCAGCTCACCCGCTGCGTCGAAGCTGCCCAGCAGCAACTGATCGTTGTCGTGTTGCAGCTGCGAACGCTGAACACCGCAGAGGAAATGGGCTTCGGCATCGAAATGGTCAGGCGGGTTGCCGCTGCGTTCGACCTGACGATAGTGGTGACGCCAGGCGGAAAGGTCTGAACGCTGCAACGGGCGCAGCACCACAGGCCCGTGCTGGAGCAGCAGGAGGTGGCGGCGCAGCACCGGTCGCAGCGGTGGCAGGGAAGTAGGGAAATACCGGTTCATGGGGTGGGACGATGCCGCAGGCCGGCGAGGGGGAACAATGAAAGAAGTTGCAAATGCGGCGCGGTCGCTGGCTGCGGTCTGATTCGGTTCAGGCATAACGCCATCAAGCCTGGTCATTTCCGTTGCAACCATCCGTTCAGGACACTTTCGTTACGGGATCGTTATGCGCACACCGTCGCCAGCGCCCCGGACCACCCGCCCAACTCCCCCAGGAAGCCCATGTCCGCCTCTCCCCTGGCGCTGCGCCCGCGTCCGCTGGTGCTTGCCTTGTCGTCCCTGATGCTGGCCTCTTTGCCCGCCTTCGCGCAGGAAAGCGCACCCACCTCATTGCAGGAAGTGAAGGTCACCGGCTCGCGCATCCCGCGTGCCAGTGTCGAGGGACCGTCGCCGGTCACGGTGATCAGCCGCGAGCAGATCGATGCGCAGGGCTATCGCAATGCATTCGATGCGTTGAGCGCGCTCACCGAGAACACCGGCAACGTGCAGGGCGAGGACTTCGGCAATACCTTCACCCCGGCGGCGAACACCATCAACCTGCGTGGCCTGGGCCCGAACCGCACGCTGGTGCTGGTCAACGGCCGCCGCCAGGCCGACTATCCGCTGGCCTACGAAGGCTCGGTGAACGTGGTCAACCTGGCCAACATCCCCAGTGCGCTGATCGAGCGCATCGAGGTGCTGGCCGCAGGGGCGTCTGCGGTGTATGGCTCCGATGCCATCGCCGGCGTGGTCAACATCATCCTCAAGGACCGCTTCGACGGCGTGGACGTCAACGTGCGTGCCGGCGGCACCCAGCAGGGCGGTGGTGACAACCAGCGCGTGCAGGTGGTGGGAGGCAGCTCGGGCGAACGCTGGGAAGGCCTGTTCGGCTTCGAACTGGACGTGCGCAAGGCGATCCATGCGCGCCAGCGCGATTTCATGGATTCGCTGGACGATGACCCCACCGGCAAGGCGCCGCAGCCGACGGCCGTCGCCTATCGTCGCAATGCAGCCACCGGTCGCAACATCGATCCGGGCACCGCCGGCTGCGATGCGGCTTCGTCCATCTACGGTGGCAGCGTGCTGCGCGCCAACAACCCGCGCCAGGGCTGGTACTGCGGCAGCAACGAAGCCGCTGCCAGTTACTGGACCGTGCAGACCGAGAAGCGCAACCTCAACGGTTACGGCCTGCTGACCTTCCACGTCAACGACACCACCGACCTGTTTGCGGATGTCGCGCTGGGCAGCGCACGGATCAACAACAATACCCGTGCGCCCACCTGGACCTCGTCACGCAACTACTTCTACAACCAGAACACGGGCAACCTGGAGAGCTGGTACCGCCGCTTCGCGCCGGAGGAAATCGGCGGCCTGCCGCGCAATGCCAACCGCTTCCTGGAAAGCTCGTGGTCGTTCAACGTCGGTGCGCGGGGCCAGATCGGCGACAGCGGCTGGGACTACGAGGCCGTCTACAGCCGCTCACGCTACGAGAACCGCACGCGCCGCCCGGTGCTGCTGGCCGGCATCAACGAGTACCTGCTGGGCCCGCAGCTGGGCGTGCGCAACGGCGTGGAGGTCTATGCACCAGACCCTGCGCGCCTGTTCCAGCCATTGACGCCCGACGAGTACGGCCGCCTGTCCGACTACCAGGAAAGCCGCAATGCCGCGTGGCTGCAGACCTTCAGCGCGACGGTCAACGGCCGCCTGTTCGCGTTGCCCGGTGGCGATGCCGCATTGGCCGCGGTGGTCGAAGCGGGCAGCCAGGGCTACCGCAATCGCCCGGACCCGCGCTTGGGCACCGGCGAATTCTGGAACACCAGCGCCGGCATCGGTGCTGGTGGCGAACGTGACCGCTACGCGGCCGGTGTTGAACTGCAGCTGCCGTTGCTGCAGTCGCTGACCACTACCTTGGCAGGTCGCTACGACCAGTACCGCGCCGGCGGCGAGCATATCGGCAAGGCGACCTGGAGCTTCGGTGTCGAATTCCGTCCGATCGAAAGCCTGCTGATCCGCGGCACCGCGGCCACCAGCTTCCGTGCGCCGGACATGAACTATGTGTTCGCCACCGAGACCCGTGGCTACAACCCCGGCATGACCGACTACTGGCGCTGCCGCACCGCCGGCCAATCCTATGACAACTGCGACTACAACGGCCTGTCGATCGACTACAGCAACCGCGCCAACCCGCAGCTGCAGCCCGAGTCGGCCAAGTCGTATGGCTTCGGCGTGGTCTGGTCGCCACTGTCCGGGCTGGATTTCAGCGCCGACTACTACGACATCCGCATCGACAACGAAGTGACCAGCCTCGACACCAGCCGCATCCTGCGTGATGAGGCCGATTGCCGGCTGGGCCGTACTCTCGGCGGCGAAGCGCGCGACGTCAGCTCGTCGCTGTGCCAGGACGCGCTGTCGCGGGTGATCCGCAACCCCTCCACTGCCACCGTGCAGCCGGACCAGGTGACCCGCGTACTGATCAACCCGATCAATGCGGCATCGGAGTCGGTGCGCGGCATCGACCTGAAGGGCAACTGGCGCTTCGATGCGGGTCGCTATGGCCGCTTCACCACGCGCCTGACCTACACCCTGGTGCTGGAGCATGAGTACAAGCAGTTCGCCGATGACGAAGTGCGCGACATCCGCAATTCGCTGGATGACTACCAGTGGCGCAGCAAGGCCAATGGCAGCATCACCTGGAACCAGGGCGACTGGACCACGACGCTGTATGGCAACCGTTTCGGCTCGCTGCCCAAGACCGATGGCAGTGGCCGCATCGCACCGTACATGACCTACAACGCCAGCGTGTTCCGCCAGTTCGGCGAAAACCTGTCGGTGGGCGTGATCGTCAACAACCTGCGCGACAGCCGCCCGCCGGCAGACAAGAACGGTGGCGGTTGGCCCTTCTATCCGGTCGGCAACTACGACCCGTATGGCCGTCAGTTCTGGGTGCAGCTGGATTACCGGTTCCGTTAAGCGATGCAAAACGAAAGGCCCGGCATTGCCGGGCCTTTCTTTGTGTGGCACTTCGCTTCCAGCGCCAAGCAATGGCATGCTCACCCAATCAGCAGGGAGGAAACAACGCATGGACGTTCGTCATCTGATGGTTGTGGTGCTCGCAGTCGCGGGCTGCAGCAGCAAAGAAGAAGCACCGGCAGCCGCTGCCCAGGATGCCACGATGGCGCCTGCCGACCGGGTTGAGGCAGCAACACGGATACGCGATGCTGCAACATCCCTGCACACCGCTCCCGCTTCGCCCGGGTCTGCAGTCATTGCTGCGGCGGCCAAGCCAGCGGAAGGAACGTTCCTCACCGGCGAGCGCAGCCTGTTGAGTGAGGGGGCGATGTCCGTTGAACGATTCCATGCGGTGGTCGGTTCCAACAGAGCATTCGCACAGGCGGTCAGCCAATTCGAGCAGGATGCCGCACGCCAACCGGAAGCACAGGATCTGACCGGGCTGTACAGGTCAGCGGTGACTGCGGCGCTGGACGGGAATACGGACGTGGTCTCGTTCGCATGCGGCTACAGCTTGTGCCTCGGCGAGATCCGCAGCCGGACCGAAGACGGTTTCAGCGCCTGGGCGCGCTCCTTCGGGAAGGGCAACACGCCTCCCGTCTATGCATTCGCAACGGCCGAGTACACCCTGGGCCGGAACCTGCATTCGGGACGCTTCGTGTTCTCCACCGATCCGGCTGCCAATGGCATCACCACCCAGTAGGTCGGGACATGCCGGGCGGATGAAACGTTACGGCAGCGCCTGCACCAGGTACGACTCGATGACGTAGCTGAAAGGCTGCTGCTGGCGGTCGCGCAGCAGCGCGCGCACTTCCAGGATCACACCATGGTCGCCTTCGCCGCGCGGCGGCCAGAACGTCTGGTCGGTCACGGTCTGGCGCTGGAAGCCGAGCGGACCGACCACGCGGCCGAACGGCTCGTCGGTCGTGTCCAGGACCTGGTTCATGGCCGGGCTGAGATGGTCGGGCAGGTACCAGTTGTCGGCCTCGGACAGCACGCGGCTGCCGCAGGCCAGCTGCACGCGCCGGTAACGCAGGGGCGTGGAGGCAGTGGCGCCCAGGGCCTTCAGCACGTCGGCCGGCGCGGTCTTGTCCTGGCCGTGCACACGCACGGCACGGACCCGGGCCTGCTCGGCCAGGCCGTGCTCGGCGCACCAGCTTTCCAGGGTGGCGGTGGCGCTCTGGCCGGCCAGCACGCGCTGGTGCAGTACCTCCACCAGCGCGGCGGAGGCAATCCGCTGCTGGCCCGGCGGCGCCTGCAGGGGCGCGCTGGCGCTGGCATCGGTGGCGGACAGGCTGGCGATCGGGGCAGCGGCCAGCAGGGACGCGGCCTGCCAGCGGCGAAGACGATCGTGGCGGTCGGACGGGCCCATGCGGCATCACAGCGGAAACAGGCGCCCATGTTACCCGTTCAGGCGTGTATCCGGCGTCCCTGCGGCGCACGGTCGCGGACGGGATTCATCGTGCCGGTGAATGCATGGCATGCAGATATTTCGTTGGCCGATGGACGCGGCGGCGGGCAGGATGGCGCCAGTGTTGGCTTTCCGGGAGAACCTGATGACCCTGCAGTTCGTCCATGGCGGCGTCGATCGCGACGGTGCCCCGCTGCGTTTCCACATCCGTGATGGCCGGTTTGTCGGCATCAATGGCGACAATGCAGCAGCACAGGGAGCCGAAAGCGTCGATCTGACCGGCTTTACCCTGCTGCCTGGACTGGTCGACGGCCATATCCACCTGGACAAGAGTTTCGTCGGCGACCGCTGGCATCCGCATCAGCCGGTGAGCAGCCTGCGCGAGCGTCTGGCGGTGGAAAAAGCCGCGATTGCTACCGCCGCACCCATGGCCGATCGTGCCGAGGCCCTGATCCGCCAGTGCAGCGGATTCGGTACGGTGGCGATGCGGTGCCACGTCGATATCGATGGCAGCACCGGCCTGCGTCACCTGGAGGCGGTGCGTGAAGCGGCGCTGCGTTGTGCCGACATCATGCGCATCCAGTGGGTGGCATTCCCACAGGCGGGCGTGATGTCGTGCCCGGGTACGGCGGTCATCCTGGAACAGGCGATTGCTGCCGGGGTGGAGGTGCTTGGAGGCATCGACCCGAGCACGCTGGACGGGGATGCCGAAGGCCAGCTTGCGTTGTTGTTCGGGCTGGCCGAGCGCTATGGCGTGCGTCTGGACATCCATCTGCACGAGCCGGGCGAGACCGGGCTGGCGCAGCTGCTGCGGATCGCCGCGCGCACACGCGCGGCGGGCCTGCAGGGCAGGGTGGCGGTCAGTCACGCCTATGCGCTGGGCGAGGTGCCGTTGGCGCGGGCGCTGCAGGTGGGTGAGGCCTTGGCTGCCGCAGGCGTAGCGATCATGAGCAATGCGCCGGGCGACCATCCGTTCCCGCCGCTGCGTGCTCTGCACGACGCCGGTGTGCGCGTGTTCGCCGGCAACGACAACATCCGTGACTGCTGGTGGCCCTATGGCAATGGCGACCTGCTGCAGCGGGCGATGCTGCTGGGCTATCGGTCGGGCTTCTACACCGATGCGGACCTGATGCTGGCGCTGGACATGGTCACCACCCATGCGGCGGAGGTGATCGGGTTGCCGCAGTACGGCATTGCAGAAGGTCGTCCGGCTACCTTCGTGGCGGTGCGTGCCGACCATGGCCCGGCGGCGGTGGCCGCAGTGCCGGCCGAGCGACGCGTGGTGGTCGACGGCCGTTGGCTGTAGCGGCCGGGCCGTGCCCGGTAGCACCTGGTAGTGCCGGCCGCTGGCCGGCAACTTCAACAGCAACAGCCAAAGCAACAGCGGCATGCCGTGGGAGGGCGGTGCGGTGTCGGATTGCGGGTACGCCGCAAGTACGTCCCTGTAGGCTCGGCAGCGCCATCCATGGCGCGGATGCCCCGCAATCCGACACCGCCCCGCCTTCGACAGGTTCCCGGTGACCAGTAGATCCACGCCATGCGTGGATGAATCTCCATTGGAAATCGAATATCTCGAAAAGCATCCACGCGTGGCGTGGATCTACTGGTCGACCAAGGTCGACACCTGCCAACAGCATCACAGAGCGCCGTCCCGACAGCTCGCGGAGATCTGTCGAAGGCGGGGTGGGTCCGGTTGCGGGGGCGTGAGCCGCATGGATGCGGCGACCGAGCTTACAGGGATGTACTTGAAGCGTCCCCCGCAACCGGACCCACCCCGCCACCCCACAGGAAACCAGCTGTTGCTGTTGCCGTTGCCGTTGAGGTTGCCGGCCAGCGGCCGGCACTACCAATGCGGTGCAGGGCGCAGCCCTGCCGACTATTCCGGCTCGCGCTGCACCTGTCGCCACAACTCGCTGGCCAGCGCACGCACCGCATCATCGGCATCGGCGCGATGCAGCAGGCCGATCTCGTAGTTGTCGACAAGGGGCAGGTCGCGCTGCCCATCGATGATGCGGTGTTCGCGGTTGACCGCGCGCCGTGGCAGCAGGCTGATGCCGATGCCGTCGGCCACCGCGCCCTGGATGCCGCTCAGCGAGGAACTGGTGAACGCGATGCGCCAGCGCAGGCCCAGAGCCTCGACGGCCTGGATCATCTCGTCGCGGTACAGCCCGCGCGGCGGGAAGGTGACCAGTGGCAGCGGGTCCTGCTGCAGGCTGCTGCTGCGCAGGCTGTCGATCCAATGCATCGGTTCGCGCCGGCAGTGCACGGCCTGGCGGGTGTTGCGACGCTGCTTGACCAGCACCAGGTCCAGCTCGCCATGGTCGAAGCCATGGGCCAGATCACGGCTGAGGCCGCTGCTGATTTCCAGCTTGACCTGCGGGTGGCGGCGACTGAAGGCGGCCAGCATGCGCGTGGTCTGCGGGTTCACGAAGTCCTCCGGCACGCCGATGCGCACCGCAGTCTCCACGGTGGCGCCGGCCAAGGCCTGGGCCAGTTCCTCGTTCAGATCCAGCATGCGCCGGGCATAGCCCAGCAGGGTGTGCCCGGCGTCGGTGGGATGCACGTCGCGGTGGCCGCGTTCAAGCAGGCGGTGGCCGGCAAGCTCCTCCAGGCGGCGGATCTTCTGGCTGACCGTGGACTGGGTTGAATGCAGGCGGGTAGCCGCGGTGGTGAAGCTGCCACAGTCGGCGACCATCACCAGGGCCCGCAGCAGGTCCAGTTCGAACACTGTTCTATTCGATTTGGCACTGTCTTGCATTTGAACATTTCACTTCTGGATACCCGTGCCGACTTCTACCATGCAGGGCAGGGGCCGGCAATGGCCGGCGCCATTGCGCATGAGGAGAGTCACGATGCACCACCCTCGCTCCCGGCAGCGCCGTTCGCCATTGGCCCGCATGCTGCTGCTGTGCCTGCTGGCCATGGTCATCCCTGCGTGTACGGCGACTTCCCGAAGCGACGCCGATGCGCAGCTGCGCGATGCCGCCAGCCGCGGTGATGCCCGCGCCGTGCGCGAGGCACTGGATGCGGGTGCTGATCTGGAGGCGCGTGACGGCCAGGGCCGCACGGCCCTGCTGCTGGCCACCCACGGCAACAGCGTTGACGCGGCGCGGGAACTGATCGAGGCCGGTGCCGACGTCAATGCCAAGGACGCGATGCAGGACAGCGCGTACCTGTATGCCGGCGCGCGCGGCCTGGATGAGATCCTGGCGCTGACGCTCGCCCACGGTGCAGACCTGCGCAGCACCAACCGCTATGGCGGTACCGCGCTGATTCCTGCGGCCGAACGCGGCCACGTCGCCACCGTGCGTACGCTGCTGCGCGCCGGCGTGGCCGTGGATCATGTCAACCGCCTGCACTGGACTGCACTGCTGGAGGCGATCCTGCTTGGCGATGGCGGCCCGCGCCACGTGCAGATCGTACAGCTGCTGCTGGACGCTGGCGCCAACCCCGAGCTTGCCGATGGCGACGGCGTAACGCCGCTGGCGCATGCCAAGCAACGCGGCTACACCAACATCGAAACCCTGCTGCGCCAGCATGGCGCGACGCGCTGACACCCGCCCCTTCCACCCGCACGCTGCCGTGCCCACCAGGATGCCGTCCATGTTCCGTTCCCATCCGTTGTCCCTTGCCGTCCTTCTTGCCGTTGCACCGCTGTCGGCGTCTGCCGCCGAACGCGCCGATCTGCTGATCCGCAACGCCACGGTGGTCGATGTCGAGCACGCACGCAGCGTGCCCGGGCAGAGCGTGGTCATCCGTGGCGAGGACATCGTCGCGGTCGGTCCCGATGCGCAGCTACGCAGCCAGTGGAGCGCCAGCCGGCAGATCGACGCCAAGGGCAAGTACCTGATTCCAGGCCTGTGGGACATGCACGTGCACTTCGGTGGTGGTCCGGCGCTGGTGGAAGAGAACAAGGCGCTGCTGCCGCTGTACATCGCTCATGGCATCACCACGATCCGCGATTGCTCCGGTGATCTTCCGCAGCAGGTACTGCAGTGGCGCGGCGACATCGCCAACGGCACGCTGTTCGGTCCGCGCCTGCTGACCTCCGGTGCGAAAATCGAAGGCATCAAGCCGGTCTGGAAGGGCACCATCGAAGTGGGCAGCAAGGCCGACGCGGACAAGGCGATCGAGCGCCTGCAGCACGACAAGGTCGACTTCGTGAAGATCACCGACAGCACGCTGACGCCAGAGCTGTTCCTGTACTCGGCCAGCGCGGCGCGCAAGGCGGGTCTCAAGGCCTCGGGCCACATTCCGATGGCGTTGACGGTGGAGCAGGCCGTGGATGCGGGCCTGGCCTCGATCGAGCATCTGGACTATGCCTTCAAGGCTGGCAGCAAGGACGAGGCGCAGATCGCGGCCGATTTCGGCGCCGGGCGCATCGATCGCGCCGAAGCCAACCGCCGGCTCGACGCCAGCTTCGATCGCGAAACCGCGCTGCATGCCTACCGTGATTTCGCCAAGCGTGGCGTATTCGTGACGCCGACCCTCAACGGTGGCCGCATTCTCGACTTCCTCGACCAGGACGACCACGCCAACGACCCGTATCTGGCCTATATCGGCCCGGGCCTGCGCGCGACCTACACCTGGCGCATCGAACGCGCGGCCAAGGCCACCCCGGCGCAGATCGAGGCGCGCCATGCGCAGTACCACCAGGTGGCTGCGGTGCTGCCGCTGCTGCAGGAAGCGGGAGTGACGATCATTGCCGGTACCGATGCTGGCTTCCTCAATTCGTTCAACTACCCCGGCATCGGCCTGCACCAGGAACTGCAGCTGTTCGTGAAGGAAGGCCTGAGCGCACCGCAGGCGCTGTCCGCCGCGACCCGTTCGGGCCCGGCCTGGTTTGGCCAGATGCAGCGCTATGGCGGCGTCGCCACGGGCAAGGCGGCCGATCTGGTGTTGCTGACCGCCAACCCGTTGCAGGACATCGCTGCCACCGAAAAGATCGACAGCGTGATCCTGCGCGGTGATGTGTACGATCGCGCGGCGCTGGACAAGATGCTGGCCGACACCAAGGCAAAGGTCGCTGCATGGAATGCCGTGGCGAAGCAGGACCACGCTTCGCAGTGATGCGGCCGGTAGCGCCTAGCGCGGTGCCGGCCGCATGCCATGCAGCTGCGGCAGCGTGGTTTTCATCGCATCGATGAAGGCGCGCAGGCGCAGCGGTTGCTGTCGCGCAGCGGGGAACACCAGATGCACCGGCAGCGGTGGTGCCTGCCAGTCCGCTAAAAGCTGCACCAACCGACCTTCGGCCAGATCCTCGGCCACCAGCCAGGCTGACACCACTGCGGCCCCCAATCCCGCACGTGCGGCCTGCTGCACCACGAACAGGTTGTCACTCAGCAGGCGCGGCGTGATCGACAGCGTGTGCGCACGGCCCTGCGCATCGTGCAGCAGCAGACGTTCGCGGTAGTAGGTGACCAGCGAGATCCACGGCAATGCCTGCGCCTGTTCGGGGGTGGTGATCGACTCTGCGTCGGCCAGCGACGGTGCGGCCACGACAATGCGAGGTACTTCGGCCAGCGGCAGGGCAACCACGCGCGGTTCATCGACCGCGCCGACCCGCACCGCGCAGTCGATGCCTTCGGCGATGAAGTCCGGGCGGCGGTCCTCGAGGATCCACTCCAGGCTCAGTTGTGGATGCTGGGCCAGGAAGTCGAGCATGGTGGGCAGCAGCTGTGCCTGGCCGAACGCATGCGGCACCATCACCCGCAGGCGGCCGCTGAGCCTCTGTGTCTGCCCGTGCAGCTCGGCCTGCAGCGCCTCCCATTCGTCCACCACCCGCTGCGCATGGCGTTGGCAGCGCTGGCCGTCCTCGGTCAGCAGCAGACCGTGGGTAGAGCGCTGCAGCAGGCGCAGGCCCAGTTGCCGTTCCAGGGCTTGAAGCCGACGGCTGACGGTGGGCTGGGTGGTGCCCAGCTGCACGGCGGCGGCCGAAAGGCTGCCGCTGTCGACGATGCGCAGGAAGGTACGCAGCAGGTCCAGGCGGTCGCCGCCCGATGCGAGATCGTTCATGCGTATGGCGTATGTAAAGTATGTTGCTGAGCCTACTACAGACGCATCGCGAATGTAGGCACGCTAGGCTCCAATTCTCTCCCTGGTGCCTTCCATGCCCGCTCCCTCGCTCTCAACCGTCGTCTCTGCGCCACGCGCTGCGCCCGCCCCATCACTGGTGCTGGCCATGGCCGCTGGCGCGGGCTTTTCGGTGGCCTCGCTCTATTACAGCCAGCCGATGCTGGGCCTGATCGCGCAGGATCTGGCTGCGGGCGAGCGTGCCGTGGGCCTGGTGCCGACCCTGACCCAGCTGGGCTATGCGCTGGGCATCCTGCTGCTGGCTCCGTTGGGCGACCGCTTCGACCGGCGCAACCTGATCCTGCTGAAGTCGGTGCTGCTGGCGTTGGCCCTGGGGGCGGCCGCCTTGGCCGGCCAGTTGCCGGGGCTTCTTGTTGCCAGCCTGCTGGTGGGGCTGATGGCCACGCTGGCACAGGACATCGTGCCGGCCGCCGCGGTGCTGGCACCGGATGCGCAGCGCGGGCAGGTGGTGGGCAGGGTGATGACCGGCCTGCTGCTGGGCATCCTGCTGTCGCGCGTGGTCAGCGGCGTGGTGGCCGAAGCCTGGGGCTGGCGCGTGCAGTTCGGCCTGGCAGCGCTTTCGGTGCTGGCGATGGGGGCGGTGATGGCACGCGCACTGCCGCACTTCGCTGCGACCAGTACGCTGCGTTATCCGGCGCTGCTGGGTTCGTTGCTGGCGCTCTGGCGTGAGCAGCCGCAGCTGCGCCGCGCCGTGGCCAGCCAGTCGCTGCTGGCGGTGGGCTTCAGTGCGTTCTGGTCGACGCTGGCGCTGATGCTGCACGCACGGCTGGGCCTGGGCAGTGCCGCCGCGGGTGCGTTCGGCATTGCCGGTGCTGCGGGTGCATTGGCGGCACCGGTTGCCGGTCGTTTTGCAGATCGGTTGGGCAGCCCTGCAGTCGCGCGGTTGGCGATTGCCGTCGCCTTGGTTGGCTTTGCGTTGTTGCTGGTTGATTCGTGGCTGCCGGCCGTGGCGCTGCTGCCGTTGCTGGTGGTCAGCGCGCTGCTGTTCGACTTCGGTTTCCAGTCGGCGCTGGTCGCGCACCAGACCCTGGTCTACGGCCTGGTGCCGCCGGCGCGCAGTCGCCTCAATGCACTGCTGTTCACCGGCATGTTCATCGGCATGGCTGGCGGCGGTGCGTTGGGCAGCCTGGCGCTGGCGCAGTGGGGTTGGCACGGCGTGGCGTGGCTGGCGACGATCTGCGCCGGTGGCAGCCTGCTGATCCGTCTGCGTTGAGGGTGGTTCGGCAGGCCTGCGCCCTGCACCTGCTGTAGTGCCGGCCGCTGGCCGGCAACCTCAACAGCAACAGCAACAGCGGGTATTCCGTGGAGGGCGGGGCGGTGTCGGATGGCGGGGACGCCGCAAGTACGTCCTTGTAGGCTTGGCAGCCGCATCCATGCGGCTGACACCCCGCAATCCGACACCGCCCCACCTTCGACAGTTTTCCGGTGTCTGATGGTCCATCTGTGCTTCGCTTGGATCAAATCCAATCGAAATCGAATATTTCGACAATTCAACGTAGAGCATCCACGCATGGCGTGGATCTACGTGTCGACCAAGGTCGACACCCACCAAGAGCAGGCCATGACATTCCGACAGATCGCGGGAAATTGTCGGAGGCGGGGAGGGGACAGATGGCGGGGGCGTGAGCGCCATGGATGGCGCGACCGAGCTTACATGGACGTACTTGCAGCGTCCCCCGCCATCTGTCCCCTCCCCGCCATCCCAAGGAATGCAGGCTTTTGCTGTTGCTGTTGCTGTTGCTTCGGCTGTTGCTGTTGCTTCGGCCTCTGCGGGTGCAGGGCGCAGCCCGGCCGAAGCCCCTTCACTCCTGACCGGTGTCATCCAGGCTGATGATTCCGCGACGCAGTGCCTGGGTTACCGCGTGCGTCCGGTCGCCAACGCCCAGTTTTTCCATCAGGCTCTTCATGTGTGCCTTCACCGTCTGCTCGGAAATCTGCATGCGTTCGCCGATGCGCTTGTTCGACAGGCCGCCGGCCACGTGGCGCAGCACTTCGGTTTCGCGTGGCGACAACCGGTCTTCCACTACGTGCGCGGCGATGCTGGCCGCCACTTCCGCCGGTATCGGTGCGCGGCGGCCACTGGCCACGGTGCGGATGGTGGCCACCAGTTCGTGGCGCAGCATGTCCTTCAGCAGGTAGGCGCTGGCACCGGCCTGCAGCGCGCGCACGGCGCGCACGTCGCCGCGGTAGGTTGTCAGCACGATGATGCGTGCGCGGGGATCGATCGCACGGATCCGCACGATTGCTTCCACGCCATCCATGCGTGGCATCTGCAGGTCCATCAGCACCACATCCGGGCGCAGCTGCTGGTAGCGGGCAAGGGCTTCCTCGCCGTCGGCTGCTTCGCCGAGCAGGCGCAGGTCGGCATGTGCGCCGAGCAGTGCGGCCAGGCCATCGCGCAACAGCGGATGGTCATCAACCACCAGCACGCCGATGGGAGGAAGGGATTCAGTCATGGGAGGTTCTGCTCCAGGGCCAACGCCAGCGCGATGGATGTCGGTGATACAAGCGACGGGCCGGCACGGACAGTGCGACTTCGGTACCCAGGCCGGGGCGTGTCCACAACTGCAGCTCCGCACCCAGCCGTTGTGCGCGCTCGCGCATGCCCTGCATGCCCCAGTGTCCGCCGCCGGCATTGTCATTGGCGATGCCGACGCCATCGTCGCGCACATGCAGCAGGAAGCAGCGCGTGCCGTAGGACAGTTCCACTTCGATGGCACTGGCCTGCGCATGCCGCAGCGCGTTGCGGATGGCCTCGCGCCCGATCAGGAACACTTCCTCGGCGGCTTCGGCCTGCAGCGGCGGCGGGGTGCCTTCCATGGTCAAGCGCAGTGGATTGGTGCCTTGGCCTGCATATTCGGCATGCACGTCGGCCAGTGCAGAGGCGAGATCGCGGCCGGCAAACGGTGCGTCGCGCAGCGCGTTGACCCGTTCCCGGCCTTCGGCCAGATTGCGCTCGGCCAGCAGCATCGCCGATTCCAGCTGGGTGCGTACCGGCTCTGGTGTCTGTGCCGACTGGCTGATGGCGTGCAGGCGCAGGATGAGTCCCTGGCTGCCCTGCAACAGGGTGTCGTGCAGATCGCGCGCAATGCGCTCGCGCTCGCCGTTGCGTTCCTGCAGGCGGGCGCGGAACAATGCCGCCAGCTGCCGGCTGCGGACCCGCACGGCCAGCGCCAGCGCAGCCATCACCACGCAGACGCACAACAGTTTGAACCAGGCGGTCTGCAGGAACGTCGGTGCGATGTGGAAGCTGCGGCTGGCTGGCGTGCTGCTCCAGATGCCATCTTCGTTGGCTGCTTCCACCTCGAAGCGGTAATGGCCCGGCGCGAGGTTGGTGTAATAGGCGCGCGTGCTCGCGCCGGCCTCCTGCCAAGCGTCGTCCACGCCGGACAGTCGGTAGCGGTAGCGGTTGCGCTCCGGCCGCGCCAGCGACAGCGCGACATAGTCGATCTGCAGCTGGGTAGTGCCGGCCGGCAGGCGCAGTCCCTCCTGCAACGGGGCCTGGGTACTGCCATACAGCACGTCACCGATGCGCACGCCAGGCGCCATGGTGTTGATGTGCGACTGCCGCGTGTCCAGCCACGCCAGCCCTTGATTGGTGGCAAGCCACAGCAGGCCATCAGCCGCCAGTACCGCAGTGGGGATGGGGCCGCTCTGCAGGGCGATGCCCGGCATGCCGTCAACCGCGTCGAACAGGCGGGGGGCTATCGCCTGGTCGTTGCGCAGCGCGCTGCGCAGGGTGGCAACCTGCAACCGCACCAGGCCGCGGCTGCCATTGAGCCAGAGCAGCCCGTTCGCATCGGCGACCATGCCGGTGATGCCTTCCAGCACGCCGGCCATGTCGGTGCGCACCGGCAGGAAGCGGCCGTTGCCGGAACGCGCGGCCAGGCCGGCCTCGCCGGCGACCAGCAGCAGATCCTTGTGCTGCAGCAACGCGGTTACCGGGCCTACCGACAGTCCTTCGGTGGCGCCGAAGGTGTTGACCGTGCCGCCGTGCAGGCGGCACAGGGTGCCATCGGCGTAGCCCAGCAGCAGCGCACCGTCATCGGTACGCGCCAGCGACGAACAGGCCTGCTCGGGAAGCCGGGTTTCGCGACGCCAGCGGTTGTCCGTGTAGTGCAGCACCGCGCGCTCGCCGGCGCAGGCCCAGGCCTGGTCCGCATCGGCAAACAGCAGGGCGTGCAGTGGCTGCCCGGTGAACGGTGCCGGCAGCGGTATGAGGGTGGTGTGGCCGCTGACGGTACGCGCCAGATTGATCCAGTCGAACTGCCACACCGGAGTGGGTGCCTGCCGTGCCGCGGCCTGCAGCTGCGCAGCACTGCCGCCCAGCAGCGGACGCCGCAGGTCGAACAGCTTCAGGTCTTCGCCATAGCCATACACCCGGCCATCACTGGCGCGTACCAATGACCGGTAGGGATCGGTAGGGCCCACGGACAAGGTCTGCACGCTGTGCGCACGGAAGCGGTTGAGGCCGAGGTTGGTGCCTACCCAGATGTTGCCTTCGCGATCGGCGAGGACCGGCACTGCCGACGTCGCGGTAAGGCCCTGCGCGGCATCGAAGCGCTCCATGCGCACAGCCTGTTGGCCGTCGAAGGTGACCCGGGCCACGCCACCGTGCGGGCTGAGCGTCGCCCACAAAGCTCCGTCGGCCGTGAACTGCAGGCGCGAGGCGACCAGTCCGGGCAGCCGCCGTGCTTCACGTTCCTCGGCGGGCAAAAGGCCATGCGCGTTGGCCAGCGGCGACGTGCCGCGCACGCGGTCGGCCAGCCAGATTTCGCCGAGCGGGCTCTCGACCAGCGAGGCCATCTGCGAGACCGCGATGCCGGTGGCTTCGAAGCGGGCCGCGCCAGGAGGGCGACGCCATATCTGCAGGTCCGCCAGCACCCAGAACGTGCCGTGGCGGTCCTGCAGCACCCATTGCACGCGTCTCTGCGGCAGGCCGAAGGAAGCCGGCGGCTGCTGCCAGCGACGTCCATCGAACCAGCGCAGGCCGCCATTGACGGCAGCCCACAGGCGGCCGTTGCGGTCATGCGCGAAGCGGGGGACCACACCCACCGGCACGCCCTGCGGGCGGCCGAAGCTGCGCAGGCGTTCCTGCGTGAACTGGCTGATGCCTGCCTGGAAGTAGCCGATCCACAGGCCACCATCGCCGCCATCGAGGCCGAGGGTAACCATGTTGGTGGAGGGAAAACGGGTGCCTGCCGGTGCGGCCTGCCGCTCGAAACGCCGGCCGTCGAAGCGGTACAGGCCCGAACCCGTCGCCAGCCACAACATGCCCTGGCGGTCCTGGACGATATCCCAGATATCCCCCGGGGCGCCCTGGCCGACGCGCCAAGCGGTGTGCTGATAGCCGGGCATGCCATCGCTCACTGCGGGTTGCTGCACGGCGAAGACGGGCAGGGCAGTCAACAACAGCAGGCACGACAGCAGCGCCGGCAGGCGACGCAGGAAGGGGAAGGGGCGGCCACGCATGCGGTCATTCTGGCAGGTGCGGGGCAGGCCGGGGTGACCCGTTCGGGGTAGGCGTACCGCTTCGGTGTCCGCTATCACGCCGTGATGGATGACGGAGCCCGGCGATGCAGCGCTTGTATGTGATGTTCCCTGATCGCGGCCCCGGACTGGGATTGCTGTGGCTGCGCCTGTGCGTGGCAGGAGGGCTGTTGGCGGGCGGAAGCCCGGCCGGTGCGGCGGGACTGCTGTGCCTGGCGGCGATCGGCCTGCTGCTGCTGCCTGGGCTGCTGACCCCGCTGGCGGTGATGCTGGCGGTGCCGGGATTGTACGGACAGGGCGCGGCGCTGCCCTGGCTGCTGCTGCCGTTGGCCCTGCTCATGCTGGGGCCGGGCGCGTATTCGCTGGATGCGCGGTTGTTCGGCCGCCGCCTGCTGCAGCGCCGGCCTCCCCCGAATGGGTGAGCGCCGGCCTCGACCGACGGGGGTAGGGCGATCGCAGCCGGCGGCACACCATGGGTGCTCCCGTCGCGGCGCTCCTTCATGGCTACCGTCCAGCCTCCTGCCCTGTCCGCAACCACCTTGGCACCGCACCAGTCGGCTGCCCTGCAGCGTGCGCTGCGCTACATCGACGAGCACCTGTCGCAGCCGCTGCGGGTGACCGAGCTGGCTGCCGTTGCCTGCGTAAGCCGGTTCCATCTGGTGCGGTTGTTCCGCATGGGTACCGGCGCCAGTCCGCTGCGCTACGTGCGCCGTCGGCGCATCGAACGCGCCACGCAGCTGTTGCCGACGGCCGCGCAGTCGATGACCTGCCTGGCCCAGCATCTTGGCTTCTTCGACCAGAGCCACTTCGTCCGCAGCTTCCGCGCCGAGACCGGCTGCAGTCCCGGCCAGTACCTGGCCGATGGCGCGGCACGTTCCCAGCCCCCTGTTGTTTCCTCCACCGGAGTCCACCCATGAGCCTCGCCACCGCCACCCCCGCAAAAGCACTGCTGTCACCGGCCGACCACGCCTTGATACTGATCGACTACCAGTCGCAGATGGCATTTGCCACCCACACCATCGACATCTCCGCGCTGCGCAACAACGTGTCGTTGATCAGCAAGGGTGCCAAAGGCTTCAAGGTGCCGGTGCTGTTGACCACGGTGGCCGAGAAGTCGTTCTCCGGCCCGATGTTCCCGGAGCTGCCGGCGATCTTCCCCGGCCAGGCGGTGTTCGATCGCACGTCGATGAACACCTGGGAAGACCAGCCGGTGATCGATGAGGTGAACCGCATCGGCAAGCGTCGGCTGGTGCTCGCCGGCTTGTGGACCAGTGTGTGCATCGTCGGCCCGGCGCTGTCGGCGCTGGAGCAGGGATTTGAGGTCTACGTGATCACCGATGCCTGCGGCGATGTGAGCGAAGAGGCGCACGAACGTGCGATCGCCCGCATGGTGCAGGCCGGTGCCGTGCCGATCACCAGCGTGCAGTACCTGCTGGAACTGCAGCGCGACTGGGCGCGTGCTGAAACCTACGACCTGACCACCGGCATCGCCCGTGACCATGCGGGTGGCTATGGCGTCGGCATCCAGTACGCCAAGACCATGTTCGGCGCGCAGGAAGGCGGGCACTGAGCGTGCGCGATGGCCATGGCCTCGACCTGGCTTTGTTGATCCTGCGGGTGGCGGCGGGAGGATTCCTGCTGCCGCATGCGCTGGGCAAGTTGTTCGGCTGGTTCAACGGACCGGGCCTGGCAGGTTTTGCCGGCGAGCTGCGTGGCTTCGGTCTGCCGTCGTCGGCGCCGTTGCCACTGCTGCTGGCGCTGCTGCAGGTGGTGGCCGGTAGCGCTGTGATGTTGGGCTGGCAGGCCCGGATCGCCGCGCTTGTCGCCGCCGCCTTCATCGCCTTCACCGCCCTGCTGGCGCTGCGCAACGGGTGGTTCTGGATGCGCGGCGGGGCCGAGTATCCGTTGTTGTGGACGCTGGCACTGCTGGCCATCGCCCTGGCCGGGCCCGGTGCATGGGCGGTGGATGGTCTGCTTCTTTCTGGAGACATCGCGTGAACAACGAACCTCTCGATCCTGGCCGCCGCAATGTGGTGCTGGCCACCAGTGCCGCGCTGGCGCTGGGCCTGGCTGGCGGTACCGCCGCGGCCATCCAATCCCCTTCCAAAGAGCGTCGCATGAGCACACTGGTCATCCGCAACGCACGCATCACCACGCTTGATCCGCAACAGCCGCATGCGCAGGCACTGGCCGTGCAGAACGGCCGCATCGTTGCCGTGGGAAGCGACGAGGACATCATGCGCGGTTGGGGCAGCGAAGCCACGATCGTCGATGCGCAGGGGCGGCGAATCGTACCCGGACTCAATGACAGCCACACCCACCTGATCCGTGGTGGCCTGAACTACAACCTGGAACTGCGCTGGGATGGCCTGCGTTCACTGGCCGATGCGATGGCCATGCTGAAGGCGCAGGTTGACCGCACGCCTGCGCCGCAGTGGGTGCGCGTGGTCGGTGGATTCACCGCGACCCAGTTCACCGAAAAGCGCCTGCCGAGCCTGCAGGAGCTGAACGACATCGCTCCGGATACGCCGGTGTTCCTGCTGCACCTGTACGACCGCGCGCTGCTCAATCGCGCCGCGCTGCGTGCCTGTGGCTATACCAAGGAAACGCCGGACCCGCCCGGCGGACAGATCGTGCGCGATTCGCTGGGCAACCCGACCGGCCTGCTGCTGGCCAAGCCGAATGCACTGATCCTGTATGCGACCCTGGCCAAGGGGCCGAAGCTGCCGGTCGAGTACCAGGCCAATTCAACCCGCCATTTCATGCGCGAGCTGAACCGCCTGGGCATCACCTCGGTGATCGACGCCGGAGGCGGTTTCCAGAACTACCCCGAGGACTACCAGGTCATCGAGCAGCTGCATCGCGATGATCAGCTGACCGTGCGCATCGCCTACAACCTGTTCACCCAGAACAAGGGCAGCGAGGTCAGCGATTTCCGTGGCTGGAGCGAGATGCTGCAACCGCGCCAGGGCGATGACCTGCTGCGCCACAATGGTGCCGGCGAGATGCTGGTGTTCTCTGCAGCCGACTTTGAACTGTTCAACGAGCCGCGCCCGGAACTGCCACCGGAACTTGAGCCGGAGCTGCACGATGTGGTGAAGCTGCTGGTGGAGAAGCGCTGGCCGTTCCGCATCCATGCGACCTACGACGAAAGCATCAGCCGCATCCTCGACGTCTACGAGCAGGTCAACCGTGAGGTGCCGTTCGATGGCCTGCACTGGTTCATCGACCATGCCGAGACCATCACCCCGCTCAACATCGAGCGTATCCGTGCACTCAACGGCGGCATCGCCGTGCAGCACCGCATGGCCTACCAGGGCGAGGCATTCGTGCAGCGCTATGGCGTGCAGGCGGCGCGGCACACGCCACCGGTGAAGCGGATGCTGGCCGAGGGCGTGCCGGTCGGCGCCGGCACCGATGCTACCCGCGTGGCCAGCTACAACCCGTGGGTGGCGCTGTCGTGGCTGGTGACGGGACGCACCGTCGGCGGCCTGGCCCTGTACGGCGATGAGAACCTGCTGGAGCGCGAGCAGGCCCTGCGCCTGTGGACACAGGGCAGCGCCTGGTTCTCCGGCGACGAAGCGGTGAAGGGCACGCTGAAGGTGGGCCAGCTGGCCGACTTCATCCTGCTGTCGTCCGACTTCTTCCGCGTCGATGAGCAGCAGATCGCCGACATCACCAGCCTGCTGACCGTGGTGGGTGGCCGCATCGTGCATGGCGACGGCGACTACGCCGGGTTGGCGCCGCAGCTGCCTCCGGCGATGCCGGACTGGTCGCCGGTAAACCGCTTCGGTGGCTACCACGTCGGTGGCGGGGCGACCGGGTTGGCTGCGGCGCACCGTCATCACCATGGTGTGGCCTGCGGCACCCATGGTGCGCATGGCCACGCGGTCCGTCATCCGGCGCCAACCGACGACCTGACCGCGTTCTGGGGCGCGATGGGGTGTTCGTGCTTCGCGTTCTGACCCTGGCATCGCTGGTGTTGCCGTCGTTGGCGCTGGCCTGCGGCGGTGGTGCCTGTACCACGGTCGGCGACGGCAAGTTGCAGTGGGATGCATCGCTGCGCCTGCGTGGCATGTACTACGCCCCGACCCGGTTTGGCGTCGGTGCTGGCGACGATGGCTACGGCCTGCTGCGTGCGCTGGCTTCTGCCTCTTTCGCGCAGGGTGATTGGCAAGCGAAGCTGCAGCTGGGTACGCATGCCGAGCGCGGCAAGGCCGGCGGCCCAGGTCGTACCGATCGCGGCGCGCTGGACGTGCAGCAGGCGTACTGGCGCTGGTCCGGCGCTGGCATGCACGTGCAGCTGGGCCGGCAGGAAGCGGGCTATGGCAGCTCGCGCCTGTTGTCGGTGCGCGACGGGCCGAACATCCGCCTGGCCTTCGATGGTGCGCGGGTGGGGTGGCAGGGCAGGCTGGGCGCACTGGACCTGATGGCGCTGCGCCCGGTCGAGAACCGCCCGGGCGCTTTCGATGACCGCGGTGAGCGCGGTGCACACCTGCTCGGTGCGTATGCGACCACGGCCAAGGGCGCTGGCATCAGCCAGTGGGACCTTTACCTGCTCGACTATCGTCGCGAGGGCGCGCGCTTCGCCGCGGGCAGCGGCACCGAGCGGCGGCAGACCCTGGGCGCGCGCTGGTTCGGCCAGTCGGGTGCGCTGGACTGGAATGCCGAACTGGTGGCGCAGGGCGGTGAACTGCGGGCGGTGACCGGCGATCTGGACATCCGCGCCTGGACCCTCGCCACCGATACCGGTTGGCGCTGGAGCGCGCTGCCGCTGCAACCGCGGCTTGGCCTGAAGGCCGACATTGCCAGCGGCGACGCAGACCCGGGTGATGGTCGTCTGGGTACGTTCAATGCGTTGTTTCCCAAGTCCGCCTATTTCAGCGAAGCCAGCCTGTTGGCACCGGCCAACCTGATGGATCTGCAACCGACACTGGCACTGCGCCTGCATGAGGCGGTGACCACCGAGCTGGGTGTGCAGCTGGCCTGGAAGCATCGGCGCGCCGATGCGGTCTATACCACGCCGGCACCGTTGGCAGCGTTGCCCGGCAGTGCCGGAGGCGCACGCCGCATCGGTACCCAGTACAAATCCGAAACCCGCTGGCAGGTCAATGACCACTGGCAATGGCAGCTGCAGCTGGCCTGGGTCGACGCGGGTCCTGCACTGACGCAGGCCGGCGGCCGGGACACGCTGTTCGCCTCAATCGTTGGAGCTTGGCAATGGTGAACGCATCGGCGTCACAACACTCCCCGCAGGTCGATGGCGCATGGTCGCCGTTGAAGATCCGCATGTTCCGCTCGATCTGGCTGGCGATCCTGGCCAGCAACATCGGCACCTGGGTCAACGACGTGGCTGCGGCCTGGGTGATGGCCGAACGCACCGGTTCGGCGCTGATGGTCGCGCTGGTGCAGTCGGCCACCACCGTGCCGATCGTGCTGTTGGCGCTGGCGGCCGGGACCCTGGCCGACATCGTCGACCGCCGCAAGTACCTGCTGTTCACCCAGGGCTGGATGCTGCTGGTGGCGGCAGCGACCGCCGTGCTCACGGCATTGGATCTGCTGACGCCGCAGCTGCTGGTGCTGCTGACCTTCTGCATGGGCTGCGGTGCGGCGATGGCGATGCCGGCACAGGCCGCGATCGTCTCCGAGCTGGTTCCGCAGCCGATGCTGGCCTCGGCCGTGGCACTCAACTCCATCGGCATCAACATCGCCCGTTCCATCGGGCCGGCCATCGGCGGGGTGATCGTGGCCCAGCTGGGTGCGGTGTGGGCCTTCGGGTTCAACGCCATCACCTTTGCCGCCATGCTGTTCGTGGTGTGGGGCTGGAAGCGTGATCCGAAGGCGTCCAGCCTGCCGCCCGAAGGGTTCGGCGCTGGCCTCAAGGCGGGCCTGCGCTATGCCAGCCGTGCCGGTCGCCTGCAGGCGGTACTGATCAAATCGGCCGGTTTCTTCTTCTTTGCCGCGGCGATGAACGCAATGCTGCCGGTGGTGGTGCGCGGGCAGATGCAGGGCGGAGCGGGGCAGTACGGCGTGCTGCTGGGTTGCATCGGCATCGGTGCGGTGGGCGGTGCGTTGCTGCTGCCGAAGCTGCGGGCCAGGCTTGATCGCGACCTGCTGGTGCTGCTGGCCACCTTGTCGCTGGCGGCAAGCCTGGCCGGCCTGGCGCTGACCCGCAGCTGGTACGTGTTGCCGCTGGTGATGCTGGTC
Source organism: Stenotrophomonas sp. 1337 (assembly GCF_031455455.1). Taxonomy (NCBI): domain Bacteria; kingdom Pseudomonadati; phylum Pseudomonadota; class Gammaproteobacteria; order Lysobacterales; family Lysobacteraceae; genus Stenotrophomonas; species Stenotrophomonas sp. 1337. The sequence continues at coordinate 17,074 of NZ_JAVDSR010000005.1, read as the reverse complement.
AATGGCTTTGCCTGGATCACCGTACTGTCCTCGTTGCAGATCGCAGCACAGACGGCGGTGCCGGCCTGGGTGAGGGCGCGCGCGCTTGCCCTGTACATCATGGTGTTCTCGGCCGGCATGGCGGCCGGTGGCCTGAGCTGGGGTGCACTGGCGCAGCGCACATCGCCCGAGCTGGCACTGCTGGTGGCTGCAGCCGGCGCGGTCATCGGCGGCCTGCTGGTGTGGCGGGTACGCATTGCAGGCGCCGAAGATCTGAACCTGAGCCCGGCCGGGCACTGGCCCGCACCGGAACTGTCGGTGCCGGTGTCGAATGATCGCGGACCGGTGCTGGTGACCATCGAATATCGCATCGATGCCGCCGACCGCGCCGCGTTCCAGGCGCAGATGCGCACGCTGGGAACGATCCGTCGACGCGATGGTGCCGTGGTCTGGGGCGTGGTCGAAGATGTGGCAACCCCGGGCATTCATCTGGAGTATTTCGTCGCAGCGTCGTGGTTGGAGCACCTGCGCCAGCATGAACGCATCACCGCTGACGACAAGGCGATCCAGGAGGCGCTGCGCGCGCTGCATCGCGGCGAGCGCGCGCCGGTGGTGCGTCACTTCGTTGGCGGCCATGATCCATTGCCGGCGGCGGCGCCGCATCACCACAGCGACATCTGATTGTCCCGTGATTGAGCCGGCCGCTGGCCGGCTCCATGGCAGGAGCGGCGGCGCACGGGCGCCGCCGCGATACGTCATCTGCGTGCGAATGCCAGCAGGTCGGCGTTGAACTGATCGGCATGGGTCAGGGTGAGGCCGTGCGGTGCACCGGCGTACACCTTCAGTTCTGCGTTGCGGATGATCTGCGAGGACAGCTTGGCCGAAGCATCGAAGGGCACGATCTGGTCGTCATCGCCATGCACCACCAGAGCCGGCACGTCGATCTTCTTCAGGTCGTCGGTGTAGTCCACCTCCGAGAATTCGTGGATGCAGTCGTACTGGCCTTTCACGCCGCCCAGCATGCCCTGCAGCCAGAACGAATCACGCATGCCTTCGGTGACGCTGTTGCCATCACGATTGGCGCCGAAGAACGGCGTGGCCAGATCCTTGAAGAACTGCGAACGATCGCCACCGGTGCCCTTGCGGATGCCGTCGAACACTTCCAGCGGGGTACCGGCCGGATTGCCTTCGGTCTTCAGCATCAGCGGCGGCACCGCGCCGACCAGCACCACCTTGGCCACGCGCTTGCTGCCATGGCGGCCGATGTAGTGCGCCACTTCGCCACCGCCGGTGGAATGGCCGACCAGGATCGCGTCCTTCACGTCCAGCGCATCCAGAACGGCAGCAAGGTCATCGGCGTAGGTGTCCATGTTGTTGCCGTCCCAGGTCTGGCTGGAGCGGCCATGGCTGCGGCGATCATGGGCGATCACGCGGTAGCCGTTCTGGCCCATGAACAGCATCTGCGGGTCCCAGGCATCGGACGACAGTGGCCAGCCATGGGCGAATACGACAGGCTGGCCGGTGCCCCAGTCCTTGTAGAAGATGCGGGCGCCATCATTGACGGTCACGAAATTGCTCATTGCAGGTTCCTTGGCGAAAGGGAGGGAAGACGCCTGCGGGTTGGCCGGCGCCTGCGGCAGTACAGCGCACGATGGGCGATGTGCATTGCACGGCTGTGCCGGATTGGCGTGGTCGTCGCGCTGACGCGACTCGCTCTGGCGGCAGGCCGGTGCTGATGGCAACCATGGCCATCGGACGCGTGAGGGCCAGTCATGAAGATGCCGGGATGGGCAGTGCTGCCTGCACTGTTGTTGGCTGCTGTCGCGATGGCACAGACCAACGTGTACAAGTGCACCGGAGGTGAGCATCCGGTCTACCAGCAGACGCCCTGCCAGGGGCGCGCGGAGTGGCGCTGGGAAGTGCCCGGTGCCGAGTCGAAGGCACGCGGGCCCACACCTGCAGTCGTGCAGCCTGCCCGCAGCGGTAGCAGGCGGACGTCACGGCGCGGGCGCGCACAGGGCGCGCTGATATCGATCACGGCTGACCCACGTGGCTGCGAGCGGGCGCGCCAGCGGCAGGTGGCAACGCTGGCCAAGCCGCGCAGGCTCGACTACCTGCAGCGCAGGCAGCTGGATGACGCGGTACGCGAGGCCTGTCGTTGAGCACAACGAAAAACGGCACCCGAAGGTGCCGTTCTCGTCTACAGGCCCGGAAGACCTCAGCGGCCGTCGCTGGCGGCGGCCGGTGCCGTCGCCGCATCCGGCTTGGGCAGGCTCAGCTCCGGGTTGCCCTGTTCGGCCTGCAGGATCTGGATCCGTCGCTGCAGCGCATCGAGCTGGCTGTTGGTGCTCTGCACGTCGGTGCTCAGGCTGACCGCCTGCTGCTGTGCCTGCTGCAGCGCTGCGCTGACCTGCGCCGACTGCGCCTGCTGCTGTTCCATTTCCTGCTGCAGGGTGCGCAGGCGCTCTTCGTTGTAGGCCACCAGGCGCTCGGTGTAGCGCTTGCCGGCTTCCAGCCGGGTGGTGTCGATGTAGACCTGCGCCAGCTGTTCGGACTGCTGCGCGAAGGTGCGGTAGACACGCTCGGCGTTGTCGACGGCATCGGTCTTGATCACCCGCCAGAAGTTCTTCTCCTGGAACAGGGCCACGTAGTACGTCAGGGTATTGGCGTTGAACAGCAGGCTGGCGCCGTAGTTGCCGTTGTAGGTGGTACGCAGCTCGGTGAGCTGCTGCGCATCCATCAACTGCTTGAGTTCGTCGACGGTGTTGCGTACCACCGGTGCGGCCTTGGCCGGCTCCACCGTGGCAGTGCGATCGCCACGTGCGGCCAGCGCCGACGGCGCCACCACCATCATGGCCACGGCCAGCAGTGCTGCGCCGCGCCGATACCGGGCGAAGACGGTGCCCCCTGAAGTTTCTCGCATGTCTAGACCATCCACGGATGTAGTGTGGGTTGAGTTGAATGTGGTTCCCCGCCGCGAGTCTAGCATGGGCGCGGACGCCGCCAACCGGTGCCCGCGCGGGTCAGAAGACCAGCTGCGCCGAGCTGCACTGGATCGACTGCATGCTGACATCGGTGCGGCCCAGTTCCAGCCCGAGCAGGCTGGCCAGGGTGTTGGTCAGCAGGGTGCCGACGCTGTTGAGTACGGGCTTGAGCGCCGCCAGCACCGGGTTCAGCAGCGCACACAGCAGGCCACTGCAGGTGACGTTGTTGCCGGGGGTGGTCACGCCGCCGCCGTTCTGCCCATCCAGGAATCCGGCCGGGGCGGTCTGGATGTAGGACGCCAGGTTGGTGCGCACGCAGCCGTTGTAGTCGATCAGGTTGCCCAGCAGGCTGTCGCAGCGGTTGATCAGCAGGCCGCCGACCAGCGAGCCCAGCAGGCCGTCGAGCAGGCCCAGGCCCTGGCCGGTCACGGTAGCGCGGTAACCGGCCCAGACCGATCCATCTTCCCAGCAGGTGCTCAGGCCAATCAGGCAGGGCTTGGGTACACCCTTGGTAACGGTCCAGTTACCCAGTGGTGCGAGGTTGCGTGACGGGTCGCCATCGCGCAGCAATGGAATCACCTGGTCCACGTTGTAACGCCCGCCGCTGGGGAAGGCCGCCTGCAGGTAACGGTCGGCCAGAGCCTTGGCGGTGTCATTGGCGCTCATGCCTTGCTTGGGTGAACTGAGCATGCCTGACAGCACCCGCAGCAGTTCGTTGACCAGGTCTGACACGGCGGTGCCGACGGCCAACGGGTTGATCCGGGTCGAGCCGGTCTGGCCTGCGGCCAGGGTCAGGCTCTGCGTGCTGGTCAGTGCCGGCAGGGTGACCTTGTCGTTGATCAGGGGCTGCCCCAGAAGCTTCAACAGCTGCTCGTTCTGCAGGGTCGCGTCACAGACGTTGCTCTTGGAGAAGCGATCGGCCGCGTTGACCTTGCCGACGCAGGCGCGCAGTACCGAGGAATCGACCTGGACGGTGGCCGTCGGCGGCGCCGCACCGCACTGGATGCTGGTCAATGTCCCCATCGCATTGGCCACATCCACGTGCAGTGGCAGGTGCAGGCGGGTGCCGAGCAGGTTCAGCAGCGGGCCGATCGCGAACAGGCGGTCGCTGTCGACGTCCACCATCAGCCGCACCTGCGCGTTGTAGGCGCGTGCGCCGACGCCACCGATGGCGATCGACGGCGGCTCCACCACGCCGGCCTTGACGTCGATGCCCAGCAGGTTCAAGCCCTGCACCTGCACACCATTGCCATCGTTGGCGATCGAGATCGCGGCGGTGACAAGATCCAGCACGTTGACCCTCGATTCCAGCGCGCTGCCGATGGTGCCGTCCGGTGAGATCACCTGCGCGAACAGGCCGCCGCCGCCGTTCTGGCTGCCCAGCAGAATGTTCAGCTGGTTGATGTCCAGCCGCGTGCCGACCAGGTTGGACAGCGCCTGCAGCTGTACGCCGACGGCGGTCTCGCGGCCCACCACCGTGGCAGTGGCATTGACCAGCTGTGCCAGTGATATGCGGTTGACCGACAGCAGCCGGTTGAAGTCGGCCACGCTGAGGTCGGCGGTGACCGGGATGCCCAGTGCCGCCAGCAGCCCCGACGGGGTGACGGTGGCCTGTGCCAGGCCGTCGTAGGACAGAATTGTTGCGTTGGTGACGTCCAGGCCGACCAGCCGAAGGGTCGCCATCAAGGGGGAGTTGCCATTGGTGCGCAGCAGCTGCGAACCCACTGCAAACACGGCGGTGGGTTCCGAACGCTTGGCCACCGCCTGCACGCGCAACGTGGGCAGCCCGCTGTTCTGGCCGAAGAACGGCAGCACGCCGCGTTCGGCAATGACCCGCACCGCGTTGCGTGGATTGCCTGCGTCCACGCTTGGGCTGAAGTGGTCAGCCGTTCCGCGGGTGGCATTCCAGTTGCCACATTGGATCTGCACCTGCCCAGGGAAGGTGTTCTGTGCGAGCGCGTTCTGCCGGGCCGCGCTGTTGTCGGCGTTGTCGGGCCGGCACAGGTCCAGCCGTTGTGCGCCTGCCAGCGCAGCCAGATCGACCACCTTCTGCGCATCGCGCTTGGCCCAGAACAGGAAGCCGATCTCGATCAGGCCGAGCATGGCCAGCAGCGCGATCATCACCAGCATCATGGTGACCGACATACCGCCGCGCGGGCGACTGAAGCTGATGTGGCGTGCTCGGTTCATGGCGGGCCTCAGCGTCCGGATCGGGAGGATCCTGCGGACTTGGCGACGTCGGTTTCGAAGAATTGCGGAATGTCGTACTGGAAGCTCTTCAGGTAACGCGCGTAGCTGGATGTGGCCTGGTCGCCGAGGATCGGCAGGCGGGCACCGGCCACCTCGCCGGACGCTTGCAGGCGGAACAGGCTGCGAGTGGTGTCACCGATCTGCGAGGTGTTGGGCTGTAACTGCGTGCCGCCGAAATCAGGCCTGGTTTCAGGGGCTGCGGGGGCTGCGATGGGCGCTGCGGCTGGTGGCGGCGATACGTCCACGGTAGCCAACGGCTCGCTGTGCAGGGGAGCGGCTGCCGGCGCGGGCGCGGCACCACCCAGCATCTGCCCGGTCAACGGTTGCTGCGGCGTCTGCGCCTGCACAACCGCAGCGAAAGACAAGCCGGCAAGCACCGGCAGCATGCAGCGGATCAGCGGCGTCGAGGTCATGGCGTGTTCCCGGTGGGATGGTCGGTGGAGCCGAAGCGTTCCAGCATCGAGGGCGGCAGTCGTGGTGGGTCGCGTTCGTCGCGACCATCGCGGCGCGGTTCGGCGGCCAAGCGTGGGCCTGCGTTGGCGGAGTTGGCAGCTACCGAAGCAACTGGTTGTGCCGCTGCCGCCGCTGCAGCAGTGGCAGCGGCCTGGCGTTGCTGCAGCCGCGCGCGGATCTGCTGCGCCTGCTGTTCCACGCTGCGGCGGGTCTCCCCGCTGAAGCTGGCCTGCTGGGCCAGCCGTTCGACGGTGGCAGTGTCGCCACGCAATAGCGCCCACAGGGCAAGATTGGCGGTGGCCTTGGCATTGCCTGGCGACAGTTCCAGCGCCTTGGCCAGTGGCTCGCGTGCCTGTTCGAAGCGGCCGGCACGAAGCCGTGCATAGCCCAGGTCGCCGAGGTAATCGGTGTTCAGCGGGCTCAACTGGGTGGCACGTGCCAGCGCCTGTTCGCCGCCCTGGTCGTCGTCGCGGAGGGCAGCGATCAGGCCCATGCCGTGTGCAGCGGCGGCGGCCTGCGGGCCATTGCCGAGTTCGCGGTACAGCGCCAGCGCCGCATCGATCTGGCCGGTCTGGCGCAGTGCGTCGGCCTGCAGCAGGCGCAGTGCCGGGGTATCGCCGTAGCGCTGGCGGAACGCATCCACGTGCGCCAGCGAAGCGTACCAGGCGCCCTGCTGCTGCATCCGCTGGATCAGTTCCAGGTAGGCGTTGCGGCTGTCCTGCGGGGCCGGCGTCGGCTCGGCCAGGCTCGGCGCACGCAGGTACTTCGGCGTGGTGGAGCTGCAGCCGGCAACGGCGGCAACCAGGGCAAGCAACAGGCAGGCAGGGCGCAGGACAGGCATGAAGGTCATCCCATTTTCGACAAGGTAGTGGCCAGCGCGACCAGCGCCGGTCCGGCCAGCACCAGCATCAGTGCCGGCAGCAGGGTCAGCATCATCACCACGGTCATCTTCACCGAGAGCTTGCCGACCTTTTCCTTCAGCGCGTTGCGGCGCTGCTCGCGCAGGCGGACGCTGAACTGGCGCAGCGGTTCCTGCACGGCACCGCCGTGGGCGTGCACCTGCAGGATCAACTGCACAAGGCTGGACAGATCGTCATCGCCGTACACATCGCTCAGCCGGCGCAGCGACTGCGCGCGCGTGCGCCCATGGGTGTAGGACACATTCGCTTCCTGGATTTCCCCACCCAGCACCGGCAGTGCGTCGCGCAGCTTGTCGCCCAGTGTCTGCAGGCTCTGATCCATGCTGTAGCCCACGCCCTGCAGCAGGCGCAGCAGGTCGATCAACAGCGGCAGCTCATTGTTCACCGCGCGTCGCCGCCGCTTGACCCACGCACTGAGCGCGAACTTCGGCAGCAGCAGGCCAGCAGCCAGCGCGCCGATCACCACCATGATCCTCGACAACCCCGTGGCGTCACTCAGCGTCAGCGCAATACCCAGTACCAGGACCGCCAGCAGCAGCCGCAGGCCGAGGTAGATGGCGGTGCCGCGGCGGGTGTTCCAGCCGGCCAGGTCCAGCAGCAGGCGATCCTCACCGGCCAGCAGCGCCGCTTCCAGGCGTCCGCCGCTCAGTCCGCGGCCGAACTGCTCCAGCCAGCCGAGTGAGTCCTTGCGTGCGTCAGCCGCTGTGTCGTCGCTTTCGCGCGGACGCAGCGCTGTCTTCAACGTGGCCTCGCTGCGGTCCTCGCGATGGCTGCGCACCCAGCTGCCAAGCCCCAGCAGGGCGACGCCGGCGGCCAACACCAGCAGGGCAGCCACGAACCAGATGCTGGCGCTCATTGGATGCCTCCTGCGTGGACGGGGATGTTCATAGTGATTTGGCCAGGCGGTACAGCAGGAAGGCGCCGGTCAACTCCAGCGCCAGCGCGATCAGCAGGATCTTGTGGCCCAGTGGGTCGTGCAGCACCGGCTGGAAGAATTCGGGACTGGAGATCGCCATCAGCACCGCGCTGGCCGGCGGCAGAAGGCCCAGTACCCATGCCGACATGCGGGTTTCAGAAGTGGTTGCGGCCAGTTCCTGCTGCGCCTGTTCCAGGTCACGCATGAAGTCGCCCATGCGCTGCAGGATCTGGTCGGCACGGCCACCGATGCGCACGCTCACGCCCATCACCACCGCCAGCACCTTCAGCACGTCCATGCGGTAGGGCTGTGCGGCCAGGTTGAGCGCACGGTCAAGGTCCATGCCGCCACGTGCATAGCGCACCGTGGTGTCGAGCAGGCCGCGCAGCGGCGCGTTGGTCTGCATCGACGCGACCTGGAAGGCAGCCTGCAGGCTGTTGCCGAGCGCGGTAAGGCGCACCAGGTTGTCGAGGAAGTCCGGCAGCTGGTGCAGCAGCTGCGCCTGCAGCTTGCCGATACGGCGCATCAGCCACAGCCAGCAGCCCAGCAGGTACAGCAGCAGGGTCAGCGGGAACATCCAGAAGGTGCCCAGGCGCAACACCGCGAACGCGGACAGGGCGATGCCCGGCAGCAGCATCAGCAGCGGCAGCTTCCAGCCCGGTGCCAGGCCGGCACGCTGCAGCAGCCCGTTCCAGGGCAGGGCGCGGCGACCCGGCGCAGGCAGCGCCGCCTGCCGTGCTGCATCGGCCGGCGCGGCGGCAGCGCCGGTGCCGCGCGCCAGCTGCTGCTCGGCATGCTGCAGCGAGGCCTGGCGCTGTTCGCGGCTGCTGGCCGTCCCCCACAGCCACACCGCCAGCGCCAGCAGCACCGACACGATGCTCAGCACACCCAGCAGCAGGCCGGTACCCATGCTCAGAAGTCTCCGTACAGGGATTCGCGCAGCAACTGCCGGAACGGCTCCAGCTTGTGCGAATGTGGCTGGAAGCCGAGGCCGATCCAACGGTCGATTTCCTTGCCGCTGCCATCGATCTGCACTTCGTGGCGGAACATCTCCTGGGTGGTGATCAGGTTGTCGCTGACGCCAGTGATTTCAGTGATGGACACCAGCACCCGGCGGCCGCTGCCCAGGCGCGAGATCTGCACGATGAAGTCGATGGCACTGGCGATCTGCCGGCGCAGGCTGTCTTCGCTGCCCTGGAAACCGGCGAAGCCGGCCAGCATCTCGATGCGGTACAGGCAGTCGCGCGGTGAATTGGCGTGGATGGTGGCCATCGATCCGTCATGGCCGGTGTTCATCGCCTGCAGCATCTCCAGCACCTCGGCGCCACGCACCTCGCCGACCACGATGCGGTCCGGGCGCATGCGCAGGCTGTTGCGCACCAGGTCGCGGATGCTGACCGCGCCCTGGCCTTCGGCGCCACCGATGCGGCTCTCCAGGCGCACCACATGCGGGTGGTTGAGCGAGAGCTCGGCAGTGTCTTCCACGGTGATGACGCGTTCGTTGGCCGGCACATAGCTGGCCAGCGCATTGAGCAGCGAGGTCTTGCCCGAGCTGGTGCCACCTGACACCAGGATGTTGCAGCGGCCCAGCACCATCGCCTTCAGCAGCGCCTGCATCGGCGCATCGAAGGTGCCCTTGGCCAGCAGTTCGTCGGGGGTGAACGGATCCTTGCGGAACTTGCGGATGGACACCATCGGCCCGTCCACCGCCAGTGGCGAGATGATCGCGTTGAGGCGGCCACCATTGGGCAGGCGTGCATCGACCATCGGATTGGAATCATCCAGGCGGCGGCCGAGCGGGGCGATGATGCGGCGCAGGATGCGCAGCAGGTGGGTGTCATCGGTGAAGCGCTGAGGTGCGCGTTTGAGCTGCCCACCCTGGGAGACATGCACATCCTTGAAGCCATTGATCAGGATGTCTTCGATGGTGGGGTCATGCAGCAGGTCATCGAGCGGGCCGAACCCGGTCAGCTCCTTGACCAGGCCTTCGGCCACCACCTGCATTTCTTCTTCGTTGATGGGGATGCGCCATTCCTGGATGAAACTGACCGTCTGCACTTCCACCCAGCGGGCGATGGTGTCGGGGGCCCAGGAATCGATGTCGATGCGCTCGTCTTCGATGCTGTTGAGCAGATGCTCGTGCGCGGCCGACAGCACCTTCTGGTACTGCTCGGTCTGTGCGAACGGCAGGCTGCCCGGTGCATGCTCCGGCACCGTGCTGCGGGCGACAACGTGCGGGAACGGGGTCACTTTGTCTTCCATTGCGATCCACCCAGGGCAAGGGCAAGTCTTTCCCGCAGGCCGTGCGCCTGGACCGGGCAGGCAGCCGGATCCAGGCGTTGCACCAGCGGGGCGAGGGCACGCAGGTACGGGTCGCGCGGCGCATCCTGCAGCAGCAGATGGCCATGGCTGGCGGAGGCGCGTACCCGCGACCGCTCGGGCAGGGTGGCCAGCAGCGGCAGCTCGAAGCGGCGCGCGATCTGTTCGGGGCTCATGCCACTGTTGTCGTCGTGGCGGTTGATCACCAGCTGCAGTCGCTTCTCGCGGTCGCGCTGGCCGGAAAGGTGCTTCAGGGCGTGGTCCAGCGACACCAGGGTGGCGATCGATGCGTCGGCCACCAGCCAGATTTCATCGGCCTGGTCCAGCAGCAGCGGCGGCAGCTGCCGCAGCGGGCAGCCGCCGGCATCGCACAGTACGCTGGAAAACACGCCGCGCAGTCGTTGCAGCAGCGCACCAGGATCGGAGGGGGGCAGTGCGTCGCTGCCGCTGGCACGGTCGAGCAGGACCAGTCCGCTGGTGTGCCGGGCCATCGCCGTGCGGGCCAGGGTGGCATCGATGCGGCTGGCATTGCGCAGCGCATCTTCGTAGTGGAAGCGGCTGTCCAGGTTGAGGTACAGGGCGAGGTCGCCGGCCGGCTGCGCCAGCTCCATCAGCAGCCCGTCGTGCACGGCGGCATCGCCCTGGGCCAGGGTGCGGGTCTGCTGTGCGAGCACCGACAGGTGTGCGGCCAACGTGCTGGTGCCGACGCCGGCGCGCACGCCCAGCAGCACGATCAGGCGCGCCTTGTGCGCCTGCTGTGCGCTTGCGGCGGGGCGCGGTGACAAAGCGCGACGCAGGGCGGCTTCGATGCCGGTGTTGTCACTGTCCAGGTCCAGTACATCGCGCAGGCCGGCGCGCAGCGCCATCACCACGCCTTCCACCTGGCCGGCGCTGGTGGCGCCCACCGCCACCAGGGTCAATTCGGGTTGGGTCTGCTGCAGCTGCTGGGCCAGCACTGTCGATGCCGAGGCATGCTCCGGGCGGAAGTCCAGCAGTACCAGGTTCTGCGGGCCACGCTGCAGGTCCTGTGCCGAGGTCGGCTCGCTGCTGTCCTGCCAGTGCAGTGCCGTGGTCGGCGGCAGCTTGGCAGCCAGGCGTGGCAGCAGTTCACGGTCGATCCCGTACAGGACCAGGTTCATCGGTGGTCCTTGCGGGTGCAGCGGCAGGGCAGTGGCGTAGGGCATGGGCGTAGTACCGGAGACGTCATGCAGGTCAGCGCGAGAAACCGGGAACCGGATCGCGGCTGATCGGGCCAAGCAGCCACGCGCCCCATTCGGGCATGTTCGGCTTGGCTTCGCGATCGCCGGGCAGCGGCAGTTCGGTATTGCGGGCAATCGGCTGTACCAACCGCGGGGTGACGATGATCACCAGTTCCTTGTCCTGGCGCTTGTAGTCGAAGTTGCGGAAGAACGTACCGATGATCGGCAGGTCGCCGAGCAGCGGAATCTTGTTGACCGTCGAGGCCACGGTGGAACTGACCAGGCCGCCGATGACGAAACTCTCACCATCGCCAAGCTCGACGGTGGTGTCGGCGCGGCGGGTGGTGATCGAAGGGATCTGCACGCCGTTGAGCGCGATCGCATTGGTGTAGTCCAGGTCGCTGGCTTCCGGGGCAACCTTCAACGCAATGCGGTTCGGTGAGAGCACCGTGGGAGTAACGGTGAGGCCGATGCCGAAGGGCTTGTAGGTGACCGTGGTCGTGCCGAGCCCCTGCGGCTCCAGGATCGGCAGTTCGCCACCGGCCAGGAAGCTGGCGCTCTGCCCGGACAGCGCGACGAGAGTGGGCTCGGCCAGCACGCGCGCCATGCCGTTGGCCTGCAGCAGGTCGACATCGGCGTTCCACAGGCCCTTGGTCGAACCGAACACCAGCCTGAACGCCGAGGAGATCGGTGACTCGCTTTCGTTGCTCGACTCACCTTCCTTCATGCCAGGCAGGATGCCGGTGTTGCCTGGCAGCTGCCCGCCCGGCCGCGCGAATCCATAGGCGAAACCACCGTTGCGGTTCTGGAAGTTGATGCCGATCTGCTTCAGCGCGGTCTTGTTGAACTCGACCACCTTCACCTCGACCTGCACCACGCCGCCGCTGCTGATGGTGGAGGCATCGGCCAGGCTTCCGTCCTTGCCGAGCGCCATCACCGCGGTCTTCTGCTCCTGCATGTGCGCCAGCACGCTGTCGCTGCTTCCCTGCAGCAGCCCCTGCTGGTCCTGCTGGGTGAACACCAGTCCGCTGGAGCCGGCATCGGCGGCGCCCTGCACGGCACTCTGCACCCGCACCTGCACGCGCTGCGGTTCGCTCTGCTTGCGATGCCAGAGCAGCAGGGTGGTGGTGCCGGGGGCCTTGCCTACCAGCAGCGCCTGGCGTGCGCCGCGCAGCATCACGATGTCAGCTACGCCGGGGTCGGCGATGGCAACCCGTTCCAGGTCGGCCGGCAGCGTCCATGGCCGCTGTTCGCGGGTCTGCAGCAGCAGATCGTCGGCAGCCACGCTCGCACCCGGTGCCAGCAGCACCAGCAGCAGGGCCAGCCAGCGCTGGCGGACAGTGGGGCGTAGGCGGTGGCGACGTTCAGTCATGTGCGCTCTCGGCAAGGGTCAAAGGGAGCCACGGGGGGCAGCAGTGTCGCCGCGGATGATTTCGATGCCCGCCGGTCGCGGCGTCGAGCGACGCTGCACCGGTGCACGTGCCGGCGTTTCGTGGACGCTGCGCTGCACGCTGCTGCCGCGGCCAGCCAGCGCATCGCCATCCAGACCGGCGTAGGCGTTGTTCTCCGGTCGCTGCAGGGCCTGCTGCTGCTCGTTGTCCAGGCCGCGCACCGGGTCCAGCACGCCGCGCGCCTGTGGGAACAGCGCCACATCCGGCAGGCCGGTATCGGCGGGATTGCGCAGGGCGAGGAACAGCTTGCCCTGCTGTGCGCCGAGCAGCAGCCGGTTGGCGTCGGCCACCGGCACCGCCAGCACCGCGGTGCGCGCCGGCTGCGTGGCATCGCTACCGTTTGCGTTGCTGGGGGCGCTGCTGGAACCGCTGGTGATATCGGCTGCACGTGAGTCGTTGCCTGCCGTGGCCGGGGCCTGGCCCTGGCTGCTCGTCGGGGCTGCCGCGATGTCCTGCTGTCCGTAGCTGAGCACGCGCAGGCGTGACAGCAGCAACCGCGTCTGTGCGATGTCCTGCTGGCCGTTGTAGCTGGTAGCGGCGCTGCGCAGGTTGAGGAAGACGTCGACGAAATCACCGGGCAGGATGCGGTTGCCTGCCGCGACCAGCTCATCGACCGGCACCGCCAATGCCCGTTCACCCGGCCGCAGCTGCAGCGAGAAGCCCTGTGCGAGCAGGCTGGCAGCAATCGCGCTGCCTTCGCTGATGTCCTGCACCGGCACCTTGCCGACCACCGCTGCCAGGTCGGCAACGGCCCCCGGCACTTCCGCGGTGCGTTGCGTCAGCCGCACGCCATTGGCGCTGATCGGCTCGCCGGCGGGTAGCCGCGCGGTGGCTTCAACGACACTGAAGGTCTGCGCATCGGCCTTCACGATCGTGCTCGGGTTGTCCGCCGAGGCCGCAGGCTTCCGCCCGATCACAAAGGCGACCACGGCCAGCAGCACGGCGAGCGCGATCAGTGCGATGGCGGCGATGCGGGTCAACTTGAGCATGAAAATCGTCTCCTGTACCGATCGTCAGTTGCTGCCGAGGTCCAGCTGGGCGACCGCGACGCTGCGGATGGGGGCCTGCATCACCCAGCCATAGAGCGTGGCGGTGCCGGGCAGGAAGGGGTGGGACGCATAGTCGTAGCTCACCGTCACGGTCATGCATTGCACCGTCGCCAGGCCGGCGCAGGGCGCCTGCGGCGAGACCACGATGGCGCCGGTGCCGCCGCCACTGCAGTCCGGGTTCTGCCCGGAAAACTGCAACAGCCATTGCATGGAGCGGCGGGCCGCCAGGCAGGCGGCGGTGCGCCGCTCGCCGGCGTTGCCAAAGCGCAGCGAAGCACGCGCGCCCTCGGCCGAGGCCGTCGCCAGCGTCTGCTGCGCGGCCATGATCAGCACGCCGGAAAAGGTGAGCAGCAGCAGCGGCACCAGGCCGAGCAGCAGCATCAACGCGAATTCGATGCTGGCCACGCCGCGTTGGCGTTGGCGCGCGAACGCTTTCATGCGACGCCTCCATAGGTGGTTGCCAACACCCAGCCAATCGCCGCGAAGGCCAGGTAGGCTGCGTAGGGAATGCCCTGTCGCCCCTCGCGCGCGGCATGCAGTTCGCGCAGGGCAGCGTGGCCATTCAAGTGCGTGCTGGCGCGGTTTACCTGCATCTGCAGGCGCAGCGGCAGGTGACCGGCCAGCTGCCGACCGGCCAGCACCAGCACGGCGTGGGCGCCTGCGGCCAGGCTGGCCAGCACCCACACCGGCAGCAATGCCTTCCAGCCCAGCAGCAGGCCGAGCACGGCGAAGAACTTCACATCGCCGGCGCCCATCCAGCGCACCGCATAGAACGGCAGCAATGCCAGCAGGCCAACGACTGCGCCCAGCAGGTGTGGCGCCCAGGCCGTGCGCGTTGCATTGAACTGGCCGGCGATGATCAGGGGCACGGCGATCGTGCACGCGGCCAGCAGCCAGGTGTTGGGCACGCGGCGGGCGTACAGATCGCTGATCGCAATCCGCAGGCACACTCCCATGGCCAGCAATCCCAGCAGTGTCATCGCACACCCTCGTTGTCCGCCACTGGACAGTTGCAGAACCCTTCATCGGCCACCGCGGCCGCCATCGAAGCGACCGCAGGTGCTGTACCCCGCTCGCTGGCTAGGTGGTGGTGGCGTCGGTGGCAATGGCCTGCAGGCGGGTGAACAACGTGGTGAAGAACGCGGTGATCTGGGTTCTGCCCACCACGATCAGGATGCCGGCGATCACGGCGGCCAGCAGCCCGTATTCGAGCGCGGTCACGCCATCTTCTTCTTTCAGGAACTTGCGGATCGATGCGTTCATGACGGTTGTCTCCCTCTACCTGTCAGTTGCTGCAGGACACCTGCATGGCCGGTGGCCCGGCTCCGCCGGGACCGTCCGTAGGCCCCCGCCATCCTGGCGGAGGAGGCACGGCGGGCAATCCCGCTGTGCTCAAGCAGGGTGATCATTCCCGGGCAGGGCAGCGGCCGCGCAACCACGACCACCCAGCTCCAGGCCGGTGGTCGAAACGGTATCTCGTACGTGCATGGTCATGCTGTCCCCCTGGGTGTGGCCGCTGTCTGCGTGCCCGATCACCGTGTATTCGACTTTGCCTGAATGGCGGTTCCCTGCAACCGGAACCTATATGCAAATTCGGCAGATTCGCTGGATGCCTGAATATTCCGGCGCGGATCTGTGACGTAAATCCGTTCCTGCGCAAAACGATTCATGGTCGTGCAGATAATGTGATGCCCATCCGCGCGCATGCGAAAACCATGCCATCGGCGCGCACATTTTCTTCACGCAGTTGATAATTCCGCGGCGTCGAAACATCCTGTTTACGACTGCCGATTATCGGGCATACTCGCATTCAAGGTTTTGCATTTTCAGGGAGGGACGCGCGTGCATCGCAGCGTCCATCTCGGCAACGGACGATGCTCTTGGAAACGGCGTGCGCCCTGTCAGGCAGTGGGGGCGGGGTCGTGCGGCAGACCAAACGGGGGACGACACTGTCATGGTCGATGGTGGGGTGGAAGACAACGACGACGGCGATCTCAGGTCAATCGACCTGGCCACGCTGAGCGGCGTGCTCCGCGTGTGCGATGTGGAACTGTTGCTGCTGGATGGCAATGGTCCGCGCGCGGCATTTGCTTCGCGCGTTCACGAGGAAGCCCTGTTCTGCAGCATCACCTGTGGCTTCCACTGCCGCGGCCGTTTCATGCTGCCGCCGGACTGGGCAATGCTCGGCTACCTGCACACCACCGATGATGCCTTGAGCTGGTGCCATGGCGTGCCGCTGACGCCGGGCATGGCCTTGACCGTGATGCCCGAAGGCATCAGTGAATTCACTCTCAGCCCTGGTGCCCAGATGACGCTGATGCTGGTGCCGGTCGCGCGCGTGCAGCGCAAGTTGACCGAGCTGAGCCTGCGCAGCACGCCACCGGCGGGGCAGGCGCTTTCACTGTTCAACCTTGGCGATGATGCGATGCCGCTGGTACGCCATTACCAGCAACTGCACGCGCAGCTGGGGCAGGGTGGTGGGCTGCAGCCGGAAGAAACCGAGCGCCTGCTGCACGAGCATGTCCAGGCGCTGCTCGGTGCCGGCCCAGCCGATCGGCCCAGTTGCAGCCGCGCCCGCCGCACGCATTACCTGATCGCGCAGCGGGCGGAGAACTTCATGCGCCTCAATCTTCGCCGCAATATCTACATGAATGAAATCTGCGATGCCGCCGGCGTCAGCGAGCGTGGCCTGCGCTATGCGTTCGAGGATCTGTTCGGCACCTCGCCCAATCGCTACCTGTCGATGCTGCGGCTGTGCGCGGCCTGCCGCAGCCTGTCGATGGCCGATTCCAACCGGCGCTCGGTCAAGGCCATCGCCCTCAGTTGCGGGCTGTGGGATCTTTCGCGCTTTGCCGACAACTACCGGAAAGTGTTCGGCGAACTGCCGCGTGACACGCTGATGCGCGCGCCGGCACAGCTCGGCCAGCCAGCCTGAGGGGTATCGGCCGGGCTGCCGCCCGGCACCCGCAGAGGCAAGGGCAACGGCAACTGCCGAAAGCAAAAGCAGGTTTCCTGTGGAATGGCGGGGTGGGTCCGGTTGCGGGGGACGCCGTAAACCCGTCCATGAAGTGACCCCCAGGAGTTGGACACCTGATCCAACCCCGAGGGTTACATGAATAGATATGAGGTTTGTTTCAAATTGCAGGTCGCCAAAGAGGCCTGCAAGACCTCCACATCGGTCAAGGCGGTTGCCCGCCGCCATGGCCTGGAGTTCTCCACGGTCAGGCGGTGGGCTGCGACCTACCGGCTGCATGGTCGGCAAGGGTTTGACCGCAAACCCCGATCCTATGATCTCCAGTTCAAGCTGGAGGTGCTTGAAAAGATGGGCCAGGAGGGCATGTCCGCGCGCGAGGCCACGACGTACTTCCAGATCGGAGATGCCGGCGCGGTGGGGCGATGGCAACGGCTGTATGCTCGCGGGGGCGCTCAAGCGCTGGCACCACCTCCACCACCGCCACCAAGACCGATGAAAAAGACCCGCTCGTCCAAGCCCGCCGAGGACATGAGCCGCGATGAGCTCCTCAAGGAAGTGGCCTATCTGCGTGCGGAGACCG
>NZ_JAVDSR010000004.1:0-297522 GCF_031455455.1 Stenotrophomonas sp. 1337 | reverse complement strand
GAACGGCAACCGCATCCACGCATGGCGTGGATCTACTGCATACCCCGGATGCATTGAACGGCAACTGCATCCACGCATGGCGTGGATCTACTGCTACCTCCGGTGCATTGAACGGCAACCGCATCCACGCATGGCGTGGATCTACTGCTTCCTCCGGTGCATTGAACGGCAACCGCATCCACGCATGGCGTGGATCTACTGCATACCCCGGATGCATTGAACGGCAACTGCATCCACGCATGGCGTGGATCTACTGCTTCCTCCGGTGCATTGAACGGCAACCGCATCCACGCATGGCGTGGATCTACTGTGGGGGGACTTCGCGGTGACTGGTAGATCCACGCCATGCGTGGATGCGTTCCCCGCGATCGCGCAACAAACAGAAAGGCCGCCCGGGGGCGGCCTTTCTGCGTGGCAACGTCGCGAAGACGTCAGTGCATCATGTGCACGTTCATGTTGTGCATGACCCACAGGGTACCGACAACGATGATGCCGATCACCACCACGGTGAAGGCCGCAGCGTTGACGTTCCAGCGGCTCTCCGACGAGCGGTCCAGGTGCAGGAAGAACACCAGGTGGACCAGCATCTGCAGCACCGCGGTGATGGCGATCACCACACCGTTGACGGTGCGCGAGAAATCACCCGACATCACCATGTAGAACGGGATGACGGTCAGCACCACCGCCAGCACGAAGCCGATCAGGTACGACTTCACGGTGCCGTGGCTTTCGCCGCCGGCGGCGTGGTCGTGTGCATGGTTGTCATGTGCCATTACAGCGCTCCATTGAGGTAGACGACGGAGAACACGCCGATCCAGATCAGGTCCAGGAAGTGCCAGAACAGGCTCAGGCACGCCATGCGGGTCTTGTTGGTCGGGGTCAGGCCGTACTTCTTCAGCTGCACGAACATCACCAGCAGCCACAGCAGGCCGGCGCTGACGTGCAGGCCGTGGGTACCGACCAGGGCGAAGAACGCCGACAGGAACGCACTGCGGTCCGGACCGTAGCCCTGATGGATCAGGTGCTGGAATTCATAGACTTCCATGCACATGAAGCCGAAGCCCAGCAGCCAGGTGATGCCCAGCCACAGGAACATCTGGCCGACCTGCTTGCGGTGCATGGAGATCATGCCCAGGCCGAAGGTCAGCGACGAGGTCAGCAGCAGCGCGGTTTCCCACGCCACGAACGGCAGCTCGAACAGGTCCTTCGCGCCGGGGCCGCCATCAGTGCCGCCGGCCAGCACCACGTAGGTGGCAAACAGCGAGGCGAAGATGAGGCAGTCGCTCATCAGGTACACCCAGAAACCGAAGACGGTGTTGCCGCCGGTGTCGTGGTGCTCGTGGTCGTCATGGCCATGGGCCGCCGCGTGTGCGGCGTGCCCGTGGCTCAGGGTCGAGGTATTGGTGCTCATGCCTTCAGCTCCGACTTCACCAGGCCCTGGGCTTCCAGGTGCTTGCGGTGTTCGTTCTCGATGCGTTCCACCTCGGCAGCCGGGACCCAGTAGTCCACGTCCTGGTCGAAGGTGCGGTAGATGAACGTGGCGATCATGCCGACGAAGCCGATGATGGCCAGCCACCAGATGTGCCAGATCATCGCAAAGCCGAACACCAGGCTGAAGGCGCCGATGACAACGCCGGTGCCGGTGTTGCGCGGCATGTGGATGTCGGTGTACTTGGCCGGCTTCGGCCAGGCTTCACCACGCTGCTTGCGCTCCCAGAAATCGTCCAGCTCGGTGACTTCCGGCAGGGTGCCGAAGTTGTAGAAGGCCGGCGGCGAAGAGGTTTCCCACTCCAGCGTACGGGCATCCCACGGGTCGCCGGTCAGGTCGGCGGTCTTCTTGCGGTCGCGGATCGACACGGCCACCTGGATGATCTGGCACAGGATGCCGGCACCCACGATGAAGGCGCCCACAGCGGCCACCAGCAGGAACGGCTCGTAGGCCGGGTTGACGGTGCTCTGCAGACGACGGGTCATGCCCATGAAGCCCAGCACGTACATCGGCATGAAGGTCACATAGAAGCCGATGAACCAGCACCAGAACGCGCACTTGCCCCAGAACTCGTTGAGGCGGAAGCCGAACATCTTCGGCCACCAGTAGGTGATGCCGGCGAACATGCCGAACACCACGCCGCCGATGATGACGTTGTGGAAGTGGGCGATCAGGAACAGGCTGTTGTGCAGCACGAAGTCGATGGCCGGGATCGCCAGCATCACGCCGGTCATGCCGCCGATGGTGAAGGTGACCATGAAGCCGATGGTCCACAGCACGGGCGTGGTGAACTGCACGCGACCGCGGAACATGGTGAACAACCAGTTGAAGATCTTCACGCCGGTGGGGATGGAGATGATCATCGTCGTGATGCCGAAGAAGGCATTGACGTTGGCACCCGAGCCCATGGTGAAGAAGTGGTGCAGCCACACGATGAACGACAGCACGCCGATGCAGGCGGTGGCGTAGACCATGCCCTTGTAGCCGAACAGGGCCTTGCGCGAGAAGGTCGCGATGACCTCGGAGAACACGCCGAAGGCCGGCAGCACCAGGATATAGACTTCCGGGTGGCCCCAGATCCAGATCAGGTTGATGTACAGCATGGCGTTGCCGCCACCGTCATTGGTGAAGAAGTGCGTACCCAGGTAACGGTCCAGGGTCAGCAGCACCAGGGTGATGGTCAGCACCGGGAAGGCGGCGACGATCAGCACGTTGGTCACCAGAGCGGTCCAGGTGAAGACCGGCATCTGCATGAGCTTCATGCTCGGGGTGCGCATCTTGAGGATGGTGATGAAGAAGTTGATACCACTCAACGTGGTACCCAGACCCGCCACCTGTAGTCCCCATATGTAGTAGTCCATACCTACATTGTTGCTGTACTCAATGCCCGACAGTGGCGGGAACGCCAGCCAGCCGGTGGCGGCGAATTCACCGATCCACAGCGACAGCATGATCAGCACCGCACCGGACACGAACAGCCAGAAGCTGAGCGAGTTCACGAACGGGAACGCGACGTCGCGCGCACCGATCTGCAGCGGCACGGCCAGGTTCATCAGGCCGGTGATCAGCGGCATCGCCACGAAGAAGATCATGATCACGCCGTGGGCGGTGAAGATCTGGTCGTAGTGGTGTGGCGGCAGGTAACCCTCGGACCCGCCGACGGCGATGGCCTGCTGGGTACGCATCATGATCGCGTCGGAGAAACCGCGCAGCAGCATGACGAAGGCGACGATGATGTACATCACGCCGATCTTCTTGTGATCCACCGAGGTGAACCACTCCTTCCACAGATAGCCCCACAGCTTGAACTTGGTGATCAGGGCCATCACGCCCAGGCCACCCAGCACCGCACCGACCAGGGTGGTCAGCACGATTGGATCGTGGGGGATCGACTCAAGAGAGAGTTTTCCCAACATGTTCATTCTCCCGAACCCATGTGGCCTTCATGGCCAGCGTGTTCGTGTTCTTCGGTGGCATCCAGGTTCTTCCCGGATTCCTTGGCATCATGCGCGTCGCTCGGGGCGTGCCCCTCGTGCGCTTCATGGCTGGACGCATCGGCAGCAGCCGCACCCGCATGGGAATGCTTCATGCCGTAGTGCTTGTTGTCGCCCATGTGCTTGGCGATGACCCAGTCGAACAGGTTGTCTTCAACCTTGCCGAAGTAGGTGACCGGGTACCACTCGGAATTCTTCGCTTCACCCAGCGCCTTGAACGAGGCCTTGTCCAGGCTCTGCTGGCCGGCACGGACCTGGTCCAGCCACTGGCGGTACTGCGCATCGGTGACCGAGTAGGCAGTGAAATGCATCTTGGCGAAGCCTGCACCGCTGTAGTGCGAGGACATGCCCGGGAATTCACCGGTCTCGTTGGCGATCAGGTGGAGCTTGGTCTCCATCGCCGCCATCGAATAGATCATGCTGCCCAGGTGCGGGATGAAGAACGCATTCATCACCGTATCGGAGGTGATCTCGAAGTTCAGCGGAGTGTTGACCGGGAACTTGATCTCGTTGACGACCGCGACCTTCTCTTCCGGATAGATGAACAGCCACTTCCAGTCCAGCGAGATCGCCTGGATGGTGACCGGCTTGACGTCCGATTCCAGGGGCTTGTACGGATCCAGCGCGTGCGAGGACCGCCAGGTCAGCACCGCCAGGACCAGCACGATCATGCAGGGGATCGACCACACCACCACCTCGATCGCCGTCGAGTGGGACCACTTCGGCTCGTAGCGGGCCTTGGTGTTGGAGGCGCGATACTTCCACGCGAAGGTCAGGGTCATGATGATGACCGGGATGACGACCAGCAGCATGAGCACGGTGGCCGTGATCAGCAGTGTCTTTTCATCCTGGCCGATCTGGCCCTTCGGACTGAGGATGGCCACGGCATCGCAGCCGGTGAGCATCACCAGCAATGCGAGCAGCAGGCCCGGGCGCAACCAGCGCCCAAGGGTTTTCAACGGAATCATCGGTCGATCCAATTGCGAGGGAATGCCGTTCCCCGTCCTGCCCGCACCGGCCAAAGCCGGGCCCACCCGTCCAGAAGACAGGCAGGTGAGGTGGGGTCGAGTCAGCCTTTCAATTTTAGGCCGTCACCCACCATTTAAGAAAGGCATTGACAATGATCAGGCGCAGGAAAGGCCCGGATCTGGATGCGACACGTTGTCGCACCGCGCCATTGCGGCAGGCAGAACGCGCGGGGACGGCAGCGTAGCATCGGCCACGAGGACGACGAGGCCCCTCGTTCGGCACAGTCGACTGAACAGGTTCAGCAAGTTGTGACTCCCCTTTCTTCGAGGAACCCGGCATGGATAGACCCTTCAGCGTTGAACGCATCGACCACCTGGTGCTGAGGGTGCGCGATCTGGCCCGCAGCGAAGCCTTCTATGGCCAGGTGCTGGGCTGCCCGGTGGTGCGGCGGCGCGAGCACCTGGGTCTGGTGCACCTGCGCGCGGGCGCATCGATGATCGACCTGATCAGCCTGGACGGCACGCTCGGTCGCCACGGCGGCAGCGGACCGGGCAGCGAAGGGCGCAATGTCGACCACCTGTGCCTGCGCGTGCACCCCTTCGACGAAGCGGCGCTGGTCGCCCACCTGGCCGCCCACGGCGTACCGGTACCGGGGCCGGCCGAAGTCAACTTCGGTGCCGAGGGCGACGGATTGTCGTTGTACTTCAAGGATCCGGACGGCAACACGGTGGAGCTGAAGGGGCCTGCCAACGGAGCCGCGCAATGACCCGGTCCGCCACCACGCCGGCGAAGATCGACTTCAAGACGCAGGACAAGGCGCTGTACCGGCCACCGGTCGGCTCGTTCGTGCGGATCGAGGTGCCGCCGATGTCCTTCGTGATGGTCGATGGCCAGGGTGATCCGAACCAGGCGCCGGCCTATCGCGATGCGGTGGAGTGGCTGTACTCGGTCAGCTACGCACTGAAGTTCGCGATGAAGGCCGAAGGACGGGACTACGTGGTGCCGCCGCTGGAGGGACTGTGGTGGGCCGACGACCCGTCCAGCTTCGTGGCACGGCGCAAGCACGCGTGGCGCTGGACGATGATGATCCGCACGCCGCTGGACGTCGGCGTTCCGCGTTTCAGCGAAGCGGTTGCCAAGGCATCGGACAAGCGCGGTACCGCGCCGCAGAGCCTGCGCCTGGCGCTTTACGAGGAAGGCCTGTGCCTGCAGACGCTGCATGTAGGCGCCTACGATGACGAGGGCCCGACACTGGCCGAACTGCATGAACGGATCATGCCGGCACAGGGGCTGACCTTCGCCGGGCCGCATCATGAGATCTACCTGGGCGACCCACGCAAGGTAGAGCCTGCTCGCCTGAAAACGGTGCTGCGGCAACCGGTACGGGCGCGGTGACGGCCGCGTCTCGGGCTGATCCGTCAGCCGCCCTGGAACCGCACCGGGAGACGTAGGGTTATCTGCTTGACCGTGGTCACCGGCCGCCGGGGGGTGACGTGCCATTGCAGTGCAGCCTCACGGGCGGCGCGATCCAGCGCAGGATGTCCGCTGCTGCGGTCCACGGTCACATCGAGCACGCGCCCCTCGGCTGACATGGTGATCAGCAGCTCGACGCTGCCTTCCAGCACCGTCTCCCCGTCACCACGCGGATAACGCGGGGGATGCCGGCGCGTCATCGCCGCCAACTGCGCGCCCAGCGCCTGCTCGGGGTCCAGCTGCGGCGGCGGCGGGTCCATGGCCGTCGGCGCTGGTGCGTCCACGGTCACCGCCGGCGGCGTGGCGGCGACAGGCGCTTTGAACACGACCGTCACCTGCCTGCGCTCGCCGCCTGTGGGCACCTTCGACGCGCTGAGCCAAGTGCGTGCGCCCCGGCGCGCGGCCTCATCCAGCTGGGGGCTGCCACTGCTGCCTTCCACCAGCACTGCCGTAACCACGCCGGTCTGCCAGACATCCACCTGCAGGGTCACCATGGTGTCGGCCTCCACAGGTGCGCGCAGCGGGATGCCATGGCGCAGGTCCTTGAAGCCGGCGGCGGGCAGGTCGACCAGCACCTGCCCATACTCTGCTGGTGGCGACGACGGCGGCAGAGAGGGTGACGTACGCAACGCCAGGCCCTTGCGATCGACCAGCATCCCCGCTGGCGGCATCGCGCGTTGCGCCTGCCTGGCGGTATCCGCTTTCGGGACCGCCGGCGGCGAAGGCTCCGAGACCGCCGGGCCAGCGGGGTCTGCGGGGGTGTCGGCGGCGTCCGGCGCATTGCCTTTGCCTGCCTTCGCCTGCCGATCGTCATCGCCCAGCAGCAGTGTCGCGCGCGCCGTCAGGATCTCCATGCGGTCTTCGGACGCACTGGCCAGCAGCGTCGAGAGCATGAACACGTCGCTGCCAAGCAGCAGCGTGTTCACGTCGAACCGGGCGGGATCGGACGAAGCGTTCTTGTCACTGCGGTCGATCAGTCCGGCAATCACCAGCGCGCCCAGCGCCAGCTCTTCGTCCGTGTCGACCATCGTCGAAGCGTAGGCATTCCACAGACGCTCCTCCAGCGGTGCATAGGCAAACAACACCTCCTGCGTGCCGTGGATGCGCCACAGGCGCTCTTCCAGTGCCGCGTCGCCCTCACGGTCGAACGGCTTGCGCGGCGACCACCGTGAGCGGATCGCCAGCTCCTGCAGATCCGTCGCCAGCAGGCGCATCGCAACCGAGGTGCTCGATGGCGAGAGCTTCCACATCTGCTGCAGCAGCTCGACCTGCTTCAGCTCCAGCTCGCGCGCTTCCTCCGCCGTCAGCCGGTCCACCATCGCGCCCGCATCGCTGGCCAGCCCCGCCGTCCTTTGCGTGCGGCGGCCGGACCGGGCGGCAAGGGTCTCGATGGTCTCGTTGTACGCCGCGCGCAGGCGCTCGTACTCGGTGCGGTCTTCGCGCAGCACGGGGCCATTGCGCGCCCACAGATCCAGCTCCTGCATCAGCGCCTGCGTCCGCGGCAGATCGCCACGGGCAGCAGTGCGCGCGGTTTCGTGCACCTTGTTGAGCATTTCCCGCTCGAAATGACCGCGCGAGTACCAGCGCGGAACCGTAGTGCGATCCTCGCCGACCAGTACCGAGTTCGGCCCCTGTTGACCGCTTCCTGCGCCCGTAGCGCCATTCCCGGAAATGCCGGTGACGATAAAGACGACGAACGAGAGGAAGCCGAACATCACCGACGCGATCAGATAGTCCACGGCCCGGTCCTGCACCGCTACGCGCAGGAATGACAGCACCGACACCGCTCCGCCGATCAGCAGCGCAGCACGCAACGCCGCCCTGCCATCACTCAACACGCCGCTCGACAGCACTCGTCCGAGCCAGCCGATCGAGCTGTAGACCAGCACGCCGAGGTCGCCCCAGAACGGCGCCATCCCGATCAGCGCCAGCAACAGCACGGCCAGTACACCCAGCAGCTTCATGGGCGCTTGCTCATGATCAGCATCGGCACGAACAGGATGAACAGCAGGATCGCGATCGCCAGCATGGCCATCTGCACGGCCAGCCCCACGCCATCCCAGATGCCCGGGTCCACCAGCGCGCTGTAGCGGCGGTAGGCCGGCATGCCCCAGCCCATCACCCAGCCCAGCAGCAGCGTGCCGATCACCGCCATCGTCACCCGCGACATCACGCCGGGAACGCCGCTGGCCGCCGACGCCTGCGCGGCGACCGGCTGCGCCTGGGCGACGCGCGCGGCGGTGCGTGCACGCTGCTTGCGGGCCTTGTTCGGTTTCTGCCGCGTACGGGTCTGCGCCGCGCGTGCGCTGCCGGCCAGCAGTTCGGCGCGGGCGCAGGCGGCACAGGGCATGCCGACAAAATGCTGGTGGGCCGCGTCCTTGCCGCACGCCACCAGCTGACCGGCGTTGCGCCGTGCGTAGTCCAGCAGCAGCGTGGCCCATTCCTGCGCCGAAGGCCTCCGCCGCGCCTGCGCCGAGAACGCACGATCAAACATGTCGCGCAGCGCCGGCGGAAACATCTCATGGCCGCTGACCGGCGAGGGCAGCATCCGCGGATGCGGCTTGCCACGCGCGTAGGGGTACAGGTTGGCGGCGATGCGTGCCGGCAGGTCACTGGGCACCGTCGCCCCCTGCGGCCGGCCCGCATACGGATGCAGGCCGGAATTGAGCAGCTGGAACACCATCACCGCCAGCGCGAATCGATCCTGCGCCTCCTCCTGGCCCGGCTTCACCCCCGGCTGCTGGAACTCGGACGCCAGATAATCGGTGGTGACCTGCCCGGCCGGGAAGCGCTCGCCCTTGCCCTGGATGCTGAAACCATCGCAATCGAGCATCGCGATGAACAAGGTGCTGCGATAGAACCGCACGTTCAGCGGCTTGAGGTCGACCACATAGTGCTGCCGCCGGTGCAGCGCGGCCAGCATCACCGCCAGGTTGGCGGCCAGGGTCATCTTCGCGCCCAACCCGGTAGGCAGCCCCTCGGCGCGCGCCTGCCGCTCCTGCAGCACATGTTCCAGATCGCTGGTGGCCGACAGATCCAGGATCGGCATGGTGAAGCCGATGAAACGCCCACTGCGATCCCGCAGCAGGGTCATCGGCCAGGCAATCTGTACCTGGTCGGCCCCCTGCCCTTCCATCGGCGGCAGGTCCGGCTGCAGCTCCAGCATCGCCTGCAGCTTGCGCTCGTAGACGCGCGCGTCCTTGTCCGAATGGTAGAGCTTGGCCACTTCGCGCGGCCGCTCCTTGAGGGTGAACACGCTGCCCGCACCGCCACTCTTGAGCAGCCGCTCCAGGGTGAGCGGCCTGCGCTGCGCGTCGTAGACCTTTTCGCCGCTGCGCCCGGGCATGTGCTCAGGCCGGCAGCGCGACCAGCAACGTCTTGTCGTCGCCGGTGATCTGATCGGTGCGCGGGTCGGCCAGCGTCGCATGCAACGCTTGGCTGCCGTGGGTCTCGTCCACGCCGGCCAGATAACGGATCACCGGTGCGATGAACGGTTGGAACAGGCTGTCGCCCGCGCGCGACATCGCAAACGGCTGCACGCCGTCGGACATCAGCACCAGCGCATCGATGGCCCCTTCGAAGCGGGTCAACCGCAGCTGCTCGCGCCAGTTGCCACCGGTCACGAACCAGGTTTCGTTGGCGTACTCGCCATTGGCAGGCAGCGATACCGCATCGGGCGATTCATTGCTGAACGCACACGCGGCCACGCCATCGCCGACATGGAAGAACCAGCCGCCATCGCGCGTAGCGACCGCCCCTACCAGCGTGCAGGCATGGTCGGATAGCTTCAGGCCCTGGCTCAGCGCAAGCATCGCCAGCTGCCCGCGCGCATCGTCGACAGCGGTTTCGATGATGCTGCGCAGCGTGTCCACCGGCAGTGCCAGTGGATCGGCGCCGAGCTGCGCGGACCCGGTAACCGACGCCGCCACGCTGCTGGAAACGTGCCGGGCGCCCACGTCGCTGTGCGATGCGGAGCCTGCGCCATCGCAGACCACCGCGACCAATGTCTGCCCCACCTGCACCGACGCATAGGCGTCCTGGCAGGGCTGCCCGCGGTCCAGATGGGACCGTCCCGTGGCCGATGCGGCCATCACGCGCCAGGCCATGGTCAGACCGGCACTTGTGACCAGCTGTCGGTGGCCGGCAATTGCACCTGGCCACCGGGCGTCGAATTGGAGACCACCCGCATGCTCGCGCTCAGCCACAGGAACAGTTCCTTGAACTGCAGGCCCTGCAGGCGCTTCACGCCGCGCTCGCCATTGCGGCTGAACTGACCCAGCACGCTCATGTCAGCATTGCCGACAGCGATCGGGAACACCGCCACCTTGTTCTGCTGCTCGGCCTCGCGGCACTGCTCGGCCACCGCTTCCCAGGCGTCCGTGGGCTGGCCATCGGACATCAGGAACAGCCACGGCCGGGTGTAGGCAACGCCGGCCTGGCGGAAGCGCGCCTTCTCGTCTTCAATCTCCTGCAGCGCCACTTCCACGGCCGCACCGGTCGGCGTGGTGCCATTGGCCGACAACGTGGGCGCGGTGAAATCCATCGCATCGCACCAGTCACCGCTGATGGCCGCGTTGTCCATGCCGCCGTACTCGACCAGCAGCACGCGCACACGCTTGGCCGCGATCACATCGGCTTTCAGCTCCTGCTCCAGCAGCTTCAGGCCCGCGTTCAACTGCTCGATGGGGCCACCACTCATGCTGCCGGAACAGTCCAGCACCAGGATCAGCGGCGTGCGCTGCTCACTGTTGTCGACCAGCGAAACATCGGGGATTGCAGCAATGGACATGATGGGAAGCCTCCGTGCGGGTGAACCAGTGCAGGTGATCTGCGCGGCCGATTATAGGCAGAGCTGAAGGGCCCAGGGGCGAGGGCCGACGGAGAACCGTGCCGCCCAAACAAAAAGCCCCGGCCAAGGCCGGGGCTTTTGCTGAAACTGGTGCCGGAAATAGGAATCGAACCTACGACCTACGCATTACGAATGCGCCGCTCTACCAACTGAGCTATTCCGGCGAAGCTGGCAATTTTACGGTCGCCCTGCCCCTGCGGTCAATCCGGTCGTGACGATTGCCGTCAAACGCCCACCCGCCCTGCCCCTCAACCCGCCGCTACCCGGTTGCCGCACTCCCGCCCCGCCGCGAAATCGGCCAGGTTGCCCAGCGTGATCGCCGAGATCTCCTGCAGCGCCTCCACGGTGAAGAAGCCCTGGTGGCCGGTCACCAGCACGTTGGGGAAGGTCATCAGGCGCTGGAACGCCTCATCGTCGATGATCTCGCCGGACAGGTCCTGGAAGAACAGCGCGCTTTCCTGCTCGTAGACGTCGATGGCCAGGTGGCCCAGCCGGCGCGACTTCAGCGCGCGGATCACCGCTTGGGTATCGACCAGGCCGCCACGCGAGGTGTTGACCAGCATCGCGCCAGGCTTCATCCGCGCCAGCGAGGCGTCGTCGATCAGGTGCTGGGTATCCGGGGTCAACGGGCAATGCAGCGAGACGATGTCCGAGCGCGAGAGCAGCTCGTCCAGTTCAACCTTCGCGCCGATTTCGGCGAAAGCCCGCGAAGGATACGGATCGTGCCCCAGCACGGTGCAGCCCATGCCGCGGAAGATGCGCGCGGTGGCCAACCCGATCTTGCCAGTACCGACGATGCCCACGGTCTTGCCATGCAGGGTGCGGCCGAGCAGGCCATCCAGCATGAAGTTGCCCTCACGCACGCGGTTGTAGGCGCGATGGGTGTGCCGGTTGAGGGTCATCACCAGCGCCAGTGCGTGCTCGGCCACCGCTTCCGGCGAGTAGGCGGGCACGCGGGCGACGAACAGGCCGAGCGCGTGCGCGCTGGCCAGGTCCACATTGTTGAAGCCGGCACAGCGCAGCAGCACCGCGCGTACACCCAGCGCATGGAGGGCCTGCAGCACCGGCGCATCGAGCCTGTCGTTGACGAACACGCAGACGGCGGCGCAGTCCTGTGCCAGCGCGGCGGTGTGCACGTCCAGCGCCGCGTCGAAATACACGAACTGGAAATCCTGCCCTGCCCCCTCGCGCTGGTTGGCTTCCTCGAGAAAGCGGCGGTCGTAGGGACGGGCACTGAAAACGGCGATCTGCATGGCAAGGCCTGCGCGGAAATCCGCCACGACCATAGCGCACCCGCACACCGATGGGGATGGCACCGGCGGCGCGACGGCCGCCGGTGCCGGTACTGCCTTAGAACGTATAGCCCAGGCCCAGCATCACGCCATTCTGCAGCTGGCCGTCGCGGCGCTCGCCCACGTAGTCGACCATCACCGACAGGCGATCGGTAGCGCGACTGGTCACACCCAGGTTCCAGGCCAGCACCTGCTCGCCCACGGTCTGGCTGCTGGCACCGAACACCAGGTCCGGCGCCGCGGCGAAGCCGGTGCTGTAACGGGCCTGGGTGTCGCCCAGTTCCTTCTGCCAGACAACGCGCGCGCGCGGGGTGATGCGCTCGCCGTTGTTGCCTTCGAAGGTCTTGAACACCTGCAGGCCTGCACCGACGCGGATGCTTTCCAGGCTGTCACCACGCCCCACCAGTGCGCCGGCACCCTGCCCTTCATTGAAACGGGTGGCCGAGGTGCGCGCGTAATCGACCACCGGCAGCAGCGGCTGGATCACTACGCCCTTGGCGGTGGTGAACGAGAAGCCGTGCTCCAGCCGGGCCGAGATCGCATCGTTGTTGTACTTGGCACGCAACGGACCCTGCAGGCCGTCGATGCCATCGATGCTGCGGCGGGTGTCGTGGCGCAGGTCGGTGTAGCGCACCGAGGCCGACAGGTAACCCCGCGAGTAAGTGGCATCCAGGTAGCCGCCCACATCCAGCGCACGCACGTCGCCGGTGAAACCGGAACCATCGCGGCCCTTGGTCGACATGTCCGCCGCGGCAACGCTGACGCCCAGCGTCACCCGGTCATCGGCCAGCTGCGTATCGGCACCGAGCACGATGCCGCCGACGGTATGGCTCAGGCCGGCCACGCCGCCCTCGCCATTGATGCGGCCATGGCTGCCAAAGCCCCGGCCCCAGAGGCCATGGCTGCGCGGCGCGTCGCCGCCGTAACTCGTGCCGCCAGCGCTCGCCGCCGGCTCCACCAGATGCATCGCCAACTGGTTGAACAGGCTGCCATTGGCCATGCCCGGCTGCGCCGACGCCGCCTGCGCGGCCTGTGCGGCCAAACCACCGGCATCACCGCTGCCGCTGCGCCGTGCGGCCTGGTGCTGCTGCACCACGCTGCCGATGCTGCCAACCAGCGCGTTGTCGGCCAGGCGCAGGCTGGCATGGCCATCACCGCGCAGTGCACCGGCCTGCTGGGCGATCACATCGCGGTCAGCGAACTGCAGCGCCCCCAGCAGCGGCTTCAGCCCGGCATCCTGGCGCTGGCCGGCAGTGGCCAGCGCGCGACCGAGTCCATCGTTGCCATTGTTGCCGGTAAGCTGCGCGAGCTGGTCGAAGCCGGGGTTGGCGGTCAGCGACAGGCCCTCGGCGGTCTGGTTGATGTTGAAGCTCAGCAGCGAATTGTGGCGCGGCCGGAACACCTCGCCGTCGGTGATGCTGGCCGTATAGCCGGTGTCACCCAAGCGCACCGCATCGGTGAAACCGCCCTGGTAGATCGGGCCGCTCACCAGCTCACGCTGGTAGTTGCCGGCGTAGAAGCCCTGCGCCACGTTCAGTTCAAGGTGGGCGCCCGGCGAGATGACCAGCGCACCCTCGTTGGCGCCGCTGTCGTAAAAGTCGCCCACACGCAGGCGCCCGGCCTGGGAGCCGCCGGCTTCAGTCACGTCGAACAGCACCTTGCCGCCCGGCATGATGTTGACGTAGCCATGGGTAACCAGGTCACCACCACGCGGCATCAGGGTGCCGTACACGCGCAGGCGGTTGAAGCCATCCTCGCGGTACGACGGGCCGGTGCCATTGAGCAGTGCGCTCGAGTCGGTGGCAACCGAGGCGATGTCGCCGTGACCGACCACCATGCCGGCCGCCAGCACGCGCAGCTCCGGCGTGCGCAACGCGCCGCCTTCCAGGGCGATGGTGCCGTTCTCCACCAGCATGAAATCGGCGCCGGTGGTTTCGGCGGTGCGCCAGGTGCCGCCCTTGGCGACGCGGATCACGCCAGCCGAATTGCCCAGCGTGGAAGCGTCCAGTTCATCCAGGCGCAGCTGGCCCAGAAGGAGCTGCTGTGTACCCGGATCGTTGAGGTAATCCTGCACCGAAGCCGGGCCGATGCCGTTCGGGCCGGCGCTGGAGCGGTTGTAGATGTTCACCGCATAGTTGATGTACGTGGTGGCGAAGTCGGTATCGTTCCAGCGCGCGAAGTCGTCATCGACGAACGCCTGCAGCTGGCGCGCAGTGCGCAGGTAGCCTGGATTGATGTCGCCGCTGACATTACCGGTGACCGTCAGGGTATCGCCCGGATCGCGGTAACCGGCGGCGGTGATGATGTTGTTGCTGTAGATGTCCTGGCCGGGGAAGGTCTCCAGCCTGCGGCCGCTGCCATCGGGATCGAAGCTGACGGAAGCGCCGGTGGTCCGGGCCGGGTCGCGGAACACCAGCAGGCCGTTGGGCTGCACCACCTCGTACATGGCCTTGTGCAGCAGGCCGGCATCCATGCCGCCGCCGTAGTTGCCGGTGTAGATCTCGGTCATCCGCGGCGACGGCGTGTAGATCACCTTGCCACTGTTGCTGGCAGCGTGGATCTGCACCGAGTCGACCAGCGGCAGGTCGCCGGCCAGGTAACGTTCGACGCCACCGGACTGCATGATCGAGCAGGACGAGATGCAGTGGCCAGACACGATGGTGTTCAGGCCGTTGGTGCGGATCACGCCCTGCAGCCACTCACCCGCGATCAGCGCGCCACCATTGGAGGTGCGCAGCACGACTTCGCGGATCGGGCGGCCTTCGGCCTGCGCTTTGGCCAGCAGCGCCGGCAGCGCGACGACGTCGGCGACGGTGACACCGCCACTCAGCACGACGCGATCGCCCTGCACGTGATAATTCATTGCCATGACGTCATCCATCTGGCCCAGGGTCGCGATACCCACCAGGCCTGCCAGGGCGATGCTCAACTTCGAATGCTTCATTGCGTTCTCTCTCTCCGCCCGCACCACGCGGGTCGAAAGCAGAACGCAGCAGCGGGCTCGACGCCCCCAGTCGACGGCGAGAAAAAACATGAATGCATTCACAATGGAAATGCGGGAGAAACGTGGGCTTCCCCATCCGGTCACCGTCGCGTAAAACTCGGTGACGCGTCCGTCATCGTCGTCCGAGGCCCTCCCCTGTCCGCGCCCTCCCCTTTGCTCCGTCCTGCGCCGGATCTGCCCGGGGTTCCGGATGCCTTCATCGCATTCGTGCGCGAGGAACGCGCGCCGCTGTGCGCTTTCCTGCGCGCCCGCGGTGTCGGCCCCGAGGATGCCGAGGACATCGCCCAGGACTGCATGGAGCGCCTGATCCGCTACCGCGCGCACGGCACCGAGGAGCTGCGGCTGCTGCTGTACCGCATCGCCCGCAACCGCCTGGCAGACCGCGGGCGCTCGCCACAATCGCGCAACCACCTGTCGCTGACCGAACGCGACGGCAACGAAGAAGCCGCCAGTGCTTCTCCTGATCCGCTGCGTCAGGCAGAATCCGGGCAGATGCTCGCCCTGCTGCGCCAGGCACTGTTCAAGCTGCCCGAACGTGCCCGCGAGGTGTATCTGCTCAACCGCATCACCGGGATGAGCTATACACAGATCGCCCGGCATTGCGGCATCACCGCCAAGACCGTGGAAAAACACATTGCCCGTGCATTGCAGGGCCTGCGCAAGGAGCTGGGCCCCGATCCTCTCCACAATGATGGAGATGCCGAATGATCCGCAACGACAACAGGGATGACACGTTGCTTTTTGAACACGCAAGCGCCTGGGTGGCCCGGCTGGACGCCCCCGACTGCAGCGCCGAAGAACGGCAGTCCTTCGAGGACTGGTTGGCCGAGGATCCGGCACATGTCAGCGCGTGGGTACAGGCCGAGAAGCTGCACCAGCGCAGCGCCGGCCTGGCCAGCGACCCGTGGCTGCGCACCGCCGCCGCGCGTGCGGCACGCCGGCCGCAGCGGCGTTGGCTGCCCGGTGTCGCCGCCGCTGCAGGCGTGTGCCTGGCCGTTGGCCTGGGCTGGATGCTGTACACCGATGGCAACCCCACACCGCTGACCTACGCCAACGCCAGCCTGCTGCCGCAGCAGCGCACCCTGGCCGATGGCAGCATCGCCACCCTCGACGCCGGCACCACGCTGACCGCACGCTTCGGCTGGCGCAAGCGCGAACTGGCGCTGGAACACGGTCGCATCCAGCTGCAGGTCGAACCGTCATCGCGCTCGCTGCGGGTGCAGGCCGGCGGCAGTTCGATCCGCGATATCGGCACCACCTTCCAGGTTGAACGCCTGGCTGACGGTCGGGTCGAGGTCGCGCTGCTGGAAGGCGTGGTGGAAGTCACCAGTGGCAGCGCGCAGCACACGCTCTCGCCGGGCCAGCAGCTGCAGGTCCTGGCCTCCGGCAAGATCCAACCCGGCCCGCAGCTGTCCTCGACTGCCGCCGCCGAGGCTTGGCCGCAGGGCAAGCTGGTGTTCGACGGTACCCCCCTGGCCACCGTGGTCGAGCGCATGAACCGCTATGGCAGCACGCCACTGGTGGTCGCCGACCCGGATATCGCCGACCTCGCGGTCAGCGGCACCTTCCGTGCAGGCGACGCGCATGAACTGCTTTCCGCCCTGGAACTGGGGTGGTCCATTGCTGGCCAGCCGCGCTCGGATGGCGCGCTGGAACTGCGCCGCACCTACTGAGGCGGCGGCCGATGCCGGCGCCTGGTGTGCTTCGTTGGGACGTGCTTCGGTGGGACGTGCTGCGCTGGGGTCTGCTGCAGGCCCTGTTGTGCGTTGTGCTGGTGCCCGGTGTGGCGACAACGGCGGCGGCGGCGGAAGCGATCTCGCAGGTCGACTACCGGATCGCTCCCGGCGCCCTGCCGCCGGCCCTGCAGCAATGGGCACGCCAGAGTGGCATTGCTCTGGTGTTCGACGCACGTGAACTGACCGGCCTGCGCACCGGCGGCGTCGCCGGTTCGCTGGCGCCGGCCGCCGCGCTCAAGCAGCTGGTCGCCGGCATGCCGGTGAATATCCTGCAGACCCCCAGCGGCGGATTCGTGGTGCGCCGGCACGCTGCCCCTCCCGCAGTGGTCGCGCAGCCGGTACGGCGGCCACCGCCGCCCGCGCCAGCGAAGCCGGTGCAGGTGGAACTGGCGCCGATCCATGTCACCGGCAGCCGCTTGCCGCGCACCTCCGTGCAGACCACGCTGCCGGTAACGGTGATCGATCGCGAGGACATCCTGCGCAGCGGCTACGGCACGCTGTTCGACCTGTTGCGCCACCTGCCCGGCATGAACGGCCATCCGCCATTGAGCACCTCGCGCAGCGGCGACTCGCTGTACCTGCCGGTCGGCGCGGCCGCCACCACCAGCCTGGACGGCATGGGCCCACGCGCCACCCTGTTCCTGGTCAACGGCCGGCGCCTGCCGCGCTATCCGATGGTGTCGCTGGAGGAAGGCGGGCTGACCGATCTGGGAGGCATTCCGCTCAGCTTCGTCGAGCGCATCGAGCTGGTGCGTGGCGGTGCTTCGGCCATCTACGGCGCCGATGCGATGTCCGGCGTGGTCAACATCATTCTGCGTGACCAGGCCGAGGGACCGGAAGCCACGCTGCAATCGGGTGCCAGCAGCCGTGGCGATGGCGATCAGTACCGGCTGCAGGCGGCCACGGGCGGCGTGCGCGAAGGCGGCGACCGCTGGTTCGCCGGCATCGATCTGCATCGTCTGCAGCATGTGGCCGGTGACCAGCGCGACTGGCATGCGGAAACCTCGCTGTACCCGATCGGGCTGATCATGCCCAACGGTGATTACTACCCGGCCACGCAGTGCCATCCGCCATTGCAGAGCGAAGACGACGGCTGCTGGTTCGACAACGCACGCCCGCGCTCGCTGCAACCGGCGTCGGAAACGCTGTCCGGCTACCTGCGTTATCGCCACGAGCGCGGTGACGGACGCTACGCCTACGTGGAAGCACGCGCCAGCCACAACCGCCAGCGTTTCGAGCTGGGCCCGACCGCCGTTGCCCTCAATTTCAGCCGTGGCGCGATCCTCAACGTGGTCCTGCAGGAAGGCGGCGAAGTACGCCCACGCGTGCATGCCACCGAAGGCGACATCAGTTTCGGCATGGGCCGTGAGCGCGCCGGCCGCAGTTGGGATGCTGGCTTCAGCGCGCAGCGCAGCCAGGTGGACCTGCGCACCGAAGGCACCGTGCGCAGCGAACGCCTGCTGGAAGCAGCACGCACGCTGGACTTCCTGCCCGGGTTTTCCACCCTGCCGGCGGGGCTGGCAGAGGAGCTGTTCCCGGCCATCCACAACCGCGGACGTACCGAGCAGTGGCAGGGCTGGTGGGGCATGCAGCGCACCCTGATGACACTGCCCGGCGGAGCAGCACAACTGGCCACCGGTATCGATCTGCGCCGCGAGCGCTGGACCTCGCTGCCCGATCCGCTGCTGGGCAAGGGCGAGCTGGCGCTGGGACTGCCGATGGAGCAACGCCGGCTGTCGCGGCAGAGCAACGCCGCTTACGCCGAAGTGGGCCTGCCGTTGGCGCCGACACTGCGCCTGGACGTGGCCGCGCGACTGGACCGCGATGGCGGTGACACTGCGTTTTCGCCGCGTGCCGGCCTGCGCTGGAGCCCCAGCCCGCACTGGTCGTTCCTGCTGGCCAGTGGCCGCGGCTACCGCGCTCCCAGCATCTTCGAGCGCCGGCGGCCACCGGGCTACTTCGGCCTGTATGGCCTGCCCGCCTCGGAGTCCCTGCCGCCGTGCGCGCGCCCGCTGCGCGATGGCGGCTGCGCGGTGGAAGTGGAGGTGGCGGAGAACGATGGGCTGAAAGCCGAGACCTCGCGCAGCCACTCGCTGGCCGCCAGCTGGACACCCAACGATGCGTTCTCGCTGTCACTGACCCACAACATCGTCGAACTGCGCAACGAGATCCTCGCCCTGCAACCCAGCGATGCCCTGTGGAATCCCGGCACCTGGGAACTGGATGAGCAGGGTCGCCTGCGTGATCTTCGCTTGTCATTCGACAACATCGGCCGCACCACCTCGCGCAACTGGGTACTGCGCGGCGAGTACCGGGTGGATACCGGCCGCAACGGGCAGTGGCTGTTCTCGCTGGATGCGTTGAAACAGCAGGAGCTGCGTCGTGATCGCGGCCATGGCGAATCGGTGGACCTGCGCGGGCATGCCACGCCGGCGAACGCGGGCATCCTCAACGTACAGTGGCAGAACCCGTCCTGGGACATCGCCCTGCGAGGCAACCGCGTCGGCCGCACCCGCGCATGGCTGGCCGGTGAAGCGTGCGCGCAGGAGCAGCATGACCAGGGCCGTTGCATGAACCCGGCGCAGCTGCGCTGGAACCTGCATCTGGCGCGGCGGCTGAGCCCGCGCGTGATTGCCGCACTGGACGTGCACAACCTGCTTGATACGCGGCCGGTGAACCACCTGGTCGGCAGCGGCGGGCAGATGCCCGGGCTGGACGATCCACTCGGGCGCTACTTCCTGCTGACCCTGCAATTCCGCTGAGCGTAGTACCCTACGCCGCCTGTTCCACGGCGTCGAAGGCGAGTCATGAAAGCCTACCTCTGGTTCCTGGGAGCGCTCATGCTGTTCTTCGCGCTGCCCTTCCCCTGCCTGCTCTACTTCGGCACCAGCTGGCCGCTGGAAGCGGGCGACCGCAGCGCGCCCTGGCTGGCACTGACCCTGCTGGCGACGTCGCTGACGCTGTGGCTGGTGCTGCTGTACGCCTTCCTGCATTACCTGCTGCTGGCGCCACCCCGTGCGTTGCAACGTGTGCGCGGCATCCTGGCCGACGGCACACCACGCAACGCACGCATCGAGCAGGCCGAACAGACCGGCGTGCAGGTGCGCGGCTTCGCGCAGTGGCGGCTGCAGCTGGCCTTCGACAATCTGTCCGGCACCCCGATCACCGAAACGCTGGTCGTGGTCGACAGCAAGCCACAGCTGCAGCGCTTCGCCGTGGGCAACCAGCTGGAGGTGCTGCTCAGCCCCACACCCGGCCCCGCGCCCAACCTGATGCTGGCAGGATCGCAACCGGAACTGGACCGGGCCAGCCTGTGGCGCCGCGGCATCGGCGGCCTGATCGGCATTGTCGTGGTCGCTGCCGCGTACGTCATGGCCTATCGCCTGCAGAGCGGTGGACTTGGCTGGACGTTCCTGGGCTTCGGCCATCCGCTGCTGGTCTGCCCGCTGGTGCTGTGCGGCTACCTGA
The DNA here is from genome assembly GCF_031455455.1 of Stenotrophomonas sp. 1337. NCBI lineage: Bacteria > Pseudomonadati > Pseudomonadota > Gammaproteobacteria > Lysobacterales > Lysobacteraceae > Stenotrophomonas > Stenotrophomonas sp. 1337. The sequence continues at coordinate 277,248 of NZ_JAVDSR010000004.1, read as the reverse complement.
TCGGCCTGCGTCTGCTGGCGCGCCTGCTGGCCGGCACACTGCAGATCGACGCGCGCGGCGAAGCGCTCAAGTACCGTGGTATCGGCGCCGAAGCGCAGGTGCTCGACGTGCGCCAGACCGGCACCTACGTCAACGAACAACCGCAGGTCGAGTTCAAGCTGGAATATCTCGACCGCGAGGGCAACGTGCAGCAGGCCAGCGTGCGCCGCTTCGTTGCGCTGCTCGAACTGGCCAACATCCCGCGCGGGCAGGTCGACATCCTCTACGACCCGGATGATCGCCGCAGCGTGCGCATGGAGCACGCGTGAAGCGGCCCGTGTCCACGCCGCTGGTGTTCGCCGGGGTGGTGCTGGCCCTGGCCGGTGCCGCCACGGCGGGCGGCGCATTGCAGACCGTCAACGCGACCCTGCGTGGTGCCGCATCGACCGTGCCTGCGGATGCGATGCAACAAGACCCATGGGAACAACCGTTGCGAACGGCGGCCATCGCAACGCCACGGGCGGCGCCCGAACCGATGCCGCTGTCAAGGCGCGCGCGTCCGAACCTGCTGCTCGACAGCGAGCGCCTGCAGGTGGCACGGCAGGCGCTGGAGGCGATGCCCGGACTGGCCGGCGAACGCCTGGTTGTTTTCCACAGCATCCACTTCCATGACGACGGCCGCATCGACATCGACCTGGTCGATCCACAGCAGCCGGGCCACGTGGATAGTTACCACTACCAACATGGACAATGGCGCAAGGGCGATGCGGTGAATCCGCAGCGGTTCGCGCCGACCATCACCCTGCGCCGCAGCAGCACTGCACTGGCCAACATCGATTTCGATGCCGTACCACGGGTGACGCAGGCCCTGCAGCAACAGCGCAATGCACTGATGCGCACGCCCGCCGACGTCGGCCATGTGTATGTGGTCATCCGCAAGGGCGGCAAGCTGGTGTGGTTGCCGGATGAAGTAGCCGGCGACCGCCAGACCGTGCGCCTGCGCTACGACGCCAAGGGCAACCTGCAGTAGAAAAAGGGCTATCTCACCGAGCGGGCGATGGCGTACTGCGCAGCGTAGTAGGTGGACAGCACCAGCAGGCTGGCCATCGGCAGGCCACCGCCGAAGCGATCCCACGCCAGCAATGAATCACTGGCCACGAACAGCAGTGCGCCAGCGGCAGCCCAACGCGCGCTGCCCGCTTCCAGTGCGTCGACGTGTGGCCGCTTCCAGTAGCGGGCCAGTGCCAGCACTGCCATCAGCGCCAGCACCACGACATAGGCCAGCACCGGAACGCGCATCGGCAGCGGTAGATGCGGCCACAGGCCGGTGACGTTGATCGAAGCGAATGCGGCAAGCAGCACGAAGGCAGCGAGCAATCCGCGGCCCGCGCGCAGGCCGGCACGGAACGCGGCGATGTAGCACAGGTGCGCCAGCAGGAAGGCCACCAGGCCTGGCACGAACGCGTCAATCGGCAGCATCAGCGCGATATCACCTGCACAGGACAACAGCATGCCGGCCAGCACCGCACGCCGGTAGAACGCATCGCCCGCCGGCCTCGCCTGCCAGGCGATGGCGGCGATCAGCAGCGTGGTCGCCGGCTTGGCCAACCAGTGCAGCCAGCGCCCGTCGCCGTCCAGGTAGGCGCCGATGATGGCCAGCACGGCCACCACCACGATCAACCCATCGCGCGTGCGCAGCTTCATCGTGCCTTCCACAGCTCTGCAAGGCGATCCGGGCGGCCGGCGATGCGCTCCAGCACCGGATACTGCAGGCCACCGTGGTAGCCGATCTTCATCGTGTCGATGCGGTCGAACTGCTTGACCAGCAGCGTGACCGGCGCCTTGTCAGTGGCGGCCGCAGCCACCGCATCCTTCAAGCGCTGGCTGCTGTATTCGCGGCCACCAACGGCGATCACCTTCATGCCCGGTGCCAGGCCGGCATTGAACGCAGGGCTGTCCCAGATCACGTCGCCGACCACGCCGCTGTCGAGCACGGTCGCGCCCAGCGAATAGGCGAGCAGCGCCGCCTTGGCGCGCTTTTCCTGCGCCTTGTAGGCGTCGTTCGGAGTATCGCGGTAGGCCAGCTTCCAGCCCGCCAGCTCCAGGCCACCGGTCAACGAACCATGGCCGTCCAGGCGACCGCGCAGGAACGTCGCCCAGTCGTACGGCGCGATGCCGTTCAAGGTCGCGACCACGTCATTGAAGGTGTACGGATTGACGTCCCAGTCGCCGTTGCCGACGCCGAAGAAGGCACGCGCGAAATCATCCAGGCTGCGCCGGTTACCACTCAGTTCGCGCAGCTTGCCCTCCACTTCCAGCCACAGCATCTGGCCGCCGGAGTAGTAGTCCTCGCTCATCTGGTAGTTGCGATAAGGCAGCGTGCGGCGCTGCGCGATGGTCGGGTCGTTGGTGGTGTCCTGCAGCGGCCGCCAGGCCAGGCCCGGGCGACCACGATCATAGGTGGCCGCCACGTTGGCCAGCATGTCGCGCGCCTGCTCGCTGGACCACAGCCCCGAACGTGCGGCCAGCACCTGGCCCCAGAACTGGGTCTGCCCTTCGTACACCCACAACAGGCTGTCGCCCATCGGCGTATTGAAGTTGGCCGTGGCCAGGTCGGCACCACGACGGTACTTGCCGTTCCACGAGTGGGTGTACTCATGCGGCAGCAGGTCGCGCATCCACGCGTTGCTGTCCCACTCGGTGAAGTAGCCCGGGTCGGCGCTGTTCTCGCTGGAACGATGGTGCTCCAGGCCGATGCCGCCGAGGCGATCGGTCAGCGCAAGCAGGAATTCGTAGTGGTCGTAGTGGCGCGCGCCGTACAGCTTGTCCGCCTGCTGCACCAGCGCACGGTGCGCCTTCAGCTGCGCGTCGGTCGGCTTCAGCGATTTGGCATCGTCGGCGAACACGTTCAGATGTACCGGCGCCTTCGCGCCCGGGTCGAGGTCGATGCGCTGGTGATGCTCACCGGCAAACAGCGGCGAATCGACCAGGTGGTCATAGGAAATCGGCTTGAACACCACGGTGTCGCCATCGCGGCGTGCGGTTTCCAGTGCAGTCGCGTAGGCCCAGCCCTTGGGCAGGGTCACGCTGGCCTGCGCCTGCAGGTTGCGCGCGTCCACGCCGGCCGGATACAGCGAGTTGGCGTTCCACTGCAGGTTGAGCATTTCCGGGGTCATCACCACCCGGCCCTGGCTGCCGCCCTGCGAGGACAGGAAGTCGAAGTGGGCGACGATCTCACTCACGCCCGCCGGCACATCCACCTTGAACGCGTACACGTTGTACTGGTCGCGCTGCCAGGCCAGCGGCTTGCCGTTGGCAGTGACGCGCAGGCCGGCCAGCTTGTCGATCGGGCCGGTGGGCGAATGGTTGCCGGGAATCCACTGCGGGTACAGCAGGGTCATCGGGCCAGGCTTGGCCGGTACGGTGGCAGTCACCTTGAAGATGCGCCGGGCCAGGTCGCGTGCATCGACGTCGATGCGCAGCAGGCCGGGGGCGGCGGTATCACCCGGTGGCGGAGTCTGCGCCAGCGCGGGCGTAGCCGCCAGCGCGAACAGCACGGACATCACCAGGGCACGGGTTTTCATCGGCAACTTCCAGCAGCGAAGGATTCCCCGATGCTAGGCCTGTGAGGTGCCGAGCCCCATGGCCGAAGGTCATGGTCAGTGGCGCATCGACCAGATGCGGCAAAGCCTCATCGGAGCGTCGGCGAAGACTGGCAGCATCCACGCATGGCGTGGATCTACTGGAAAGCAGAGCAGTACCGGGTAGATCCACGCCATGCGTGGATGACGTACAGCCGACAATGCGAACCAGGGTTCGCACCCACCGGCAGCGCTGCCGGTCAGTCGACCAGGCGCAGGCGCAGTTCCTTCGGCAGCGCGAACACCATCGATTCCGGCTCGCCGTCCAGCTCACCGATACCGGAAGCCCCCAGCTCGGCCAGACGCGCCAGCACGCCATCGACCAGCACCTGCGGTGCCGAGGCACCAGCGGTCACGCCGATATGCTGCTTGCCCACCACCCAGGCCGGGTCGATCTCGTGTGCACCGTCGATCAGGTAGCTCTCCACGCCTTCACGGCGGGCCAGCTCGCTCAGGCGGTTGGAATTGGAGCTGTTCGGCGAACCGACCACCAGCACCAGGTCACAGCGCTTGGCCAGGTCGCGCACGGCGTCCTGGCGGTTCTGCGTGGCGTAGCAGATGTCGTCGTTCTTCGGCCCCTGCATCGCCGGGTAGCGCTCGCGCAGCGCATCGATGATGCCGCGCGTGTCATCCACCGACAGCGTGGTCTGGGTGGTGTAGGCGAAGTTTTCCGGCTGGTTGATGTGCAAGGTGGCCACCTGCTCCACGTCCTCGACCAGGTAGATCTGGCCGGTACCCGCTTCGCGGTTCCACTGGCCCATGGTGCCTTCCACTTCCGGATGACCGGCGTGGCCGATCAGCACCACGTCACGGCCGGCACGGCAGTGGCGGGCGACTTCGAAGTGGACCTTGGTCACCAGCGGACAGGTGGCGTCGAACACTTTCAGGCCACGCCGCTCGGCTTCCTGGCGCACGGCCTGGGAAACGCCATGGGCGCTGAAGATGACGGTGTTGTTGTCCGGCACTTCGTCGAGCTCCTCGACGAAGATCGCGCCGCGCTGCTTCAGGTCGTCGACCACGAAGCGGTTGTGCACCACTTCATGGCGGACATAGATGGGCGCGCCCAGCGTTTCGATCGCGCGCTTGACGATCTCGATCGCACGATCGACACCGGCACAGAAACCACGCGGGTTGGCGAGCAGCACATCCATCAGTTCAGTCTCCCGGCAGCGGCCGGCTTACGGTTTCGGATTGGCATTATCCGCCTTTTTGGCGGACTTGCCGTCGAACAGGCCGAACAGGGCGATGCCGACGGCACCCACCACGATGGCCGAATCGGCGATGTTGAACGACGGCCAGACATGCTCGCCGACGTACCACTGGATGAAATCGACCACGTGGCCATGCACCTGGCGGTCGATGACGTTGCCGATCGCACCGCCGATGATCAGCGCGTACGGCACGGCGGCCTTCCAGTTGCCACGGGCGGTCGCGCGCAGCCACCAGGCCATCAGGCCGCTGATGGCGATCGCCAGCACTGTGAAGAAGTGCTTCTGCCAGCCACCGGCATCGCTCAGGAAGCTGAACGCTGCCCCGGTGTTGTAGGTGCGGTACCAGTTCCAGAAGCCGTCGATGACCACCACCGGCTGGAACTCCGGCAGGCTCGACAGCACCCAGGCCTTCGACCACTGGTCCAGGCCGATGATGACTGCCGACAGCAGCAGCCAGATCAGCGCATTGGGATGCGGGCGCGCGGCGGCCATCAGAACCAGCTCCGCACTTCGCCGGCACCGGCGACGTTGGTCACGCAGCGGCCGCACAGTTCCGGGTGGTCGGCATTGCTGCCGACGTCGGCACGGTGGTGCCAGCAGCGCACGCACTTGGCTTTCTGCGTCGGCTGCGCGCTGACGAACACCTCGTCGGTGGTCGCCGGACGCACCTGCACGTCACCGCTGATGAACAGGAAGCGCAGTTCATCGGCCAGCGGCTGCCAGCGGGTCGCCTGCTCTTCGCTGGCGGCGATGGTGATCTCCGCTTCCAGCGCGGCGCCGATCGCACCATTGGCGCGCATCGGCTCCAGCACCTTGGCCACCTGCTCGCGCAGGGCCAGCAGCTGGTCGAAGTCGGCCGCGTTGAGCTGTGCGTCGGCCGGCAGCGGAGCCAGGCCCTCGTACCAGGTGGTGAACAGCACGTGGCCGGCACGGTCGCCCGGCAGATACCCCCACAGCTCATCGGCGGTGAAGGTCAGGATCGGCGCCACCCAGCGGGTGAACGCTTCGGCGATGTGGTACATCGCGCTCTGCGCCGAACGACGACCATCCGAATCGGTCGGCATCGTGTACAGGCGGTCCTTGGTCACGTCCAGGTACAGCGAGCCCAGGTCCACGCTGCAGAAGTTCAGCAGCAGCTGCACGATCTCGGCCATGTCGTAGTTGTCATACGCGGCCTTGATCTTCTCCTGCAGTTCCCAGGCGCGATGCACGATCCAGCGGTCCAGCGCGACCATCTCGTCGAGCGGGCGCAGGTGCTGGGCCGGATCGAAACCGTCCAGGTTGCCCAGCAGGAAGCGTGCGGTGTTGCGCAGGCGACGGTAGGCGTCGGCGGTGCGCTTGAGGATTTCCTGCGACAGCGACATCTCGTTGCTGTAGTCGGCCGAGGCGATCCACAGGCGCAGGATGTCCGCGCCCAGCTTGTTCATGATTTCCTGCGGCTCGATGCCGTTGCCCAGCGACTTGGACATCTTGCGGCCGTGCTCGTCCACGGTGAAACCGTGGGTGAGGCACTGCTTGTACGGCGCGCGCTTGTCGATGGCCACGCCGGTCAGCAGCGAGGACTGGAACCAGCCGCGATGCTGGTCCGAACCCTCCAGGTACAGGTCGGCCGGCTTGCCGAAGCCACGGGCAGCCAGCACGGCCTCATGGGTCACGCCCGAGTCGAACCAGACATCAAGGATGTCGGTGACCTTCTCGTAGTCGGCCGCTTCAGCGCCCAGCAGTTCGGCCGCGTCCAGCGAGTACCACACGTCGATGCCCTCGGCCTGGACGCGGTCGGCCACCTGCTGCATCAGCTCCACCGAACGCGGGTGGATCTCGCCGGTCTGGCGATGGGTGAACAGTGCGATCGGCACGCCCCACGTGCGCTGGCGCGAGATGGTCCAGTCCGGGCGGCCGTCGACCATGCTCTGGATGCGCGCCTTGCCCCACGTCGGGAACCAGCCGACGGTGTCGATGGCGGCCAGCGCATCGCTGCGCAGGTTGGCCTTGTCCATCGAGATGAACCACTGCGGGGTGGCGCGGAACACCACCGGCGTCTTGTGCCGCCAGCAGTGCGGGTAGCTGTGGCGGATCTCGACGAAGGCCAGCAGCGCGCCGCTGTCGCGCAGCACCTGCACGATCGCCTCCTGCGCCTTCCACAGGTGCTGGCCCGCCAGCACCACCTCGCCTGCCGGCGGGGTCGATTCCAGGTATACGCCACGGCCGTCAACCGGGGTCACCTGGCCGGCGTTGTACTTGTCCAGCAGGCCGTACTTCTGGCTGACCACGTAGTCTTCCTGGCCGTGGCCAGGGGCGGTATGCACCGCACCGGTACCGTCCTCGTCGGACACGTGTTCGCCGTTGAGCACGAGGATCTCGCGCTCCGGGTAGAACGGATGGATCAGCAGCTGGTTTTCCAGCGCCGAACCTTCGGCCTCACCGTGCAGCACCACCGCGTCCACGCCGTAGCGCTGCAGCGAGCGCTCGGCCAGTGCAGCGGCCAGCACCAGCCAACGGCGCTTGCCGTTGTGCGCCGGGCCTTCGGCCAGCACGTAGCGGATGTCCGCGCCCAGCGATACCGCCAGCGAGGCCGGCAGCGTCCACGGGGTGGTGGTCCAGATTGGCACGGCCACTTCCACGTCGGCCGGCACGCTTACGCCGAACGCCTGCGCCACGGCCTGCGCATCGCGCGCGGTGTAGGCCACGTCGATCGCCGGCGAGGTCTTTTCCTGGTATTCGATCTCGGCTTCGGCCAGCGCCGAGCCGCAGTCGAAGCACCAGTACACCGGCTTGGCGCCGCGCAGCAGGTGGCCGTTGGCGATGACCTTGGACAGCGCGCGGATCTCGTTGGCCTCGAAATCGAAGCTCAGGGTCTTGTACGGGTTGTCCCAGTCGCCGGTGACGCCCAGGCGCTTGAAGTCGGCGCGCTGGATGTCGATCTGCTCCTCGGCGAACTCGCGGCACTTCTGCCGGAACGCGACCGCATCGAGCTTCACCCCGACCTTGCCCCACTTCTTTTCCACCGCGATTTCGATCGGCAGGCCATGGCAGTCCCAGCCCGGTACATAGGGCGCATCGAAGCCGGCCAGGTAGCGCGACTTGACGATGATGTCCTTGAGGATCTTGTTGACCGCATGGCCCAGGTGGATGCGCGCATTGGCGTACGGCGGGCCGTCATGCAGCACGAACAGCGGGCGGCCGGCGGCGTTGTCGCGCAGCTGCTGGTAGAGCCCCTGCTCTTCCCAGCGCGCCAGAATGCCCGGCTCGCGCTTGGGCAGGTCGCCGCGCATCGGGAATTCGGTGGCCGGCAGGTTGAGGGTGGTCTTGTAGTCCTGGCTCACGCAGTGGCTCGCAATCTATGTTCGGAAAGGATGGCACGCGCCTGTTCGGCGTCGCGGTGCATCTGGTCGGTCAGCGCCGCCAGATCGTTGAATTTCTCTTCGTCACGCAGTTTGGCAACGAATTCGACTTCGATGTGGCGCCCGTACAGGTCGCCCTGGAAATCAAACAGGTGCGCTTCCAGCAGCGGCTCCACGCCGTCCACGGTCGGCCGGGTGCCGAAACTGGACACCGACGGCCACGGCTGGTCGAACACCCCGTGCACCCAGGTCGCGTAGATGCCCGACAGTGCCGGGGTCTTCGGGAAACGCAGGTTGGCGGTGGGGAAGCCCAGCGTACGGCCGAGCTGGCGCCCGCGCACGACCCGCCCGCTGATCGAGTACGGGCGACCGAGCAGGTCGCCGACGCGGGCGAAGTCGCCTTCCTGCAGCAGCTGGCGGATACGGGTGCTGGAGATGCGGTCACCATGCAGGTCGACCGCTTCGATCTCGCCGGCGCTGAAACCGAGCTCGGCGCCCAGCGCCTGCAGCAGGGCCAGATCGCCACGGCGACGGTTGCCGAAACAGAACTCCGGCCCGATCCAGACCTCGCGGGCGTTCAGGCGCTGCGCCAGCAGCTGGCGCACGAAGGTTTCGGCGGGCATCGCCGCCATCGCCGCGTCGAAGCGCAGCAGGCCGATCGCATCAACGCCCAGTTCGTGCAGGATCTCGACCTTGCTGCGTGCCAGGGTCAACCGCGGCGGCGGCGTACCCTGGGCGAAGAACTCACGCGGCAAGGGCTCGAAGGCCACCGCCACCGCAGCCACACCCAAGGCGCGCGCACGCGCGACCGCGTGCCGCACCAGCGCACGATGGCCCAGGTGGAGGCCGTCGAATGCACCGATGCAGACCACGCTTCCGTTGGGGAACAGCTCCCCGCCCTCGACGCTTCTGAACAGCCTGCTCATCAACTCTCGTTCCGGCCGGCCGAAGCCCGCCCCTTCAATGGTGTAACCCTGAAGTATAGCCGCCGGGAGCCACGATCAATGCCCACGCAGGTCGCGCGGACGGAAGCCCATCGCCACCATCGCCAGCAGATAGGTCAGCCCGCCACCGCCGACCAGCAGGCCGAGCGCGCCGATCCGTTCCCACACGCCCATCGACGAGAAGCCCGGCAGCCAGTACAGCAGGGCCAGCAGCACGCCGACCATCGCCGTGCACGCCAGCAACAGGCGCAGCAGGTAGCCGCCCCAGCCCGGACGCCGCTGGTAGACATCGGTCTTGCCCAGCCAGTACCAGAGCAGCCCCAGGTTCAGGTAACTGGACAGCGCGCTGGCGATGCCCAGCGCCAGGTGCAGGCCGGGCTGCTTGCCCAGCGCCGCCATCACCCCCTGCGCCTTCAGCTCGTCGGGCACCATCACCTGGTACAGCACCGCCAGCAGGGCGAAGTTGAACACCATGTTGGCCACCAGCGCGGCGACGCCGGCGCGCACCGGCGTCCTGGTGTCCTGGCGCGCGTAGAACGCCGGCAGCACCACCTTCAGCAGCGCGAACGCCGGCAGGCCGAAGCTCAGGCCGTACACCGACAGCGCCGTCATGCGGGTGTCGAAGGCGGTGAACTGGCCGTGCTGGAAGATCGTGGAGATCAGCGGTTCGGCCAGCAGCAGCAGGCCGAGCATGGCCGGCACCGAGATCAGCAGGGTCATGCGCAGGCCCCAGTCCAGCGAGCGCGAGAAGCCTTCGCGGTCGGTGCTGACGTGGTGCCGGGCCAGCGCCGGCAGGATCACCGTGCCCAGGGCCACGCCGAACACGCCCAGCGGCAGTTCCAGGAAGCGATCGGCCAGCGACAGCCAGGACTGCGAACCGTCGGTCAGCTTGGCGGCGATGACGGTGTCCAGCAGCAGGTTGATCTGCGCCACCGACGAGCCGAACAGGGTCGGCACCATCAGCGTCATCACCTTGCGCACGCCCGGATGGTTCCAGCCCCAGCGCGGCAGGGTCAGCAGGTCGATGCCCTTCAACGAAGGCAGCTGGAACAGCAGCTGCAGCAGGCCGGCGGCCAGCACCGCCCAGCCGAGGGCGAGGATCTGCTTTTCCGGTGTGCCACCCAGCCGCGGCGCCAGCCACAGCGCGCCGGCGATCATGCACAGGTTGAGGATGACCGGGGTCAGCGCCGGCATCGCGAAGCGCTGGAAACTGTTCAGCGCACCGCCGGCCAGGGCCGTCAGCGAGACGAACAGCAGGAACGGAAAGGTCAGGCGGAACAGGTCGACCAGCAGGCCCTGCTTGGCCGGGTCGGTGTCCACCCCACTGGAGAAGACCGAGGCCAGCTGCGGGGCGAAGATCAGCGCCAGCGCGGTGACCAGCATCAGCACGCCGCCCAGGGTGCCGGCGGTGCGGGCCATCAGTTCACGCAGCTCGGCGTGGCTGCGGGTTTCCTTCACCTCGGTGAACACCGGCACGAATGCGGTGGCAAAGGAACCCTCGGCGAACAGCCGGCGCAGGAAATTGGGTATCCTGAAGGCGACCCAGAAAGCATCGGTGATGGCGTTGGTGCCGAAGGTCGAGGTCACTACCTGGTCCCGGACCAGGCCGAGAACCCGCGAGACCATGGTCATGCTGCTGAACGACAGCAGGCCCCGCAACATCTTGGGTGAACTCACTCAACGTCCCTCTTGACAATCGACTTGACGTACATTTCTTACGCCATCATACTAGCTAGCCTGCTGTTCCCATAACACCGATTTTTCAGGAAACCACCACCGTGGCCAATATCAAGTCCGCCAAGAAGCGCGCCAAGCAGACCGTCGTGCGCAACGCGCGCAACGTGGCTCAGCGCTCGATGCTGCGCACCGCTGTCAAGAAAGTGATCAAGGCGCTGGACGCCAACGATGCCGCCGGCGCTCAAGCCGCCTTCGCCGTTGCCCAGCCGATCCTGGATCGTTTCAGCGCGCGTGGCCTGATCCACAAGAACAAGGCTGCTCGCCACAAGAGCCGCCTGAACGACCGCATCAAGGCCCTCCAGGCCGCCTGATCCGGTTGGTTGCTGGAGCCCCGGCTCCGGCAGCACGCAAAAGCCCGGCCTCGGCCGGGTTTTTTGTTGCCTGCAATCCGGTAGTGCCGGCCGCCGGCCGGCAACCTCGGTGGATTGCCGGCCAGCGGCCGGCACTACCCACGTAAAAAAAACCCGGCCGAAGCCGGGTTTTTCGCGGGACCCACAACGGCATTACTGCGCGTTGCGTGCCGCCTCGAGCTCGTCTTCCTTCTGGCGATCGAAGAACGCCATGATCCGGCTCATGATCGGGAAGGTGCCTTCGCGACCCAGTGCGGACACCAGGAACCACGGCTCCTTCCAGCCCAGCTCGGCGACGATCTTCTCGGCAGCGGCCTTGGCCTCGTCCTCGAACATCAGGTCGGCCTTGTTCAGCACCAGCCAGCGCGGCTTGGCCAGCAGCTCCGGATCGTGCTTTTCCAGTTCGCGCTCGATGGCACGCACCTGCTCGACCGGCGACACACCTTCCACACCACCCTCCATCGGCGAAATGTCGACGAGATGCAGCAGCAGGCGGGTGCGCTGCAGGTGGCGCAGGAACTGCGCGCCCAGGCCGGCACCGTCGGCAGCACCTTCGATCAGGCCCGGAATATCGGCGATCACGAAGCTGCGGTAGTTTTCCACCTTCACCACACCCAGGTTCGGGTACAGCGTGGTGAACGGGTAATCGGCCACCTTCGGCGTTGCCGCAGAGACGGCGCGGATCAGGGTGCTCTTGCCGGCGTTGGGGAAGCCCAGCAGGCCGACATCGGCCAGCAGCTTCAGCTCCAGCTTCAGCGTGCGCTCCTCACCCGGCTCACCCGGCAGCGCCTGGCGCGGCGAGCGGTTGGTGGAGCTCTTGAAATGCATGTTGCCCAGGCCGCCGCGGCCGCCCTTGGCCACCAGCAGGCGATCACCATGCTGGGTCAGGTCGCCGATGATTTCATCGGTGGCCACGTTGATGATCACGGTGCCGACCGGCACGGTGATGACCATGTCTTCGCCACCCTTGCCATAAGCCTGGCGGCCCATGCCGTTCTCGCCGCGCTGCGCCTTGAAGATGCGGTCATGGCGGAAGTCGACCAGGGTGTTGAGGTTTTCGTCGGCGCGGATCCACACGCTGCCGCCCGCACCGCCGTCGCCGCCGTCCGGGCCGCCGAGCGGAATGAACTTCTCGCGACGGAAGCCAATGCAGCCGTTGCCGCCGTTGCCGGCGAACACTTCGATTTCTGCTTCGTCTACCAGTTTCATTGTTTCGATGCCTGCGATGGGCGCGGCATGCACGCCGCCACCTTGATGTAGTGCCGGCCGCTGGCCGACAACCGGGCGATGCCCGTTTTACCATTGATTCCAACGAAAAGCCCCGCCGAAGCGGGGCTCTTCATGCAGCGAGCTCTTCATCCAGCACGGCCATGCCGAGGCATGGGCGCCGGACGCAGCCTTATCAGGCTTCGACCGAGACGACGCTGACGGTGCGACGCTTCTTCGGGCCCTTCACGGTGAACTCCACCTTGCCGTCCGTCAGGGCGAACAGGGTGTGGTCACGGCCGAGGCCGACGCCGGTACCCGGGTGGAACTGAGTGCCGCGCTGACGCACGATGATGTTGCCTGCTTCGATGGCCTGGCCACCGAAGATCTTGACGCCGAGGTACTTCGGGTTGGAGTCGCGACCGTTGCGCGAAGAGCCTACGCCTTTTTTATGTGCCATGACCTATCTCCTTACTTGCTGCCACCGGCAATGCCGGTGATCTCGATTTCGGTGTAGTACTGACGGTGACCCTGGCGCTTCATGTGGTGCTTACGGCGACGGAACTTGATGATCCGGACCTTGTCGGCACGACCCTGGGACAGGACGGTGGCGGTGACCGCAGCGCCGCTCAGGGCGTCGCCGATCTTGATGCCATCGCTGTCGCCGAGCAGCAGGATGTTGTCGAACTTGATCTCGCTGCCGACTTCGACTTCGAGCTTTTCAATGCGGAGCTTTTCGCCCTGCGCCACGCGGTATTGCTTACCGCCGGTGACCAGTACTGCGTACATGACCAGACTTCCTCTGTAGTTATTGTGGTCTATGGACTGCCGCCGTCGAGGGCGGACAGGAGCGGGATTGTACGTGGACCACCGTGGACGGGTCAAGTCAACCCCTGAACGGCTCTGGAGGCCGGGCCGGAACGGGGTCAGATCCCTTTTCACACGGTGAAAAGGGATCTGACCCCTGCCTGACAGGCGGTCTCACCGGGTGAGACACCGGGCTGGCATTGTCGCCCATTGCCCCCATCTGGTCACCTCGGTAGGCTGACCGATTGCCGCCCTATCGCTGGCCCGGCGGCCCAGCCACGCCCCCACAACCGGATTCCCCATGGCGATGGATTTCATCCGCATCCGCGGCGCGCGGACGCACAACCTCAAGAACATCGACCTCGACCTGCCCCGCGACAAACTGATCGTGATCACCGGCCTGTCCGGCTCGGGCAAGTCGTCGCTGGCGTTCGACACCATCTATGCCGAGGGGCAGCGGCGTTACGTCGAGTCCCTGTCGGCGTACGCGCGGCAGTTCCTGAGCGTGATGGAAAAGCCGGACCTGGACCATATCGAAGGCCTGTCGCCGGCGATCTCTATCGAGCAGAAGTCGACCTCGCACAACCCGCGCTCGACGGTCGGCACCATCACCGAGATCTACGACTACCTGCGCCTGCTGTATGCACGCGTCGGCACGCCGCGTTGCCCCGACCACGGCTATCCGCTGGAAGCGCAGACGGTCAGCCAGATGGTCGACCATATGCTGACGCTGGACCCGGAACAGCGCTACATGCTGCTGGCGCCGGTGATCCGCGACCGCAAGGGCGAGCACGCGCAGGTGTTCGACCAGCTGCGTGCGCAGGGTTTCGTGCGTGTGCGCGTCGATGGCGAACTGTACGAAATCGACGCGGTGCCGCCGCTGGCGCTGCGCCAGAAGCACACCATCGAAGCGGTGATCGATCGCTTCCGCCCGCGCGAAGACATCAAGCAGCGCCTGGCCGAGAGCTTCGAAACCGCCCTGAAGCTGGGTGATGGCATGGCGTCGGTGCAGTCGCTGGACGATGCCGCTGCGACCCCTACCCTGTTCTCGTCCAAGTATTCCTGCCCGGTCTGCGACTACTCGCTGCCGGAACTGGAGCCGCGCCTGTTCTCGTTCAACGCACCGATGGGCGCCTGCCCCGGCTGCGACGGGCTGGGAATGGCCGAGTTCTTCGATCCCTCGCGCGTGGTGGTGCATCCGGAGCTGTCGCTGGCGGCCGGTGCCGTGCGTGGCTGGGATCGCCGCAACGCCTATTACTTCCAGCTGATCGCCTCGCTGGCCAAGCACTACAAGTTCGACACCGACGCGGCGTGGAACTCGCTGCCGGCAAAGGTGCAGCAGGCCGTGCTGTACGGCAGCGGCGAGGACGCGATCACCTTCACCTACTTCACCGAGGCCGGTGGCCGCACCCAGCGCAAGCACCGCTTCGAAGGCATCATTCCCAACCTCGAACGCCGCTACAAGGAAACCGAATCGGCGGCGGTGCAGGAAGAGCTGGGCAAGTACATCAGCGAACATGCCTGCCCCGAGTGCAACGGCGCGCGCCTGAACAAGGCCGCACGCAACGTGTTCGTGGCCGACCGCCCGCTGCCGGAACTGGTGGTGCTGCCGATCGATGAAGCCCTGAAGTTCTTCAGCGAACTCAGCCTGCCGGGCTGGCGTGGCGAGATCGCTGCGAAGATCGTCAAGGAGATCGGCGAACGCCTAGGCTTCCTGGTCGACGTCGGCCTGGATTACCTGACCCTGGAGCGCAAGGCCGACACCCTGTCCGGTGGCGAGGCACAGCGCATCCGTCTGGCCAGCCAGATCGGTGCTGGTCTGGTGGGCGTGATGTACGTGCTCGATGAGCCGTCCATCGGCCTGCACCAGCGCGATAACGAGCGCCTGCTGGGCACCCTCACCCGCCTGCGCGACCTTGGCAACACGGTGATCGTGGTCGAGCACGACGAAGATGCGATCCGCCTGGCCGACTACGTGCTGGACATCGGTCCGGGTGCGGGCGTGCACGGCGGTGAGATCGTCGGCCAGGGCAGCCTGCAGGACCTCCTCGATGCACCGCGTTCGCTGACCGGCCAGTACCTGTCGGGCAAGCGCGCGATCAAGATCCCGGCGCGCCGGCACAAGCCGAACCCGAAGATGACGCTGCATCTGCGTGGCGCCACCGGCAACAACCTGAAAGGCGTGGACCTGGCCATCCCGGCGGGGCTGCTGACCTGCGTGACCGGCGTGTCCGGCTCGGGCAAGTCAACCCTGATCAACGACACCCTGTTCTCGCTGGCTGCCAACGAGATCAACGGCGCCTCGCACCCGATCGCGCCGTACAAGGAGATCGATGGCCTGGACCTGTTCGACAAGGTGGTGGACATCGACCAGTCGCCGATCGGCCGTACCCCGCGCTCGAACCCGGCCACCTACACCGGCTTGTTCACTCCGCTGCGCGAGCTGTTCGCACAGGTGCCCGAATCGCGTGCGCGCGGCTATTCGCCGGGGCGCTTCAGTTTCAACGTGCGTGGCGGCCGCTGCGAGGCCTGCCAGGGCGATGGCCTGATCAAGGTCGAGATGCACTTCCTGCCCGACGTGTACGTGCCCTGCGACGTCTGCCATGGCAAGCGCTACAACCGCGAAACGCTGGAGATCCTGTACAAGGGCTTCAACATCAACGACGTGCTGGAAATGACCGTCGAGGATGCACTGAAGCTGTTCGAACCGGTCCCGTCCATCGCCCGCAAGCTGGAGACCCTGGTCGATGTCGGCCTGAGCTACATCAAGCTGGGGCAGAGCGCGACCACGCTGTCCGGTGGTGAAGCGCAGCGCGTGAAGCTGTCCAAGGAACTGTCGCGCCGCGATACCGGCCGCACCCTGTACATCCTCGACGAGCCGACCACCGGCCTGCACTTCCACGACATCGAGGCGCTGCTCGGCGTGCTGCACAAGCTGCGCGACGAGGGCAACACGGTGGTGGTGATCGAGCACAACCTGGACGTCATCAAGACCGCGGACTGGATCGTTGACCTGGGTCCGGAAGGCGGTCATCGCGGCGGCACCATCCTGGTGACCGGTACGCCGGAAGACGTGGCCGCATGCCCGGATTCGTATACCGGGCAGTTCCTCGCCCGGATGCTGCCGTCCACTACTGCGCGACCGGACCAGCCCGCCGCCGTGGCCAACAAGCCCGATGCGCGCCCGCCGCGCAAGGTGAAGCCCGAGAAGCCGGCGAAGAAGGCAGCTGCCGCCAAGAGCACCGGCAAGGCCAGCAAGACCGCCACGGCCGGCACCAAGAAGAAGAAGGACGCCTGATGAGCAGCGAACACAAGATCCTGGCCCGCATTCCGATCAGCGTGCGCTGGCGTGACATGGACAGCATGGGCCACGTCAACAACGCCAAGTACATCTCCTACCTGGAAGAGGCGCGCGTGCGCTGGATGCTGGGCGTGGAAGGCGTGTCGATGACCGACCGCATCGCACCGGTGGTGGCTGCCACCAACGTCAACTACCGGTTGCCGATCGTGTGGCCCAACGACATCCTGGTCGAGCTGTTCGTCGAACGCCTGGGCAACAGCAGCGTGACCATCGGTCATCGCATCGTCGACCAGCAGGACGAGTCGAAGCTGTATTCGGACGGCAACGTGGTGGTGGTGTGGATGGACACGCAGACCGGCAAGAGCGCGCCGCTGCCGGACGCGATCCGCAGCGCGTCCACCTGAAGGTAGTGCCGGCCGCTGGCCGGCACTCTCCCCGCCGGGCATGGCCCGGCGCTACCGTTCCACATCAAAGGACTGACATGATCCACCAGACCGAACTGCGCGACCTGCTGCCCAGCATGGTCCCCTTCCCCGCCGACGTGTTCCCGGATGACCAGGCCTGGCTTGGCCAGCACCTGTTGCCGCTGCTGAAGATCGACCTGGGCGTGCTGCGCCCGGAACTGGCCGGCAGCGTGGCCACGATGCTGTGCCCGATCGAGCCCTACGACGGCTGCATCGGTGAAACCACCGAAGAACACCACAACGCGTTCACCGGCACCAACTGGATCGCTTTTGAATTGACCGCCGACAACCGTATGCGTTTCCTCGGTGAGGAGGGCTACTTCATCGGCGACCAGGTGCAGGACAAAGACGCGCTGGAGCACATCGCTGAGATGCGTGAGAGCTACAGCAAGGCACGTGCGTACTTCCAGCAGCATGGACGCCTGGCCAGCTATTCGCGCTATGGCGACGGCGAGCCCGGCGAGCAGGCGTACCTCGATGTGCTGGGCGGGCAGATCTCGACCGGCAACTGGATCGAAACCGCGGAGATTCCGGCCGCCTTCGCACTGGCGTTCACCGAGGCTGCCGACGACCGGCATGCGCCGGACGATGCCGAGCGCGCGATCATCACCCGCGATGGCCACAAGTTCTTCGCCGTGGCCGAAGTGGCCGGCTACAACTGGTGTGCAACCGGTGCCGATGCGATCGTGATGCTGTACGAGCCGGAAAGCCGCACGGTGCTGTTCTCTTACGACTGGTCGTAAGCCCCACCGCGCTGCGCGCTCGCCGGGCATGGCCCGGCGCTACCGATGTGGATTCGGCGGTGATGCCTGGGTAGCGCCGGGCCATGCCCGGCGGAACGAGCGCCGCGTTACGGCGCGGCCTTGCGCACTATCAGGGCCGTGCTGACTTCGGTGCCCCCCTCCAGTTGCACCTGCAGCCACACAGGCTGCCCCTCCTCCAATGCGCGCCTGCCGTCCATCAACATCAGGTGCAGGCCGCCGGGCTTGAGCACGGCGCGTTCGCCCGGCGCCAATGGCAAGCGCTCGACGGCACGCATGCGGCTGACCCCGTCGACGATCCGGGTCTCGTGCAACGACACATCACCGAAACTCGCACTGCGCGCACCGATGATGGTCACCGCGGTGGAGCAGCCGTTACGGATCACGCCATAGCCGGCAGTCATGGGCGTCGCCGTCGGGCTGGGCGGCAGACGTACCCAGCCCTGCGAGACGGTGACGCACTCCGGCACCGCGGCCGCCGCCGATGCTGCGCCCCCACACATCATCAACAGTACGCCAACGAATGGTTTGGTTATCATCGGCCAGGTTCCTTCTTCGCAACGAGACCCGCAGCATGACGACGCTCATCGAGGTGATCAACCATGGCCCCATCCGCGAACTGCGGCTGGCGCGGCCGCCGGTCAATGCACTGGACACCGAGCTGTGCCGGCAGTTGATCCATGCCATCGAACTGGCGATGGCCGAGGACGCGCACGGCATCGTGCTGTCCGGCAGCGAGCGCATCTTCACCGGCGGCATGGACGTGCCGCACCTGCTCTCGCATGGCGATGACAAGCACAAGCTGCTGGACACCTGGAACGCGTTCTTCGGCGCGGTACGCACGCTGGCCGAGAGCCGCATCCCGGTGGTTGCGGCGATCACCGGCCATGCACCGGCGGGCGGCTGCGTGCTGGCCCTGTGCTGCGACTACCGGGTGATGGCACGCAGTGCCGATCCGGCGCGCCCGTATGCCATCGGCCTGAACGAAGTGCAGGTCGGCCTGATCGCACCGGAAGGCATCCAGCGCCTGTTGCGCCGTGCGGTGGGCGCGCACCGCTCCAGCGTGCTGCTGGCCACCGGCGCGCTGGTACCGGCCGAACAGGCGCTGCAGATCGGCCTGGTCGACGAACTGGTGGATGGCGAACTGGTGGCGGCCCGTGCGGTGGCCTGGCTGCAGGATCTGCTGAAGCAGCCGCGGCAGCCGATGCTGCTGACCCGTGCCATCGCCCGCGCCGAGCTGCACGACGCCCTGCATCCGGACCTGATCCAGCTCGACCGCTTCGTCGAGGCCTGGTTCGCCCCGGATGCGCAGAACGCACTGCAGGCACTGGCGGCGCGTCTCGGCAAGTAAACGGTAGTGCCGGCCACTGCCGGCAGCCTGGCGATCCTTCCGGGACGCCTGCGGATGCCGGCCAGCGGCCGGCACTACCGAAGATGGGGCATCCGGCCTACACCGGTATAATCGACCCCTCTTTCATCGCTGTGGCCGCCCCCTTGAACGACATGCCCGAACCCGTCGTCTCCGAGCTGATCGATCTGCTCACCCTGGAGCGGCTGGAGGACAACCTGTTCCGCGGCCAGAGCCGCGACATCGGTACCAAGTACGTGTTCGGCGGGCAGGTGCTGGGCCAGGCCCTGGCGGCCGCGCAGGCCACGGTCGACAATGGTCGCCATGTGCACTCGCTGCACGCCTATTTCCTCCGCGCCGGCAACATCGACCATCCGATCGTCTACGACGTCGACCGTACCCGCGACGGCGGCAGCTTCTCGGTGCGCCGGGTGACCGCCATCCAGCATGGCAAGGTGATCTTCTTCTGCGCGGCCTCGTTCCAGCAGGCCGAATCCGGTGCCGAGCACCAGCACAAGATGCCCGAAGTGCCGCAACCGGAAGACATCGAACCGAACCGGCCGTTGCCGGCGGAGGTGCTTGAGCGCCTGCCGATCAAGGTGCAGCGCTGGCTCTCGCGCGGCGGTCCGTTCGAGTTCCGCCATGTGTATCCCCGCGATGAACTGAACCCGCCCAAGCGCCCGCCCTACCACCAGGTCTGGCTGCGCCTGAGCGAGCGCGTGGGCGATGCTCACGAGCTGCACCAGGCACTGCTGGCCTACGCGTCGGACTTCCACCTGCTGGGCACGGCGACCTTCCCGCACGGCATCAGCTACTATCATCCGCACGTGCAGATGGCCTCGCTGGACCACGCGATCTGGTTCCACCGCCCGTTCCGCGCCGACGATTGGCTGCTGTACTCGCTGGACAGCCCCAGTGCGCAGGATTCGCGCGGCCTGGCCCGCGGCCAGTTCTTCACCCGTGATGGCGTGCTGGTTGCCAGCACCGCCCAGGAAGGCTTGATCCGCGTGGTTCCGGACCAGGCAGCAGCGGCCGCCGTGCCGGCCAAGGATTGACCGATGCGTCAGATTTTCAGCAGCCAGCGCGTGGAAACCGTGGAAGGCGTGGCCGAGCTCCTGCGCAGCCACGACATCCAGGTGAAGGTCACCAACGGACGCTCGTACAAGACCCGTCGCCGGGGTCAGTTCAGCTATACCGACCTGGGCAATGCAGGCGCCTACCCGGCGGTGTGGGTCGTGCGCGCCGACGACCAGCCGCGTGCGCGCGAAATCCTGCGCGACGCCCGCCTGCTCGACACCACCCGTCGTGACCACCCGACCGCCGAATTCGCCTTCCGCGATGATGTGCAGGAAAGTGCCGGTGGTCGTGGCTGGGCCTGGCGCATCCGCATTGCCCTGCTGGTGGTGATCGCCGGGGTGGCGCTGGTGATCGGCCTGCGCCATCGCGGTGCCCCTGCCCCAACCGCGCCGGTGCCCGCCCCGCAGGCACAGCCGCAGCAAGCACAGCCGACCGCGCCGGCACCGCCGGAAGAAGAGGAAGTGCGGGTCCGCATCCAGCCGTCCACGTAACGCGCAGGTAGCGCCGGGCCATGCCCGGCGAACGCAGCGGCCTGACAGAAACGCCGCCGGGCATGGCCCGGCGCTACCGGGACGCGAACCGGTCACATTCGGCGCGCGTCTCCGTCATGGGACACAATCCCTGCAGGAGCCCGCCGCCATGACGATCTTCGCCGCAAGCATCGACGAAACCCTGGAACGCGAACTGCCGGCCGCCAGCAGCGGTTGCCAGCATGCCTATGGCCGCATCGTGCTGGCCTGCCAGAACACGGTCACCGCCATCGCCCTGGCCATCACCGGCGACCGCCAGGCCAGCGAGGACATCGCTCAGGAAGCGTTCGTGAAGGGCTGGCAGCAGCTGCACCAGCTGCGCAGCGCGAGCAGCTTCCTGCCCTGGCTGCGGCAGATCACCCGCAACCTCGCCCGCGACTGGCTGCGCGCACAACGTGGCCGACCGCTGAGCGGCGAGGCTGCCGAAGTGGCGCTGACCATGGCTGCGGATCCGACCCCGGGCGTGGCCGATCGCCTGCAGCGGCTGGAAGAGGAAATCGCTGCCGAAGACATCATCTCTGCCCTGCCCGCCGACAGCCGCGAAGTCCTGCTGCTGTATTACCGCGAGGGCCAGCATTCGCAGCAGGTGGCCGACCTGCTCGGGCTGAGCGACGCGGCGGTACGCAAGCGCCTGTCACGTGCCCGTGCGCAGGTGCGCGAGGGCCTGCTGCAGCGCTTCGGCGAATTCGCACGCAGCAGCGCACCGAGTGCAGCGTTCGCAACGGCGGTGGTGTCGATGGTGATGATCGCCGCGCCCGGCACCGCCAGCGCGGCGATCCTGCTGGGAACCGGCGTCGGCGTGGGGGGCAGCAAGCTCGGCCTCGGTGGCGCCAGCGCTGCCGGCGGCACCGCGCTCGGCTCGTTGACTGCCACGCTGGGCCAGCTGCAGATGCTGCCTGCGTCAAGCTGGGCCGCGATCATCGGTGGCGTCGTCGGTGGCGCGCTCGGCAGCTATCTCGGAGGGCGTTTCCTGCTGTCCTACGCAGAGACCGGTGCCGAGCAGGTCCAGGTCCGCCGCTTCGTCAACCTCAGCACCGGCACCAGCCTGGGCTGGTGCCTGGCCATCCTGTTCACCGTGCTGCTGCAGGCGCCGATGTGGGCGCAGCTGCTGGTGCTGGCACTGGGCCTGGTGGTGGTCAACTACCAGTGCCTGGTGACGCTGCGGCGAATCATGGCGCCGCTGCTCGCGCGTGATGCAGCCCGGCGTGGGCGTAACGGGATCAACTGGAAGTACGAATCCATGTACGGCCTGACCGGCATGATGGCGGTGAACCTGATCGTCATCGGTGCCCTGGCCTACACGATGACGCTCAGCGGCCGCCTGTAACGGACAACGCCGGCAGTGCGCCGGCGTTGTCGTCGATCACTGCATTGAAAATCAGCGCTGCGGATTCGGCGCGGCGCCGTCACGCGGGCCGCCGTGGCGCGGGCCACCGTGCATCGGGCCCTTGGCGGCGTCGAACTCCGCCTTGCTCAGCTGGCCATCCTTGTTGGTATCGGCTGCGGCGAACCAGGCGTCACGATGCTGCTTCATGCGCAGCTCGCGGTCGGCCTTGTCCAGGTAGCCATCCTTGTTGAGGTCGAGCTGGTCGAAACGCTCGGCCAGGCGCGGATCGGCCTTGGCTTCGTCACGGCTGATGCGGCCATCCTTGTTCGTGTCCAGCTTGGCCCAGCGCTCGCCGCCGCGACCACCGTGGCGGCCATGCTTCCAGCGCGGCAGCTCATCACGCGAGAGCTTGCCGTCCTTGTTCTTGTCCAGCTCGTCGAACTTTGCGGCCAGGCGCGGGTTGGCCGCCGCTTCGCTGCGGTCGATGACGCCGTCGCCATTGGTATCCAGCTTGGCCGGACGCTGCGCCGGTGCAGCCGGGGTGTCGGCAGCCAAGGCAATACCGGTCGCGGAGGTGCCGAGCAGCAGGGCCAGCAGCAGGGGGGTACGGATCATGGGGTCACTCCTGGGAATGGGATTGGCATCGGGGTGAACACCTCACCCTCGGAGGACAACAACGCCTGACCACGCCCCCGGTTGACGCAGCCGCCCATTCCATTCATCCGGCGGACAGTCGCCGCCATTGCGACAGGCTGGAGCTATGCTGTGCCCATGGCGAGACACGGCGACAGAGACGACGAACTGCGACTGTTCCAGACCGGCGAGCACCCCTGCGGGTACTGGCCGGACCGGGTTGCACGCGACCTGGTGCTGGACCCGCAGGACCGTCGCCTCGGCGGGCTGTACCCGCTGGCCCTGAGCTGGGGCTTCCGACGCAGCGGTGATCTGGTCTATCGCCCGCATTGTGCGAACTGCCACGCCTGCGTCGCTGTGCGCATTCCGGTGGCCCGCTTCGCCCCGGATCGCAGCCAGCGCCGCTGCGCCGCCCGCAATGCCGATCTGGAAGTGCGCATCACCGCGGCCATGCCACGCGAGGATCTGTTCGAGCTGTACCACCGCTACCTGGTGCATCGTCATGCCAAGGGCGGCATGGACGACCACGGCCCGCACGAATTCGAACAGTTCCTGATCGGCAGCTGGTCGCACACGCGCTTCATGGAAATGCGCCTGCCCGGCCACGACGGGCAGCCCAGCCAGCTGCTGGGCGTGGCAGTAACCGATGTGACCGAGCACGGGCTGTCGGCGGTCTATACCTTCTTCGACCCCGCCCATGCCGCGCGCGGGCTGGGCACGTTCGCGATCCTGCAGCAGTTGGAGTGGGCCCGCCGCGAGGGCCTGCCCCACCTGTACCTGGGCTACTGGATACGTGAGCACCAGAAGATGGACTACAAGCGGCGCTATCGCCCGCTGGAGGCCTACGATGGCCGCCGCTGGCATGATTTCGATGACGAACTGGACGGACGCTGACAAACCACTGACACCGGGCCAGGTGCACAATATGGCCCATGAACGCCAAACCCCTGATTCTCGGCCTGGCCCTGCTCTGTGGCGCCGCCGCTCCCGCCTTCGCCACGTCCCCCGCGATGACCGAAAAACCGTCTGCAGCGCTGCGCCTGGCCACCTACAACACCTCGCTGTATTCGGACGAAGCCGGCGGCCTGATCGCCGAGCTGGAAGGCGACAGCGAACATGCGCGCAAGATCGCCGCGGTACTGCAGCAGGCGCGCCCTGACCTGGTGCTGCTGAACGAGTTCGACTTCGATGACGCCCATCGTGCCGCCGACCTGTTCCAGAAGCGCTACCTGGAAGTGGCCCAGCCCGGTGGCGGCAAGCCGCTGCACTTCGCCTACCGCTACCTGGCGCCGGTGAACACCGGCGTGCCCAGCGGCCTGGACCTGGACAACAACGGCGTGGTCGGCGGCGAAGGCCGCGGTCGCGGCAACGACGCCTGGGGCTACGGCCTGCACCCGGGCCAGTACGGCATGCTGGTGCTGTCGCGCTACCCGATCGACGAAGCCAAGGTGCGCAGCTTCCAGCTGCTGAAGTGGAGTGCGATGCCCGGCGCGATCCGCCCGGTCGATCCGCGCACCGGCAAGAGCTTCTACAACGACACCGTCTGGTCGCAGCTGCGGCTGTCGTCGAAGTCGCACTGGGATGTACCGGTGAAGACCCCGGCCGGCGTGGTCCACGCGCTGGTCTCGCACCCGACGCCGCCGGTGTTCGATGGCCCGGAAAAGCGCAACGCCGCGCGCAACCATGACGAACTGCGCCTGTGGCAGGAATACCTGTCCCAGGGTGACAAGCCGTGGCTGTGCGACGACAAGGGCCAGTGCGGCGGCCTGGCCCAGGATGCGCGTTTTGTCATCCTTGGCGACCTCAACAATGATCCGGTCGATGGCGATGGCCGCCACGAGGCGATCGTCGAACTGATCGAGAACGCCCGCGTGCTGCGCTACCCCACCCCACGCAGCATCGGCGCCGAGCAGACCAGCCTGGCCTATGCGGCCAAGGGCATCACCCGCAAGGGTGCACCGTTCCATGCCACCGGCGATTTCGGCCCGAAGTCCGGCACCATGCGCCTGGACTACGTGCTGCCCTCGGTCGGTTTCGAGTACCTCGGCAGCGGCGTGTTCTGGCCGGCCAATGAGAGTGCCGAAGCGAAGATCGCCGATGGCAGCGACCACCACCTGGTATGGGTGGATGTGAAATAAACCGGTAGCGCCGGGCCATGCCCGGCGGCTTTTCCGGCCGCGTCGCGCGCCCTATGGGAAGCCGCCGGGCATGGCCCGGCGCTACCGTTTTACGAGCGCAGCTCGACGCCGATCGCTTCGGCGGCGTCACGCGCGATGGCGCGTGCTTCGTCGATGGATTCCGCGCGCGCCAGGGTCACGCCCACGCGGCGGTGGCCATGCACGCTCGGCTTGCCGAACAGGCGCACGGCGGTGTCCGGCGCCTGCAGTGCGGCGGCCACGTTGTTGAAGTACGGCACGCCTTCGCCATGCGCCAGCAGCGCGCACGAGGCCGATGGGCCACTCTGGCGGATCACCGGGATCGGCAGGCCGAGGATGGCCCGCGCATGCAGCGCGAACTCGCTCAGCTCCTGCGAGACCAGCGTCACCAGGCCGGTGTCGTGCGGGCGCGGCGATACTTCGCTGAACCACACCTCGTCGCCCTTCACGAACAGTTCGACGCCGAACAGCCCCCAGCCACCGAGGTCATCGGTGATCGCGCGCGAGATCTCCTCGGCACGCGCCAGCGCCTTGTCCGACATCGGTTGCGGCTGCCAGCTTTCGCGATAGTCGCCCTCCTTCTGCAGGTGGCCGATCGGCGCGCAGAACGAAGTCCCGGCGGCGTGGCGTACGGTCAGCAGGGTGATCTCGTAATCGAAGTCGATGAAACCCTCGACGATGCAGCGGCCGGCGCCGGCACGGCCACCGGTCTGCGCGTATTCCCATGCCGGGGCGATGTCCGCCTCGCTGCGCAGCGTGCTCTGGCCCTTGCCCGAGGACGACATCACCGGCTTGACCACGCACGGCAGGCCGATCGCCGCCACGGCGGCGCGGTACTCGGCCTCGGTGTCGACAAAGCGGTACGGCGAGGTCGGCAGGCCCAGCGTCTCGGCGGCCAGGCGGCGGATGCCCTCACGGTCCATGGTCAGGCGCGCAGCACGCGCGGTCGGGATCACCCGCAGGCCCTGCTCCTGCTCCAGCTGCACCAGGGTCTCGGTATGGATCGCCTCGATCTCGGGCACCACCAGGTGCGGCTGCTCCTGGGCGATCAACTGGCGCAGGGCCATCGCGTCCAGCATGTCGATCACGTGCGAGCGGTGTGCCACCTGCATGGCCGGGGCATCGGCGTAACGGTCGGCAGCGATCACTTCCACGCCCAGTCGCTGCAGTTCGATGGCCACTTCCTTGCCAAGTTCGCCCGAGCCCAGCAGCAGCACACGGGTGGCGGAGGGGGACAACGGGGTTCCAAGCTTGACCATGGCGGGGTTCCAGCAGCGATGTGAAGGCGGGTGGGCATTCTAGCCGGTCCAGCCGCAGTGCCTGGGCACGCCCAGCCGACGAACGGTAGCCCTAATGTGATATCACTTTGATATCTTAAATTCGAACCCTCAAGGACGTACCGCCATGAAAGAGAAGTCGCTGTCCTCCCTCAACGGCCTGGGCGCGCTCGCCGGGTCCCTGGTCGTAGCCCTCGCCGGCGGCGCCCTGTTCGTGGCCGGGGTCGCGGCGAAGGCCAGCACCGGCTCGCCCAACGTGCTGCTGATCCTGGCCGGCCTGCTGATCGCTGCGCTGGCGCTGGTCGCGCTGGCCGGCCTGTACACCGTGCAGCCCAACCAGGCGGCGGTGGTCAGCCTGTTCGGCAAGTACGTCGGCACCGTCAAGGACAACGGCCTGCGCTGGAACAATCCCTTCTTCAGCAAGCGCCGCGTGAGCCAGCGCGTGCGCAATTTCGAGAGCGGCAAGCTGAAGGTCAACGAGCTGGACGGCAGCCCGATCGAGATCGCTGCGGTGATCGTCTGGCAGGTGGTCGATGCCTCCGAAGCGGTTTACAACGTGGACGACTACGAGAGCTTCGTGCACATCCAGTCCGAATCGGCGCTGCGCGCGATGGCCACCAGCTACCCCTATGACCAGCACGAGGACGGCCAGCTGGCGCTGCGCAGCCATGCCAGCGAGATCTCCCAGCACCTGAAGAACGAACTGGCCGAGCGCCTGGCCGATGCCGGCGTGCAGGTGATCGATGCGCGCATCAGCCACCTCGCCTACGCCGCTGAAATCGCCCAGGCGATGCTGCAGCGGCAGCAGGCCAATGCGGTCATCGCCGCACGCACGCGCATCGTCGCCGGTGCGGTCGGCATGGTCGAGATGGCGCTGGCCGAGCTGCAGAAAAACGGCGTGGTGCAGCTGGACGAGGAGCGCAAGGCGCACATGGTCAGCAACCTGTTGACCGTGCTGTGCTCGGACCGCGGCACGCAGCCGGTCGTCAACACCGGCTCGCTGTACTGAGCCACCCTCGCAACGGGGCGCCCCACCGCCCCGCCAGGAGTCTGCATGAGCGAGAAAAAAGCCTATCCGCTGCGCATCAACGCCGAGGTCCTGGCGGCCGCACAGCGCTGGGCGGACGATGAACTGCGCAGCCTCAACGCACAGATCGAATACGTGCTGCGCGACGCACTGCGCAAGGCAGGCCGCCTGCCGAAACCCAAGCCATCGCCGGAGGACAAGGAATGAGCAAGCGCTGGAGCTACCTGACCGTCGAGGTCAAGACATCCATGATGGGCCTGCAGAAGGCCGATGACATCCAGGCCGAGCTCAGCCGCCAGGGCCAGCTGGGCTGGGAACTGGTCAACATCATCGTCCCGGCGCCAATGCGCCCGGCCTTGCTGGTCTTCAAGAAGGAGCTGTGACCATGAGCGCACGCCGCTCGTTGCTTGCTGTTTCCCTTGCCCTGTTGACCGCCAGTGCATCCGCTGGCGAACCGCAGCAGGTCGCAGCACGCCTGCTCGATCACCTGCAGGCAGGGCGCACCGCCGATGCCGAAGCCATGCTGACCCCGCAGATGGCCGCGGCCGTGCCTGCCGACAAGCTGCAGGGCCTGTGGCAGTCGCTGGGTGAACTGAAGCAGCGCGGCCCGGCGCACAGCAGTGAGCAGCAGGGCCTGCACCTGGTGGAAGTACCGTTGCAGTTCGCCAGTGGCGCGGTGATCGCGCAGGTGGCGGTGAACGGGCAGGACAAAGTAGCGGGCCTGCTGCTGCGCCCGGCCCCGGCCGCCAAGGCAGCGCCACCGCCGGCCGACGCGAACTACAGCGAAGCCGATTTCAGCGTGCCACAGGCACGCGGTGCGCTGCCCGGCACCTTGTCCCTGCCCAAGGGCAAAGGACCGTTCCCGGCCGTAGTGCTGGTGCACGGCTCCGGCCCACAGGATCGCGACGAAACCATCGGTGGCAACCGCCCGTTCCTGGACATCGCCCGCGGCTTGGCCGCCCAGGGCATCGCCGTGCTGCGCTACGACAAGCGCACCCATGCCCGCCCCCAGGACTTCCAGAGCGGCAGCTTCAACGTTGATGACGAGACCACCGACGATGCCATCGCAGCGTTGAGCGCGTTGGCGGCGGACCCACGCATCGACGGCAAGCGGATCTTCGTGCTCGGCCACAGCCAGGGCGGCATGCTCGCCCCGCGCATCGCCAGCCGCTGGCCACAGGCGCGCGGCGCGATCCTGTGGGCCGCGCCGGCGCGCACATTGCTTGAACTGCTGCCGGAGCAGAACCGCTACCTGCTGTCGCTGGACGGCTCGATCAGTGCCCCCGAACAGGCGTTCCTGGACAAGCTCGACGCGCAGATCGCCGCGGCCCGCAGCGAAACTCTTGTGCCAGCCAGCGAACTGCCACTGGGCGTGCCGCAGACGTTCTGGAAAGGCATCGAAGCGGTGAACGCACGCGGCGACGCGGTTGCGCTGAAAAAACCACTGCTGATGCTGCACGGGGGCCGCGACTTCCAGGTACCGGAAACGGATTGGGCACTGTGGAAAAAAGCCCTGGCCGATCGCCGGGACGTGCAATGGAAGGCCTACCCTGCCCTCAACCACATCGGCATCGCCGGCAGTGGCCCCAGTTCATTGAAGGAATACGCGCAGCCGGGCCACGTGGATGGGCAGCTGATCGATGACGTTGCGCGTTGGGTGGAGGCGCAGCGATGAGCGGCAGTGATGCACGCCCGTTCGAGGTTGCCGAGAGTTCTTCGCTGCGGGTGCTGTGGGTGCTGCTGCCACTGCTGGCGGTACTGGGCGTGGGCATGTGGGCACAGCTGCACGACAATCGCAGCGAGGCTCCCTGGATGGAGGTCACCCTGTCGCCGCCGTTCTTCCTGATGGGCGGCAGCGCGGCATGGAGCCTGGCGGTGATCGTGCTGATGGGCATCGGCCTGGGCTGGGCGTTCTTCCGTCGCCGGGTGGAGCTGGCAGGCAACGTGCTGGACGTGCGTTCAACCTTGTACCGTCGCCGCACGCCGGTGGCCGACCTGCTGCTGGACCAGGCCGAGGTGGTCGACCTGAGCCGTGATCGCCGCTATGGCATCCGTTTCAAGACCAACGGCTACAGCATGCCCGGCTTCTATTCCGGGCACTTCCGCCTGCAGGGCGGCGGCAAGGGCTTTGCCCTGGTCACCGACCGCGCACGCACGCTGGTGATTCCGGTGCGCGGCGGCAGCACCCTGCTGCTCAGCCTGGAGCGCCCGCAGGCCCTGCTGGAGGCGCTGCGCAAGGTGGCCGCCACGGCGCCACGGCAGTAAGCTGGATTGATGCACCGTAGCACTCCGCTGTTGATCAATACCGAGACCGTCGAACTGTGGCCTGCGCCGCTGCTGCGCGCGCGCAGCAATCTCGACGCCCGCCTGCTGGCCCGCGCGCAATGGGTACTGCGGCGCAAGCGCGATGGCCGCTACCTGGCGGCAGTACTGGCGCACGGTGTGCACTCGCTGGTGCCGCGCCTGCCACGCGAGCCCGGCGTGGAGGACGCGCTGGCCCTGCTGGATGGCGCACGGTCACGACCGTTCGGCGCTGCACTGGAAGACCAGTGGCTGCCGCTGGTTGGCCTGCAACAGCGCCTGCAGCAGCTGGGCCTGGATGCACAGCGCTATGCGCACGACAGCGGGCTGGCACTGGAAGCCGAGCCGTGCGTGCTGCACTGGGCCGGACGTGATCGCTTTGCCCGCCCGTTGTGGCTGCGCCGCGGTGCCGCGCAGGGCTGGCGACGGATGCGCCTGCATGCCGCCCGGGATGGAATTGCACTGGACGCGATCTCCGGCTTCCGCAGCCATGCGTATCAGCTCGGCATTTTCGAACGCAAGCTGGCGCGCGGGCAGAGCGTGCCGCAGATCCTGAAGGTCAATGCCGCCCCTGGTTTCAGCGAACACCACAGTGGTCACGCGCTGGACATCGGCACACCGGGGGATGCGCCGGCAGAGGAGACCTTCGAGGCGACGGCTGCGTTTGCGTGGCTGCAGGCCAATGCCGCGGCGCACGGGTTCCATCTGAGCTATCCGCGCGACAACCCGCATGGGATCGTCTACGAACCGTGGCACTGGTGCTGGAAACCGGCCAACGGCTGAGCCCTTCGTGGCGGCTGCTCGACTGTGGTCCTCGGGCTGGCCGGGAGGGTGGGCGGCGCGGGGGCCGCTGCAAGTACGCCCATGTAAGCTCGGGCGCGCCATCCATGGCGCTTACGCCCCTGCGCCGCCCATCCTCCCGGCCACGGACAGTTTCCGCGTGCGTCCGCCACGGAATTGAACAAACAAAAAAGCAAAGGCAGACGCGTGTCGCTGCGCTCGACCTCGGGCGTGGCCCGGCGCTACCAGTGCTTGGGCGTTGCGGCTAGCGCCGCAGCGCGTTGATCGCCAGCAGTACCCACCCGGCCATCAGCGTGGTGCCACCTACTGGCGCCAGCCGGGTCGGCCACTGCCACAGCGCACCGCCCACCAGGCTGCCGGAGAACAGCAGCACGCCCAGCAGCAACACGTACAACGCCAGATGCGCGATCGCGCCCTGCGCGCGCGGGCCGAGGGCGGCCAGTACCGCTCCGTGGGCAAAGGCGTACGACGCCGCCATGTTCAGGTGCTGCTGCGCCAGCGGATCGGACACGCCATGCGCGGCATAGGCCGAGAGACCGATCGAGGCCGCTGCCAGCAGCGCCCCCAGGCAGGCCAGCAACGACGGTTTACGCGCGCGTCGTTCGGAATTGAACATGACAGCTCCTTGCGCAATGCCCGACACCGGGCTCGGGATGAAAAAAAAACGCGCCGCAGGAAGCGGCGCGTTTTCGTGTCCAGCATTACATGGGTCAGCCGAGGCTTACTTGACGGCCCAGTAGATGTCGTACGTCGCTTCCGGGGTGAACGACTTGTCCACGCCGTCCTTCCAGGTTTCGTACGGACGGTCGATGACTTCGTTGCCCGAGGTCACGGCCCAGGCGCGCAGGGCGCTGCGGGCAACGTCCAGGCCTGCCATGTGACCGGTGTAGGCCGCATGCGCCGAACGGTGCGGAGCAACGCGGACGTACTTGACCGGAGCGCCACCGTCGATCTTGACGGTCAGCTGTTCGGCCGGCACGCCTTCAGCACCCTTCTTCTTCACCGGCTGGGCAATGTCGAAGGCGTACTTCTCAGCACCGAAATCGGTGGTGATGATACGCAGCGGACCGGCGGCTTCCAGGCCATTGGCCTCGATCACGCGCTTGATCCACTCCTGGTTGTCCTTGATGGACTTGGTGATGGAATCCTGGCCACGGTCGACATTACCGGCGGTGACGACCAGCAGGTCTTCGGCCGGGACATCGACGATGCCCAGATCGGTCAGCGGAGCTTCGGAAGTGCGGTAGTCGACATTCGGCACGGTGGCCAGCATGTTCGCCAGGCGCGACAGACCCATCTTGATGTCATCGCCGATCTGGCGGCTGACATACAGGCCTGCGTAGCGACCGAACAGGTCAAAGCCATACTTCACCGAGTAGTCCTGGGTGATCTTGACGTTGCGACCGCCCTTGCCGGTCGGCTCCAGGGTGAAGGTGCTGACCTTGTCGTGACCCTTGGAGGCGTCGTCGATGGCGATAACAACACGCTTGTTCTCTTCGGCTTCGGTCACCTTCCAGGAACCGGTGCCCAGGTCCTTGGAGGTGTAGTCGAGAGTGGCACCGACGCCGGAGGCCGGGCCGGACAGCTTCAGTTCAACGGCGGGATCGCGCAGTACCAGCGGGTTCCAGTCCTTGAAGCGGCGCAGACTGCTGACCGTGTCGTACACGATCGTCATCTTGCGGTTGGTCTCGATGCTTTCGGTGATGTGACGCTCGCCCGGCAGACAGACGCCAATGATGACGAACAGGCCAGCCACGATCCCCAAGGCGATCAGGAACTCGATAATACGGGTCATTCAGAGAGTCTCCGGGGCCGATCCCACGGCCGGGTTGATTGAAGCGAAGCGCCAATCCTAGCAGGCTTCGCGGGCATTGGTTATCGGGATTGGCGCACCGGTTTCCGTGCCGGCTGCGCATTTGTATGCACAAAGAATTCGAAGGGTAACGCATCCGCGTACTCGGCATGTAGGGGGCAAGTGGGGGGCAACCCTGAATCCGGGCCCAGACTGCGCGCCAAGTCTTTGTCGCTAAAGGATTTTCCTCACACCAACTGGAGTTCAAACGCTTTCAGGACTGCACGCGTACGGTCCCGTACGCCCAGTTTGGAAAGGATGTTGGACACATGGTTCTTGATCGTGCCCTCGGCGACCCCCAGCGAATTGGCGATCTCCTTGTTGGAGAAACCGCTGGCCATCAGCCGCAGGATCTCGGTCTCACGGTCGGTCAGCGGGTCGGGCCGGTCCAGGCTGACGAAGTCGTTGCGCATGTGCTCCAGCCCGGACAGCAGCCGCTGGGTCACCGCCGGCTGCACCAGTGAACCGCCATCGGCCACCGTGCGGATCGCCCCGACCAGCTGCGCCAGGGTCACGTCCTTGAGCAGGTAGCCCTTGGCACCGGCCTTGAGCCCGGCCAGCACCAGCTGGTCATCGTCGAAGGTGGTCAGGATGATGGTCGGCGGCAGCTGTTCCTGCCGTGACAGCACCTGCAGCGCCTCCAGCCCGGACATCACCGGCATGCGCATGTCCATCAGGACCACGTCCGGGCGGATCTGCGGGATCAGCTCGACCGCCTGGCGGCCATCGGCGGCCTCGGCCACCACTTCGATGCCGTCGTCGAGCGCCAGCAGCGAGCGGATCCCCTGCCGCACCAGGGTTTGGTCGTCGACCAGGCAGACGCGAATCATCAACGCACTCCTTCAGGAACCTGGGTAAGGGCCGCCAGCACCGTTGCCGGTACCGTCGCCCGCAGCCGGAAGCCTTCGCCGGGGCGGGTTTCCACCTGCAGCTGGCCTCCACATTGTTGCAGGCGTTCGCGCATGCCGCGCAAACCATTGCCCACATTGACCGTTTCCGCCCCGACACCGTCGTCGCGGGCTTCCACCACGACCTGGTCCGGGACCTCACGGTACACCCGCAGCCACAGGTGGCGGGCGCCGGCATGGCGCACCGTGTTGGTGATGATCTCCTGGGTGCAGCGCAGCAGCACGTGGGCCCGCTGCGGGTCTTC
This sequence comes from Stenotrophomonas sp. 1337, assembly GCF_031455455.1. Taxonomy (NCBI): domain Bacteria; kingdom Pseudomonadati; phylum Pseudomonadota; class Gammaproteobacteria; order Lysobacterales; family Lysobacteraceae; genus Stenotrophomonas; species Stenotrophomonas sp. 1337. The sequence goes on along the minus strand of NZ_JAVDSR010000004.1, from coordinate 244,024 downwards.
CACGTTCAGCGGCTCCTCGATCTCCAGCTGGATGTCCAGCGACGGCACGTGCTCGGTCAGCGGACGCAGCGCAGCGGCCAGGTCGATGGCGCCGGTCTCGCGCAGCTGGCTGACCACCTCGCGCACGTTGCCCAGCAGCAGCTTGGCCAGGGCATGTGAGCGCTTCACGTGCTCCAGCGCCTGCCCTTCGGCGAGGTGGCCGGCCACTTCCAGATTCAGGGTCAACGCGGTCAGCTGGTGGCCCAGCAGATCATGCAGTTCGCGCGAAATGCGGGTGCGCTCGTTCACCCGCGCGCTTTCGGCCAGCAGCGCACGCGTGGCGCGCAGCTCGGCGTTCAGGCGGCGCTGCTCCTCACGCGCCTCGGCCTGGCGGCGCGCAACCAGCGCGATCACGAACACGAAGCTGGAAAAACCCATGTAGCCGACGGCCTGCAGCACGGCGATGACCGGCGGGAAGCCCAGCGGCTGGATGTAGACCGGCAGCACGGCCAGGTTGCTGGCCACCAGCCACACCACCCCGATGCGCGGGCCCAGCAGCCAGGGCAGCAGGCCGGCCACCACCATCAGCAGGATGCTGCCCAGTGCGGTGCCGGAGAAATAGCTCACGCCGATCGCGCAGGCCGTCAGCAGGATCAGCGCGGCATGGTCGAAGAAGCCGGGCCGGCTTTCGCCCAGCGAGCGCGTCAGCACCCAGTACACGAAGCCGAAGGCCAGGTAGGCCGAGGCCCAGGGAATGATCCGGAAGCCGGCCTCGCCGTCCAGGCTTTCCAGTGTCAGCGACACCGGATCGATCAGGTAGATCGCAAGCCAAAGGCCGACGGTGCCCCAGGTGAACAACCCGGAGTAGCGCAGCATCGCATTGTGGTTGAGTCGGGCCAGCATGGCCCATCGTAGCCTGTGCGCGTCAGGGCCCAAGGGCATAAAGTCATGTTCGGTGCGGTCCCCTGTTCATGCCGCAGCCCACCCCGGGCATGCAATAATCATGCGCAGGGTCCGTACATGGGACCAACCGCGTTACCCCACGGAGTCACAATGTCGATTGTCATCCGCGACGTGCGCGAGCACGAGCTCGATTCCGTCCTGGCTTTGAACAACAATGCTGGCCTGGCCATCCTTCCCCTGGATGCCGAGCGCCTGCGCCTGTTCTATGCAACCGCTGAATATTTCCGCGTCGCCGAGCGCGACGGCAACCTGGCCGGCTTCCTGATCGGCTTCGGCAGCGACAGCCAGCACGACAGCAGCAATTTCGCCTGGTTCAAGCAACACCTGGACACCCCCTTCTTCTATATCGACCGCATCGTGGTCGCCAGCCGCCGTCGCGGTGGTGGCGTCGGCCGTGCGTTCTATGCCGACGCCCAGAGCTTCGCCGAGCTGCGCTACCCGCAGATGACCTGTGAAGTGTTCCTGGACCACGGCGCCGATGCCGCCCTGCTGTTCCACGGCAGCTTCGGCTTCCGCGAGCTGGGCCAGAACACCATGCCGCAGGTGGACGTGCGCGCCAGCATGCTGGCCAAGGAACTGTGCAGCTTCCCGTGGGTGAATGAAACCTATGGCGGCAAGCTGCCTGATGTTGCATGGGCGCGCGACCGGCAGCTGCCGGCGCAGGCACAGCGGTCGACGGGGACCTGAGCGTGGCAGTGAATTTCGATTACGAACAGGCCGGTGAACTGAAGATCGGCCAGGTGGGCATCGCCAACCTGCGCATCCGCACCCTTGATGTTGAACGCCTCGTGCAGGAAATGCAGGAACGGGTAAGCCGTGCACCGAAGCTGTTCGGCCGTGCAGCGGTGATCCTGGACTTCGGCGGCCTCAGCCAGGTGCCCGACGTGGCAACGGCGCAGGCGCTGGTCGATGGCCTGCGCGGTGCCGGCGTACTGCCGGTGGCATTGGCCTATGGCACCAGTGCGGTCGACCTGCTCTCGCAGCAGCTCGGCCTGCCGCTGCTGGCCAAGTTCCGCGCCCAGTACGAGCGCGGCGAGGCAGAACCTGCCCCGCCGCCGGCAGCCGCACCGGAACCGCGCCGTGCCGCACGCGCCGAAGCGAAGGCCGCGCCGGCTCCGGCGCCGGCCACGCCGATGGGCAAGGCTGCCGATGCCGCCGCGCCACAGCCGGGCCGCATGCAGCTGGGCAACGTGCGTTCGGGGCAGCAGCTGTATGCAGAAAACTGCGACCTGACCGTGATGGCCACCGTCGGCGCCGGCGCCGAGGTCATCGCCGATGGCAGCATCCATATCTACGGAACCCTGCGCGGCCGTGCGCTGGCGGGGGCCCAAGGCAACACCGCGGCACGCATTTTCTGCCGTGATTTCCATGCGGAACTGGTCGCCATTGCAGGCCACTACAAGGTACTGGACGATGTACCGGAAACCCTGCGCGGCAAGGCCGTGCAGGTGTGGCTGGAACAGGACCAGATCAAGATCGCTGCGCTGGACTGATGCAGCACCTCAAACAGAATCATCAGGAGAAGTCCTTTGGCTGAAATCATCGTAGTCACCTCCGGCAAGGGCGGCGTCGGCAAGACCACTTCCAGCGCAAGCCTGGCCTGCGGCCTGGCAAGGCGTGGCAAGAAGGTGGCGGTGATCGACTTCGACGTCGGCCTGCGCAACCTCGACCTGATCATGGGCTGCGAACGCCGCGTGGTGTACGACTTCGTGAATGTCGTGCACGGCGAAGCCACCCTCAAGCAGGCCCTGATCAAGGACAAGCGCTTCGACAACCTGTTCGTGCTGGCTGCCTCGCAGACGCGCGACAAGGATGCACTGACCCAGGAAGGCGTGGGCAAGGTCCTGAAGGACCTGGCCGCCGACGGCTTCGACTACATCATCTGCGACTCCCCGGCCGGCATCGAGAAGGGCGCCTTCCTGGCGATGTACTTCGCCGACCGCGCCGTGGTGGTGGTGAACCCGGAAGTGTCCTCGGTACGCGACTCGGACCGCATCATCGGCCTGCTCGATTCGAAGACCCACAAGGCCGAATCCGGCCAGGACGTGCCGGCCTTCCTGCTGCTGACCCGCTACACCCCGGTGCGCGTGGAAAGCGGCGAGATGCTCAGCATCGCCGACGTCGAGGAGGTCCTTGGCCTGAAGGCGATCGGCGTGATCCCCGAATCGGGCGACGTGCTCAATGCCTCCAACAAGGGCGAGCCGGTCATCCTGGATGGCGAATCCGCTGCCGGCCAGGCCTATGACGACGCCGTCGCACGCATCCTCGGCGAAGAACGCCCGATGCGCTTCACCAACGTCGAGAAGAAGGGCTTCTTCAGCAAGCTGTTCGGAGGGTAAGCATGGGCCTGTTTGATTTCCTCAAAGCGAAGAAGACCACCGCCGAAACCGCCAAGAACCGCCTGCAGATCATCATCGCGCAGGAGCGCAGCCACCGTGGCGGTCCCGACTACCTGCCGCTGCTGCAGCGCGAGCTGCTGGAAGTGATCAAGAAGTACGTCAACATCGACGTCGATGCAGTGAAGGTGGACCTGGTCAAGGATGGCCAGCACGACGTGCTGGACATCTCCGTGGCGCTGCCTGAAGGCCCGGACAAACCCTGACCCCCTGCCCCGCCCGTGCCTGCATGGGCGGGGCAGCCTGACCCGCATGACTGATACCACGCCCGAACCGAACGTTACCCGCGTCGGCGACATCGCCTTCGCCGATGCCCAGCGCCTGCTCGCTGCACATGAGCTGCGGCTGCATCACGTTGCGGCCGGCGAGCCGATCCCGGGCAGTTACTGGGGCGAGCCCGAGGCGGGCATCATCGCCAGCGACGTCTACGTGCGCGATGACACGCCGGTGCATTCGATGCTGCACGAAGCCTGCCACCTGATCGTGCTGCCACCGGAGCGGCGCGCGCAGGTGCATACCGACGCCACCGATTCGGTGCCCGAAGAAGATGCCACCTGCTACCTGCAGATCGTGCTGGCAGGGCACCTGCCCGGTGTCGGCAGTGAGCGGCTGATGGCCGACATGGATGCGTGGGGGTATACGTATCGGTTGGGGTCGACGAAGGCGTGGTTTGAACAGGACGCCGAAGACGCAAAGGCCTGGCTGATCGAACGCGGCTTGCCGGTGGCGTAACGCATCGGTAGCGCCGGGCCATGCCCGGCGGCATGCACATCCGCCGCCGCGATGGGGTTCGCCGGGCATGGCCGGGCGCTACCGTGGGTCACGTGGCCAGCGCGCGCAGGGTGATGCCGACCACATACGCCAGATAGGTGCCGGTGGCATAGCCCATCGTGCCCAGCAGCACGCCTACCGGCGCCAACGCCGGATGGAACGCAGCGGCCACCACCGGTGCCGAGGCCGGGCCGCCGATGTTCGACTGCGAACCGATGGCGAAGTAGAAGAACGGCACCTTCAACAGCTTGCCCAGGCACCACAGCAGCGCGATGTGCACGCTGATCCAGATGATGCCGAGCAGGAACAGCCACGGGCGATCCAGCAACGCCAGCAGATCCATCTGCATGCCGATGCAGGCGATCAGGAAGTACAGCAGCAGCGAGCCCAGGCGCGAGGCGCCCGCGCCTTCCAGCGTACGTGCACGGGTGAAGCTGAGGCCCAGGCCGAGCGTAGTCGACAGCACCACCACCCACACGAACGGCGCATCCAGGCTGAACTGCGATGCCCAGCTGACGTGGACCTTGAACCAGGCCGCCAGCGGCGCGCCGATGGCGTGGGCCAGGCCGACGCCACCGAAGGCCACGGCCACGATCAGCATCAGATCGGTCAGGCTGGGAATGCGCTCATGCTCGGCCTGGAAGCGTGCGATGCGCTCCTTCAGCTCGTCGATGGCGGAGGTATCGGCACCGCTGCGTGCATCGATCTTCGCCGCGCGCCCAGCCATGAAGATCAACGCCGCCATCCACACGTAGCCAACACCCACATCGACCACCGCGAACTGGCCGAAGGTAGTCGCATTGACATCGAACACTTCGCGCATGGCCAGCATGTTGGCACCGCCGCCGATCCAGCTGCCGGCCAGCGCCGCCATGCCGGCCCAGGTATCGCCGGCGACGGTATCGGGATGGATCGCACGCATGACCAGGAACGCGACCACGGCACCCAGCATGATGCTGGCCGAGGCGCCCAGGTACATCAGCACCAGCTTGGGCCCCAGCCGCAGGATGCCCTTGATGTCGACCGCCAGAGTCAGCAGGATCAGCGCCGCCGGCAGCAGGATGTCACGCGCGACCGGGTTGTACAGCTTGGTGTTCTGCCCGTCGATCAGGCCGAACGTGTTGTAGATGCCCGGCAGCAGATAGCACAGCAGCAGCGCCGGCACGAAGGTATAGAAGCGCTTCCACAGGCCCTGCTCGCGCGAAGCGGTCCAGAACACGGCGCCAAGGGTGGCGGCGATCAGGCCGAAGACGACGATGTCGTTCTGGATCATGCAGGTGCTCTGGGTAGTGCCGGCCGCTGGCCGGCAATCTCGTTCAGGTGGGAAGCAGCAAGCGGTTGCCGGCCAGCGGCCGGCACTACCAGAAAGCAGAGCGCCGCCCCTGAGGGCGGCGCTGCAGTCATCAGTTGCCGATGTGCTGCTTCAGCCAGGCGTTGACGGTGTCATGCCACAGGATGCTGTTGTTCGGCTTCAGCACCCAGTGGTTCTCGTCCGGGAAGTACAGGAACTTCGACTCGATGCCCTGGCGCTGGGCCGCGGTGAAGGCAGCCAGGCCCTGCTCGACCGGAATGCGGAAGTCCTGCTGGCCATGGATCACCAGGATCGGCTTCTTCCAGTCAGCCACGTGGTTGACCGGGTTGAACTTCTCGTAGTTCGCCGCCTTCTGGTACGGGGTACCGCCCTGCTCCCACTCGGTGAACCACAGTTCTTCGGTGGCATAGCCCATCATGCGCTGGTCGAACACACCGTCATGGTTGACCAGGCACTTGAACGGGCTGTTCCAGTTGCCGGCGATCCAGTTGACCATGAAGCCGCCGTAGCTGGCGCCCAGTGCGCAGGCCTTGTCACCGTTGAGGAAGTCGTACTTCTTCAGCGCCGCGCTCCAGCCCTTCTGCAGGTCTTCCAGCGGACGGTCACCCCAGTGCTGGCTGATCGCATCGGTGAAGGCCTGGCCGTAACCGGTGGAGCCGTGGAAGTCGATCATCACCACAGCGTAGCCCTGGCCTGCGTACGTCTGCGGGTTCCAGCGGTAGCTCCAGCCATTGCCGAAGCTGCCCTGCGGGCCGCCATGGATCAGGAACGCAACCGGGTAGGACTTGCCTTCTTGGTAGTTGTGCGGCTTGACCACATAGCCGTGCACGGTGTCGTTGTTCCAGCCCTTGAACTCGAACTGCTCGTAGTCGCCGAAGCTCACATCCTTCAGCACTTCGCCAGCGGCCGGGGTCAGTGCGCGCAGCGCGCCGATCGGCTCGCCAGCGGCCGGCAGCAGGCCGACCAGCACCTGGTCGTTGCTCTTCAGGCTGTTGCGGGTGATGGCCACGCTGTTGCCGGCCACGTCGACGGCGGTGACGCTGCCATCGCCGATCAGCTTGGTGGCCTTGCCGCTGGCCACGTCGATCTGGAACAGCGGGTGTTCGCCGAGGTCGTCGGCGGTGGTGTAGATGCTGGCGCCGTCGGCGGACAGGGTGATGCCGCCGGCCGAACGGTCCCACTGCGGCGCGATCTCGCGCGTCTTGCCGCTGGCCAGGTCCATCGCCATCAGGCCGAAGCGGTCCGCCTCGAAGCCTGGGCGCTTCATCGCGCGGTAGAACAGGGTCTTGCCGTCGCCGCTGAACACCGGGCCGGCATCCCAGGCCGGGTTGGACGCGGTCAGGTTGACCGGCGCCTGCTTGCCCGCGGCATCGAAGCGGTACAGGTCGAAGTTGGTCGACCACGGCTCCTGCTTGCCGGCCACGCGGATGCTGGCGACCACGCTGCTGCCATCCGGCGACCAGGCGAAATCGTCATTGCCACCGAACGGCTTGGACGGAGCGTCGCCGTCGATGGTCGCGCTCAGCGCCGAAGCGCCCTTGACCGCACCGGCCTTGGCTGACGGCAACGGGGCGACGAACAGGGTGTTGCGGCGGCCGTCGTTCCAGGTATCCCAGTGGCGCACGAACAGCGAATCGAAGACCTTGCCGCTGGCCTTGGCGCCTTCCACGTCCTTCAGCTTCTTTTCGGTGCAGGCCAGGTCCGAGGCACAGGCCTGGAACACGCCGGCGCTGAACAGCACGCGGTCGTCCTGCGGCGACACGTGGTAGCTGTCCACGTCCACCGGGAAGTCGGTCAGCTGGCGCGGGGCGCCGCCACTGATCGGCTGTGCGTACAGCTGCTGGCTGCCGTTCTTGGCGCTGAGGAAGTACACGGTCTGGCCATCGGCCGACAGCGATGCGGAGTTGACGTTCCAGCCAGCCGGCGTGATCTGCTTCGGCGGTGCCGCGTCGCGGGTGCGCAGATTGCGCGCGAACAGTGCGGTGCTGGCCTTGAGGTTGGCATCGGTGCTGCGCTTGGCGAACACCACGGTGCCGCCGTCGGCGGTCAATACCGGCGCGGAGACGCGGTCCATGGCCACCATGTCGCGGACTTCCAGGCCACGGGCAGCGGCGACGCTGGGCAGGGCAGCCAGCAGGCTCAGTGGCAACAGGGCATGACGCAGTTTCATCGGGGTCTCCGCAGGACGGCAAAAAACCGATGGTAGGCCTGCGCGGCCGGGCCTGCCAAGGCCATCGGTCATGGCCGTGGCTGAGCTGCCGCCAGAAAAAGCAAACCGCGCCGTAGCGCGGTTTGTCGGAGGTCGGGGTCGGATCCGATTCCATGGGAATCGGCTCTGACCCCAGACGCTGCCAGCATGGGGTCAGAGCCCTTCCCTGCGGGAAGGGATCCGACCCCGTGGGCGTCATGCCACGGCGCGCTTGCCGGTGCGGTAGATCAGCCAGCCGACCAGGAACAGCACGGCCAGGCCGATCCACTGCGCGGCCGGCAGGTGGAACGGCACGGCCAGCACGTCGGCACGGCTGCTGACCACGATCGGCACGGCGATGGCGATACCCATCAGCGCCTCACCGGTGATCAGGCCGGCAGCGAACAGCACGCCCGGCTTGTGCACGCGGTCGCGGCCCTCTTCGTCATCGGCGCGCACCTTGTGGAAGCGCTCGACCAGGTAGGAGATCAGGCCACCGAGGAAGATCGGCACCATCAGTTCCAGCGGCAGGTAGATGCCGATCGCCGCGGCCAGCACCGGCACGCGGAAACGCGAGTTGCGCGACTTCAGCCAGCTGTCGAACGCGATGATGGCGGCACCGACCACGGCACCGATGCCGATGAAGGTCCACGGCAGCTCGCCACCGAACAGGCCCTTGGCCACCGACGCCATCAGGTTGGCCTGCGGTGCGGCCAGCGCATTCGGGTGCAGCTCGGACTTGACGCCGATGCCGTAGGCGGTGGCCAGCAGGTTCAGCACCGGGGCCATGATCAGCGCGCACGAGAACGCGCCGATGCCCAGCATCAGCTGCTGCTTCCACGGGGTGGCACCGACGATGTAGCCGGCCTTGAGGTCCTGCAGGTTGTCGCCACCGACGGCGGCGGCACAGCACACCACCGCGCCGATCATGATCGCGGCCACCGCACCCAGCGGCGCACCGAAGGCACCGACCGGCTGCAGGCCATCCTTGCCCAGCAGCAGCACCAGCACCGCCGAAGCGAACAGGATGGTGGAGATGGTGATGCCCGAGACCGGGTTGTTGGACGAACCGATCAGGCCGGCCAGGTAGGCCGACACCGAAACGAACAGGAAGCCGGCGACGATCATGATGAGGGTCATCGGGATCGACACGTGCCACTGGCCGACGATGGCCTGGTACAGCGCCAGCAGCGGCAGGGTGAACACCACCAGCGCCACCAGCATCCACTTCATCGGCAGGTCGCGCTCGGTGTGCGCCAGCACCGGGCCACCGCTCTTGCGCGCGGCCGCAAAGCCACTCTTGACGCCGTTGAGCAGCGACTTGCGCAGCGAGATCAGGGTCCAGATGCCACCGATCAGCATCGCGCCGACACCGAGGTAGCGCATCTTCGCGCCCCAGATGGCGAACGCCGCTTCGGTGGACGAGGCGGTGGCGATCGAGGCGGCCAGCGCCGGATCGGTGTTCACGAAGAACGCCTGATAGATCGGGATGGCGATGTGCCAGGTCAGGATCGAGCCGGACACCACCACGATGCCGACGTTGAGGCCGACGATGTAGCCCACGCCCAGCAGTGCGGGCGACAGGTTGGTGCCGATGAAGGCGGTGACCTTGGAGCTGCCGACATAGGCCGAGGTGGCCCAGGCGTCCGGGATCAGGCGCATGCCGCTTTCCGCGGCCAGCTTCACGAACGCACCGATCACCGCCGACAGGCCGAGGATCTTCAGGCCCGGGCCCGGGTTCTCACCGGCCTTGAGCACTTCGGCCGCAGCCTTGCCTTCGGGGAACGGAAGCGGATCTTCGACGATCATCGAACGGCGCAGCGGCACCGAGAACAGCACGCCCAGCAGGCCACCGAGACCGGCGATGCCCAGCACCCACCAGTACTTGAAGTCCGGCCAGTAGCCCATGATCACCAGCGCGGGGATGGTGAAGATCACACCGGCGGCGATCGACGAACCGGCCGAGGCGCCGGTCTGCACGATGTTGTTCTCAAGGATCGAACCGCCACCCAACAGGCGCAGCACGCCCATGGAAATGACCGCGGCGGGAATCGCGGTGGCGATGGTCAGGCCTGCGAACAGACCGAGGTAGGCGTTTGCGGCCGACAGCACCACCGCCAGCACGATGGCCAGGACCACCGCGCGGAAAGTGAGCTGCTTGGGCGCAGCGTCATGGTTCATGAAAGCCCCTGCTGGCAAAAAATCCCTGTCACGCTAGCGTTCAGGGGGCAGCAAGTCCAGTGCGGTTCGGGAGGGGTGCGGTCGGGCGGCCAGTGAGATAGTCGCTTTTGGCCAAACTCGGCCAACGCATCAAGCGCATCAGGCAAATTCCAGGGAGCTAGCGGGTCTCGCGGTTTCCTTGCCCTGCATGGGCCAGGCCAGCCGCCACCGCAGCACTCCAGGCGACACAGTTTGAAGTGTCTCAACTGCCCATGCATCGTGTTCACGATCTGGACGCATGACGCTGAGCCGCCCTATGAACAATGCACTTCGGATCCGCCCGATCACATCGCCAGTCATGGCCATCGCGACCCTGTTCTGCCTGATGCCGCTTTGCGATCACGCATCTGCCTGGAGTCGCGTTGGCGCGATCGAGGTCACCGACCACGCTGGCAAACCCTGTTTCGGGCTTCCCAAGAAAGAGCGCAAGCGTATCGGTGAGACTCCGCAGGTGTTTGGTGTGAAGGTGTATGACGCGATTACTCCACCGCTGCGGCAGCAATGGGCTTTCGAGTTTGCCTATCCCGCGTCACTCCCGCTTCCACCCGGAGCCTGCGTGCTCTACGGGGAAGTACCAGCCAACGCCGTTGCAAGGCAAACGTCCATGCCGCTGCAGCCTGGACGCCTGTACGACGTCTCGATGTCGGCCACCAGGACCGGCGCCACCAAATTCTACAGCGCCCGATTCTGCCTGAAGGCGAACGCCGACGGCAGCCTGCGCGCAATCCAGGTCCGCTACGACGACGCTCTAGGCTGGAGTCCTGCGGTCTGCCTGCCCTGAGCCGACGCGCGCGCTCGCCGACACCGGTCAGCACGTGCTGGAAACAGTTTATTGTTATGTTATATCCTGTCACGCCATTGACCTGAGCGCCCGTGGCCCTTCCCTCCTCCCGGCTGGCCTCCATCGACCAGCTGCGCGGCACCGTGATGCTGCTGATGCTGCTCGACCACGTGCGCGAGACGTTCTTCCTGCAGCATCAGGTCAGCGATCCGATGGACGCGGCGACCGTGTCCCCTGCCCTGTTCGCCTGCCGCCTGCTGGCCCACCTGTGCGCGCCGGTGTTCGTGCTGCTGACCGGCCTGTCGGCCTGGCTGTACGGCCAGCGCCATGCCGATCCGCGCCGTGCCATTGCGGCGTTCCTGCTCAAGCGCGGCCTGTTCCTGGTGGTGCTGGAACTGACCCTGGTCAACCTCGCCTGGACCTTCCAGTGGCCGCCGGAGACGGTGTACCTGCAGGTGATCTGGGCGATCGGCCTGAGCATGATCGCGCTGGCCGGCCTGCTGTGGCTGCCGCGGCCGCTGCTGGCCGTTCTGGCGGTGACGCTGGTGGTCGGCCACAACCTGCTGGACGGCGTACGGGTGCAGGGCGACGGCGCCCTGGCGGTGCTGTGGAAGGTGCTGCACCAGCGCGACTGGATCGAGGCTGGGCCGTTGAGCTTGCGTACCTCCTATCCCGTGCTGCCGTGGATCGGGGTGATCGCGCTGGGCTACCTGATGGCGCCGTGGTTCGCTGCCGGCAGCGACCCGCAGCAGCGCCGGCAGCGGCTGCTGTGGTCCGGGCTGGGCGCACTGGCCGCCTTCGCCCTGCTGCGCTTCGCCAACGGCTATGGCGACACGCCGTGGCAGTACCAGCAGACCACGCTGCGCACGTGGATGAGCGTGTTCAACATCACCAAGTACCCGCCCTCGCTGCAGTTCCTGCTGCTGACCCTGGGCATGGGCCTGCTGCTGTTGCGGCTGTACGAGTGGCCGCCGCTGGCGCGTGCGCTGCGCCCGCTGGCCGATATCGGCGCAGCGCCGATGTTCTTCTATCTGCTGCACCTGTATGTGCTGAAGCTGCTGTACCTGGCGGCCCTGAAGACCTGGGGCCCGACCCACGGTTGCCTGTATGCACTGGACTCGGTGGCCGGCCTGCTGCTGGTGGCCTGTGCATTGGCGGTGGTGCTGTACCCGCCGACGCGGGCGTTCGCGCGGTTCAAGGCACGACGACGCGACCTGGCCTGGCTGCGGTACCTGTGAACGGTAGCGCCGGGCCATGCCCGGCGTTGCGCAGGACCGCCGGGCATGGCCCGGCGCGCGCCTGCAGCGCACGCCTATAATTCCGCGATGAATTCCACTGCTATCGCTTCCGACGACTTCCTGGGCCATCCCAAGGGCGTCTACGTCTGCTTCTTCACCGAAATGTGGGAGCGCTTCTCCTTCTACGGCATGAAGGCGCTGCTGCTGCTGTACCTCACCAAGTACCACCTGTTCGGCGACAAGGCCGGGCTGGACCTGCTCGGCGCCTACGGCGGGCTGGTGTACTGCATCCCGGTGTTCGGCGGCATGTTGGCCGACCGCTGGCTGGGCATGCGCCGGGCGGTGCTGTTCGGCGGCATCCTGCTGGTGCTCGGCCACCTCGGCATGGCCTTCGAGGGCCACGCCGCATACCGGGTCAATGGCGAAGTAGTGCGCGACACCTCGGCATTGGCCGTGACCTACCTGTCGCTGGCGCTGATCATCATGGGCGTCGGCTTCCTCAAGCCGAACATCTCCACCATCGTCGGCAAGCTCTACCCGCAGGACGATCCGCGCCGCGATTCGGGCTTCTCGCTGTTCTATGCCGGCATCAACCTGGGCGCCCTGTTCTCTTCGCTGGTGTGCGGTTTCCTGGGCGAGGTCTACGGTTGGAAGTACGGCTTCGGTGCGGCCGGCATCGGCATGCTGGCCGGCCTGGCGATGTTCCTGTGGGGCCAGAAATACCTGCAGGGCCACGCCGAGCCGCCGCAACCGGCAACCTTGAAGCAGAAGGTGCTGGGCCTGCCGCGCGAATGGCTGATCTACCTGTGCGCGGTGATCGGCGTGCTGCCGGTGGCTTGGCTGATGTGGGCGGCCGGCAACGGTGCCTTCGCGCTTGGCGGTGAAATCAGCCTGGCGCTGATGCTGATGCTGGTGGTGTTGGGCGGCGTGCTGGTCTGGTTCGCGTGGTTCACCGGCACCCAGTGCACGCCGGTGCAGCGCCAGCAGATGGTCGCGCTGATGGTGCTGATCTTCATGGCGCTGGTGTTCTTCACGATGTACGAGCAGTCGTATGGTTCGTGGGTGACCTTCACCGACCGCCTGCTGACCAAGGACATCGTACCGGCGTTGGTGATCCGCGAAGGCTCACCGCTTCCGTGGTCGATCCTCTCGCTGCTGCTGGCACCGCTGGGCTTCGTGGTCAGCGCGCGCCTGTCCGAGCGTCGCCCCGGCTCGTCCGCGCCGCGCACGTTCTTCATCGCCATCGTCGCGTTGATGCTGGTGCTGCTGGTACGCGACTGCCTGGTGATTCCGCAGACCGCCGGTTCGCTGACCTACCTCGGCGGCCTGTTCCTGGTGCTGCTGGCGCCGGCCTTCGCCGCGTTGTGGACCTGGATGGACCGCCGTGGCTGGGAACCGGGCAAGCCGGTGAAGTCGGCCTGGGGCCTGGTGATCGGTGCGTTGTCGTTCGTACCGCTGGCGCTGGCCGCGCAGCACGTTGGTGCCACCGGCGAGATGGCCAGCGTCTGGTGGCTGGTGCTGGCCTACTTCCTGCTGGCCAGCGGCGAGATGTGCCTGTCGCCGGTCGGCCTGTCGGCGGTCACCCAGCTGGCGGTGCCACGGGTGATGAGCCTGATGATGGGCACCTGGTTCCTGGCGACGGCCTTCTCCGAAACACTGGCCGCGCTGTTCGGCAAGCTGGCGGCGATCGACGTACCTGAAGGCGAAACGCTGGACATGGCCGCGGCCGCCGGTGCCTATGCGCACCTGTTCTGGCTGCTGATGTGGATCGGCCTGGGCTGCGCGTTGCTGGCCTTCATCGCTGCGCCGCTGTTGAAGCGGATGATGCATGGGGTGAAATAGGACCAATAGCGTCATCACCCAGCGTCAATCACTATTGCTACGACGGAAGCGACAGCACTTTCGTACAAATTGCATGTGCGGCAGGCGAAGGGGGAGGCAGGATGCGCCCTCCCTCGACTCCCCCTCCTCCCCACATGCGCTCTTCCCCTCTGGCCCGCACCCCGCTGGCCCTGCTGATCTCGACCTGTCTGCTCGCCCCGGTTCCGGCCATGGCGGACAGCACGTCCGACACCTGCAAGGACACCGACCAGGTTCATTGCACTTCCGACACCGGCATTTCCGGCTGGTGGTGGGGCGGCCTGGCGGCCGTGGGCCTGGGTGCTGCGGCAGCCGGTGGCGGTGGCGGTGGCGGCAGTGAGGGTGGCAGCGGTGGCGGGGGCACGGCGCCGCCCGGCCAGGAAGGCGGCCAGTTCGGCAACAACCAGGTGCTGTCGGCTGCAGGCACCCAGGTGAACTGGCATCAGCCGGTCACCACCCGTATCGCCGGGCGCGCCCGCAACGAGGGGCAACTGCAGTTGCTGGCAGGCACGCTGCACCTGGTAGGCGAAGGCGAACTGCGCAATACCGGCAGCCTGACCGTCGGAAACACCAGCGCCCTGCGCATCGATGGCGATGCGGACCTGGACAACCATGGCGCGCTGCGCATCGAGGGCGCCCTCGAGCTCGCCGGCGATGGAAGCCTGGAGAACTTCAGCCGGGCCGACTTCATCGGCGCGCGCGTGCAGGCAGCAGGTGAAGCCGAGATCGACAACAACAGTGTCCTGCACGTACAGGGGGGCCAATGGTCTTTCACACAGGATTCGGACCTGGACAACGGCCGCAATGGCGTGCTCGATATCAGTGGCACCAGCTTCGCCCTGCGCGACCGTGCCGAAGTGGAGAATGAAGGCCGCATCCTGGCGCGCGACCTGGCCGCCGGCAGTGCGCTGTTCGATGCAGTGACCGGTGCGTGGGGTACCGATCGCGATGCGATCGATGTGCTCGACAACCGCGGCTATATCCAGCTCGACGGCGACCATGGCAGCGTGCTTCGCCTGGTGGCGGACAGCCAAGCCAGCCACGCCGTCAACCGCAACGGCGCCAGCATCCAGAGTTCGGCACGCAACAGTGCCCTGCTGCACGCCGAAGGCGCGTACGCCACCTTGTTCAACCAGGGCACATTGACCGTCACCGGCGACGGCGCGGTGGCGATGCGCGGAGCGCGCGGCGCCACCCTTGTCAACGATGGCGTGATCAATCTGGGCACGGCCACCGACAGCCAGGGCCGCGGCATGGTGGCCATGCAGTCCGATGGCAGCGCAACGCTGAACAACCGGCGCGGCGGCGTGATCAACATCCATGCCGCCGATTCGTTCGCCTTCCAGATCGCCGCAGGCGGCAGCGGGCGGCTGATCAACAATGGCGTGGTGAACGTGTACGGCCAGCGCAGTGGCCTGCATGCCGATGCTGATACGGCCGCCGCCGACCGCCCGGGCGATGATCTTGGCTGGCAGGCGCCCCGCGGCATCGGTGGTTACACGGTCGGTACCAACGCCGATGGCAGCACCGGCCGGCTGATGTTGCATGACGGTGGACAGCTGCAGGACGTTGCAGTGGATACCGGCTTCACCCGCGGCACCGATGCCTCGCACATCGTACTGCACGATGTGGTCAGCGGCGCCGAAGGCGGCGAGCAGAACATCCGCAGTGCCAGCGTGGTCTGGCACGCACAGGCCGAGCGTGATGAACAGGGCAACGTGGATGTGACCATGCAGCGCCGCGACTACCGCGAACTGGCCGGCGATGACCAGCAGCAGATCGCCTCGGCGCTGGAGAACGCATACCGCAACGATGCGCTGTTCCACAGCCTGGAAGTGGCCGACCAGCACACCTTCCAGAACGCGCTGCAGCAGCTGTCCGGTGCCAGTCTGGTAGGCAGTGCGCTGCGCGTGGCCAGCAATGCCGATGCACTGTGGTCGCAGTTGGCGGCGCAACCGGCCGGGCAGTCGCGCGCACTGGCCTTCGGTGGCGGGCAGGCCAATGCGGCCGGTGTGCGCGGCGATGGCGGTGCGATGCAGGTGGCGCTGCAGCTGCGCGGCGGCCAGATTCTGCAGTTGGCCACGGCTGCACTGTCGGCTGACCTGTCCGCAGGGAGCGGGCAGGATCGGCTGCACTCGCAGTTCGCCGGCATCGGTCTGGCCCAGCAGTGGGGAGCGCTGCAGCTGCGCCACCAGCTTGGCCATGAGCAACACCAGTTGCAGGGTCAGCGCCAGCTCGACTGGGGCCAGACCCGCGAGACCGCGCACAGCCAGCGCCGCATCGGCAGGACGATGCTGGCCACCACGCTCGACATGATGTCTGCACTGGGCAAGGTGCAGTGGCAACCGCGCATCAAGGCCAGCGCCTTCGACCAGCGTGAAGGCGCCTTCCACGAACAGCACGCCAACGGCTTCGGCTTGGCGGTGGCCGCTGGCCGCCTGCAGGGCGTGCAGCTGGAAGTGGGCAGCGCGTTCCAGCGCTCGCTCGGCGCGCAGTGGCACCTTCAGGCCGACGTGGCAGCCAGCCGACCGATGGCACTGCGCGAGCAGGCGCGCTCTGCGCACCTGCTGGGCGCATCGGGCAATACCTTCACCCTGCCCGGCGTACGCCGCAGCGGCGTCGACCACAGGCTGCAGCTGGGCCTGAACTACCAGGCATCGAACCTGGGCTTCGGCGCGCAGCTGTCCAGCCTGCGCCAGTGGGGTGAAAGCGATGTCCGCGCTGACCTTCAGTTCGGCTACCGCTTCCGCTGAAGTACTGGGCGACGGGCGCCTATGCGCCCGTCGCCGTCAGCTCAAGGCGCCTTGTCCTTGTCGGAAGACGTCGCGGCGGCAGCCGTGCTACCGCCCAGGCTGCGTGACAGGAAGGCAAGCAATCGGCTGTAGTAGTCGCGCTGGTTGGCCTCGGCGTACAGGCCATGGCCCTCGCGCGGGTAATACAGCGCTTCCACGGGCACGCCGGCCTGTTTCAATGCCGCTTCCATGCGTTCGGTGTGCTGCAC
Organism: Stenotrophomonas sp. 1337; assembly: GCF_031455455.1. Taxonomy (NCBI): domain Bacteria; kingdom Pseudomonadati; phylum Pseudomonadota; class Gammaproteobacteria; order Lysobacterales; family Lysobacteraceae; genus Stenotrophomonas; species Stenotrophomonas sp. 1337. The sequence continues at coordinate 227,315 of NZ_JAVDSR010000004.1, read as the reverse complement.
CGGGGCACGCAGATCTTCGCGACCAGCGGCCAGCAGCACGGACACCTTGATGCTCGCCGCAAGATTCACCGGCGACACCGCCGCCAGCGTGGCCGGATCACCCAGCCACTCCTGCAGATAGGTCACGCCGGAGGCGCGATCCTGGATGTCGCCGCGTTTGAACATCAACGGCAGGTCGTACACCCCCACATAGCCTGCCGCGCAGCGGTACAGCCCCGGCTCGCGCACAGCGCCCATCATGGCCGAGTACGCACCGTAGCTGGCACCGTAGATGCAGATGCGTGCGCTGTCGGCGATGCCTTGGCTGATCGCCCAGCGGGTGGCGTCGGTCACATCGTCCTGCATCGCGCGGCCCCATTGCCGGGCAGCGGCCTGGGTATGTGCACGGCCGTAGTTGCCCGAGCCGCGGAAGTTGACCTGCAGCACCGCGTAGCCGGCGTCGGCCAGCAACTGGTTCTCGCGCTCGAAACCACCGTCATCGAACACGCCGATCGGGCCACCATGCGGGACCACCACCATCGGCAGGTTGTGGCCATCACTGCCCCTGGGCAGGGTCAGGAAGCCATGCAGCGGCAGGCCGTCCCGTGCAGCCAGGGTGACCGGGCGAACGCTGGCACCGCCATCGCGATCGAACCAGCGATGGCGGCTGGTGAGGAACGCGGCGTTGCGGGTGGCGGTGGTGTACAGGAAATAGTCGCCGGGATTGGTCGCAGAGCTCACCTTCACCAGCAGCCGCGCGTTGTCGCGGGTGCCGGTGAGCAGGCTCACGACCTGCCCGGGAAACGCCTTTTCAAGCCTGCGCTGGGTGCTGGCGGTCGGCGACTGCTCATCAAAAAAGGCGGTGCGCGTGACGGCGCCGACGAACTGGATACCCACCGGCACGCGCGTGCCGGGCTGGTAGACCACGCGGGTGGGGTCGACGGTGTCGTCCTGCAGCAGCGTACGCCGTTCTCCGCTGACCGGGTCCCAGCTGACCACCGTATCGGGGCCACGGGCCTGCTCCACCACCAGGTAGGCCAGCCGATTATCGGCGGAGAAGCCGATCGGGCGTTCGATGCGATGGCTGCTGCCTTCGTCGTTGACCAGGGTCCACTGATCGCGGTCCTGGCGATAGTAGAGCTTGTTGACGTTGTCGGCGGCGGCACCGTGGGCGAAGCGCAGTTCACCTTGATTGTCGGTGGTGAACGTTGCGCGCTGCACCGGCGAGCGCGAGACCAGGACGCGGCGCCCGGTGATGACATCCATCCGTTCCAACCGCGTATTGGTGTCGTTGGCAAATGGCCACAGCGAGATCAACACGTTGCGCTCGTCGGCAGCCAGCGGATCGGCCAGGAATGCAGCCACCTGCTCGGCCACCCGTCCGGTCACGAAGCCGGGCTCGTCCGGGCGCGCACGGTAACCGACCAGCAGATCACCGCGCTTGCCATTGGCATCGATGGCATACAGTTCGCCGGTCGGCCGTGGCTGGTCCAGTGGCCCCCATTTCTCGGCCAGGCCGATGAGCAGGCGGGTGTCACTCACCCAGTCGACCTCGGCTGCATGATTGTTGCGTGGCGGCCGGAAATTGCCGACCAGTTCCATCGTGTCGGTACGCAGCACCGCCACGGCAGTTGCGCCGTCCAGTGGCAAGGTCATGGCCAGGTACTCGCCTGTGGGCGAGAGCTGGATGTCATTGAACTCCGCGCGGCGCACGTAGCCGTCCAGCGGAACCTCCGCAGCCTCCGCCCCACCCACGCCGCAGATGGCCATCAATGCAGCCAGCACCGTTGCATGCTTCATAATGTTCTCCTTGAAGCCGGGCATCCCCCTGCCCGGCACCGGGTCCGCAGCGCGCGGCGCGCCTGTCTTACGGTGCCTTGTCGGCGCCTGCGGTCGCGCTGGTGCTGGCGGTGCTGCCGCCCAGGCTGCGTGACAGGAAGGCCAGCAGCCTGCTGTAGTACTCGCGCTGGTGCTCAGGCCGGTGGAAACCGTGCCCTTCGGTGCGGTAGTACAGGCTCTCCACCGGTGAGCCGGCCGCCTTCAGCGCTGCTTCCATGCGCTCGGTGTGCTTGATCGGCGCACGCGTGTCTTCGCCGCCAGCGGCCAGGAACACCGGCACTTTCAGCTGTGCGGCCAGGTTCACCGGCGAACGGGTTCCCAGGGTCTTCGGATCGCCTACCCATTCGCGCTGCCAGGCCATGGCCGAATCGCTCAACTGTGCCTCACCACTGAACATCAGCGGCAGGTCGTACACACCGACGTAGCCTGCCGCGCACTGGTACAGCCCGGGTTCGCGGATCGGCCCCATCATCGCGGCATACGCACCGTAGCTGGCCCCATAGATGCAGATGCGGTTGCTGTCGGCGATGCCCTCTGCGATGGCCCAGCGGGTGGCGTCGGTCACATCGTCCTGCATGGCCGCGCCCCACTGCTTCGCACCCGCCTGGGTGAACGCGCGGCCATAGTTGGCCGAACCACGGAAGTTGACCTGCAACACGGCATACCCTGCCGCCGCCAGCATCTGCGGCTCGTCGCTGTAGCTGCCCTCATCGAATACGCCGATAGGGCCACCGTGCGGCAGCACCACCAACGGCAGATTGCGCCCTTCGCTGCCCGGCGGCAGGGTCAGGAAGCCGTGCAGCGGCAGTCCGTCGCGCGCCTTCAGCGAGAACGGACGCACGGTGGCGGCCAGTTTCGGGTCGATCCATTCGCTGCGGCTGAGCAGATGCTCGGCCGCCTTCGCGCGGGTGTCGAACAGGTAGAAATCCCCGGGGTTGCTGCCCGACCACGTCTGCACCACCACCTTGCCGCCATCGCGGGTACTGGAGGTGATGAACACCGGGCCGCCGAACGCCGCCTCAAGGCTGCGGTACTGACGGGCATCGGCGCCCTTCTCATCGAAGAACCGCGTGCGCGGTGCATCGCCGGCAAACAGCGCGCCCACCGGCACGCGGGTGCCCGGGCGGAAGATGATCGCGTAGGGGTCGACCACGCCATCGCGCAGCACCTCGCGCCGTTGGCCGGTCTGCGGGTTCCAGCTGACGATGGCATCGGGCCCGGTGGGCTGCTCGACCTGCAGATAGGCCAGCGCGCCATCTTCGGAGAAGCCGATTGCGGTTTCTATCCGGTGGCTCAGCGACTCGTCATTGACCAGCGACCACTGCGCATTGGTCCCGGCGCGGTAGTAGAGCTTGTTGACGTTGTCCGACGCTGCGCCGTGGGCGAAGCGCACTTCACCCTGATGATCGGTAGTGAAATCGGCACGCTGCACGGGTGAACCGGAAACGCGCACGCGACGCCCACTGACCACGTCAAGCCGCTCGACCCGGGTGTAGGGGTCCTCGGCGAAGGGCCATACCGCGATCAGCACATTGCGGTCGTCGCCCGCCAGTTCGTCGGTGAGGAAGGCCGCGACGTCCTCCACCTTCTTCGGCTGGATGCGCGTGCCCAACCCGCGCCCCTGCACGCGGTAGCCGACCAGCAGTTCCCCGCCCTTGCCATCGACGTTGACCCCGTACAGTTCACCGGTGGGCCGCGGCGTATCGAGTACTCCGAGCTTCTCGGCCAGGCCGACCAGCAGGCGCTCGTTGCTCACCCATTCAAAGGTGTTGGCGTGGTTCTTGTCCTGCGGGCGGAACACGCCGGCAGGCTTGCGGTCGGACGTGCGCAGGATGACCAGCGCGGTGGAATCGTCCAGCGGTACGGTGCCGGCAACGTAGTCGCCGCCGGGCGAGAGCTTGACGTTCGAAAACGACTCCGGTTTCAGGTACTTCTCCAGCTCCACCCCGCCGGTACCCGCCGACGTCCCGCCCACCACCGCGCACAACAGCGCGGCAAGTACAGTCCTTCGCATCCTTCCCCCTCCCTGCCCGGACACCCTGTCCAGATTCGCCGATTCTAGGCAGGCCCGCGATGGCTCCGCCAGTGGCGAGGCCGCCATCGCCGGACTCAGGGCGCCTTCTCCGCATTGCCAGCGGCCGTCACCTGCGCCGTTGCTCCGCCCAGGCTGCGCGACAGGAACGCCAGCAGGTGGCCGTAGTAGTCGCGCTGGTTGGCCAGGTTGTACAGCCCATGCCCTTCGTTCTTGTAGTACAGGGCCTGCACAGGCGTTCCGGCCTGCTTCAATGCCGCCTCCATCCGCTCGGTATGCACCACCGGTGCGCGCTGGTCTTCGCGGCCGGCGGCCAGCAGCACCGGCACGCCAACCTGCGCGGCCAGGTTGACCGGCGAGCGTTCGACAAGATCCTTGGGCCGTCCCAGCCACTCGCGCAGGTAGATCAACCCGGATTCGTCACTCTGGATATCCCCGCGCGCATACATCAAGGGCAGGTCGTAGATGCCAACGTAACCTGCCGCACAACGGTAAAGACCCGGCTCGCGCACCGTCCCCATCAGCGCCGCATAGGCGCCGTAGCTGGCCCCATAGATGCAGATGCGTTCACGGTCGGCAATTCCCTGCTCGATGGCCCAGCGCGTGGCATCGGTCACATCATCCTGCATCGCCGCGCCCCACTGTTTGCGCGCAGCCTGCGCATGTGCGCGCCCGTAACCGGCCGAGCCACGGAAATTCACCTGCAGCACGGCATAGCCGGCGGCCGCCAGCATCTGCGTCTCGGTGGAGTACGTGCCATCGTCCAGGACCCCGATCGGACCGCCATGCGGCACCACCACCATCGGTAGCGCGCGCATCGGCCCCCCCGGTGGCACGGTAAGGAACCCATGCAGGGGGCGGCCGTCGCGGGCCTGCAAGGTGATGGCGCGTACGTCGGCACTCTGCGCCGGGTCGATCCAGTCGCTGCGGCTGATCAGGTGCCGGGCGCGCTTGCCCAGCGTGTCATACAGGTAGAAATCACCCGGATTACGGCCCGACCAGGATTCCACCAGGACAGTGCTGCCGTTGCGGGTGCTGGAGGTGATGTATACCGGAGCACCCAGCGCGGTTTCCAGGCTGCGATAAAGCCGGGCATCCTCCGAGGTCTCATCGAAGAAGCGCGTGCGTGGGGTAGTGCCCATGAACAGCGCGCCCACCGGCACCTGCGTACCGGGGCGGTGGATGATGCGTGCAGGGTCGGCGATCTCATCACGCAGAACCGTTCGCCGCTCGTTGCTCTGCGGGTCCCAGCTGACGATCACGTCTGGGCCTTCGGCCTGCTCCACCTGCAGATAGGCCAGGCGGCCGTCGGCCGAGAAGCCGATGGCCGCTTCGTTGCGCGGGTTCAAGGCCTCATCGTGCAGCAGTATCCATTCGCTGCTGGCACCGGCGCGGTAATACAGCTTCTTTTTCTGGTCAGGTCCGACGCCGTAAGCGAAGCGCACTTCGCCCCGGGCGTCGGTAGTGAAGGCGGCCTGCGCGATCGGCGCGCGCGCGACCGCGTTGCGGCGACCGGTGCTCACGTCCATGCGTTCGATCTGGGTGGCCGCGTTGTCGGTGAACGGAGTGACCGCCACCAGCACGTTGCGATCGTCGTCCTTCAACTCATCGGTGAGGAAAGCCGCCACCATTCCCGCAGGCTTGACCTTGATGTTGGTGCCCAGTCCGGTTTCAGCGGTGCGGTAGCCGACCAGCAGTTCTCCCCCCTTGCCGTTGGCGTTGATGCCGAACAGCTCGCCGGTGGGCGCCGGTCGATCCAGCACACCCAGCTTCTGCGCCATGCCCACCAGCAGGCGTTCATTGCTTACCCAGTCGAAGGTATGGGCGTGGTTGTTGCGGGGTGGGCGGAAGGTGCCGACCATCTTCATGTCGGCGATCCGGTAGATCGCCAGCGCCGTACCCGCCTCGATCGGAACCGTGGCAGCCACGTACTCGCCGCCCGGCGAAATCTTGATGTCGGCGAATGCTTCCTGCCGCAGGTAGCGGTCCAGGTCCACCCCGCCGGTACCCGCCGACGTCCCGCCCACCACCGCGCACAGCAGCGCGGCAAGCACAATCCTGCGCATCCTTCCCCCTGAGAACGGACTCCCTGCCCGCGGTCTCGATTCTAGGCAGGCAAGCAGCCGCGCCGCCAGTGGGCAGAAAAAACGACGGCACCGTTGCCGGTGCCGTCGTTGCCACTACCTTGGAGAGAGAGTAAGGACGTGGGTTCGGGGGGCGTGCGCCGGGTCAATGGACCCCGCGCACCGCCAGAGTGAGGGCCAGGATGCTGAGGATCACCGCGATGGTGCCGTCCAGCACGCGCCAGGTGCTGGGCTTGGTGAACAGCGGCGCCAGCAGGCGCGCGCCCAGGCCCTGCGCGGTCAGCCACAGGCAGCTGGCGGTGACCACGCCGGCCGCGAAGGCCATGCGCGCATTGCCGAAGTTCTCGGCGATGGAGCCGATCACCATCATGTCCAGCCAGAAGTGCGGATTGATCAGCGAGAAGCCGACTGCCGCCATCAGCACCGCACGACGGCTGCCGTCATCACTGTCGGCTTCGCCCATGCCACCGCCACCGGCGATCGCACGGCGTGCCGACTTCATCGCATACCAGGCCAGGAAGGCCACACCGGTCCAGAGGACGGCGGTGGTCAGCCACGGCAGCGCGGTGGTGAGCGTGCGCAGGCCGGCCACGCTGGCGAAGATGAAGATTGCATCGATGGCCGCGCAGGTGGCGACCACCGGCACGATGTGCTTGCGCAGGATGCCCTGGCGCAGGATGAAGGCGCTCTGGGCGCCGACCACGGCAAACAGGCCGATGCCGGTAGCCGCACCACTGAACCAGGCACCAAGGCCGGTGCTGGCGGAGATGACCGAGAACATGGGATTCACTACCTTGTCTTGCTTGGGGGGAGCGGTGCCTCGCGAAGGCGGACAGCACCGGAACGGGCGCCATTGTCGCGCCGCAACATAGAAAAGACGAGCTAAACTTACTAAACCAACATTAGCGGAGCTTAATCGCCATGCGCATCGACCATGCCCAGCTGCGGGCCCTGGCTGCGGTGATCCGCGAAGGCAGCTTCGACCGTGCCGCGCAGTCGCTCAACGTCACCCCCTCGGCCATCTCGCAGCGGGTCAAGGCACTGGAAGACCGCATCGGCCGCCTGCTGGTCAAGCGCGGCACGCCTGCGACCGCGACTGCCGAGGGCCAGTTGCTGGTGCAGCTGGCCGAGCAGACCGCCCTGCTGGAGCACGACGCGCTGCACCGGATGGGCCTGGCCGACGAGGACCTGCCGCAGGCCAGCATCCCCGTAGCGGTGAACCACGACAGCCTGGAGACCTGGTTCCCACAGGCCGCCCAGCAGTTCGCGCAGGGCACCGGCACCACCCTGGACCTGCGGGTGGAGGACCAGGACCACACCGTCGAACTGCTGCGCCAGGGCACCGTGCTGGGGGCCGTGACCACCCTGGACGAGCCGGTGCAGGGCTGCCAGATCCACGCGCTGGGCAGCATCCGCTACGCCGCCACCTGTACGCCGGAGTTCCGCGAGCAGCACTTCGCCAAGGGCGTGACCGCACAGGCGCTGGCGCAGGCACCGGTGCTGGTGTTCAACCGCAAGGACGACATGCAGTCGCGCTTTGCCCGGCGCATGGCCGGCGCCGACCTGCCCAGCACCGCGCCGACGTGGTGGATTCCCTCCACCCGCGCCTTCGTGCAGGCCAATCTGGGCGGGCTGGGCTGGACGATGAACCCGCTGCCGCTGGTCAAGCGCCATCTGGACGCCGGGCGCCTGGTCTACGTGCGGCAGCGCGCGTGGGAAGACGTGCCGCTGTACTGGCAGCACTGGAAAGGCGACGTGCAGACGATGGCGCTGCTGACCCGGGCAGTGCTGGACGCCGCCTCGGCACTGGTGCAGCGCAGGCGCTGAAGAGGGGACGGAGAGGATCAAGTCGCTTGTGCTACAAACGCCTTGATCCCCTCCGCCCCCTTTTCATGCAAGCATCGGTGCAACCGACGAGGGGGCTGACCGATGGAAACCGAACCGGTATTCCTGCATATCCGCGTGGTGATGGGGATCATCCTCGGCCTGTCCATCACCACCCTGCTGAAGGGGCTGGCGCAGATCATCGAACACCCGCAGCGGCGTGGCTGTTCGGCGCTGCACCTGTGCTGGGTGGTGTGGACGCTGGTATCGCTGGTGACCTTCTGGTGGTGGGAGTTCCGCCTGGTTGAGGTACACCGTTGGACGTTTGAAATCTATCTGTTCGTGATCACCTACTGCGCGACCTGGTTCCTGCTGTGCGCGCTGCTGTTTCCCGAAGACCTGCGCGAGTACGGAAGTTACGGCAACTATCTGATGCAGCGTCGACGCTGGATCTTCGGGGTGGTCGCGATATTGACCCTTCTGGATCTTGTGGATACCGCGATCAAAGGGGGAAGCCGATGGCGGCTGCTGGGCGAGGCCTACCCCCTGCATACGGTGCTGATGCTCATCGTCGCCGCGCTGGGCTGGCATCTGCGCAGTACGCGCGCGCAAGTGGGGCTGGCCGCAGCGACGCTGGCCTATCAACTGGGCTACTTCGCGGCGGAGTACTTCACCATCGGCAGTGAGTGAGGAGCGCCGCCGGTCTCCATCCAATCTCCATAGGCGTCGGCCACAATCGCCCGGATCCATTCGACCGCAGGTTTCCCAGATGACGATCCACTACCGCAATGCCCGTCCCGAGGACGCCGCCGCCTGCATCGACCTGCGCGGGCGTACCCGCGAGAACGCCTTCAGTGCAGCGCAACTGGCCGAGCTGGGCATCACCGAAGAAAGCTGGGCCGCAGGTATCGCCGATGGCGATTCGATTGGCCGCGTCGCCTGGGAGGGCCAACGGATGGCCGGTTACTGCTTTGCCGACCGCGAAAGCGGCGAGGTGCTGGTGCTGGCCCTGCTGCCGGAATTCGAGAACCGTGGCATCGGCCGGCAACTGCTGCAGGACGTGGTCAGCCTGAGCCGCGATGCCGGCCACAGCCGCCTGTTCCTGGCCTGCTCGGCCGACCCGCGCTCGCGTTCCCATGGCTTCTACCGGCACCTGGGCTGGAAGGCGACCGGCGAGATCGATGAGGCCGGTGACGAGATCCTTGAGCTGGCGTGATCGAGGGCATCGCCGGGCGTGGCCCGGCGCTACCGGGTGAGGGTGCCGCGAGCCGTCGGATGCTGCGTTGCATCAAAATCGGACCGGAAGCGGTTAAAATTGCCACAGGAATGCTGCAAGGCGTTGTTTCTTCACGCTCTTTCCCTGTTTCTTGCGCATCCTGACCCCCTTCCCCGCCAACGATCCCGCCCCCATGAAGAAATTTGGCAAGGCCCTGCTCGCCCTGCTCGTGCTGCTGTTGCTGGTGGCCGCGCTGTTCCTGTACTGGCCGCTGACCCAGCGCTCGGTGCCCGCCGCGAACAACGACAAGCCCGTCGATGTCGTGCTGGTCGGCGCCGGCATCATGAGCATCACCCTGGCCACCTACCTGCAGGAACTGCAGCCGGACTGGAACATCCAGGTCTACGAGCGTCTCGACGGCGTCGCCGGTGAAAGCTCGGACGGCTGGAACAACGCCGGCACCGGCCACTCGGCATTCGCCGAACTGAACTACACCCCGGAACTGCCCGATGGCAGCATCGAGACCAAGCGCGCGGTCGGCATCGCCGAATCGTTCGAAGTCTCGCGCCAGTTCTGGTCGCACCAGGTGAAGGAAGGGCGGCTGAGCCAGCCCAGCGACTTCATCAACCCGACCCCGCACATGAGCTTCGTCTGGGGCGATGACAACATCGCCTACCTGCACAAGCGCCAGCAGGCGCTGGTGAAGAACCCGCTGTTCTACGGCATGCAGTACTCCGAGGACCCGGCGCAGATCAAGCAGTGGGCACCGCTGCTGATGGAAGGCCGCGACCCGAAGCAGAAGGTTGCCGCAACGTGGATGCCGCTGGGCACCGACGTCAACTTCGGCGTCATCACCCGCCAGCTGACCGCCGGCCTGCAGCACAGCCCGAACTTCGGCCTGCACCTCAACCACGAGGTCAGCGCACTGCGGCAGAACGCGGACAAGAGCTGGAACGTGACGGTGAAGGATCTCAAGGCCGGCACCGAATCGACCACCCACGCCCGCTTCGTGTTCATCGGTGCCGGTGGCGCGGCGCTGAAGCTGCTGCAGATGTCGGGCATCCCGGAATCGAAGGACTACGCCGGCTTCCCGGTGGGCGGCCAGTTCCTCGCCTTCCAGGGCCAGGACGTGACCTCGCGCCATGGCGTGAAGGCCTATGGCATGGCCGAGACCGGTTCGCCGCCGATGTCGGTGCCGCACCTGGATGCGCGCAAGCTGGATGGCAAGCCGGTGGTCCTGTTCGGGCCGTTCGCGCTGTACAGCACCAAGTTCCTCAAGCACGGCTCGTGGTGGGACCTGTATTCGTCGGTCAACCACAACAACGTCGGTCCGATGCTGGAAGTGGGCAAGGACAACCTGGACCTGGTGCAGTACCTGATGGGCCAGGCGCGCCTGAACGATGCCGATCGCCAGGCCGAACTGGTCAAGTACTTCCCCAATGCCAAGCCGGGCGACTGGAAGCTGGTCACCGCCGGCCAGCGCGTGCAGATCATCAAGCGTGATCCGCTGAAGGGCGCGGTGCTGCAGTTCGGTACCGAGATCGTGACCGACAAGGACCACACCCTCGCTGCGCTGCTGGGTGCCTCGCCGGGCGCTTCGACCTCGCCGCCGATCATGCTGGACCTGATGGCCAAGGCCTTCCCGGAACAGATGAAGGCCGGTTGGGAAGCCCGCCTGCGCGAGATCGTTCCCTCGTACGGCCGCAAGCTCAACGAGAGTGCCGCGCTGACCAACGAGATCCGCACGTTGACCAGCCAGACCCTGCACCTGCCCTACCTGGAGGTTCCGGTGGAAGCAGGTACGACGCCTGCACTGGCACCGACGGCCGCGGCGGCCCCGGCCAAGGAAAAGCGCAACGCCAACGAAGAGCTGCAGGCGCTGTAAGCCTGCGCTTGGCGGATGCCTGCGGACGGCCACCTTCGGGTGGCCGTCTGCGTTTGCGCGCGGCGACGGGGCGGATCCCTCCCGCACGGGAGGGCTCTGACCCATTCCGGGAGACCCCTCGCAGGGTCAGAGCCCAGTGCCTGCGGCAATGGGATCCGACCCCGCCCTGACGCTTGCTGCGCGCCTGAAAGCCCCTGCGCAATGACGCGAATTGTAATGTTGTTAAGAATTATTTACATTTGCATCCTGCGCAGTGACCGCGCCCCTCCAGATGGACCTGATGTGCCCGAAGCCGCCGCCCGGGTGCTGGACGACTGTTGCCACCCCTTCCCCGCCTCCACGCTTCGAGCCCGCCATGACCCAGATTTTCCCCAGCCGCCTGCCCCGCCGTGCGCTGCTGCCCGCTGCCCTGCTGTCCTGCCTCACCTTGGCTGCGCCGTCGGCATTGGCCGAGGTCGCTGCCGACGCCTCCAACGCCAAGACCCTGGACCGGGTGAGCGTGCGCGCCGAGCAGTCCGCGCCACCATCGAGCACCACCCGCCTGCCGATCACCCTGCAGGAAACACCGCAGTCGTCGACGGTGATCGGCCTGCAGCGCCTGCAGGACGAATCGTTGTTCAGCCTCAACGACGTGATGCGCAATGTCACCGGCGTCAGCGTGTCCTTCTATGACACCCAGCGCCCGCTGTACTACGCGCGTGGTTTTGCCATCACCGATTTCCAGGTGGATGGCATTCCGACCTACAGCGGCTCGACCAACCAGGAATACGACACCGCCTTCTATGACCGGGTGGAAGTGATCCGCGGCGCCAACGGCCTGCTCAGCGGCGCGGGTGTGCCGTCGGCCACGGTGAACCTGCTGCGCAAGCGCCCGGGCAAGGAGTTCGACGCTTCGTTCTCGGTCAGTGCCGGCAGCTGGGACTACCGCCGCATGGAAGCGGACGTGACCGCACCACTGACCGCCGACGGCCGCTTCCGCAGCCGCGTGGTCGCCGCCTACACCGATCGCGATTTCTATTACGACCGCTACAAAGAGAACAAGATGGCCGGCATGGCCGTGCTGGAAGGCGATGTGACCGACAGCACCACGGTGACCGTCGGCTACCAGACCCAGGACAACAACCCGGTGGGCTCGACCTGGGGCACCGTGCCGTTCTTCGACAGCCAGGGCAACTTCGCCCATCTGCCGCGCTCGACCAACCTGGCACCGAAGTGGAGCTACTGGCAGCGCGAGACCAGCACGGTGTTCGCCAACCTGGAGCAGCGCTTCGGTGACAACTGGCTGCTGAAGATCAACACCGCCTACACGCGTGGCAACGTGCAGAACATGCGCCTGTACGGCACCGGCAATCCCGACCCGGTGACCGGCGCGGGCATCTACCTGCGCACCGCCGCCGGCGATTCGGAAGACACCCGCCGCAACGTCGACGCCTACCTGACCGGCACCTTCAACCTGTGGGGCCAGCAGCACGACGTGACCGTGGGCGCGCAGTGGGCCGACCTGGAAGGCACCACCAACACCCTTGCGCTGAACTATCCGCGTGACTGGGCTCGTTGCGGCAGCGAGCGCTGCTACTACATTCCCAACGTGCACACCTGGGATGGCGACATCTCCGAAGTGACCTACACCCTCACCGGCGCGCGCCGCGTGGCCAAGACCACGCAGAGCGGCTTCTACCTGGCCACCCGCCTGCGCCTGGCCGATCCGCTGGCGCTGATCGCCGGCGCACGCCTGAGCCGCTGGCAGACACAGACCCGCGCCTACAACGCGGCCGGCGCTTACACCGCCACCAGCGGCGCATACAAGGTGAGCGATGAAATCACCCCGTACGTGGGCCTGGTGTATGACATCACCCCGAACGTGGCGGCCTATGCCAGCTACACCGAGATCTTCAACCCGCAGAACTACAAGGACCGCAACGAGAACCTGCTGGCGCCAGTGCAGGGGTCCAACCTGGAAGCGGGCCTGAAGACGCAGTGGTTCGACGGTCGCCTGACCGCCAACGCGGCGGTGTTCGAAGCCAAGCAGGACAACTACGCGGTGCGTGACATGAGCGTGCCGGAAGGCTCACTCAGCGACGGCAGCTCGGCCTACATCGGCGTCAACGGCACCAAGGCGCGCGGCTGGGAAGTGGACGTCAACGGCGAGATCCTGCCGGGCTGGACGGTCAATGCCGGCTATACCCACGTCAAGGTGACCCGCGCGGCCACCGATCTGCTGTACGCCAATCCGGCCGAAGACCTGCTGCAGCTCAACACCCAGCTGCAGCTGCGCGGCGCGCTGGAACGCCTGAGCATCGGCGGTGGCGTGCAGTGGCAGAGCAAGGTGCAGGGCTACAACATCCCCTACCCGCTCGGCGGCACGGTGACGGTGAACCAGCCGGCGTATGCGCTGGTGCAGTTCAACGCCAACTACCGCATCAGCGACAACTGGACGGCGACGCTGAGCGTGCGCAACGCGCTGGACAAGACCTACTGGGCCAACCTGGACTACAACAACTACGGCGAACCGCGCTTCGTGGCGGCCAGCCTGCGCTGGAAGTTCTGAGCAACCCGGGAACGGTGGGTGCCGACCATTGGGGGGTGCCCACTGTTTGGGATGGGTGTCGACCATTGGGGGGTGCCCACTGTTTGGGATGGGTGCCGACCGTTGGGGGTGGGTGCCGACCGTTGGTCGGCACGCTTCTGACGCTCCGCCACGACCCACGGTCGTGGCCCACCTGAATGGGCCCGCCTTCGCGCGGGCCTTTTCTTTGCTGCACTGCGGGTTGCACACCCCTCCGTAATTATGGCGTAATTATTCCAACGCCATTCGGAAGTCCGTCGATGAACCCGAGTTGGGACACGCTGGAGCGGGGCCGCCAGGCGCGGCTGGAACGCGCCGCGCCATGGGCCAGGGGCCACGAGGTGGCGGCTGGCGATGTCGCCGAGCTGCTGCACGCGCTGCTGGAGCCGGGCGACAAGGTCTGCCTGGAAGGCAACAACCAGAAGCAGGCCGACTTCCTCGCCCAGACGCTGGCCGACCTCGACCCGGCACGGGTGCATGACCTGCACATGGTGCAGTCGGTGCTGTCGCTGCCCTCGCACCTGGATGTGTTCGAACGCGGCATCGCCTCCAGGCTGGACTTCTCCTTCTCCGGGCCGCAGTCGGTGCGGCTGGCCAACCTGGTGGCCGAAGGACGCATCCAGATCGGTGCCATCCACACCTACCTGGAACTGTTCGGCCGCTACTTCATCGACCTCACGCCGCGTGTGGCACTGGTCGCGGCGCAGGCTGCCGACCGCCACGGCAATCTCTACACCGGCCCCAACACCGAAGACACGCCGGTGATCGTGGAGGCCACCGCATTCGGTGGCGGCATCGTCATCGCCCAGGTCAACGAGATCGTCGACACCCTCCCCCGCGTCGATATTCCTGCCGACTGGGTCAACTTCGTGGTGCAGGCGCCGCGCCCGAACCATATCGAACCGCTGTTCACCCGCGATCCGGCACAGATCTCCGAGATCCAGGTGCTGATGGCGATGATGGCGATCAAGGGCATCTACGCCGAGTACGGGGTGAACCGGCTCAACCATGGCATCGGTTTCGATACCGCAGCAATCGAACTGCTGCTGCCGACCTACGCCGAGTCGCTGGGGCTGAAGGGAAAGATCTGCCAGCACTGGGCACTCAATCCGCACCCGGCGCTGATTCCAGCCATCGAATCGGGTTTCGTCAAATCCGTGCACTCGTTCGGGTCGGAACTGGGCATGGAGAAGTACATCGCCGCGCGCGGGGATGTGTTCTTCACCGGCGCCGATGGTTCGATGCGCTCCAACCGTGCGTTCTCGCAGACCGCAGGGCTGTATGCCTGCGACATGTTCATCGGCTCCACCCTGCAGATCGACCTGCAGGGCAACAGCTCCACCGCAACGCGCGACCGCATCGCCGGCTTTGGCGGTGCACCCAACATGGGTTCGGATGCACGCGGCCGCCGCCACGCCAGCGACGCCTGGATCAAGGCCGGCCAGCAGGCCGCGCGGCCCGGCGAGATGCCACGCGGGCGCAAACTGGTGGTGCAGATGGTGGAAACCTTCCGCGAGCACATGGCGCCGGCCTTCGTCGACCGCCTCGATGCCTGGGAACTGGCCGAGCGCGCGAGCATGCCGCTGCCGCCGGTGATGATCTACGGCGACGACGTCAGCCATGTGCTGACCGAGGAAGGCATCGCCAACCTGCTGCTGTGCCGCAGCCCGGAAGAACGCGAGCAGGCGATCCGCGGCGTGGCCGGCTATACCGCCGTGGGCAGGGGACGCGACCGCGCCATGGTGGAAAATCTGCGCGACCGCGGAGTGATCCGCCGCCCGGACGATCTCGGCATCAACGTGCGCGATGCCAGCCGCGATCTTCTTGCCGCGCGTTCGGTGAAAGACCTGGTGCGCTGGTCCGGCGGTCTGTACGACCCGCCCAAGCGCTTCCGCAACTGGTAAGGGCCACGCCATGGAAACCCTCGACTATCGATTCGCCGGCACGACGCCCGTGCGCTTCCCCACCGATGCGGTGCTGGTGGGCGTACTGGCATCGGGCAACCTGGAAATCCTGCTGGAACCGGCCGACCTGGACGGTGCGATGACCGTGCGCATCATCACCGCTGCACGTGGCTTCGGCACGGTCTGGCAGGCGGTGATCGCCGACTTCGCCCAACGTCACCCCCTGCGCGATGTACGCGTGTCGATCAACGATGCTGGCGCTACACCGGCGGTGGTCAGCCTGCGCCTGGACCAGGCCGTCGAGACCCTGCTTGCCGGAGGCCAGCCATGACGCTCGCACAGCGCACCAGCTATTACGAAGCCGATGCCCGCGCGCGCATCGCCGCGCTGCTTGATGCAGGATCGTTCCGCGAATTTCTCGGCCCAGCCCAGCGCGCCATCAGCCCGCATCTGGCGCAGCTGGACCAGCCGGCCGCCTTCGACGATGGCATCGTCGTCGGTGAGGGACACCTGCACGGCAAGCACGTGCTGGTGGCCGCACAGCAGGGTGAATTCATGGGCGGCGGCGTGGGTGAGGTGCATGGCGCCAAGTTGACCGGCCTGCTGCGCCGCGCGGCGGACACCCATCCCGATGGCGTGCTGCTGCTGCTCGATACCGGCGGTGTGCGCCTGCATGAAGCCAATGCGGGATTGATCGCCATTTCCGAAATCATGCGCGCCACGCTCGGCGCGCGGGCCGCCGGGGTACCGGTGGTGGCGCTGATCGGCAGCGGCAACGGCGCCTTCGGCGGCATGGGCATCGTCGCCCGCTGCTGCAGTACGGTGATCATGTCCGAAGAAGGACGGCTGTCGCTGTCCGGCCCCGAAGTGATCGAGACCGTGCGCGGCGTGGAGGAATTCGATTCGCGCGACCGCGCATTGGTGTGGCGGGTGACCGGTGGCAAGCACCGCTACCTGATCGACCAGGCGCAGGTGCTGGTGCCCGATGCGATCAGCGCATTCGCCAAGGCCGCCTCTGATGCGCTGCAGCCAGACACCACCAGTGCCGACCCCGACGCGGCACTGGCCGCGCTGCAGGCACGCCACGCCGCGTTGAAGGCGCGCGTACAGGCGTGGGGCGACTGCAACGATGGCCTGCAGATCTGGGCACGCCAGGGCATTGCCGACCCGGAACGTCTGGCGCTGCTGGAAACCGATGCCTTCCTTGCCGCCACTGCGCACCGGAGCCTGCCATGAGCCTGCCATTGAATTCGCTGCTGGACGCACTGTTCCCGCGTGGCCATACCATCGCGGTGAACGATTCGGTACTGACCGGCACAGCGACCACCGACGACGGTGAGGTGACGGTGATCGGCACCACCGACAGGATCGAAGTCGGTGTGGACCACGCGCTGGTGCTGGCCGACACCGTGCTGGCCAGCACCGCTGCTCATCCGCAGCGTCCCATCGTGATGCTGGTCGATACCGCCGGCCAGCGGCTGGCGCGCCGCGATGAACTGCTGGGCATCAACGGCTACTTCGCCCACCTCGCACAGACCCTGGACCTGGCCCGCCGCCGTGGCGCGCGCCTGGTCACGCTGGTCTACGGCGAATCGGTCAGCGGCGGCTTCCTGTCGTTCGGGCTGATGGCCGACCTCATCCATGCCCTGCCCGATGCGCAGGTGCGGGTGATGGATCTGCGCGCGATGGCACGGGTGACCAAGCAGCCGTTGGAAAAACTGCAGGCGCTCAGCCTGACCTCGCCGGTGTTCGCACCGGGCGTGGAGAACTACGTGGCGATGGGCGCAGTGCAATCGCTGTGGGATGGCGATCTGGCGCATCACCTGCTGGACGCACTGCGTGCAGCCGTCGACGGTGACCATCGCGCTGCACTGGGCGCCGAACGGGGTGGCCGTACGCTGGCTGCGCAGGTAGCCACTGCTGTGAGCCAGGGCAATGCCTGAGCGGCCGGCCCGGCACACGCTGGTCTGGCTGTCGGCCGATGCCGATTGGCGGGCCGACCTGCCCGCGCACGAGCCGCGTCTTGCCGCCTGGTTCGCGCAGGGCTTCCCTGCAGTGGTGGCGCGTCGTGCCGCGGATGATGCCGATACGCGCCTGCGATTGGGCGTTCCGTTGCCACCGGCCGAAGGCAAGCAGCGCGTGTCGTTGCGCGTACCGCTGTGCGACGTCGCGCACATGCGCGCTCCGCCGGCGTTGAGCGAGCTGCTGGCAGCAGGCGACGCAGGTGTTCCACAGCCGTGGCAGGAATCACTCCACGACCTGCAGGCACTGGCCCCGGCCCGTGTGTTCGGCGCCTTCGCCTGGCAATGGCTGACCGCCCTGCCCTATATACATGAGCGTTCGGACATCGACCTGCTGTGGCAGGTGACCGATGCCGCACAGGCCGAGGCGCTGATCGCGCAGTTGCTGGCATGGGAGACCCGCCATCCGCATCGCCTTGATGGCGAGCTGTGCCTGCCAGATGGTGGCGCGGTGAACTGGCGCGAACTTGCCGGCCGCAGTCGCCAGGTGCTGGTGAAACGCCTTGATGGAGCCGCATTGGAAGCGCGTGATGCACTGTTCGCCACGCGCGAGGCGATCGCATGATCGCCGCCCCGAAGCCGTTGTTGGCACGCGACGCGGTGGTCGACAGCGCACGCCTGGGACGGCTGGCCATTGCCAGCCTGCACGCCGAACTGGCGTGCGCCCCGAAGCCGGGCCTGGTCACCCCGTTCGACAGCGGCAGCCATGACGACATGGATGCCGGCACTTTCCTGCGCAGTCTGTTCGCCCTGCGCCACTACTTCACGGCGGTGGCCAGGGCCGGTGCCGCGGGCGCCCCCTTCACAGTGCTGCGCGATCACGGTATTGCCGCTGAAGCGGCCATGCTGGCCGCCACCGGCGGCATCAACACCCATCGCGGTGCGATTTTCAGCCTTGGCCTGCTGGTGGCCGCTGCTGCTGAGCGCAGGCGCGTGCATGGCCATGCCGTGTCGGGCGCGCAGGTGTGCCTGGCGGTTCAGCAGTGGAAAGATGCGCTCATCGCTGCGCCGCTGGACCCGCACAGCCCGGGACAGCGCGCACGTGCGCGTCATGGGGTCTGCGGCGTACGCGAACAGGCTGCCGCCGGCTACCCGGTGCTGCGCGAGCTGGCCCTGCCTGCCCTGCGCCATGCGCTGGACAGCGGCCTGCCGCGCGACGCCGCGTTGTGCCAGACGCTGATGCAGCTGGTGGCACAGGTGGACGATCTGAACCTGCTGCATCGCGGCGGTACCGAGGGCCTGCGCTGGGCCCAACAACAAGCGGCCACATTCCTTTCCGCCGGTGGCGCCTTCGCGCCGGACTGGCGCATGCGCCTGCAGTCCATCGGCGATGCGTTCGTGAGGCGTCGGCTCAGCCCGGGTGGCAGTGCCGATCTGCTGGCCTGCGCATGGTTCCTGCTGCAGCAGGAGGGCGCATGAGCCTGGCCCTGCTCTGCCCCGGACAGGGTGCGCAGCATCCGGCGATGTTCGACCATGTGCGCGGCATGGCCGCTGCACGCGCGGTACTGGATGCGGCGAGCGACGCGCTGGGGCGCGATGTGTTCGCGGCCGCGGCCGACGACGACCGCTTCGACAACGCACAAGCGCAGCCGCTGCTGTGCGCCGCCAGCATCGCGCACTGGCATGCCCTGCGCGGCGCCGTGCCGGACCCGATCGTGGTGGCCGGGTACAGCATCGGCGAACTGGCGGCACATGCCATCGCCGATAGTTTCGACGTGACCACCTGCCTGTCCCTGTCGGCCCAGCGTGCACGATTCATGGACGCCGTCAGCCCGGTCGATGCCGGAATGCAGGCGGTGCTGGGGCTGGACCGACAGAATGTGCAGACATTGTGCGAAATCCACGGCACGCACGTGGCGATCGCCAACGGCACAGATCATTTCATCGTTGGCGGCACGCTGCCGGCACTGCGTGCGCTGGCCGCTGCCGCGCACGCACAGGGTGCCGAGGTGCGCGTGCTGCCGGTACATGTGCCGGCGCATACGCCACTGCTGTCGGCGGCGGTCGCACCGTTTGCCGCCGCACTGCAGGCCACCACGTTGCACGCGCCGCGCCTGCCGTTGCTGGCCGGCATCGACGCACGGCCGGTGCGCGACACCGCAGCGGTGGTGCACACGCTGTCCGCGCAGCTGACACAGACCATCGAATGGGCACAGGTGATGCGCCAGGCCTTCGAGCGCGGCGCACGGGTGTTCCTGCAGCTGGGCCCGGGCAACGCACTGGCACGCATGATCGCACCGGCCTATCCGTGCTGCGAGGTACGCGCGATCGAGGAATTCCAGAGCCTGGACGGCGCGGCGGCGTGGGTCCGCAGCGCGCTGCAGCGGCTTCAATAACGGGTTTGAGCAGTACGTAACGCGCAGTACGTAACAGGCCATACCCCGGGATGGCGGGCTTCCATCCGTGCAACACGCGAATCAGGTGTCTGGGAGGGCGCATGACTCCACAAATTGCAACGATCATCGGTCTGGTGATCATGTTCATCGTCGCCACCGCGATGCCGATCAACATGGGCGCCGTCGCCTTCGCACTGGCCTTCATCGTCGGCGGGCTCTGGGTCGACATGGGGGGCAAGGAGGTTCTCGCCGGCTTCCCGGGCGACCTGTTCCTGACCCTGGTCGGCATCACCTACCTGTTCGCGATCGCGCAGAAGAACGGCACCATCGACCTGCTGGTGCACTGGGCGGTGAAAGCGGTACGCGGCCATATCGTGGCCATCCCGTGGGTGATGTTCGTGATCACCGCCGTGCTGACCGCCTTCGGCGCGCTGGGCCCGGCCGCGGTTGCGATCATCGGCCCGGTCGCGCTGCGCTTTGCCAAGCAGTACAACATCAATCCGTTGATGATGGGCCTGCTGGTGATCCATGGCGCGCAGGCGGGTGGCTTCTCGCCGATCAGCGTGTACGGCAGCATCACCAATGGCGTGGTGCAGAAGGCCGGGCTGGAAGTCACCGAAATGGCGGTGTTCCTGACCAGCCTCGGCTTCAACTTCATGATGGCCACGATCTGCTTCTTCGCCTTCGGAGGCATCGCGCTGCTGCGTCGCGGTTCGATCACAGCTGCGGGCACGGTGGGCAACGCGGAGCTGGCGATGGCCGGTGGTCCGCAGGCTTCGTCGCGGCAGTTCGCCATCGAAGGCCACGGTGCGCTGGTCGCAGCCGGTGGTGGCACCCTGTCCAACGATCCGGTGGCACTGGATGCGGTGGGCCTGACCCGCGAGCGCTTGTTCACCCTGATCGGCCTGCTCGGCCTGGGTGTGGCCGCGTTGATCTACAACCTCAACGTCGGCCTGGTCTCGATCACCGTTGCAGTGGTGCTGGCCCTGCTGTCGCCGCAGAGCCAGAAGGGTGCGGTGGACGGCATCAGCTGGTCCACCGTGCTGCTGATCTGCGGCGTGGTCACCTACATCGGCGTGCTGGAACATGCCGGTGCCGTGGACTTCATCGGCCACGGCGTCTCCAGCATCGGCATTCCGCTGCTGGGCGCGCTGCTGGTCTGCTACGTGGGCGGCATCGTCTCCGCATTCGCCTCGTCGGCGGCGGTGCTGGGTGCCACCATTCCGCTGGCGGTGCCATTCCTGATGCAGGGCCATCTCAGTGCCGCAGGCGTGATCTGCGCGCTGGCGGTGTCCTCCACCATCGTCGATGTCAGTCCGTTCTCGACCAACGGCGCACTGGTGGTGGCCTCGGCCGCGAAGGAAGAACGCGAAACGCTGTTCCGCCGCTTCCTGGTCTACAGCGGCCTGGTGGTGGCATTCGGCCCGCTGCTGGCGTGGCTGGTGTTCGTGGTGCCGGGCTGGATGTAAATGCCTGCGGTAGTGCCGGTCGCTGGCCGGCAACCTCGTGGATCCGTCGAACGATCACGGGTTGCCGGCCAGCGGCCGGCACTACCTGGCGTTACACTTTCCGCATGGCCATCGCTCCCGCTCCGCGTCCTCCGAAGAAGCGCGCCCCTCTGTATGAGGAGGTGGCCGAACACGTGCGCGAGCGGATCTACGACTACCGCCTGCCGCCGGGCGAGTGGATCGACGAACCGGCGCTGTGCGAGGAACTGGCCATCAGCCGTACGCCCCTGCGCGAAGCGCTGAAGCTGCTCGCCGCCGAAGGCCTGGTGCAGATCGATGCCGGCCGCGGCGCACGGGTAACCCGGCTTACCCTGGAAGACCTCAACCAGCTGTTCCCGGTGATGGCGATGCTGGAAGGCCGATGTGCGCATGAAGCGGTCAAGCACATCGACGACGCCGGCGTGCAGCAGCTGGAAGACCTGCACGCGGCGATGGAAGCGGCCGCCGCCGAGGGCAACATCGCCGAGTACTACCGCAACAACTACCTCATCCACGAGACGGTGCAGCATTACGCCGGCAACCCGTGGCTGATCCGCATCACCCACGACCTGCACCGCATCCTGAAGATGCATCGCGGCCGCCAGCTGCTGGCGCCGGGCCGCACCGCACAGTCGCTGGCCGAACACCGCGAACTGATGGACTGCTTCCGCCAGCGCGATGCTGCAGCCGCCGAACGCACGATGGAACGCCACCTGCTCAGCCAGGGCCAGGCCTTGGCTGCGTATGTGGCCAGCGGCGGATTGTTGAACGTGCCTGCGCCGTTGCCGACCGAAGGCGGAAGCTGAGCTCATGGGATTGCCGGCCAGCGGCCGGCACTACCCCGGCGAGGCCCGGTCACGGTAGTGCCGGCCGCTGGCCGGCAACCTGGAATCTCTCCTCAATCGCCGCCGCCGCAGCTGCCGCCGTCTCCGCCCCCACCGCTGTCGCCACTGCTGCAGTCGGAACTGCTGTAGCTGTGGTGGCTGTTGCTGTCTCCGGAATAACCCCCGGAGAAATCGGCCGGTCCACCGCCGCTGCCATCGGCGCGCGCGGGCGAACCATCGGCGGTGGCCATCGCCATGCACACGATCGCGCCGACCAGTGGCAGCAGCCACACCACCAGCAGCTGCCCGGCGCGGCTGCTGGCGGGAAGGTCATCGCGGCCCAGCACCACGAAGCTGGCCACCAGGTTCAGCCCCAGCACCAGGGCAATCAGGACGAGGGTCACAGCCAGCATGGCGCAGCTCCTTGCGACGGGTTCGGGCCCGCAGACGATACCACCGCTGCCGGTTCGCCCTGCCTGTCATGAAGATGGGACAATGTGGGGCGCGCCGGCCTGCCCTCAGGGCCGCCGGCCCCCCTGCACCAGACGGAAGAAGAAGAACAACAACATGCTGAAAGTCATTTTCGATACCGACCCGGGCGTCGACGACGCGCTGGCTCTGCTGTACCTGCACAAGCACCCGCAGATCGACCTGATCGGCGTCACCACCACCTTCGGCAATGCCTCGGTGGAGTCGACCACCCACAACGCGCTGTACCTGAAGCAGGCCTGGGGCCTGTCCGCGCCGGTCGCGCGCGGCGCCGGCGGCCCGCTGCAGCCCGAAGCCAACCCGGAAGCCTGGCCGGTGCACATCCATGGCCACAACGGCCTGGGCAACCACCCGGTGCCGGAAGCGCTGGACGCAACCGCCGACAGCCGTCCCGCGCACCAGCTGATCATCGACCTGGTGCGCGCCCATCCGGGCGAAGTGACCCTGGTGGCGGTCGGCCGCATGACCAACCTGGCGCTGGCCCTGCAGCAGGCCCCGGACATCGCCGGCCTGGTGCGTGGCGTGGTACTGATGGGCGGTGCGTTCCACGTCAACGGCAACATCACCCCGGCGGCCGAGGCCAACATCTGGGGCGACGCGGAAGCGGCCGACATCGTGTTCACCGCCCACTGGCCGGTCACCGCGATCGGCCTGGACGTGACCACCCGCGTCGAGATGAACCGCGACGGCCTGGACAAGCTGGCCGCGATCGGCGGCGCCGATGCCGAACTGGTGCGCGCCCTGTCGCAGGACTACGTCGACTTCTATCTGCAGGCCGGCCACAAGGGCATGGTCGTGCACGACTGCTGCGCCTGCATCGCCCTGACCCGCCCGGAGCTGTTCCAGTTCGAGCGCGCCAGCGTGCGCGTGGCCACCGACGGCGTCGCCCGTGGCATGACCATTCCCAAGCCGGAAGGCATGGGCTTCGGCCCCAGCGTGTGGGACGGCCATGTCCTGCAGTCCATCGCCATCGGCGTGGATGCGGCCGCGGTGCTGGCCGACATCGAGCAGACCCTGAAGGTCTAAGCGCTCACTGCCCGCCCCGGGACACGGGGCGGGTCTTCGGCACGGTCTCCGGCAGCGTCCACAGCACCGGCAGCACCAGCACCGCCACCAGCGCGATCATCGCCCCCGGCGCCGCCGCCCAACCGCTGCGTTCCACCCACCATTGCGCCAACCACGGCGTCGCCCCGCCAAACACTGCGGTGGCCATGGTCACCCCCAGCGCCAGTCCACTGACCCGGCCCTCGCCGGGGAACTGCTCGGCCGTGGCCGGTGCCGCCACCGCACTGATACCGCCGGCCACACAGGCCAGGCTCACCGCTGCCAGCACGATGC
This sequence comes from Stenotrophomonas sp. 1337, assembly GCF_031455455.1. Classification (NCBI taxonomy): domain Bacteria; kingdom Pseudomonadati; phylum Pseudomonadota; class Gammaproteobacteria; order Lysobacterales; family Lysobacteraceae; genus Stenotrophomonas; species Stenotrophomonas sp. 1337. The sequence goes on along the minus strand of NZ_JAVDSR010000004.1, from coordinate 203,491 downwards.
CCAACCGCGCAGCAGAGGCCATCCAGCCGAACATCGACAGCGGCAGCAGCGCCGCCAGCACCGTCAGCCCCAGCAGCAGCGGTCGCCGCCCGAAGCGATCGGACAGCGCCCCGCACAGCGGGGTGATCGCGATCACCGCCACCGCTGCAATCGTCGACAGCCACAGCGCATCACCTTCGTCGTGTCCCTGCGCGTGCAGGAACGCCGGCACATACGTAATGCCCACGTAGTAGGTGATCGAACCCAGTGCGGAAATCGCGAACGTGCGCGCCACCGCACCAGGATGGTTGCGCAGCACGTGCCGCAGCGGCGTAGCCGGAATGCTGCCTTCGCGCCGCTGCCGTTCGAACTCGGGCGATTCGTGCATGCCTGAACGCGCGATCAGGATCACCATTGCCAGCGCCGCGCCGAACAAGAACGGGATCCGCCAGCCCCAGCTGTCCAGCTGCGGCGCAGGCAGCAGGGCCACGGTGAGCGCGGAGATGGCCACTGCCAGCAACGCGCCCACTTCGCTGGCCGCCGAGGCCAGCGAGGTGACCAGGCCACGTCGTCGCGCCGGCGCGCTTTCCAGAAGATAGGCGACCACGCCTGTGTATTCGCCGCCCACGGAGAAGGCCATCACGCAGCGCAGGATCAGCAACAGCACGCCAGCAGTCGCACCGGCGGTGGCCGCGGTCGGCAGCAACGCGGTGGCCAGCATGGCCGCGGCCATCAGTGCCATCGAGGCCAGCAGCATCCAGCGCCGACCGAGCCGGTCACCCAGGTGGCCGAAGCACAGCGCACCGAGCGGACGCATCAGGTAGGACACCGCGAACCCGGCCAGGGTGACCAGCATCGCCTCTTCGCCACCGCCGAAGAACACCCGCGACAGCACCGTGGCGAAGTACAGGTACAGGGTGAAGTCGTACCACTCCACCACCGTGGACAGGCCGGCCACCCACATCGAGCGCTGCCGTCCTGCGGTCATTGCGTGCTTTCCTTCATGGCCGCAGCGTGTCATGAAGGCGGTGACGATGCAGTAGATCCACGCCATGCGTGGATGGCCTGCCCCGCCAGACTTCAGGCCGGCAACTGCAACAGCGCCTGCAAACCGCCGCCCTCGCGATTGTGCAGCCGTAGAGAACCACCGAGCGATTGCGCCAGCTGCACGGCGATGGCCAGACCGAGCCCGGTACCGCCGGTATCCCGGTTGCGTGAGCTTTCCAGCCGATGGAAGGGCGCCAATACCGCCTGCAGCTGGTCTTCGGGAATACCGGGGCCACGATCGGAAATCCGAATCCACACCCTGCCCACCTCGTCGCGACCGGCATCAATCTCCGCGCTCCCGGCATAGCGCAAAGCGTTGTCGACCAGATTGCCGACCACCCGCCGCAGCGGTTGCGGCCACGTCTGCACGATCAGGCCGCTCGGGGCGCCACCACTGACTGGCTTGCCCACGTCCTGGTAATCGCCGACCACGCTGGACAGGAATGCCGCCAGATCCATTGCCACCGGCTCACCACTGGCCACATGGCTGCTGCGCGCGTACGCCACGCCTTCGCGTACCAGCTGTCCCAGATGGTCCAGATCGGCCAGCAGCCGTTGCTGGGTGGCGTCTTCAGGCAGCGTTTCCACCCGCAGCTTCATCCGCGTGATCGGCGTCTGCAGATCGTGCGAGATCGCCGCCAGGATCTGCAGGCGTTCACTGACATGACCCCGGATGCGGGCCTGCAGTGCGTTGAGTGCCGTTGCTGCGGTGCCTACCTCCGCGGGACCGTCTTCAGGCAGCGCCGGCCCGTCCTGGCCGGGCTGCAGGTGCTCCATCGCGTGCGACAGCTGTGCCAACGGCCGCATCGCCAGCCGCACCGCCAACCATGCGCACAGCAGCAGCAGCGCCAGCTGCGCCATCAGCACCAGCGGTAACCAGCGTGCCAGTGGCAGGCCGGACGGTGTGACCTCGATGGTCAGCGGCGTGCCGTCGTGCAGGCGCAGCTCCACTTCGAAGCGCTCGGGCATACGCGAGACCTGCCGCGCCTGCAGCGGATATCGATGCCGCAGACTGTCATCGATGATGCTGGTGACCTGCCGCGCACGATCAGTCTCCGGCGCAGGGCCGGCCGCGGCCGGGCGCAACAGATAGCGGTAGGTTCGCCGTTCCAGACGCGGCACCCACGCTTCGCGCTCGCTGGCGGGCAAGCGCTCCAGCAAGGCCACGCTTACGGCCACGTCCTCGTCGAGGTTGCGCAGCATCATGCTGCGGGTGGACTGGTAGCGCTCGTAGAACAGCAGGCCGAACGACAGCGCATGGGCCAGAGTCAGCCCACCCAGCAGCAACAGCAGCAGCCGCGCCGACAGCGTGCGCGGCCACGGCAGGCGGCGCGCCGCGGCGTTCATTCCTCCGGCCCCAGCAACTGCACCGGCACGCTGAACACATAGCCTTCGCTGCGCACGGTCTTGATGTAGGTCGGCTCACGCGCATCGTCGCCCAGGCGCTGGCGCACGCGGCTGACCAGCAGGTCGATCGAGCGGTCGAACAGCTCCGCATCGCGGCCCTGGGTGAGGCTGAGCAGCTGGTCGCGGCTGAGCACACGGTTGGCGTGGTCAAGGAACACGCGCAGCAGCCGGAACTCGGCGCCGCTGAGCGGATAGGCGGTGTCCTGAGCGTCCAGCAGGTGGCGGGCGGTGGTATCCAGGCGCCATTCGCCGAAGGCCAGCTGGCGGCCGGCTTCACTCACCTGCAGGTTCGGCGGCAGCATCTGCGTGCGGCGGATCACCGCGTTGATGCGTGCCAGCAGTTCGCGCGAGGAGAACGGTTTGGTCACGTAATCATCGGCGCCCATTTCCAGGCCGATGATGCGGTCGGTCTCATCATCGCGGGCGGTCAGCAGCACCACCGGCACGGCGCGGTGCTTGCCGGCCCGCAGGTTGCGGCACAGGCTCAAGCCATCCTCGCCGGGCATCATCACATCCAGCACCACCAGGTCCACCGCATGGGTGTCCATCAGCGCGCGCATCGCGCGGCCACCATCGGCCTGGCTGACGCGCAGGCCGTTGCGCTGCAGGTAGTCGGCCAGCATCTGGCGGATGTCGCTGTCATCGTCGACGACAAGGATGTGCGGTACGTGGTTCATCGTATTCTCTATCGAGGCAGGGGCGAAGCCGCGCGGCGCGGCCATGGTAGCGCGGCTCAAGGGCTGGCCAGCAGGCGCTGGATCTCGCTTTCGGTACGCGCATAGTCGCCTTCACCGTAGTGCCGGTAGACCACCCGCCCCTGCCGGTCGATCAGGTACAGCGCGGGCCAGAAACGGTTACCCCACGCGTTCCAGATCCGGTACTGGTTGTCCTGCACCACCGGCCAGGTGATATCCAGCCGGTGGATCGCACGGCGCACGTTCCCCGGCAGCCCTTCGTACGCGAATTCGGGGGTGTGCACGCCGATCACGTGCAGGCCCTGTTCCGCGTATCGGCGATGCCACTGGTGAACGTACGGCGCCACGTTGAGGCAGTTGCTGCAGGTGTAGGTCCAGAATTCGACCAGCACCACCTGCCCGCGCAGCTGCTGCAGGGTCAGCGGCGGGCTGTTGTGCCATGGCCCACCGCCGCTGAATCCCGCAGCGGGTGCGGCCTCGGCAGTCTGTGCACCGGCTTCGGGGCTTGGCCACGCAAGCAGCAGCGCAACGGCGCCGAGCAGGGACAGCAGCAGCGGCACGGTATAGGCACGAAGCGTGGCCATTGCTCAGCCCCCCTGCTCGGCCAGCGGCAGCTCGGCCGGCTTCACACCGGCAGCTTCCAGGATGCTGTCGGCCACCTGCGCGGGGTGCGAGAGCAGCGAGACATGGCTGCTGCCGATCGACTGCAGCTGCGCGCCAATGCGCTGCGCGGTGGCGACCTGCAGCTGCGGCGAGAGCATGCGGTCATCGCGGCTGACCACGTACCAGCTCGGCTTGCTGCGCCATGCCGCCGTGGTCACGGCCTCACCCAGCGCACTGGCCTTCAACGGCACCTGCGTGCTGTACAGCAGGGCGGCGGCCTTCTTCATCACGTCGGGTGCGAAATCCTGGGCGATGGCATCGGCCGGCAGGGTCAGGTAACCGTCTTTCTCCTGCAGGCGGGTCAGCCCGGGGCCGACCGGGAAGCCTTCGCCCTGCTCCGCGGAGGACTGGCCGACATCCGGTGCGAACGCGGCCACGTAGACCAGCGCCTGCACCTTGGGATCGTCGCCCGCTTCGGTGATGACCGTGCCGCCCCAGCTGTGGCCGACCAGCACCACCTTGCCGGGCGCGGCAGCGATCGCGCGACGGGTAGCGGCAACGTCATCGGCCAGCGAGGTGAGCGGATTCTGTACCGCCACCGCCGGCAGCTTCCAGGCATGCAGGGTGCCGATGACCTTGTTCCAGCTCGAGCCATCGGCGAAGGCGCCATGCACCAGGATGATGGTGGGCGGCGCGCCGGCATCGGCCTGCACGGCGAAGGCGGGGGTGGCGGCGCCGGCCAGGGCCAGGGCAGCGGCAAGCAGGGTGGTGCGGATCATGGGTGGCACTCCGGTGTTGGGAGTGGCCATTTCCGCGTGCCGGTGTATCGCTGCTGTTTCGCTGTGATGCCGAGTTGTACCGGACTGTAGGGCGGCGGCGGGTTCCTACAGTGGGATACATTCGGCCGCTGGGCATGCCCCGGCGCCATCGGGTGGATATCGTTCCCCGCACGCGGGCGCGCAACGCGCCGATGCGCCCCCGATGCGGCGTCTTTGTATCCAACTGTACGAAACCCCTGCCGCAGCCACAGTCGCTGACAAAACCCCGGGCATCGGCACACGTTGCCGATACCTGCGTGGCCCGAAATGGCCTCCATCGACCACCGGCCCGCAGGACACACCCATGATCAGCACCGCCTCCTCCCTCTACACCCCACGCCTGGATGCCGTCGGCCGCTGGCTTTCGCCGCTGGCCCTGCGCGCCCTGCTCGCCTGGGAATTCTTTGAATCCGGCCGCGAGAAGCTGGGCGGCCAGAACTGGTTCGCCGATCTGGAAGGCCGGTTCCCGTTCCCCTTCTCCACCCTGCCCGCCTCGCTCAACTGGCAGCTGGCCACCTGGCTGGAACTGGTGGGCGCGGTGATGCTGCTGCTGGGCCTGGCCACGCGCTCGGTGGCGTACATCTTCTGGGTGCTCACCATCGTGGCCATCGCCGCCGTGCACTGGCCCGACCAGTGGAACGGCCTGGATGAACTCTGGCGGGGCTATGCGATCACCGACCAGGGCTACGGCAACTTCAAGCTGCCGCTGCTGTTCCTGGCCATGCTGCTGCCGCTGATCCTCAACGGTGCTGGATCACTCAGCCTGGACCGTCTGCTTGCCAGCCCGCAACACGCCGCCGCAGACGATGACGGCCTCGGCTGGGGCAGCAGCCTGATCGCGCTGCTGCTGCCGATCGCCGCACTACTGCCCGGCGTCGGCTTCGGCGGTGCCCTGCTCGGCGCCGCGCTGTTGCTGGCCCATGTACTGCGCCGTCGCCGCAGCGCCTGATCCGCTTCCGCCCTTTCCCACCCTTCCTCGCATCGCATTCCGTCGCCTTCCAGCGGCGTCCATCCCGCACGCCCTGCGTGCACATCCCAAGGAGTCATCACCATGTCCGTCTCGACCAATAACACCTCTGCTTCCCGTCTGCCGCGCATCGGCGCCATCGGCATCGCCCTGGCCGGCGGCCTGCTGCTGGCCGGCCAGGCTGCCGCGATCCAGCCGCTGGCGATCAGTGCCGTGGCCATGAGCGCCGCCGCCGAAGGCAAGTGCGGTGAAGGCAAGTGCGGCGCCAACAAGGCCACCACCAGCAAGCCCGCCGGAAAGGCCAAGGTAGCCGAGGGCCAGTGCGGCGAAGGCAAGTGCGGCGACGCCTCGTTTGCCCGGACCGACCGTGACCACGACGGAAAGGTGTCGCGTGCCGAGTTCAATGCCGTGGCCGCCAAACGTGCCGCCGAATTCGACCGCATCGACACCGACCACGACGGTTACATCAGCGAGCAGGAAGCGCACGACTACCTGCGCAGCGTCTATACCGCCAATGGCAAGCCGATGCCGAAGGGCCTGTTCTCGCGCGTTGCCGACTGATTGCCCGCACCCGGTGCCGCCCTCGTGGCGGCACCTCATCCCGGAGTACCCACCATGTCCCTGCCTTTGCCTACCGCCAGTGCGGGCCTCGGCCTGCGCCGAGGCCTGATCGATGAACTGCTGGCGATGCCGGCCGATGCCATCGACTTCCTCGAATGCTCGCCGGACAACTGGATCGGCGTCGGCGGTGCACACGGTGCCGCGCTGCGCCAGCTGAGCGAGCGCCACCGCCTGACCTGCCACGGTCTTTCGCTGTCGCTGGGTGGCCCGGACCCACTGGACCGCACGCTGCTGCAACAGACCCGCGCTTTTCTCGACCTGCACCAGGTACAGCTGTACAGCGAACACCTGAGTTACTGCGCCGCCGGGGGCCACCTCTATGACCTGCTGCCGCTGCCGTTCACCGCCGAGGCCGTACGCCACGTTGCCGGTCGCATCGCCCAGGTGCAGGACAGCCTGGGGCGTCGTATCGCGGTGGAAAACATCTCCTACTACGCAGTGCCCGCTGCCGACATGAGCGAGATCGAGTTCATCACTGCCGTGCTTGCCGAAGCCGACTGCGACCTGCTGCTGGACGTCAACAATGTCTTCGTCAACGCTTGCAACAATGGCTACGACGCCTTCGATTTCCTGCGCCGCGTGCCGGCCCACCGCGTGGCCTCCCTGCATGTGGCTGGCCACTTCGACGAGGACGACGGCTTCAAGATCGACACCCACGGCGCGCCGGTGAAGGGTGTGGTCTGGGCCCTGCTACGCCAGGCCTATGCGCACGTAGGCGTGCGCCCCACTCTGCTGGAGCGCGACTTCAATTTCCCGCCGCTGGCCGAACTGCTGGCTGAAGTGCAACAGATCCGCAGGGCGCAGGCCGACGCCGAGTTGCCGGAGGTGGCCCATGGCTGAGTCCCTGGCCACGTTGCAGCGGCGCTGGGCCGACCATGTGCGCGATCCCTCGATGCCAGCACCCGATGGCATCGCGGCATGGCGGCTGGCGATCTACCGCCGCCTGTGCATCGACAGCCTGGACAACCTGCTGGCCGGCAGCCTGCCGCGCCTGCATCAACAACTGGGCGAAGCGCGCTGGCGTGGCCTGGTCGAGCACTACTACGCGTACCACGACTGCCACACCCCGCTGTTCCCGCAGATCGCCAGCGAGTTCGCTGCCTGGCTGGCGGCGCAGGACACGTTCGCGCTGCCCGGCTGGGCGGCGGAACTGGCGCACTACGAGAGCACGCAGCAGGCACTGCACATCGAAGCGCGTGATGCCGGGCATTCGTTGCACTCCATGCCTGCGGGCAGCGACGTGCTGGCGCTGTCGCCGCTGGTGCGGGTACTGGGCTACCAGTGGCCGGTGCATGAGGACGCCGGGCTGGACGATGCGCCCGCCAGCGAGCCGACACTTCTGCTGCTGCGTCGCCTGGCGGACGACCGCCTGCAGGTCGAGGAACTGGCACCGCTTGCATATGCGCTGTTGTCGTCATTTGGCAACGAGGGTGCGCGCGTGGACGACGCCCGGCAGGCGCTGGCTGAGGCGCATGGCGTGGCCACCGATGCACTGCGCGTGGTGACCGCGCCCTTGCTGGGCGAACTGTGCGCGGCCGGCGTGCTGGTCGCGCTGACCGGGTTCTGAAATTGCCGGCCAGCGGCCGGCACTACCTTTATCTGATTCGAGGTCTGACCATGGCTGTTTCCAACACTTCCTTGCTGCATGGCTGGCGCCTGTTCGTGGCCATCGCCGCAGTCCTGATCGCCTTTGCGCTGGCAGCCTTCGCTCTGCAACCGGATCTGGCCGAGGGCAGCCGCGCAGCGATCCGGGTCACTGCCCGCACGTCGTTCCTGCTCTTCCTGGCCGCGTTTACGGCATCGTCATTTGCCACCCTGCTGCCCGGGCCGACCACCCGCTTCCTGATGCGCGAACGCCGCATCATCGGCCTGTCGTTTGCGTTCTCGCATCTGCTGCATGCCTGCGCCATCACCGCGTTCGGCATTCTCAATCCGGCGTTCTGGCCAGCGCGCTCCGCCCTTGCCAATCTTCCCGGAACGATGGGTTACGTGGCCATCCTGGCGCTGGCCATCACCTCGCACCGGAGCATCGCCAGGCGCATGGGTCCAACCGCCTGGCGGCGACTGCACGTCACCGGCATGTGGGTCATCGCGGCGGTGTTCACCTATTCGTACTTCAAACGTGTACCCACGAACTTCTGGTATGCGGTGCCTTCGGCACTGCTGTTCACCGCCTTCGTGGTCCGCTGGATCGCCAAACGTGCTCAATCGCTGCGCCGCAGCGCCCACGCCCGTCCTTCCCTGCCAGCGGCCTGATCATCCCCAACCGGAGTTTGAACATGACAGTCTCTTCCTCTCGCCGCCGTGCACTGGTCATCGGCGGCTCACGCGGCATCGGTGCGGCCATTGCGCAACGCTTGGCCGTTGATGGCCATGACGTCGCCATCACCCACGTCTCGCGCCCCGATGGGGCGCAGGCATCGCTTGATGCCATCCGCGCGCACGGTGGCCGCGCGCTCGCCTTCCAGGCTGACAGCAGCGATGCCGATGCGTTGCGCCGGGCCGTGGCCGCCGCTGCGCAGGCCTTCGGTGGGTTGGATGTGCTGGTGGTCAATGCCGGCCTGTACCGGCATACACCGATCGACAGCGTGGATCTGCCTACGCTGGACCAGCTGCTGGCGGTGAACATACGTGGCGTGGTGCTGGCCATCCAGGCGGCCCTGCCGCATCTGTCCGGCGGTGGCCGCATCATCACCATCGGCAGCAACACTGCCGTGCGCAGTGGTTCGCCCGGCAGCAGCCTGTATGCGATGAGCAAGGCGGCGGTGGCCGCTCTGGTGCGCGAGCTGGCGCTGGAGCTGGCCCCCAGCGGCATCACCATCAACAACCTGCAACCCGGCCCGACTGCGACCGACATCACCGCCGGGCTGGATGAAAAGCTTGCTGCGCGGGTACCCCTGGGCCGCATTGCCCAGCCTGCCGAGATCGCGTCATTGGCCAGTTGGGTAGCGGGGCCGGAAGCGGGCTACATGACAGGCAGCAGCCTGACCATCGATGGAGGCTTCATCCTCTGAGCCGTTGCACGATCCCCCATCCCACACCCCACCGCATCACGGCGCCCGGCGCAGGGTGATCATCGTAATCTCCGACGGTACGCCGATGCGGGCCGGGAACCCGGCCCACAGGCCGGCACCGTTGCTCACGTACAGCGTCATGCCATCCACCGCGTAGCGACCGGAGACGAAGCCGCCGTTGGCGCGCTTCACCAGCTGGTCCATGCCGATGATCTGTCCGCCATGGGTGTGCCCGGACAGCTGCAGCTTCACCCCGCGTGCAGCGGCCTCGCGTGCATTGCGTGGCCGATGGTCGAGCAGGATCACCGGTGCGCTGGGGTCGGCACCGGTCAGGGCGGCCTCCAGGTCGGGCAGCGGCAGGCCATAGCGTGCGGCGACCGGGTCGGTGACGCCGGCGATGGTCAGTGCTGCCCCGCCACGGCGCACCTGGGTGTGGCTGTTTTCCAGCACCTGCATGTGCAGTGCACGGAAGGCCTGCATCCATTCGCTGTACTGCGCGTAGTACTCGTGATTGCCGGTAATGGCGATCACCCCGTCCGGCGCACGCAGGTCCGCCAGTGGGGTGTAATCGTTGCGGCGCGCCTGCACGCTGCCGTCGATCAGGTCGCCGGTGATCACCACCAGATCCGGTTGCAGTGCGTTGCTTGCAGCCACGACCTGGCGCACCCAGTCGCCGGTCAGCAGGCGACTGGCATGGATGTCGGTGAGCTGCAGCACACGGTAGCCATCGAAGGCCTGCGGCAGGCCGCTGATGGCCACCTCGATCTGCCGTGGCTTGGGTACGGCCATGCCCTGGCTGACACCGAAGGCACTGAGCAGCAGCGCCAGCACCGCGGCAGACGGGCGCAGCGCCTTGCTGCGCAGTACGCAAAGGGCGCGCGGTGCGCGCAGCAGGCGCGCGGCCAACAGGCCGGCGTCCAGCACCAGCAACGCCAGGGCCAGCAGCAGCACGGCGGTGGAACCGGTGGCCAGCGTGGCAATGGCCATCTTCGGAATTTCCGGGGAGGCCATCGTGCCCCAGAAGCTGGCGACGATGCGCAGCTGCACGGCAATGCCCACCAGCAGCACCGACAGCACCACCTTCGACCAGACAGGCAGGCGCAGCGGCCAGAACAGGCGCCAGGCCACATACAGGCCCATCAGAAAACCAATCGTACTCAGCACTACGACAATCCAGAACGGCGAACAGGCCCGCCATGGTGACGGCAGAAGATGGCAATGGATAGAGCCGGGCATGGGCCCAGCCCCGACATCGTCACGCTTCCGGCAGGCGTTCCACCCGCAACCGCGTGATGCGCCGCTTCTCCATCGCCAGCACGGTGATGCGGATCCCGGCCACCTCCAGCGTGTCGCCGATGTCGGGCAGGCGCCCCAGTTGCTCCAGCACCAGCCCGGAAATGGTCATGTAGTCCGCGCTGCGCGGCAGCGACACGCCGGCCAGCCGCTGCAGGTCGTCCAGGGTCAGCGCGCCGTCGGCGTCCCAGCAGTCCTCGCCCTGTGCAACCACGCCATAGCGCTCGTCCTGGGTATCGGCCAGATCACCGGCGATCGCCGCCAGCAGGTCGTTGGCCGTCACCAGGCCTTCCACGCTGCCGTACTCGTCCACCGCCACTGCCAACGGCACCGGGTGCTGGCGGATCAGCTCCAGGGCCTGCAACGCACTGGCGCTGGACAGCACGTACTGCGGCTCGCGCAGGTTGCCTTCCAGTTGCAGTGGCTTGCCCTGCAGCAGGTCGGCCAGCAGGTCACGGCTCTGCACCACGCCACGCAGGCTGTCCAGGTCGCCCTCGCCCACCAGCATCCGCGTATGCGGCGACGCCACCAGGCGTGCGACCACATCGTCGTGACCACGCGCCATGTCGATCCACTGCACGTCGGCACGCACCGTCATCACGCTCGATACCGGACGGTCGGCCAGGCCCAGCACACTGCGGATCATCTCGTGCTCGGCGGGCTGCAGGCGTTCTTCGGTGCTGCCGCGCTCATCGGCTTCATCTTCATCGTGGCCATTGGCCTGGCGCGCACCCAGCAGCCGCAGCACGGCATCGGCAGTACGCTGGCGGAACGGCTGGCGCTGCTCGTTGCGCTCGCGGTTGAAACGTATCCACTGGTTGAACGCTTCCACCAGGATCGAGAACGCGATGGCCGCGTACAGGTACCCCTTCGGAATCTTGTAGCCCAGGCCCTCGGCCACCAGGCTGAAACCGATCATCAGCAGGAAGCCCAGGCACAGCACCACCACGGTCGGGTGCTTGTTGACGAAGCGGGTCAGCGGCTTGCTGGCCAGCAGCATCAGCGCCATCGCGATGGTCACCGCCGCATACATCACGCCGAGGTTGTCGACCATGCCGACCGCAGTGATCACCGAATCCAGCGAGAACACCGCATCGAGCACCACGATCTGCGCCACCACCATCGCAAAGCTGGCATAGACCTTCTTGCCGTCCTCGTGATGCTCGCGGCCTTCAAGCCGCTCGTGCAGCTCCATCGTGCCCTTGAACAGCAGGAACAGGCCGCCGCCGAGCAGGATCAGATCGCGGCCGGAGAAGCTGTGCTCCAGCAGCGTGACCAGTGGTTCGGTCAGTTTCATGATCCAGGCCAACGCAGCCAGCAGCACCAGCCGCATCAGCAGCGCCAATGCCAGGCCGATCACACGCGCGCGGTCGCGCTGGTGCGGCGGCAGCTTGTCGGCCAGGATCGCGATGAACACCAGGTTGTCGATGCCGAGAACGATCTCCAGCACGACCAGGGTTGCAAGGCCCATCCATATCGAGGGGTCAGCCAACCATTCCATTTCAGGTCCGTTTCGTCAGTAAGGGAAAAGTGGTGCGGTGCAGGCGTGCGGCGCGGCCAGGCTCAATCCGCATCCTGCGCCTGCGCAGGGTCATGCCCGAGCAGGTCGCCAGGGCTGCATTGCAGTTCGCGGCAGATCGCATCGAGGGTGGAAAAGCGGATCGCGCGTGCCTTGCCGGTCTTCAGGATCGACAGGTTGGCCAGGGTGATGTCGATGCGCCCGGCCAGCTCGGACAAGGTCATGCCGCGCTGCTGCAGCATGCGGTCGAGGGTGATGACGATCGCCATCAGATCATGCTCATCAAATCACACCGTCCAGATCGTCGCGCATCGCTGCGCCAACGGTGAACACCCGCGCCAGCACGAACAGCATCAGTACGGCCACCAGGCCGGTGATCGACATGCCACCGCCAACTTCCATCCACGCAAAGTCCGGCCCCATCCAGCTGGCATACAGACCGATCACGATGGACAGCACCTCCATCGCCAGCATCAGCCAGGCCATGCGTTGCAGGCGTACAGCATTGGCATGGGTGAAGGGGCGTTCGTTGGCCGCAGAACGCAGCAGCCGCGCCAGGTGGCGCAGGAACACCAGGCACAGCACCAGCAGCGCGACGATGGCGACCAGGCCCACGCAGAAATGCAGGAACAGATGCGAACCGTGCACGGCCGCGGCCTGCGCGTCGTGCACGCTGTCCAGCAGCCAGTTGCGGTCGTAGGCCACCAGCGGCACCGCCAGCAGCGCGGCCAGGATGCCCAGCCAGCACATCGCGCGCACCGCCTGCACGGCGGTCTGGGCCAGGGTGAACAAGCCGCGCGCAGGAAGGGCGCGGGCGGGACGAGCGGTCAAGCAGCCTCCGATGTGGAGCGGCCCTGCCGCCCCGGGGTCGATTTATCGATAAACGATATATCACATCCCCGGGCTGTTGGCTGAATCGCGTGTACTCCGGCAGCGCTACCGGGCGGGTGCCGGTGCAGGCGGCGCGGCCTGTTCGCGCATCGCTTCGCCCGGCGTGGCCGAGGCCATCGCCTGCACCCCGGCCTCGGCGGCCTGCCGGGTGACCAGCCGGAAGCGCACGCGCAGCTTGCTTTCGCCCGGCGTTGCCCAACCGTACTGGATCGCCACCTGGTCGCCGGACAATGGACCGCGCGATGGCAGCGAGCGGATCTGCAGCGGCTTCGGTGCGGCCTGCATCAGCCGCGCGAAGCCCTTCTGCACTACCGCCGGGTCGGCCTTCTCGGCATACACGGTGCAGGTGCCATCATCGGCCCAGCTGACCGCGTAGCGGCCACTGGCCAACGGCACCATCCATGCCATGCCCGGCTGGCCCTGCAGCAGCGTAGCGGCCTCGGCCGGCTGCAGCGGCGTCAGGCCATTGGCATCCATCAGCGACTGCAGCCGCGCCGGCGCGCCGATGTGCTGCATGCAGGCAGTGTCGAAGAGTTCGCTGAAGGGATCCTGCGCTGTTGCCTTCGGCGCACGCGCAGGCTGGGCCATCACCACGATCGGCAGCAGCAGGCCAGCGATCAGCCAGGGCGCAGGGCGCATCGGAACTCCACGGAACGGAAAACAGCGGGGAGGATGACAAAGCCGGGAGGCAGTACGCAACGGGCACGCCCGCGCTTGACATCACCTGCCACCAAGGGGAACATCAGTTAACGAATTAGTTAACTGCAACCATGGACCGCATCTTCGAAGCCCTGGCCTCCACCGCACGCCGGCAGATCCTGGCCTACCTCAGCGCCGGCGAGCTCAGCGCCGGCGAGCTGGCCGAGCGCTTCGATTTCAGCAAGCCGGCACTCTCCAGCCACCTGCGCATCCTGGAAGACGCTGGCCTGATCGAACGCGAGAAGCGCGGCCAGTTCGTGTACTTCCGGCAGGTGCCCGACCGCCTGGCCAACACGCTGTTTTCCTGGGCTGCCGAAGTCTGTCCGGTCGGCGGCCCGCTGAAGCGCGAAGCGCGCGCACGCCGCAAGACACCCGCCCGCTGAGGAGCACTGCGATGCCCGGTTCGACCCGCACCAGCCGTTCGTTCCCGAGTATCCAGCTTCCGGCACACGACGGTGGTGGCCCGGTGGAAGTCACCCTCATCGCGCAGCTCGGCATCGGTGCCGGCGATGCGCTGGTAAGCGATGCCAGCCAGCGCCAACGTCACCACCCGGCCTTCATCGATGCGCTGGACGAGCCCTCGGCACGGCTGGGTGGCATGCACCTGCAGCACGGCGATCCGTCATCGCTGTACAGCTTCGTGGTGGGTGCCGGCGGCCATCCCTTCCACCGCCATGCCGGGCCGCGCATGTTCACCGCCATCGCCGGCAGTGCCGGTGCCGAGCTGCGGTTTGCCAGCGCATCCGATCAGCAGCTGGCGGACGATCCCTCGCACTTCCTGCAATCGCTGCGTCGTGTCCGCATCCCGCCCGATTGCCTGTTCACCGTGCGCTTTGGTGGTGGCACCTGGCACCAGTTCGCCTCGAACAGTCCGGCCCACCCTGCCCTGTTCGCGCTCTCGTGCCACAGCAATGAGCTGGCCGGGGCGATGAGCGCGCAGGCGCGCGCACTGGCACAGGCAAACGCCGCGGACATTCCCAGCCTGACCGACGTGCTGCCAGCAGCGCACTGGCCCAGCGCAACCACACTTGCCGCCACGCCGTTGCTGCAACTGTCACTGCAGGCGGCAGCGCCCAGCCTGCGCGCACGCCTGTGCGTGCAGACGCGCACGTTGCTGGGGCCGCTGCGTCGCTTCAGCCTGGAGCCACTGCGCGGATTCGTGGAGCGGGCGACGCCGGCGTACCCGGTCTGCAGCAGCGCGTCGTCGCCTTCAGCGGGAATGCTCGCCAGCGCCCTGCCGCACGGTCACTACAACGACACGACCACGCTGACCCTGCACGGCGGGCAGACCCGCCATCGATCGGCCTCCGCCCTGCTGGCCGACATACTGGACGGGTTCCTGCGCAACCCGCCGGCGGGCGTCGGCCGCTTGATGGCCCTGCGCAATCGTCTGGTTGCACCACTGCGTCTGCGCACCTCGCCGCTGGGCTGCCCGGTGTCGTCGCTGCTGTCCACCGATCGCAGCCGCGTGTTCGGCGGACGTTTCCCGGTGCTGGATGCCCAAGTAGATGCGGAAGACCGGTGTGCCGAAGTGCTGCTCGGCGCAGACGACCGCCATCTCCGCTTCCGCAGCAGCGTGCGCGTGCAGTTCTGCGAGGACGGCCAGGTCCAGATCAGCCTGGGCTCGCGCGTGCAGACGCTCAATGCGTTTGGCCGCTTCTACATGGCCATGATAGACAGCGCCCATCGCCATTACGTGGCCCCGGCACTGCTGCGCCGCGCCGTTGAACATGCGCTGGCACCGGAACTGGCCGCGTGGTCCGGCACGCCTGTACATTCCTGAGCTGCGGCAGCACTGTGCAGGGGCCCTGTGCGGCCCCCGCGATCAGACCACGATCTCGCCTTCGTCCTCGCCATCCCAGTAATGGATGCGGCTGGCGTGTACGTGGATCAGCACCAGACCCGGCGTATCCACGCCCTGCTCGAACCACCGCTCCAGGTCCTTCACCCAATGCTGGGCCATCGTGGCGCGATCGCGGATCAGCGCTGCCCTGCCCTGCACGTGCACGAACAGCGGTGGCTTGCCCAGCAGCGACTTGCTGCCGGTCAGGCCCAGCGCCACGTTCGGGTCGGCGCTGATCTCGCGCACCATGTCGGTGTTTTCCATGGTGAAGAACCAGCTGTCGCCGTCGTAGTCCACATCGCCGTTGTTGCTCATCGGGCGGCCAGCAATCTGGCCACCGGCATGGGTCTGCAGCATGGTGAAATCGATGCCGGCCATTTTCTTGGCCAGTTCGGGAAGGGTGAGCGTGGTCATGGGCAGTTCCTTCAACAGATGGGTGTCCAGCGTCTGCCCGACGCGGTGACCGATACGTGGATGGCTGCTGGCGCCTTCTTCACGCAGTGGCCGCAGTTGGCATTCCCGCGTGCAGCGCCCCCGCGCCGCGGTGACCGTCACTCATCAGCGCGGATAGCGGAACACCAGGTCATCCGGATCGCTGCGCACCGCCTGCGCATCCAACACGCCGCCGAGGCGGACCGCCACTGCCTGCGAGGCGTGGTTGTTCGCTGCCATGTAGCTCACCAGCGTCGGCAATCCGCGCACCACGAACGCCCAATCACGCAGCGCCGCCGCCGCTTCGCTGGCGAAACCCTGCCCTTCCTGCCCGGCATACAGCAACCAGCCCAGTTCCTGTTCCGGAAACAGCGGGCCATGGTTGATGCCGACCTGGCCGATGCACTCGCCCGTGTCGCGGCGCTCGATCATCAACGCGCCGTGGCCGAACAGATGCCAGCTGGCCAGGTCGTGGCAGAACTGCCCCCACGCGGCGACCTCAGCGAACGGCCCGCCCATGCCGCGCGCTCGGGGCGACGCCAGGAACGCGGCATACACCGGGAAGTCATCCAGGCATTGCGCGCGCAGGCGCAGGCGCGGTGTCTCCAGCACAGGGATGTGGATCATGCGTGTGCCAGTCAGTACACGGCCAGGAAGCCGCAGCCGCGGCGTTGTGGTTGGCCCTCGACAGTCACCTGCACGCTGGCCGACGTATCCACGCCTTCGGCGTTGCGGCAGGGCTCGCGCTTGATCTCGACGATGGTGGGCTGCTTGCCCAGCTCACCGTTGAGTACCGTCAACGAACTGGGCGCACCGGCCGGCTGGCCGAGGTAGCGCAGCATTCCAGCGCTGCTGCGGCCAGCAACGGTGAGCGTGGCATCGTGGTTGCCCTTGCCGGTGGAGGCGATCTCGATGGACCAGCCGGCGCCCCCGCCGGTGAAGGCAGGCACCGGGCTGGCATCAGCGGCGATCGACGGATGACGTGGCGCATCGGCGCCCGGATCGGGCCGCGGTGTGCTGCTGGCGCAGCCAGCGAACAGGCCCGCCAGCAGCGTGGCAGTCACAACGGAACGCAGGGTCATGGCGTACTCCTGGGACGGGCGAGTGGCCAGTCTAGGCAGCAGCGCGTGCGCTGCCGATGAACGAGGCTGCCCTCAGCGTGCCGCACGTCCAGCAGGGGACACCTGCACCCGGTCGCGGCCCAGCGCCTTGGCCTCGTACATGGCGGCGTCGGCGGCACGCACCAGCGCGTGCCAGCCGATCGGATCAAGCGCGCCCTGGGCAACACCGAAGCTGGCCGTGACCCGCAGGATGTCACGGCTGCCCAGCACGATGTCGTGCGCACGCAATGCCACCCGCAGCGACTCGGCCAACCGCCGGCCACTGGCCAGATCACCATCGGCCAGCAGCACCAGGAATTCCTCGCCGCCGTAACGGGCGATGCTGTCGTTGCGGCGCAGATGGCTGCGCAGCAACTGCGCCACCTGCACCAGCACGTCATCGCCGGCCGCATGCCCCTGGCCATCGTTGATCGCCTTGAAATGGTCCACGTCCAGCAGAATCACCACCGCCTGCGTGCTTCCCTCGGCACGCCGCTGTCGTACCCGTTCCTCCAGCGAGCGCCGGTTCAACAGGCCGGTCAGCTGATCGGTATCGGCCAGCTCGCGCAGCTCACGGGTCAATGCCGAGCGCTGGTGCGACTTCGCCCGCAGTACCTCGATGGCATCGAACAGGCGCTGCATTTCCGCCATCGGGTGGGTGGCATGCTGCTCTGCACCCGGCGTGTCCGAGGCGATCTGGATCACCTGCGCCTGCGCCTGCAGCAACGGCCGCAGGATCTGCACGTGGGCGATGCGCAGTGCCAGCGCAAGCAGCAGCAGCGTACCCAGCACGGTGGCGCCCAGCACGGCCAGGCGTACCGCTTCCTTGTTGCGGGTGTGCTGGAAGCGCGCGATCGAAACGCCGAGGTAGCCATCACGCAGCGCTTCCAGCGATTGCAGGGTGGGCACGTAGCGCGCGGTGAACTCGGCCGCCGTCCAGGGTGGCGGTACGCCGCGCCGGCCATCGTCGATCAGCTGTTCCACCATCGGCAGCGACTGGCCGAAGAACTGCCGGCGCGCCATGTCCCAGTGCAGGGACAGCGCCGGCTCGCTGCGGAACACCGATTCGTGGCTGGCCGCCAATCGCCACAGCTCCAACAGGCGGCCCTCGGTCTGCTGCGCGGCGCGTACCTGCGACTCGCGCCACGCGCCGGGCACGGCCAGCGGCGCCATCACGTTGGATGCCAAGCGGCCACCGTGCTCGCGCAGGTCGATCAGGATCTGCCCCTGCATGGCAGGAATCGCGGCTTCGCGATCAGCCGCGACCAGATCGCTGATCTGCACCGAGGTCAGCGCCTGCAGCCGGTCGTACACCGCGAACATGTTGTTGATCGCGTGCTCCACCTCCTCTGCCGAGCGCTCGCCTCTTGGCAGCGCGGCCACCCGGTCGACCGCGGCGCGCGCAGTCTGCAACCGGCGCCGCGCTTCGTGCAGGCGCGGTGTTTCGTCCACCACCCGCGGGTCGTTCTGGAACACGCTCTGCAGGTGCTGCGTCGCTGCGTCCACCCGCTGCCGTGCGACCGCCAGCTGCGCGGCCAGTCGGCGCTGCTCCTGCACATCGGTGCTGTCGGCGCCGAGCAGGCTGTTGGCCGGTCCACGCTCGGCCGACACCAGATTGGCCAGTTCGAAGGTCTGCTGCAGTTGCTGCAGGCTGACCAGGTTGGCCTCGGCTTCGGTGTAACGCTGCGTGCCCTGCACCAGCGCGATGGCCATCAGCGGCAGCGTGCACAGCACGAACAGGCCACCGAGCATCCAGAGCCAGGTCTGCAGTCCGTTTGGCGATGCCCTGCGGCCCATCGATGTGTCCCCTGGCGTGCGGATCAGTGTAGCGCTCTGCCCGGGTGAAGGCGGGTCAGATCCAGCGCTGGTCCACCAGTTCGCGCTTCACGTAGGCGTAGAACACCGGCGCGGCTACCAGCCCGGGCAGGCCGAAGGCCGCCTCCATCACCAGCATGGCCAGCAGCAGCTCCCAGGCGCGCGCCTGGATCTCGCCGCCGACGATGCGCGCGTTGAGGAAGTACTCCAGCTTGTGGATCACCACCAGGTACAGCAGCGCAGCCACGGCCACGTAGAACGACACCGACAGCGCGACGATGGCGATGATGGTGTTGGAGATGATGTTGCCCACCACCGGCAGCAGGCCCGCCAGGAAGGTGATCAGCACCAGCGTCTTCGACAACGGCAGGTGCACGCCGAACAGCGGCAGCACGCCCAGCAGGAAGATGGCGGTGAACACGGTGTTGAGCAGCGAGATCTTCACCTGCGCGAACACCACCTGGCGGAACGCGGTGGCCAGGCGGCTGGTGCGGCCGATCAGTTCCTGCGCCAGCGGGCCCATCTTCGGCAGCGGCAGTTCGTCATACAGCGCGATCATCGCGCCCAGCACCATGCCGATCAGCACCCGCACGCCCACCTGCACCACCGATGTGCCGGCCACGCCCAGCTGGCGCTGGTGCTCGGCGGCCCATTCGTTCACGGCGGCGCGCAGCGCCGTCAGATCCTCGGGAATGTAGGGCTGCAGCAGGGCCGGCACCTGGTGGCGCGAGGTGTTGAGGATGTCCATCAACCGCGCCAACAGCACGTCCGGGCCACCGGTCTCGTTGCGGAAGAACGAGGCCACGCCGATACCGGCCAGCACCAGCACGCTGATGATCACCGCCGACAGCACGATCACCGCGATCGCCCGCGCCCGGCCGGGACGCAGCTTGCCTTCCACGGTGGAGGCCAGCACATGGGTCAGCTGGAACACCAGCAGGCCCGACAGCAGGGTCACCACCAGGCCAAGCTTCAGTGCCAGCCACATGCCCAGCAGCATCATCAGCCAGGCGGCGATGCGTGCGGCGGGAGGCCTGGGCAGGGTCGGGATGACGAGGGACATCGGGGCACATCCTGGTGGGGTGGCCCATGGTAGTGGATTGAGGTGATGCGCCCGCGCATGCGCGTCCCTGTGGCGGTCGCGTGCCGTCAGCGTGCGGCCACCGCGCCTGCCGCACGCGCCAATGCGACCGCCTCCTGATCACCCTTGCGTTCGCTGTAGCGATCGACCAGGTAGTCCGCACGATCCCGCGTGAGCAGGGTGAACTTGACCAGTTCCTCCATCACATCCACCACCCGGTCGTAGTACGCCGAGGGTTTCATCCGCCCGTTCTCGTCGAACTCCTGCCATGCCTTGGCCACCGAAGACTGGTTGGGGATGGTCAGCATGCGCATCCACCGCCCCAGCACGCGCAGCGTGTTGACCGTGTTGAACGACTGCGAACCGCCACTGACCTGCATCACCGCCAGCGCCCTGCCCTGCGTCGGGCGCACGCTGCCGTCTTCCAGCGGCAGCCAGTCGATCTGGTTCTTGAACACGCCGGTGACCGTGCCGTGGCGCTCCGGGCTGATCCAGACCTGGCCTTCGGACCAGTGCGACCACGCGCGCAGGCGCTGCACTTCAGGGTGATCTGCGCCGACGCTGTCGAGCATGGGCAACCCATGCGGATCGAACACCCGGGTCTCGCAGCCGAGGTGGCGCAGCAGGCGCTCGGCCTCCAGCGCCAGCTTGCGGCTGAACGACTGCGGGCGCAGCGAGCCATACAGCAGCAGGATCCGCGGCGGGTGTGCGCGGCCGGCGCCCAGCAGGGTCGGGTCGGGCTGGGGAAGCGAGGCTTCGACCAGATTCGGAAGGGTGGCGCTTGCGATGGATTCATTCATTCGACTATTCTAGAAATATGGAAACGAAGAATGCAATCACCGCCCTTACCGCCCTCGGCCATGCCACCCGCCTGGCCGCGTTCCGGCTGCTGGTCGAAGCCGGCCCGGCCGGACGCATGGCCGGTGACATCGCCGCCGCCCTGCAGGTGCCGCCGGCCACGCTCAGCTTCCACCTGAAGGAGCTGCTGCAGGCCGGGCTGGTCGAGAGCGAGAGCCAGGGCCGCAATGTCTGCTACCGCGCCAACTTCAGCGCGATGACCGGCCTGATCGACTACCTCACCCACAACTGCTGCGCAGGCTCGCCCGATCCGGCCTGCAGCCCCACCTCCCCTGATTGCGCCTGCTGACCGGAGATCTGCTTCGTGACCACCCAACGCGTCCTGTTCCTGTGCACGGGCAATTCCGCCCGCAGCGTCCTTGCCGAAGCCACGCTGCGGGCGTGGGGCGGTCATCGCTTCGAGGTCTTCAGCGCCGGCAGCCAGCCCACCGGCGAGGTCAATCCGTTCGCACTTGCGCAATTGCAGGCCGAGGGCATTGCAACGGCAGGCCTGCGCAGCAAATCGTGGGACGAGTTCGCCGACGGCGCGCCGATGGACCTGGTGATCACGGTCTGCGATGCCGCGGCCGCCGAGGCATGCCCGGTGGTGTTCGGCGATTTCGTGCGCGCGCACTGGGGCCTGCCTGATCCGGCCGCCGTGGATGGCAGCACGGAAGACAAGGCGGCTGCGTTCGCGCAGGCCCACGCCATCGTCAAGGCACGGTTGCTGGCCCTGCTCGCATTGCCCGCAGCTACATGGTCCGACCGCGGGCCGTTGAAAGACGCGCTGGATCGCATTGGCTTCGTGCAGCCCGGGGACGGCCAGGCGTGAGCGCACCAGCACCGATGGGATTGTTCGAGCGTTACCTGACCCTGTGGGTGGCGCTGTGCATCGTGGCCGGCACCCTGCTTGGCCACGCGCTGCCGCAGCCTTTCGCTGCACTGGCGTCGGCAGAGGTGGCCAAGGTCAACCTGCCCATCGCGGTGCTGATCTGGCTGATGATCATCCCGATGCTGCTGCGGGTCGATTTCAGTGCGATGCGCCAGCTCGGCCAGCACTGGAAAGGCATCGGCGTAACGCTGTTCATCAACTGGGCAGTCAAGCCTTTCTCGATGGCGTTGCTGGGTTGGTTCTTCCTGCGCCACGTGTTCGCCGACGCGCTGCCTGCCGCGCAGATCGACAGCTACATCGCCGGGCTGATCCTGCTGGCAGCAGCGCCCTGCACTGCGATGGTCTTCGTGTGGAGCAACCTGTGCCGCGGCGATGCCAATTTCACCCTCAGCCAGGTGGCGTTGAACGACGCGATCATGGTGGTGGCCTATGCACCGGTGGTGGCGCTGCTGCTGGGCCTGTCGGCGATCAGCGTGCCATGGGACACGCTGCTGCTGTCGGTGTCGCTGTACATCATCGCGCCGGTGCTGGTGGCCGCACTGCTGCGGCGCTGGATGCTGGCCCGTCGCGGCCAGGCTGGCCTGCAGTCCGCGCTGCGCACGCTGGGCCCGGTCTCGCTGCTGGCCCTGCTGCTGACGCTGGTGCTGTTGTTCGGTTTCCAGGGCGAGCAGATCGTTCGGCAGCCGCTGGTCATCGCCATCCTGGCGGTGCCGATCCTGATCCAGGTCTACTTCAACTCCGGGCTGGCCTACCTGCTCAACCGGCGCCTGGGTGTTGCCCACTGCGTGGCCGGTCCCTCGGCGCTGATCGGCGCCAGCAACTTCTTCGAACTGGCCGTGGCCACCGCCGTGGGCCTGTTCGGCGTACATTCCGGCGCGGCGCTGGCGACCGTGGTCGGCGTGCTGATCGAAGTACCGGTGATGCTCTCGGTGGTGCGCCTCGTCAATGCATCGCGCGGCTGGTACGAGCGGCGCTGAGGCAAGGACGCACCGCGCAGGTCGCCCAGGCTGCCGGCGCCATCGCTCTCAACATCCACTTCACCCGTGATGGGATTCGATGGCCGGACAGGAGCTCCTGCTGCAGCGCCCGGTCGGTTGGGCAAGGGCATACCGCCCTGCATGGTTGTTGATCATCCCCTGCCCTGCCCACCCTGAGGACGTTGCCGTGGACACATCACTTCACTCCCTTGCGAAGCTGGCCGCCCGCGTGTTGCTGATGCTGCTGTTCCTGGTATCGGGCCTGGGCAAGCTGTCCGACCCGGCGGCAACACAGGGCTACATGGCCGCGATGGGTCTTCCCGGCATCCTGTTGTGGCCGACCATCCTGTTCGAGATCGGCACGGCCCTGTGCATCCTGCTCGGTTTCCAGACCCGGGCAGTGGCAGCGGTGCTCGCCGCCTTCAGCCTGGTCACGGCCTTCATCTTCCACCACCAGCTCGCCGACCCGGTGCAGCAGATCATGTTCCTGAAAAATCTGGCCATCGCCGGCGGCTTCCTGCTGCTGGCCTGCAGCGGGCCTGGCCGCTTCAGCGTGGACGCCAGGCGCGGCAAGCCCTGAGCCGGGCAAAGCGCGGCATCCCGCCGCCCTGCCCTTGCCTCAGCGACCCTTGGGCGGGGCCGTCGAACCCCGCAGCATCACGCTGAAATCCAGCGTCTGCTGAAGCGGTACATCGACCTGTTCGATGATGGCGAGCAGCAGGTTGACCGCGCGCTCACCGATCTCCCGCATCGGTTGCCTGATGGTCGTCAACGGAGGCGTGAGGTAACGCGATGACGCCAGGTCGTCGAAGCCGACGATGGAGACGTCATCTGGCACGCGGATGCCAAGATCCCGGCAGGCTGCCAACGCACCCAGCGCCATCTGGTCGCTGAAGCAGAAGATCGCGGTGGTTGCGGTTGCGGGCGGCAGCAGCGCCATCGCGGCCGCATGGCCGGACTCCACGGAAAAGTCACCCGGCACGACGCTGAGGTGGCGCAGGCGGCCACGCGCCCTGCCGGCGGCGCGCACGCCTTCCAGCCGTTGCGTGTGCAGGGGATTGTCGGGCGGTCCGCCCACCACAGCGATCCGCTCGTGCCCCAGTCCGTACAGGTGCTCCATCACAGCGCGCGCGGCGGCCGCGTTGTCGATGTGGACGCTGGGGATGCCCAGCGCGGGATCGAACTCGCAGCCATTGACCACCGGTGCAGCGGTACCTCGTTGCTGGACAATCTCGCGCGCCGTCGGCGGCAGGCGATGCCCCAGCACGATCAGACCATCGGCCTCGTTGCGCCGGAGCATCTGCGCGTAGCGCTCCTCGCGCTCGGGCAGGTTCTGGGTGTCGCCCAGCAGGACGGCGTAGCCAACGGCCTGCGCCGCATCCTCCGCACCCTGCAGGATCTGCGCGAAGAACGGGTTGGCGATGTCCGGCACGGTGACCAGGATCTTGCCGCTGCGCTGGGTCTTGAGGGTCCTGGCCACCGTGTTGGGCACGTAGCCCAGCGCAGCAGCGGCCTGCTCGATGCGCGCGCGAGTAGCCGGCAGCACTTTGTCCGGCCGGGAAAGCGCTCGCGACACCGTGCCTGCGGAGACGCCGACGTGCCTTGCGATGTCGTAGATGGTGGCCATGGCGCTACCTCTTCCTTTCGCTGTGCAGTGCACAACGGGTCTTTCGAATGCCCCTGCTAGGATAATGCAATCGATTGCATCGAGGGCGAATCAACGTGAAGACGCTCAAGGGTCCAGCGCTGTTCCTGGCGCAGTTCATCGGCGACACACCTCCCTTTGATCGGCTGGACACGCTGGCCGGATGGGCCGCGGGGCTGGGCTATTCTGGCGTACAAGTGCCGACCAGCGCGCCCCACCTGTTCGATCTGGCCGAGGCGGCGCGCAGCCAGGCGTACTGCGACGATGTCAGCGGCATGCTGGGCGGACATGGCCTGCAGATCACCGAGCTGTCCACCCACCTGCAGGGGCAGCTGGTTGCCGTCCATCCGGCCTATGACAGCCTGTTCGACGGATTCGCGCCGCCGGACAAGCGTGGCGATCCGGCCGCCCGCCAGGCCTGGGCGGTGGAGCAGCTGCTGCTGGCCGCCAAGGCCAGCCAACGCCTGGGGCTGACCGCGCATGCCACATTCTCCGGCGCACTGGCCTGGCCTTACTTCTATCCCTGGCCGCAGCGGCCACCCGGGCTGGTGGACGAAGCCTTCGCCGAACTCGGCCGACGCTGGCGCCCGATCCTGGATGCCTTTGACGCCTGCGGCGTGGACCTGTGCTTCGAGATCCATCCCGGCGAGGACCTGCATGACGGCGCGACCTTCGAGCGCTTCCTCGACGTGGTGGACCACCATCCCCGCGCGAAAATCCTGTACGACCCCAGCCACCTGCTGCTGCAGCAGATGGACTACCTCGGCTTCATCGACCGTTACCACGATCGCATCGGCATCTTCCACGTCAAGGACGCGGAATATCACCCCAGTGCCAGCAGTGGCGTGTATGGCGGCTACCAGGACTGGATCGATCGTCCGGGCCGATTCCGATCACTCGGCGATGGGCAGATCGACTTCAAGGCGATCTTCTCGAAATTCGCCCAGTACGACTTTCCC
Organism: Stenotrophomonas sp. 1337; assembly: GCF_031455455.1. Lineage (NCBI taxonomy): Bacteria > Pseudomonadati > Pseudomonadota > Gammaproteobacteria > Lysobacterales > Lysobacteraceae > Stenotrophomonas > Stenotrophomonas sp. 1337. The sequence continues at coordinate 178,357 of NZ_JAVDSR010000004.1, read as the reverse complement.
GGCTGGGCAGTGCTGGAATGGGAGTGCTGCCTGAAGCACCCGGAAGACGGTGCACGGGAAGGAGCCGCCTTCATCCGCGACCACATCATCCGCGTGACCGAACGCGCCTTCGACGACTTTGCCGACAGCGGCACCGATCCCGGATCACTGCGCCGCATGCTCGGGATCTGAGACATCACTGCCTGGGAGGGCAAGCCATGACGCACACCATGTCGCGCTTGGGCGCGATGATGTTTCTGCAGTTCTTCATCTGGGGGGCATGGTTCGTCACCCTGGGAACCTATCTGGTGCAGGGCCCGCTGCAGGCCAGCGCAAGCCAGGTGGCGACGGCCTTCCTCAGCCAGTCCATCGGTGCCATCGTCGCGCCTTTCCTGGTCGGTTTGATCGCTGACCGCTACTTCGCGGCGCAGCGCATCCTTGCGGTCCTGCACCTGGCTGGCGCAGTGCTGATGTGGCTGGCGTCCACCGCAACCAGCTTCAGCATGTTCTCCGCCTGCGTCATGGGCTACATGCTGCTGTTCATGCCGACGCTGGCACTGGCCAACAGCGTGGCGATGCGGCACATGCAGTCGCCCGAGAAACAGTTCCCGCTGGTGCGGGTGGCCGGCAGCGTCGGCTGGATCGTGGCAGGCGTGCTGATCGGCTGGCTGGGCTGGGAACAGGCGCATCGGCTCGAGCTGACCTTCCGGATGGCGGCGATGGCGTCGCTGGCGCTGGGCCTGTATGCGTTCACCCTGCCGCACACCCCGCCGCTGGCACGGCAGCGCGACGCCGGCCTGGGACAGATCCTGGGGCTGGATTCGCTGCGCCTGCTGAAGTCACGCTCCTACCTGGTGTTCTTCCTGGCGTCCATCGCGATCTGCATCCCGCTGGCGTTCTACTACAACTTCACCAACCCGTATCTCAACGATCTGGGCGTGCGCGGCGCGGCGGGCCTGCAGTCGCTGGGACAGGTCTCCGAAGTCCTGCTGATGCTGGCCATGCCGTTCCTGTTCGTGCGCCTGGGGGTGAAGACGATGCTGGCGGTGGGCATGGCCGCATGGGTCGTGCGTTACGTCATGTTCGCCTTTGGCGATGCGGGCGGCGGCTTCTCGCTGCTGGTGATCGGCATCGTGCTGCACGGCATCTGCTACGACTTCTTCTTCGTCACCGGCCAGATCTACACCGATGCGCACGCCGGCCCGGCCGCGCGCAGCAGCGCGCAGGGATTCATCACCCTGGCCACGTATGGCGTGGGCATGCTGATCGGTACGTTCCTGTCCGGCGCGGTGGTGGAGCACTTCACCACTGCAGCCGGTCCGGACTGGCAGCAGATCTGGCTGTTCCCGGCAGGGGTCGCGCTGCTTGTGCTGATCGCCTTCCTGCTGCTTTTCCGCGACCGGCCCGTGGTTGCGGCCGCACCTTCCACGCCCTGAGGACCCTACCTGATGCCAAAGCCTGGAATCGCCATCGTCGGCACAGGAATGATCGGTGCCGTGCACCGTCGCGCGGCGCTGCTGGCGGGTGCCGACATCCGTGGCGTGGCCGCCTCTTCTCCGCAGCGCGCACGCGATGTGGCGCAGGCGTGGGGTGTCCCGCGTGCCTATCGGGACATCGAGGAGGTGGTCGCCGATCCACAGGTGCAGGTCGTGCACGTATGCACGCCCAACCACCTGCACCGCCCCATGGCACAGGCCGCACTGGAAGCCGGCAAGCACGTGGTCTGCGAGAAGCCGCTGGCCACCACGCTGGAGGACGCCCGCGCGCTGGCGGCGTTGGCTACCGCCAACGCGCTGGTCGCCACGGTGCCCTTCATCTACCGCTACCACCCGGTGGTCCGCGAGGCGCGCGCACGCATCGCCCATGGCGAACTGGGGCCGTTGCACCTCATCCACGGCAGCTACCTGCAGGACTGGCTGCTGGACCCGGCCAGCAACAACTGGCGCGTGGACCCGGCGCTGGGCGGCGCCTCGCGCGTGTTCGCCGACATCGGCTCGCACTGGTGTGACCTGGTGGAATGGGTCAGCGGCGAGCGCTTCACCGAGGTCAGCGCGGCGTTCGACACGGTGATCGCCGAACGCAGCACCGACACCGGGCAGAGCTTCACCACAGCAGCGGCCGGTGGCGCGATGCAGGCGGTCACCAGCGAGGACGTGGCCGCGGCGATGTTCCGTACTGGCGCCGGGACGCTGGCATCGTTGACGGTCAGCCAGGTATCGGCCGGACGCCACAACCGTCTCTGGTTCGAGATTGATGGTGCCAGGGCCAGTGTGGCGTTCAACCAGGAAGATGCCGAGCGCCTGTGGATCGGCAAGCCCGACCAGCGCGAGGAAGTCTTCGTGCGCGGGCCGGGCGCCGGCAGTGCCGAACAGCGCCGGCTATCGCTGTTGCCGGCCGGGCACGCGCAGGGCTACGGCCACTGCTTCGAGGCATTCGTCGCCGACACCTACCGCGCCATCGAAGGCGAGCGACCGGATGGCCTGCCCACCTTCGAAGACGGCGTGCGCTCGGCGCTGATCGTCGACCGCGTCATCACCTCGGCCAGGACCCGTGCCTGGACCGCCATCGGTTGAACCCCGGGAGCATCTCATGATGAACACGCCTGCCCGCAGAACTGCCACCCTCGCCCTGTTGCTGTTCGCTGCCCTGCCCGTCCTGGCACACGAAGCCGTCAGCCCGCACAGGCCCATCGCCGTGCAGATGTACACACTGCGCAACGCCGGCCCGCTCGACCAGCAGTTGAAGATCGTCCACGACGCCGGCGTGGATGCAGTGGAAACGGTGGGCACGCAGGGCGTCAGCGCGGCCGAACTCAAGCAGTTGCTGGACCGCTATTCGATCAGGGCGATTTCCTCCCACGTGCAACTGGCCGAGCTGCGCAAGGACCTGGACGGCGTGGTGGCCTTCAACCGGTTGATCGGCAACACCACCTTGGTGGTGCCTTACCTGGACGCGAAGGATCGGCCGACCGATGCCGCAGGCTGGACCGCGCTGGGCAAGGAACTGGGCGCGATCGCCAAGCAGGTACGGGCCAAGGGCATGCGCCTGGCCTACCACAACCATGACTTCGAACTGGTCGACTTCAATGGCCGGACCGGCCTGGAACTGCTGTTCGCAGCGGCCGGGCCGGACCTGCAGACCGAGCTGGACCTGGCCTGGGTCGCGCGTGCAGGCCTGGACCCGGCGGTGATGCTCGGCAAGTTCCGCGGCCGCCTGTTCGCGGTGCACGCCAAGGACAATGCAGCCAAGGGCCAGGCCGAAGACGAGGGCGGCTTCGCGGCCGTCGGCCAGGGTGTGCTGGACTGGCGCGCGATCCTGCCAGCCGCCGCAGCGGCCGGCGTGCACTGGTACATCCTCGAGCACGACCAGCCACGCGATCCGGCCAAGGTCATCCAGACCGGCGCGGACTACCTGCGTGAACACCTGTCCCCCCGCCTGCCAGCCAGCGCGCAGCGCTAGTACGCGAAGGAGTCCTGATTGAAAACGATGCTGAAAGTGGCTGTGATTCTCTGTGCGGCGATGCTGGCAACCACGGCATGGTCCAAGGACGACCCTGCAGCCGGCGCAAAGCTCTACACAGCGAACTGCACGGCCTGCCATGGTGCCGATCGCGCCGGCATGCCGGGCGCATTCCCCGCGCTCACCGACATCGGCAAGCGCCTGGATGCCGCGCAGATCAAGGACAAGATCAGGAAGGGCGGCGGACTGATGCCGCCGTTCTCCCAGCTGTCGCAACAGGAGATCGACGACATCACCAGCTATCTGGCGAAATAGGCCGCCAGCGTTACAGCTCGCGCACCCAGATGTTGCGGTAGCTGACCTTGGAATCATGTTCCTGCAGGTAGAGCGGCGCGCACGCATGCGGTGAATACGAGGGCGGGCCGATGTACTCGGTCCTGCCCGCCAGCACGGTGTCGTCCTGCACCAGCACGCCGTTGTGCAGCACGGTGATGCGCGCGGGCGAGATGAGCCCGCCGCCCGGCGAGAAGCGCGGTGCCTTCCAGAGGATGTCGTAGGCCTGCCACTGCCCCGGTGCGCGCGAGGCGTTCACCAGCGGCATGGCCTGCTTGTAGATGGAGCCGGCCTGGCCGTTGGCATAGGTCGGGTTGTTGTAGCTGTCCAGCACCTGCAGCTCATAGAGTTCCTGCAGGAAGATGCCGCTGTTGCCCCGGTTCTGGCCGTCGAAACCCTTGGTCTCGACAGGTGTGCGCCACTCGACATGCAGCTGGATGTCGCAGAAGCGCTGCTTGGTGCGGATGCCCTTGCTGCCCGGCACGATGGTCATGGCGCCGTCGGCGACGGTCCAGGGCACACGCCCACCCTGCTCCGACTCCCAGGCGGAGGCATCCTTGCCATCGAACAGCACGATGGCGTCGGACGGCGCCTTGCCCGGCGGCGTGGCCACGGTTGCAGGCACGGGCGTCCACACCTCGGTCTTTGCCGGGTCGCGCGCGGGCTCGGTGTTGGCCTGCGCGAACGCCGGTGCCGCGGCCAGCACGCCGGCGGCGATCAATAGCGGCGCGATCTTCAAGGCGTGATCCATCAGCTGGTCCCCCATGCGGGCGTGCCGGGAACATAGGCCAGGTCGCCGTCGTAGCGGCCCGGCACGGCGACGTAACGCAGCACTTCGGTCGCGCCAACCTTGGAGGTGAAGAAACCGAAGATGGTGAGCTGCTTGAACATCGTGAAGTAATGCGGCATCGGCTCTCCTGCTTCGGCGGTGCCGGTTTCGGTCACCTCGACCGCGTGCTTCCTGGCCTCTGCATCCAGCGCGCGCAGCAGTTCAGTGCGGGCCTGCGGCGCAAGTGAAACGAAGCGGCCGCCGGCGCGTTTGTCGATATCGGCGAGGCCAGCGCGGAATGTCGCCTGCTGCCGGGCGGTGTAGCAGTCGCTGACGAACGTCGCCATGAACGCACCGGCGCCTGCGTCTTTCGCCCCCGGCGTTTTCGTCCGCGGCAGGATGGTCTCGGCGATCTCGTCCAGCGTGCCGACCTCCGCGTCGGAGAAGCGCGTCATCGCCCCTGCGGCGGGAGCCTGTGCCTGACCGAGCGCAGGCAGGCCGATCATCGCCGCGCCGGTGGCGGCGACGATCATCTTCAGCAGTTCGCGGCGGTCCATCAGAGGTTCCCCGCTTTCAGTTCGCGCACGGCATGGTCAGCAGCCCGCGCGGTCAGTGCCATGTAGGTCAACGAAGGATTCACGCACGCGCTGGAGGTCATGCAGGCACCGTCGGTGACATAGACGTTGGGCGCATCCCAGACCTGGTTGTGCTGGTTCAGCACGGACGTCCTGCGGTCACGGCCCATGCGCGCGGTCCCCATCTCATGGATGCCCTTGCCCGGGGCGTAGTCGTTGTCGTGCATCTCCACGTCCTTGACGCCGGCGGCCTCGAGCATCTCGGCGGCATCGGCGGCCATGTCCTTGCGCATGGCCAGTTCGTTGGCGCGCATCGCTACGTCCATCGCCAGCACCGGCAGTCCCCACTTGTCCTTGCGGTCCCGGTCCAGGCGGATCGTGTTGTCGTGGTGCGGCAGCATTTCGCCAAAGCCGGTCATGCCGATGCGCCAGTCACCAGGAACGGTCAGCGCCTCCTTCAGGTCGGCGCCGATGTTCAGCTCGGCGATCTCGCGCGACCACCCCGTGCGGCTGGCACCGCCCTGGTAGCCGAAACCGCGCAGGTAGCCGCGCTTGTCAGCGGCCACGTTGCGGAAGCGGGGAATGTAGAAGCCGCAGGGACGACGGCCGAAGTAGTACTTGTCCTCGAAGCCTTCGACCCGGCCGGAGGCACCCGCGCCGAAATGATGGTCCATCACGTTGTGTCCCAACTCACCGGACGAAGAGCCCAGCCCACCCTCCCACACATCGGTGGCCGAGTTCATCAGCAGCCAGGTCGAATTGAAGGACGATGCGTTGAGGAAGATGACCTTGGCCGTGTACTGGTAGGTCTGGCCGGTCTCTGCGTCGATGATCTCCACGCCCCGCGCCCGCTTGCGATCCTTGTCGTAGAGCACTTCCTTGACGATGGAGAACGGCCGCAAGGTCAGGTTGCCGGTCTTCATCGCCGCCGGCAGTGTCGCCGCCTGGGTGGAGAAATAGGCACCGAAGGGACAGCCGAGGATGCACTTGTTGCGGTACTGGCAGTTGACGCGGCCCTGCTCGGGCATCGGCTTGGTGATGTTCGCCGTGCGCGAGTGGATCATGTGCCGGGTTCCGCCGAAGGCCTTCCTGATCCGCGCGGCCACGTCCTTTTCGACGATGTTCAACGGGATCGGCGGCAGGAACTCACCGTCCGGCAGCACGTCCAGCCCTTCGCGCGTACCGGCAATGCCGGCGAATTTCTCCACATGGTCGTACCAGGGCGCGATGTCGGCGTAGCGGATCGGCCAGTCGGTGGCGATGCCGTCCTTCAGGTTCGCCTCAAAATCCAGGTCGGAGAAGCGATAGCTCTGACGGCCCCACATCAGCGAACGGCCACCCACGTGGTAGCCGCGGAACCAGTCGAATCGTTTGGTCTCGATGTACGGCGATTCCTGTTCGTCGGCCCACATGCCCTGCAGGTTCTCGGCCAGCGCGTAGTCGCGCATCAGCACCGGGAAGGCGGCCTTCATCGCCTGTGTAGGCCGGTTGCGATGCGGGAAATCCCACGGCTCCTTCATCGCGTTGACGTAGTCCTTGACGTGCTCGATGTTGCGTCCGCGTTCCAGCATCAGGACCTTCAGGCCCTTCTCGGTCAGTTCCTTCGCCGCCCAACCGCCACTGATTCCCGAGCCAACAACAATGGCGTCGTAATGATTGTCTGCCATGGATCTCTCACCTGGTGGATATCGTTTCAGACGTCGCAGAGGCGGATGGCCTCGCGCAGCGAACCGACGGGATCCGGTGCCGCAGGCATGAATTCCTGCGCCAGATACCCATCGAAACCGGTGTCGCGGATCGCGCGACAGATGGCGGGGTAATTGAGTTCCTGCTGGTCCCCGATCTCGTGCCGCCCCGGCACGCCCGCGGTGTGGTAATGCTTGAAACAGGCGTGATGCCTGCCGATGGTGGCGATGATGTCGCCCTCCATGATCTGCATGTGATAGATGTCGTACAGCAGGCCGAAGTTGTCCGAGCCGAGCCGCTGGCACAGCTCCACGCCCCAGGCGGAGTGGTCGCACAGGTAGTCGCGATGATCGACCCTGGAGTTCAGCAGCTCCATCACCAGCACCACGCCACGTTTCTCGGCATGCCCGAGGATGCGCTTGAGGCCGGCCTCGGCATTGGCCATGCCCTCCTGCGGGTCCATCCCGTTGCGGTTGCCGGAAAAGCAGATGAGGTTGCGGTAACCGGCATCGGCCACCAGGTCGATATGCCGCGTGTAGCGCTCCACCAGCTGATCGTGGAACTCACGGCCGGCAAAGCCTTTGGTAAGGCCCAGCTCCGCGCCGTTGCACATCGAGCTGTATACGCCATGGGCCTTCAGGGTGGGCCAGTCTTCCGGGCCGACCAGGTCGATCGCGGCAAAACCGATGTCCTTCACCGTCGCGCAGAGCTGGGCGACCGACAGCTGCGGGAAGGTCCAGCGGGCAACGGCGTGCTTCAGGTTGCCCTTGAGCGGCGCAGTGGCGGCAAACGCAGGCAGAACGCCCGCCGCCCCCAAGCCAAGGCTCGCAGCGGCCGCCATGCGCAGCGCATCGCGCCGCGTGAGGCCCGGAGCCGGTCTGATCGAATGGATGGACATCCACCTGCCGGCCTCCCAACCGGTATCAAACGCAACGATTCACGGCAATGCAATCGATTGCACCATAGGGGAGGAAATTGTCTGTTTGCAAGTCGCGGTGCACGAAAATCAATGCTGCGAGGCACCACGGCAAGCCCGATTCCGGCATCGCAGCTGAGCGGCCAAGGTGTGCAGCGCTGCGGGGAAGCGAACGCGCGTGAAGCTCAGTGCAGTTCCCGCTTGCCCTGGGACCGGGCCAAGGCGCGCAGGTGTTGATGCCAGCGCGGTTCGAATTCCGCGTAGCTGCCGATCAGCTGCTGGAAGGCCGCTGGATCTCCGCGTCGGTGCAGAAGCAGCAGAGCTTGCCGACGATGGGCCTGGTCGTCGCCTTCCATCAGGAAGTGAACCAGGCTCCACCATGCCAGGTAGTAGCCGTTCACGTGCGCTGCGACGGGCGGCCCGCTGTCTTCCACCAGTTGCTGCAGGGTGGGCAGCGGCGCATTTTCGAGGCTGGGGCGCCCGGCGCTATCGAAGCGTAGTTCGCTCAGCCACCAGACCGGGTAGCCGGCCGGATCCGGCGTGCCCACCTGCAGCGTTCCGCCTGAAAGCCTGCTGGCGCCGAAGTAACAGGCCATGCCTTCGTTCATCCAGCGTCGCGGGGACAGGCCACTGGCCTCGGCCAGCAGCTGATGGGTCACTTCATGCAGCATCCACTGATGGGGCGCGTCGCCCTCGCCGGGGTAGGCAAAGGCGTAAGGTCGGCGGTAGTACGCCTCGGCCCATGGGCTGCTGCGGTTGTGTGCCTTGAAGTCGACCTGGTCGCGGTACAGCACCAACTGGAAAGGCCCGGCGGTGCCTCGCTGCCCCACGGTCATCGCATACGACCGATGCAGCGCTTCCACGGCCATGCCGACCGCAGCGGTCTGTTGCGGGTTTGCGGCGCTGTGGATGAGGAAGTGCGGTGTACGCGACGCCATCGCAGGCAGGCCAGGTGGCGCGGTCGTAGCTGATTGGCGCCGGGAATCGCGGTTACCGCCGTCGCTGCAGCCGCCGAGAATCAGCAGCAGGGCGACGGTGGCTAGGCGGAAGCGCGTCATGTGCACCCACGCTACAACAAAAAACCCCGGCAGGCGCTGGGCCTTGCCGGGGTTCTGCAGGCCGGAGCCTGGCGGGAATCAGAACGGTTGTGTACACAGGAGCAAATCAGACTAGCGCCCGAGCGGACGAAAAAATACGGTTAAATCAATAGCCTAAGAGGAAGCCAGGAGACATTTTCCTCAACCATGCGAGCTGATTCAGTAGATTTTCCAGCCCGCTAGCGCATGACCCGGCCCTTCAGAGCGCAACTGCCGTCTGCCGCTGGCGCTTCTCTAAGCCCTGGTAGCACAAGAAAAGAATCGGCCTACTCGGCATCGGACCTCCAACAGCGGTAGCAGGGCCGGTTCCACCCAGCCCCTCCACGCCCGGCATGCACGCTGGTTCTGCCTGAGGTCCCGCCGAGCAACAAGCCGCGGGGCGACTCATCGTGCAATCACATGCGTCGGATTCTGTAGCCACTAATCACTGGATTGCGCATGGCGAAAGCCCAGCTCCAACCTCCTCCCATCAAACGTCCTCCAAGCAGCGCCACATGCCCCAGCCTCCTCGCTGCCGGCGACACTGCGAACTCAGCCGGAAGCCCTTTCTTCACCGCCTTGTCTAAGGCTTTCGTCAATCCAGCATTGGGCGTGATGAGTTCGATTTGCTCACCAGGCAGTAGTCCATTGAGCAGTCCCACCAACGCGGCTCTCCCGCCCAGCACGCCTATATTGGAGGTTTGTTCGGGCTTCCACTTTTGAATTCGAATCAATCGCATAAATCGAGACTTCGAACGCTTCACTACGTGGAGCTGCACCTTCCCGAATCCAATCGGCTCCAGTACATAGCGATACGCAGGATTCCACTCGCAGGCGGGCTGGCCACGGTCGGGGTTCGACAGTACAAGCACGCGGGTCACGTTCCACTGCCACTGTAGCCAAACTGCGACTGGCAGAATCGGGGCCAGGAGCATCATCATTCCGGCTCGGAACATCGAAGGGCTCATTCCAGCGGAGACGGACTTTAGAACCAGTCCCGTCACACCAAGAATGCTCCAGACCACCGTCCAAGTCATCGCTGCGCTCTGCGTCACCAAGTATCGCTCACGCCCCTGACGCCGTTCGATTATTCCCCAGAATGCGAACAGCGCAACCACAGACAGCAGCGAGCCTATGTAGATCCATGACCACACCGGTATCCATTTCCAATAGAGAACTTCCCAGTCCAGCCAGTTCATGCTTGCCCTCCAATGAGTTGCCTTCTATATCGGCAACTTGGAAGAAAAGATGACCCCGACGTTGTTGGGCGAACTCTGGGTACTAGCTTGAATACGATGAAGCGCCGCACTGACCGGCGTCTGGGCGCGGCCTTCCAGCATGCTGCCCGCACAGCACCACGACTCTCGTTACAGAGATCGTCCGCTCTACAAACCACCTGTCCGCCTAGTGCCTCCCCCCCAAAGGCCCGAGGGGTGTTTTGCATAGCCGCCAGTGTTCAGGTAATTGCCGCCCTGCAGATAGCCGTCTTTCAGGATCCTACATAGCCGGGTGCAGGCTGCGACTGGAGTTTCGCCTTGGATGAAATGGATCAGTTCACTCGACAGGTCCCAGCGGGACATGATCGTATTCCCTTTCCGTATAGCTATGTGGGCTGCAAAGCGGCCCCACGCTCAGATCGGCCCGTTTGATCGGTCCTGATACTCCTCCACGATCCGTTGAGCATCTCGCTCATACCACGCGGCGAGCTCCCGAAGCATTGATGCAAAGCGCTGGAATCCGGCGTTCTCGATCTGCTCTGCCTTGCGTCTGTAATCGGCCGCGAGCTCAAATTCCGGTGCGGCTGCGGGATCAACGACATGCGCGCCTCGCGAGTTGAAGGTTGCTGTCCGGAAGCCGTCTCGCATGTGCTGCGCATCGCGGGCATTGAGCACGGCAGCGGCACCCCGGTCGATCCAGAGACCACCGGAATCGGGGGGCACGTGAATCAGCACCGCCCCAGTCTGAATCAACGCGACATCTATATGTCCCGACTCGTTACAGCGTGCCTTCACCACATCCAGCCAGGCATCAAGTTGCGCAGCGCTGTAGCTGCCATCGGATTGGAGCCCGGGTGGGGTCGACCACTCGTTCAGGAGACGCCACGCGTTCAACGCAATTGCTTTTCGGCTCTGCGATACATCGACGTCAGATGCGTCCTTGTCCGTGGACCGATAGAGCACGCGAATTACCTCGCAGAAGAACTCGGGCTCTGTCGCCAGCTTTCGTTCAAGGAGCTCTGGCCTTCTTTCACCATGCGAGTTCAGCAATGGCAAATACGCCCACTCGACCTTGAAAAGATCATCCTCCGTAACGGACTGCTCGGACTGAAGGAACTTGATCAGCTCTATGGCATAGTGCGTATCCATCGAACCAGAAGCCTCGGTGGTCGCAACGGCCGCCAGCAACGCTCGAACGACCAGATCAACGTCCAACGTACTCCCTTCGTCGCGCATTCTCGACAGGCACTCAATCGCGGCATTTGGCCGGCCGAATTCCAGTAGCTTGGTGATGGCGTACGACAGGCTGGCGTCGGCCTGATAAGGATTTGCCTGCACAGCGCGCCAATAGGCCCCCACTTCTCCTTCTAGCCAACGTTGCGCCCGTGCCCACGCTTCCTCTCCAAATGGCAGCTCACAAAGGAAGAGAGCCTTATCCTCAACGGTCCAATGTTGCTTGACGACGTGGTCACACCATGACCAGCCACAGTCTATATAGCGTTTCCAGATGTATCCATCCACCAAAGCCCTGTGCCTGCCCACAGACCCACCAAGAAGTCGCGGCAGCAGCACTTCGTCGACCTGCTCGTCGCCGAATGCGCCCAAGGCGAGGCCGACCTGGCGTGCGGATCGCACCGCTTCCGCGAACCTGAGCACTTCGGAAACGCCACCGGACTCCATCAGCTTGCGAACGGCGGCCTCTCGCTTGGCAACTAGGGCCTCGCGTTGACTATCCCAGTTGCCCTTCTCGTCAAATAGATCGGAATCGTTCTCATTGAACAAGTGCTGGTACAGCGCAAAGGCGCTAGTTGGCGCCAATGACCTCGCGGCGTCCTCAACTGCAGCAACGCGATCGGCCGGCAAGGCCCATTGGGCATCCGAAAATCGACGATGCTTACGCGCGAACTTGGTAAGCGCTCCCCATATCTCGCGCCGTTGCTCTTCGGGCATGCGTGCCATCTCAGGCGAGCCCAGGCTAGCCAATAGTGCGTCAAACGAATCTAGCGGCAGGTGATCAAGGCGAGAAGCTAGCTGCGCAAGCTTCTTTGGGTCGTTTCTTGCCACGACAACTGCAAGATTGGCATAGGTGATCGTTTGGTCTGCGTACTCCTGGCGAGACACGCCCTTCTCCCAACCGCTTGGAATCGTCTTTCGCCACCTTGGCCTGTGGGTGCCGGTCGAAATACGGTGCTGATCCGGCAGCAGCTGAAGCAACAAGTTCCAACCAATGCTCGGCTGTTCTGTGAGCAAGGTTCGCACCGCTGCGCTGCGCTTCTCGATGGGGGCCAGTGTCTGCGGCATCCACGGGAGTAGGATCGACACCAGTGAATTGGACGGCCTATTGGTCCACGTCCCACCAGGATCGTGACTGGCCACATCGCCCAGAGCAACGCTCACACGTACGAGTAGATCAGGATCCCACGCAAGCCCCTCAAGGGCCCAGAGAAGACCGGCGAGGTAGTTGCCGCCGGTCGGTCCATTTCCCTCTTGGGAAAAGAGCTCATCGAAGGCGCAGGGTGTCGTTGCAGCGGCTTTTTCGACTGCATCCAGAAACACGTGCGGCGATGCTTCCGCGAGCATCGGCAGCAAGTTGCTTAGGCTTCCCCACACTACCCAGTCAGCGTCAGTGAGTACGTCCCGTACGACAGAAGCGCAGGTTGCTTCTGGCTTTCCCCGCGAACAATGGGTTGCCGCCTCAGGGGCGGTGCCAAGCAGCGCCAGGCCCTCGGCCAAGCCTTTGCGAAGCGCAGGCGAGTAAGTCGTCACCTTGCCATGGATGCTTGCCGCGTACCTCTCCTCTGCAGGCAGCTCGAATGCGGGGTCACGCTCGGCGAGTACTGTTCTCGCTATGGTCTTGAACGTGTCGAGATCTCGGTCGAAAAGCCGAGACGCCAGAACGGGCCATAGGTTGGCCCGCTCGGACACAGTCCAAGTACCATCCCTAAGCGACAGAGGACTACCGGACGTGTGGAGGATCTCCCGCGCCTTGTGAACCCATTGCTCGTACTCGATGCCAAGGAGCTCCGAGACCGCCTTGGTGTCGTTGTCATTCTTTTCGTCCCAAGATCCTAGGAGCAGTGAGAGCGCCAGGTAGCTCGCATCCGCGTGATGCGTCCAGTCCACCCCCGCTCCTGTCGGTGCGATATCGAGTTCTTTTGGAAACTCCATTGCAGCGCGCCGCTCGAACGCCGCTCGCAGATCTTCAGGCAGGACTGCCAACGTGATTGTTCCAGCTGCCCGATTCCATGTCTGCACGACATCTATGACACGCCCCCAAGCCCATTGAGGAAGCTCGATGTTGAACTGACACATATGTGAATGCAGCAGTGCGAGCGAGACACCTGCTTCGTTGTCGAGATCCAACCCCAGCAAATGAAAATGCTTCAGAAATTCGAATACCTCATTTTTATCCGGCCGCTTGCCGCAATTGGCCCTCTGGAGATGGGAGGCAATGACTTCGAGCTTTTCCTCTGCCTGCGATGGGCTGAAATTAGCCTGTTTCACGTTACGATAGAACTCATCGCAGTCTTTAGTACGCCTCGCCTGCTCAAGGAGCCAGCAGACGTTCTTCTGATCGACGGCGCTAAGCGCCCCTGTGATCAAGGCGATCGCGTCCTTGCCTTTCGAAAAGACAGAAGAGTTATTGAAGTCTATCCACGCCCCGTGCAGGACCTGCCCCAGCACTTCATTACCCGCCGTGAATGCAACCGCATGCTTCAGTTGCGCCAAGAGCTTTCGCCGTTCACCGGTGCTGGGATTCTGAACATGAATGATTAGATCATCCGTCTCGAAGCCGTCGACCTTGCCCTGTAGTTTGACTTCAACGATGGGCCACCGAGGCAGCGCCGGTGCATAGCCTCCAGTCAAGATCAACGTGACGAAGCAAGCCTGAACGCTAGCCTCAAAGTGCCCCCCTCCGCCCCCCGTCGAGAACGGATTGCTGAGCTTCTTGTTCTTCCCCACGCCCCCTCCAGCTCACTTCTGCTTACTCGATCAAGGCCACTTTATAGCTAAGACACACCCTGCGACTAGACGCCTACCGTCTCAGCCTCTGTAGCCGCGAAAAGTTGCGTTAGAGCCGGCACAGAATTGCGATAAACTGAGCATGTCACCCGGCGGCTTCGCCTCCCGGTTAGGAGTGCCATCGAGAACATCGCGCTGACCGATGCAACGACGTCGGGCGCGGTGCTGATCGCGGTCCGTCAGGCATTCGACCTCGACTACGACATCACGGTGGTGCGGAGTGCCTGCGCTGATTAGGATGACGCCGTGAACGACGTCATCTTTGATGGACTCCTTTCGGCGCGTGCCATCGCGATCTAGACACGTCGCTAGACGCGCTGAATGCCAGTAGCGCTGGATTTCGGACATGCGCTTCTGGCCGCAGGGCGTCATGCGACCCAAAGCGGACGTCCGCAGTGGCGCACGCGCTGCACCCCGCTGGGTCCGGTTATACTTTGGCTTGTTAGCCGAACCGTGCTGTCTTAAGATCGAGCCGTATCAAGGGGATAGCCCACCATACGGAGGGCTGTGGGAAGGTTGTATAACCGGACCAAGGGATCCGGCTATTAGGTAGTTAGCCCTATGCCAAAACGCCGCAGCGAACCAACTGGCGAAAGCATGAAAGTCAGCTTTCGCGCGAGCGTCAAGTTTGAACGGATGCTCCGGATCTTCCGCGACACGTATCAAGCATCCCCACGACCAGAGGCTCTAACGGTCGCCTACGTTGTAATGTGCGCCGCGGCTTTAGAAGCCATCCTCAATGATGCGCTCCTGGAACATGCCGCTGACAAGTGGGGGCAAGACCAGAAGGACTATGGCAATGCTTTGCTCACAATGACCTTCCGCAGCAAGCTAGATGCATTGCCAGTACTTCTCACGTCGCACAAGTATTGCTTCGACAAGCAATACTGGGTGTACCAGCGCCTTGTCGCGCTGATTTCGGAGCGCAACAATGTCGTTCATCCAAAGCCAAAGGAGCACGAATTTCCCATAGCTCGGATGCCCCACCCAGTTTTTGGGGGTGCCCCTAACTTCCCGGTGTTCCCCGCCGAGTACTACGCCGCAGTTGACGACCTCACAATGGGCGCTGGCAGCAAGTACACCCCGTTGGAGTATCACGAGGCGCTAGAGAAGCTTGATAAGTGGTTCCTGCGAAGGCTGCCCGATGGAATCTCAAGAATCGCCATGCTGGTGCCCAATGCAAAGGGCTAACAGTTCATTCAAGCCGATACCACTTCGCGGCACGGCTTAATTCAGGTGTTGGCCATCATTTATAAAATTGTCGATGACCCGAGAACAAGCCACCGCTCTAGTCAATTCCGCGATTGATCAGCTAGTGCAGAATGACTCCGCATTGCTTGATCTCCGCGTTACGGAGCGCTCGCTCTCTTACCGGCTCGCTCACTACATGGCGCTTTCGGAGGCTGTTCGGCCGCCTCTTACCGTGGACTGCGAGTACAACCGCCATTTCGGTGACCCCAAAAGACTCAAGCTCCCCCCTCGCAAGGCTTTGGATTGCGAGATTCGTGCAACCACCGTGTTCCCTGACATTCTGGTACATGAGCGCAACACGGACGCAAACAACATCGTCGTGTTGGAGCTCAAGAAGCCCGGAGAGGACATCGCGTACGACGAGCTCAAACTCCAAGCGTTCCGAGAGGAGCTTGGCTATGTCCACACTGCGCATGTCATCCTGGGCTACGCCGCCGACGGCTCGTTAGTCCGCGAAGTAATCTGGGTTGATGCCTAGCAATTCATTCAGGCCGAACCCGCTTCGCGGGTTGGCTTAATCCTGGCGATAGGCGACATATGAAGGAACTCAGTAACGAAATACTCTTGAAGCTTTCGATCGCGTCGGTTAATAACGCCACTGCTCTAGTTGATGAGGCGGAAGCTTTGCTAAGTGGCGAGCATTTTGCACGAGCCTACTTCCTTGCTGTTGCGGCCATCGAGGAAGTCGGCAAATCCGCCCTGGCGTTTGGCGCGGCAGGTCGAAACCTGGCGGATCGGCAAGTTCTCAAGAAGACTTGGAAAAACCTTCTGGATCACAAGTCAAAGATCAATGCCGCCTTTGGACCATCGCTGAGCCTAACGCAGCGAGAGAATATGAAGGAGGCGCTTGATGCGTCCCTTGAACTTATGGGCAGCCTGCGCCTCGGCCGGGAGCCGTCGATGTATACGGATGTTCTCGCGGATGGCTCGATCCAGAACCCAAAAGACTTGGTGCGTCCGGTCGCCGCACGTGACGCGGTACGCCTCGCCCAACATTGTCTGGCGCGAGCGAAACAGCATCAGGCGAACAATGAGCCAGCGTCCACCACGGCGGCCAGCGACTTCTTCTATACCCTGTCCAGCAGCAAGATTCAGGAGATCATGGGCCAGAATGAGTTCTCGTCGTTCTATCTTGAGCGTATAAACGGCGGCAACCTCAGCCTAGAGGAAGCAATCTATGCCTTCGTCTCCCGGCCTGCCGCCTAACAATTCGTCCAAGCCGACACTGCTGCGCGGTGCGGCTCAACTCAGGCGTTCCGATGTCCGCTTCTGGCCGAAAGCGGTCATAGGGGGCAAACGGGTTGGGCGTAGTTACGGGATAGAGGTACGGAAGCTTTCCGCCCCGAAAGGAGTACATCTTCTTGCTATGAATGACTGGAGTATTCACATAGAGATCGAAACTAGGAAGCGGAAATGCAACGATGAATGGTCGGAGAAGACCCCGGCTAGCCTGACGCCGGCCGTTATTCCCAACAATTGGTCGCCAAAGTCGCTACGATGGGGCTCGGATCCTGAAGAGCACTGCAAGTGAGGGCAGGGGCTTGGGGCGGTCGACACGCGCTGAGGGGGAACTTGAACGGTTATGTTAGAAAGATGATTTTGGTCATCGATGAGTCGGGAGCTAAGGGGTACTCTAGCAATAGGGAGGCAGATCCGGGCGAGCTTGGTGTAATGGCTGGCTTTATCTATCCTGATTTCGAGCTGGAACCTCTCGAGCGAATCTTGGAAAGTCGCTTGGCTCCGTTTCGTGCGATCGATGGAAAACTGCACGTCTCCGAACTAAGTTCGGAGCGCCAGCATGAACTGCGCGAAATTATCTACGATATGTTTCGCCAAACAAGGATTAGATGGATCTATTCAGCTGCGTACGTGCAGGGGTTTCATGAGGCTCTCTCGTCCGCTAAGCGAGCTGAGTCGCTTCACGAAAAGCTCTTTCAAGACATCTTGGCCCATGCGTTAGCTCGCGCTCACCAAATTGGAGTAACGGACCTCAATCTAGAGGTACGAACAGACCATGTGGACTCCGGTGTCCTCAAGCGTTTCGAGGGAATTTCCGATCTTCTGAAGGACTTGCTTTTGCGAAAGGAGAGGAAGTACAAAAAAAAGCCTTACTCGAATGACGGCACCTCCCATGGCCCCGCACATGAGCTAGCGTTGAAGATTGAAGGTAAAAATCTGATTCACTTCAACTCAATTAGTATTGAGATAAATGCCAGCACATCTGCACTTACTGTCGCCGCTGACATCCTTGCAAACTCCGTGTTGCATAACCTCAGGGGGAAGCAAGGGAAGCACTTGGGTATCGCTCTCAATCAGCGAGGGGCCCTTTCTGGACATCCCTTGGAAAAACAGGCCCTTGTTTCTGAGGAGGGTGAGCTTTACTCCGCTCTGGATCTTCTTTATAGCCGTAATCCGCAGCCACAGCGACCCAGTGAGCAATTTGGCGCGGTGAGTGGAATTCCCCCCGAATAGTAGAGACTGCCGGCCTTTAGTCTGGACGCTCGCTAGTGGCCGGTAGCGGAATGGAGCTGTCTGATGTGATATGCGATCTGCAAACCGAATACGGAAAAGTGAAAGCCCGCAGGCTTGGTGACATGCGGGCTTTCCATTGCATCGCTTGTTCGATCTAGAAGGCGTCCTGCGACTGCACTTCAGCGCGGAGCGCGATCCCGATCAGCTGTTCGGGGAAGGCGAGCGCGGAAACCCGGATGAGGATAATGGCCACCTGCGGGGCAGTCTGGCCATACACGGCGGGCCTGACATTGCCGCTGGCGGCGAAAGCGGCTGGCACATCGATTGCAAGAAGGGTTTCCTCCACCACATCCGCAAGCGACCCGCCCAACTCGGCCAGCCGCATCTGGACGTTTTCGTAGGTACGTTTCATCTGCGCCTTCATGGTGTTGCAGTTGGCAGGCTTTGCGTCAGCACCCAGGGCGACCGGCGCTACTAGCTGCCCTTCCGGCGTATGGGAGAGCTGGCCTGACACGAGTCGAATTGTTCACGCGCACGGCCTGCACGTACCCGTAAGCCAATTCCCGCGGCACGCCAAAGCTGGCCGTCTTGCGATTGGAGGTGCTCATTTCGCTGTACTTCTTAGACGGAAGGCGGCGGTCTACCGGTAGGCTGGACTGCCCGCCTGCCCCGAAAGGGCAATGCAAGAGCAGCTGCGCAGGCCGCGGGCCTTCGCTGCTGTAGGCGAGCGGACATTGGGGCCGCTTGGTGGCTTGCCCGGTAGCAACGTCCGCTTTCGACTCCAAGCGTACATCTACACGTCTGCTTGCGCTGGCCGCCGGGTCTAGCGCTAGGTTGTGCTTGTTAGCCGCCATCCGCTGCCCTAAGATCACCCTACATCAAGGGGAAGTCCGCCCCCCCCCCCTGTCCATTGTGGGAAATTCAAATCGCCGGACCCAGGGCCCGTTTATTAGGCAGCTGGGGGGGGTCGCAGGATAGATACAGACATGTCGAAGAAGTGGAAAGTATCGAAAGATCCTCTGTTTCGCGGTGACGCGAAGGACGGCGTAAGACCGGCGTCTCACGGCTCAGTCAAGTCGCTTGTAAGGCATATTCTATTCCTGGATGGCCCAGGGAGGCTGACGCCCTACCTCTCCTTCACAGAGTCTGAAGAAATTGCCCGGACTTTTGGAGGGAAGACTGGCAAAACTTATGAGACCTTACCTCGAGAGTGGCAGAATCAAGGCGTCAAGCATCGTTCAAGGAAAGAACTTCAAGATCTACTTAAGGGTTTTGGTAAAGGAGACGCCGCTTGGCCGGACTCTTTCGAGGTTGCGCAAGCCCGGCGTTACGTTGAGGAACATCTAGAACATTTGGCTGATTTCAGCGACTTGTCAGACCAAAATGCTGTCGACTCTGTCACTGCCAAAATCGTCCCATGACCACCCGCCGTCTAACTTCCTGCGAAAACTGTTGGTTCAACCCACTTCAGAATGGATCCGTAGGGCTGTCGCTCGGCTACTGCACGGAACATCGCGTGACACTTCGGGATTCCTCTGCAACCACATGCGGAAGGCACTTTAGGAAAGATCTTCCTTTGGCTAGTGCTGAGAATTATGCGAGCAAGCATCGAGCAGTCTTTCCTAATGAATCCTGCGTTCAGGATATTTTTCGTAAGGAAGCTGCCGAAGACCCGCGTCAAGTCACTGAAGATACAAAGCTCCTCAGAACTGATGAGGTCGGGGAACTTGCGGCCGACTACGGGCAGTTCGACGGAAAAATCTCGACCCTTTCAGAGCTGAGGAGGCCGATTTCATCAAGGAAAGAATTTGCATGCCTCAACCTGGGCAGGTCATATGTTTATCGTTGCAAGGCTCGCGGTGGTGCATGGACATCTGGCCTAAACATCCTGTGGTGGGTAAAGAAACAACTCCCAAACGAGCCCACTTTCGTCGCGTCTGACTTTCGATACTCCGCCGCAGGGAACCTTGTAAGGCAGGAAGAGCTGGCTGTCTGGTCACTCCTGATGGCTCGTCTACTCATAATTTCTGATGTGGCACGCAACTCCGTAGGGGAACTTCAAAGTCTCGAGAACCTTCCTCAAAGGGCTGCAGTCGCGTCCGAAAATCTATCACCTCGTAAACTCATTCGCTGGATAAAGAGTGAAGCCATCCTAACAATTGATCGCGAGCTTCCTGAAAGCAGATATAGGTCCATTATGGACCCGATCATAAATGGCGAGAACGGCAACTAAAGTATTGGTGAGGTTTAAGCCGCTTCGCGGGTCGGCTTGGCTTGGGTGTTGAACGTCTGCTTCTGGCCGTGAGCAGACTATCCCGCACATGTACATTCAACAACGGCCTCCGTCTTTCGTGCCGGCCTGCAGCGCTCGGCTCGATTTAAACGCTAGAAGCAGCCACCCCACCCTAGTGATGCTGCGGTCATAGCAGCGAGAGTCCCGCTCGCACCAGCGCCTCAGGGCGCCGGTCAACGCTGCAACCTAAGATCACAAGCTACCGGGACATAACGCCCAACAGCAAATTCGATGCGCCGCAAACAATCCGTACCACCAGCGCTCTCCGGCCAGCAAGCTGCCGGAGTCGACCCATTCCGAAGGACGGCTATTGCCCAATACGCCCACCTCGCAGGGCAGGCCTTGATGCTGAGAGCCCGACACCCTCACAATCGGGCTCTATGGCCGCACTCAAGAATCAGCATTTCGTCCCGCGTTGCCACTTGCGCCCATTCACACTGGATGGCGAGAACTTGGCGATAAATCTCTTCAATTTCGCGCGCCAGCGCGCCGTCCTCAACGCGCCCGTAAAGAGCCAGTGTTCGGCGGACTACTTTTACGGGAAGGATCTTCACTACGAAAAGAAGATGCAGGTTATCGAAGGACTGTATGGCGCTGCTATCTCGCGCATCTGCGGGTCAGGCTATGCCTTGACCGACGACGATCTTGAGCTCTTTAGAGCTTTTTGGGTACTGCAGCATCTAAGGACCGAGGCAGCTTCACGCGCCTTCGCAGCGTTGTCAGATGAAGTCGTCGAAACTACAGGAGCGCCTGAGGAGTTCCGGACGTCTATCGCACAGGCCGTGCAAGTGGTGATGTCGACAGTCCCCGAGATGGTGTCTGTCGTAGAGGACCTCAAAGTGTGTCTTCTACGGAATCGAACAGCCGTTGATTTCATCACGAGCGACGATCCGGCTATCCATACGAATCGATGGCACCTGCGACCCGGAAATGAGCGCCTAGGAACACCCGGCTTGGCAAAATCAGGCACGCTCTGCTTGATGCCCCTCAGCCCCCGATACTTCTTTCTCGCATACGACGGAGATGTCTACTCGCTACCGGTAAATGAACGCTGGGTCGACGTCAGAAAGGTGAGCGACGTGAACATACTCAATCAACAGCAACTGCTCAACGCAATGGCCAACGTCTACTTCCGAGAAGCCGCAGATGCCCCCTCCATCGGCCGTCAGTTTGACGCAATGGCGGATCGACGCATTCCCTGTAAGCACCGGCTGAATCACGCGATCCTGGATTGGGACGATGGGGTGATGAAGCGATATCGCGTTACCACGGCTGAGGAAGCCCGCAACCACCAAGACGCAATATTCCACTCGGAAACGTTGTACCCACGACCAAGCGGCTGGCCCGACTTCATTCGCTGGCGTGCAAGTGCCGCAACGTACTCGAACGGAACAGGGATGGGGTTCGTTCGTCGCGCTCACGCGCAGAACCGTACGACATCGTCGCAGTCGTTCAGGAAGATCCGACTAGATAGCATCAAGTTCTGAAGTCGCGCCTGATGTCATCAGGTTGCTTGGCTCAATACAATCTCATAGCCAAAGCTACCAGATTCATGCACATAGACGAGCATGCAACTCTTCCTATGACGAGCTCTATGCAACATGTGGTCACGCAACAGGCGCCAAGGACATGCAGCCATACTGCCCGCAATTTATCCCTTCAAATGGGAATTCCCTCAAGGAAGCCGCTGAATGCAGCCATCTTGCCCGCACTGCTTACCGATATCCTCAGATAAGATAGCGCGAATCTGATCCATTCATGGAGCAAACGCCGTTGAACGCGACTGATCAGGCGATCCTAATCGTTGGCCTATTCATCACCACCTGCGCGGTATCGTTCACGCTGTGGGCGATATGGCTAGCTGCTCGCAAGCGCCTTAGAGCTAGGCGTTACACAAAAAAAGACAACTAGAGATAGTGACGTGCGCGCCTCCGGCGGCACGCGTGTCGTGCCCAGCATATCCACGCGCACATGTTGACCTCCATCAATCTCCCCTCTCCTTACGCTAGCTAGAGCGTCGTCCGGACAGACTGTTCGCGCGATCCAATGATGGTAGTGGGTGATCCAACTGGAGTAGATCAATCCGAACATTGTTGGCATAGGCGTTGTACTGCCAACGACGAAACTGATCCAGCAGTAGGGTATTCGTTTCCTCAAGCCTACGGACCTGAGCCTCCAGATCTGCAATACGTCGGACTGCCCCACTCAGAGTGAAGTCCCTGGGAAGTGCATCCTTTGTCTCCCTCAAGTCCCGTTGGCGTTGCTGGAAACGCTCCTTGATCGTGGGATATAGATACATCGTGTGCTTGGATACTGAGCCGACGCCCAGCACCAATGCGACTTGCGCGCAGAACAACGGCCAGGTGAGCTTCCCCTCCCAGCGGTCAAGTTCACGCAGTATTTTTGGCAGAGCTGCCTTTGTCACTACAATTCTGGGCACTTATCCGTACTCCCATGCATTGTGATGTTGAGGGTCTCAACTGATTCTGAGGCGGGATGTTCAATCAATCCAAGATCCAGCAACGCTCTACGAACGGGTGAGGGATCGTGCCCTTCGGGTATTCTAAGAACAGCTCCTGACGAAACCTCAGGATGCTCGAGTGCGAGCCTCATAGTCCTGACGTGCGCAAGCTTCCACTTGTGGCTATCGACCCAGCGATCCGCACCAAAGTCTCCTTCAGCATGCGCTCTCCTCGCGCGTGCGAGAAGGGCCTCGGTTTGCAGTTCCAGCAAGCGAATTCGTTCAAGCGTCACATGATCTCCCTTGATACAGACATGCTCCTTGCAGGTCATGCACTCTCTCTGCTTCTGGCAAGGTGCCATGGCGTAGTCGTGGACACACATGCCGTAGAGAGTAGCTTTGGCAGTTCCAAGCCGATCAACACCAAGCTCCTGATAGGTGACCGGCGCACGTTGACTGAAGCGTTCTAACAGCGATATGTGGCGCAGGGGCAGGAGCGCTCGCGCACCCGCCAGGCGCTCCTGTGGGCTGCGATGGTCGTAGTGCCTATTGTCTGAAACTCTCGCACGCCCGGCCCATTGGGCGAGAGTGAAATCGTCCATTCCTGCCCTTTCAGACATCGTACTGAGCCAATGTCGTAGCTGATGGGTAGTCAGCTTGACCGCACGCCCGCCCTCCCCCTTCAGCCCCTTTCGTTCGAACAACGACGGGCGGCCCGCTTTACCTAGGCGGCTATTGACTTCGTTGGCGTTGGGAAGCCGCCACGAGAACTGTTTGGCCTCGAACTCCATATGAAATTCATTGATCCTGTGCAAGCACAATGAATCCCAAGCCAAGACAGTTCGCTCGCCGTCAATGTGCGGCCAATAGGCATCACTGCACTCGCTCAGCACGTGTTCGGCTAGATCCCGGTAGCTGGTCTTTCCTTGATTAACAAGAGCCTTCAACCTGCTGTCCAAGCGAACTTCATGCCAGGCGCGGAGGCCGGCGCGTGGCTTATGCCTCGGGTACCGAACATTCACCGCGGCGCAAAATTGCTCCGGGGTGAGGGGTGTCTCATCGACGCCTTTCGTCTCTCGCAGACAGCCCGAGTGATACATGAAGTGCCCCGGATTCGCCGAAGCGAACTTCGCTGCATCGCGTGCAGGTTGACCTATCTCAAGAAGACGCTTTACGGCCTCCTGAACCACCTCATGCATTGCGGGTACAACCCATTTCTTCATCCCCCCTTTGCCCTTGGCCGCTCTCCAGCGTAGGTACATCTGGGACTGCCCGGCTTCATCCAACTCCCATTGCACACAGTCAACAGGCAACCGAAGCACCTCGGAGATCCTGCTAGGGGTGGCCATCAGAATGATGATCAGCGAGCTGAAGTAGCGACTCTCCACGTCGTCCGCCACTGCAAAGAGATCGGCAACTTGCAACATGACCTGTGTGGAAGGAAGTTTCGATGCACGGTATGCTGCTCCGGCTTCGCCCACGCCCTCTGTCAGGATCGCCGGCTTCTTGAAGGGTGATTTCCAAGGCGGCAGGAATCGAACAAGCTTTTTGTCACGCAGAAAGTCGAAGATCAATTGAGTGTGGCGACCAACCGCGTACTGAATCTGCTTGGTGCCGCAGAACTCAGCGCACTTGTTCGCGCACACGTCCATAACTGCAATGCCGAGAAGTCCAACATCCGCTCTCCCACAGGCCGCGAGCAATCCGGCCTCTACGCATCGGAGCGCCAGGATCATAGAGGACAGATTTCTGACGTGCCTGTGGCTCCATGAGTAACGAACATAAGCCTTGGCGAACTGCTTGAATGGCTCAGCCATGGGAGTGAAGCTGTAGGGATCGAGCGGCGCCGTCTTTGTCGCAAACACGACCGTCGTCGCCCCGTCCTGCCATCTATCATCTACCCAATAGCCGTCACCTCCAAAAGCGGTGAGCTCCTCCCTCGTCAACCGGATGAACTCCATGAGGTTCGCATCTGCGTCCTTCTCAACGCGGGGCACGAACTGAACGATGTCACCCATGAGTACTCGCTCCCAGGAGGCTACGCAGTTGACCTTGCGGATCTGCACATTGCCACACAGTGCTCAACCGCAAGTATCAGTTGATCATTCGCATTCACAACCGCATCGGCACATCCTGCAGCTCGAGTTCGGTCCTTCTCGGCGTAAAGATCAGCCAGAACTTCCTCGTGAGGTCCATCAACCCAAGGCTGAAAGTGACTACAGGTATAGCAGGCGCGATACCCACTAGCACAGAACCCATAGTTGCCACAGGTTCCAACTGCGTTCTGACGCTCGTTGGATACACGACTCCTAGGATCACCGCCGCGGATCGCCTCCCTCTCCGATGCTACAAGCTTGCCCAGGCAGGCTTGCGCGAAAGGAGCCAGCTGGGCACCAACCAGCTCGTTGATCAGAACGGCCTCCTGCGCTGTGTTCTTGGTATAGATGCTGACGTTCTGAACATCAGAATGGTCGAGAAGCTCTGCGATCACAAAGGCGCCAAACCCCTCACGACGCAGCTTTGTTCCCCGGGTGTGTCGGAAGCGAGTCGCGGACAGCCGAATGAACTCACCGGTCCGCTCTGAGCGAGCGGTCGACGCTCTCGCGCAGCGCTGCAAAGCCAATGAGAGGGAGGAGGTGCTTGCATGCAGCTGATCCGGCGCATCACCCATTAGAAGCTCTTTCATTTCACTAATGCTGCGCACCTGCAGCAGGCGCTGCCGATTGATGAAGACTGGTAGTTCATCCGCTAGGTCTGGCTCGATCGCTTGCCCTACTGTCTCGCTGGCTAGGACGATGGAGCGCTGGTGCAGCTGTTGAAGCACTAGGTAGAGGTCTTCAATTACAGCTAGCGTACGAAACTCGCCCCGAAACTTGATCCCTCTCTGCTTCGCTCGGGGAACTCGAAGGCTGAATGCTTCAGCGCCGTTGCTGTTGCCACGGATCAGGTCTCGCCCCCGAAGGGCCGCGAGCTGGACCGGACGCCGTGCCGTCATTGCCAGCGCCAGTAGTTAGGCGTAGTCCTCCAGAGAGACGTCCTTACGTGTGACTGCCAGATTTGCCCAGTCAAGCAGGGCCGCCATCTCGAGGTCGGTGTACGGCCCGCTGTCCGGACAACCACTAGCAACCGCCGCCCCCTTCTCGTTGCCCTGAATCCGCCAGCCCTGCAGGAGGTCGACGACATCCTTTGAGACACCGCCAAAGCCGTAGTCGTGCCATGCCAGCAAGAATCCCTTTAATCCACCAAGCTGCCATTCTTCGCGGACGCCGAGAACGGCACGCCAATTGATGAGATCAGCCACGGACACCTGCGACGCACCAGTGTCACGAAGATATCTCTTGAATCGGGTGGCCATGTTCTCGCAATGTCTTGCTGATGCCTCTTCAGCGTAGCGCAATAGAGTCGCACGAAAGCCAGCCTCAACGACCGGCATGACTGCTACAGGAAGGGCTAGCGACAACTGCACGTCTTTGTTCAGACGCCAATAGGCGTCCGAAGGATTGAAGAGGTAGCCATCCTTAGATACCGCTGCACTATCCTGCCGCCCTACCTTTCCGAACGGCCGAGGGTCAGCTGACTTCATCGCCATCCTCGTTGGTAGGGGCCTTGCGCATCATTTTTGCTTGCAAACTTCGAGCAGCTTCGTTGCTGACTTCGCGGACATGTCGGCGGTTGTATGTCGCACCGGAAGCCCTATGGCGATGACCATTCAGAGATGCTCTTACATCCAATTCTCTATGCTCACTGATCGGCGCTGCGCAGGCAGTATCGGCACCCGACTGAGCTTTAGCATTGTTCTCATCGATGCTTCTGGACAGTTCATAGTTGAAATGGTGTCGGAATGCATGGGGATGGATCAGCTCAAAGTCCCTGTCCACAGCCCGCATTCGGCCGAAGATCTGGCTGTTAAGAGCAGAGATGGAGAGTGGCTGCCCCCAGCCAGTGCCCTTCCGGTGCGAGATCAGAAGATACGGATGCTTTCTAGCAGGCGTGATCGGCGCACGCACTTGCAGCATGTATCGGCCGAGCTGCGTGGCGAGCTCATCCGGCAGCGGAAGCGGTCGCTCCTTGGTTTTAGCGACGGGCTGATGACGCCTAGAATCAAGCTTGTCATCTTGGCTATGCCTAACCCAAACAAGAGGCTCGTGACCCAAGTCAAACTGGTCCAGTCGGAGACTTAACAGTTCACCACGTCGCATACCGGTATGTCTCAACAGGCCGAAGATGATCGCATTGCGTAGCCTGATATCCGGGTGCTTGAACGGATTCCTTGGGTCCTGTTCCGATCCCACCGCCATGAATCGGTTCACCACTTCGGTCGGAGGAGAGCGGCGCTCCGACTCTTCCTCAAGGTGCTTCGCTAGACCACGCGGTCGGTGCTTACGAATGGCAGTCACCATCCGCGCGATTTCTTGAGCGATTTGGTGAGAGCTCCTGTACTGCGTGACGACGCTTGCCGTGAACTCCAGGTAGTCGGCAATCGTACTCAAACGGTTGAAATGCTGTTGCGGGCCAATTGCGGCGAGAGCTCGGCTCGAAGCAATCGTCGCTTCCAAAAAGCTCGGGACACGGACACCTGGTTTCCCTGTGCTGTGCCCATCGGATTTCCAGTTCCGCATATCAAGCTTGGCGAAATCGCGCAGCGAAACCACATCGGCGATGGTCAGAAAGCGACCAGCCTGGAAGTCCGAAATCAAGTTACGGCGATTCGCGAATTCCCATCGTAACAACACGATCAGATCGGCAAGCTTGTTGCGGATGGTATTGACGGCCACGCCAGCGTTTCGCAGCTGGGAGGTTACAAACAACGTGGGATAAAACAGCGGCAGCCCCAACTCGTCGTGGAGCATCGGAACTCGCTCGCCGTCTTGCATCACATGGACCGACAGCTTGGGCATCATCCCTTGCTCGCCTGATTTCACGTATGTATGACTATAGCCGTATTTCTTACCATCCTGGGAACGTACAAAAAAAGAGGAGGAGCCCCAGCTACGGGGCTCCTCCTCTCCTTATATCTACTCTTTTTACTAAGTGTGGTCTAGAACGGAATATCGTCGTCAGCGAAGTCATCCATCGGCGGCGCCGACTGCTGCGGCTGCTGCTGCGGACGCTGCTGGCCGTAGCCGCCGCCCTGGTTGCCGCCCTGGTTGTAACCACCGCCCTGGCCGCCACGCTGGTTGCCGCCACCGCCGCCGCCGTATTCCTGGCGCGGGGCCTGCTGGCGCTGCGGGCGCTCGCCGCCAGCGAAGTTGCCACCGCCGCCGCCACCGCCGCCTTCACCGCGGCCGCCCAGCATCTGCATTTCATCGGCGACGATGTCGGTGGAGTACTTCTCCACGCCGTCCTGGCCGGTGTACTTGTCGTAACGCAGGCTGCCTTCGACGTACACCGAGCTGCCTTTGCGCAGGTACTCGCCGGCGATCTCGCCGAGCTTGCCGAAGAACACCACGCGGTGCCATTCGGTACGTTCCTGCTGGTTGCCATCCTTGTCCTTGCGGACGCTGGTGGTAGCCAGGCTGATGCGGGTGATCGCCATGCCGCTCTGGGTGTACTTCACGTCCGGGTCGTTGCCGAGGTTGCCGACCAGGATGACTTTGTTGATGCCGCGCGCCATAGGTACCTTCGTCCGTTGTCCAGGGGCAGGCCGCCAGTGATAGCACGTCCCCGGGCGGGGGTGCAGAGCGCTGGGGTCGCCCCCGGGAAATTTGGGGGAATACGAGAACGGGTCATCTTACCATCCCCTCGGCCGACACCTGGGTCGGGAAAGCCCCCGGCCAGGGCCGGAATCCGGCCTGCAGCCCCTGGGCAGGGCACTGCGCGCGCCCTGCCCCGGCGCGCGGCGCCAGCCCATCGGCGCCCCATGGCATCATTCCCCGATCATTTCCCTGCCGGCCCCCATGACCATCAAAGGCAAAGCCACCTCCCTGGACATCGCCCACCTGGCCGGGGTCTCCCAGCCCACGGTGTCGCGGGCCCTGCGCGGCAGCCCGATGGTCAACGCCGAGACCCGCGAGCGCATCCTGCGCATTGCCCGCGAGCTGAACTACAAGGTCGACAAGAATGCCTCCAGCCTGCGCCTGCGCAATGCCGGCACGCTGGCCCTGCTGTTCTTCGAGGACCCGACCAACGACGACTCGCTGATCAACCCGTTCTTCCACTCGATGCTGGGGTCGATCACCCGCGCCTGCGCGCTGCATGGGCAGGACCTGCTGGTGTCCTTCCAGCAGCTGTCCACCGACTGGCAGGCCGATTACGAAGACAGCAACAAGGCCGATGGCATCATCCTGCTCGGCTATGGCGACTACCACCAGTCGCGCGACCGCCTGCAGCGGCTGGTGGAACAAGGCACCCACTTCGTGCGCTGGGGCGCGGCCCTGCCCGGCCAGCCGGGGGTGTCGATCGGCAGCGACAACTTCCAGGGCGGGCATGACATCACCGCCCACCTGCTGGAACAGGGCTGCCGCCGCATCGCCTTCCTCGGCCATGCCTCCAGCCATTACCCGGAATTCCAGGAGCGCTATCGCGGCCACGTCGAGGCGCTGCGTGCGCATGGCCTGACCGCCGACCCGGCGCTGCAGCACGATGCGATCACCACCGAGGCCTCCGGGCATGAGGCGTGCCTGTCACTGCTGGCCCAGGACCGTTCCATCGATGCGGTCTGCGCGGCCAGCGACCTGATCGCCATCGGCGCGGTGCGCGCGCTGCGCGAGCAGGGCCTGCGGGTGCCGCAGGACGTGGCGGTGACCGGCTTCGATGACATCCCGCTGGCAGCCTCGGTGTCGCCGCCGCTGACCACCGTGCAGCAGGACACCAAGCAGGCCGGCCAGCTGCTGGTGGAGAAGCTGCTGGCGCTGATCGGCCGGCAGCCGGTGGAAGGCCAGAGCATTCCGGTGAAGCTGGTGGTGCGCGAGTCGTCGCTGCGCGCGTAGCCCTTCGGTGGCGCCAGGCCATGCCCGGCATGCATGCGTGGGACGCAAGGCCGACGACAGCCGGGCATGGCCCGGCTCTACAGGACCTGCATCGCTACGCGCCGCCCGGCATGGCCGTGCGTACCGCCATGCTGAACTCATCCAGCAGGAAGGGCTTGGCGATCATCGCCATGCCTTCGTCGAGGAAGGCCGCGCGCTCCTGTGCCTTTTCCGCATAGCCGGTCATGAACAGGATCGGCAGCGCTGGCCGCGTTTGCCGCGCGATCTCCGCCAGCTGTCGCCCGTTGAGCCCCGGCAGCCCGACATCGGTGACCAGCAGATCGATGCTCTGCGCCGAAGTGAGGATGGGAATCGCCGCATCGGCATCACCCACCACCTGCGCGTGATACCCCAGGTCTTCCAGCACCACCGTCACCAGCATCCGTACCTGCTCGTCATCCTCCACCACCAGGATGGACTGGCCGGCGCCGCGCCGGATCGGCTGCGAAGGTGCAGGCGCGTCTTCCACAACGGCCTCCGACAACGGAATGAACAGCAGCACCGTCGTTCCCTCGCCGACATTGGACTGGATGGCGATGTGGCCACCGGACTGCTGCATGAAGCCGTACACCATCGACATGCCCAGCCCCGTTCCCTTGCCGATGGGCTTGGTGGTGAAGAAGGGCTCGAAGGCGCGCTCGACCACTTCCGGCGCCATGCCGGCACCGGTGTCGGCCACCTCCACCAGTGCGTAGTCACCGGCAGGCACGGCCGTGTACTGGCCTTCCCTTACGCTTACCGACGAGGCACGCAGAGTCAGATCGCCGCCGTCCGGCATCGCATCACGCGCGTTGATGGCCAGGTTCAGCAGCGCGCTCTCGAACTGGTTGGCATCCAGCGTGGCGTGCAAGGGCAGCGGCGAGGGTTCGGCGTGGATGCGCACCGCCTCGCCCAAGGTGCTGTGCAGCAGGTGCTGCACCGAAACCAGCAGCGTGTTGAGCTCCACCGGACGCGCATCCAGCGACTGCCGCCGGGAGAACGCCAGCAGGCGCTGGGTCAGTGCCGCGGCACGCTGGGCCGAGGCGGTGGCGGTGTCCAGGAAACGCTCGAGGTCGTCGACCCGGCCCATGTCCAGGCGCAGCCGGACGATGTCCAACGCCGACAGGATGCCGGTCAGCATGTTGTTGAAATCGTGGGCGATGCCGCCGGTCAACTGGCCGATCGCCTCCATCTTCTGTGACTGCCGCAATGCAGCGTCGCTGGCCTCGCGCGCCGCCATCTGCGCTTCCAGTTCACGGGTGCGCTCGGCCACCATCGCCTCCAGCGCGTGCGCGTGCTGTTGGCTGCTGGCAAGGGCCAGCTTGGCCGCGGTGATATCGGTGACGAATACGTGGAAGCCGTCGATGCGCCCCTCGCCATTGCGGCGCGGCGAGTAACGCACTTCGCAGTCCCGGCGCCCATACACGCGATGTGGCCAGACGATCTCGAACATGGCCTCGCGACCGGCCAACGCGGCTTCCATCGCCGGGCGACGCTGCTGCCATACGGTCTCGCCGATGACCTCGCGCACATGCGTGCCGATCACTTCGCCGGTAGCCAGTTCGAACCAGTTTTCATAGGCCTTGTTGGCGAAGCGGAAGCACAGCGAGCGGTCCACGAATGCGATCAGCACCGGCATTGCATCGGCGATCAATCGCAGCTCGGACTCGCTGCGCGCCAGCGCCGCACGGCCATCGGCCAAGGCGGCGACCTGGTCGCGCACCACGAACTGCTTGCCACGCGCGCGCAGCGCGCCCTGCACAGCGCTGAGCAACGACATGCTGCCCAATGGCCGGTCCATCTCCACTACGTTGATCGAGCCGGGCAACAACGGTTCACGGGTGGAACGCCGGTAGGAACGCGCCGAGCGCAGCAGGATGAACGGAATGTCCGACCAGGCCGGCTGCTGCTGCAGCGCCTGCAGCAGTACCTCGCTACCGCGTGCCACCGCTTCCTGGGTCACCACCACCAGCCCGGTGCAGTCATCGAGTTGCTCAGCCAGCACTTCCAGGCTTGGCGCGATGCCTGTCCTCAACCCTGCGCCGGCCAGCACCGCCGCGATGCTGTCGGCATCACGGCCGAAGGGAGCGACGATACGGACAACGGTGCCGCCCTCATCGCTATCGGACATCGGACTGGCCCAGCAGCGCTGCGCTGTCGCCGACGAACTCCGGCGTGCCGGTGAGGATGCCCTGGAAATCGGCCAATGCGGCACTGACCGTGATGCCGCGCCCGTCGATCTTCAGTTCGCGGATGGTGTCTTCATGCGCACCGCCGCGGTTCTTGATCACCGAGATCGCCTTGCGGATGCGTCCCTTGGCTTCGAAGAATCTGAACAGCACCACCGCATCAGCTATGTAGGACACATTGAGGCTGCCGGTGGACATGGTGCCGACCAGCCCATGCTGCGGGTTGATCATGAAGGTCGCCACACCCTTCTGGTTGAGGTAGGACAGCATCTCGTGCAGCTGCAGCATCAGCTGTTTTTCCTGCGGCATGGCGGTCACGTAGCCGTTGAGGCTGTCGATCACCAGCACACGGCAGTTGCGCTCCTCCACGGACTTGCGCAGGTTCCAGGAGAACTCCCCGGGCGACAATTCGGCCGGGTCGATCTGCAGGATCTCCAGCATGCCGGAGCGCAGATGCTTGTCCAGATCGATATCCAGCGCCGAAGCGCGTGCCAGCAGCGTGCCCACGCGCTCGTCGAACTCGAAGATGCAGCTGCGCTCGCCGCGCTCGCAGGCCGCCCACACATACTGCAGCGCCACGTTGGTCTTGCCGCTGCCGGCCGGGCCGGTCAACAGGGTGGAGGTACCGCGCAACGGACCGCCGCCCAGCAGCCGGTCGATCTCGGCCACGCCGCTGCTGATGGGCGTTCCGACGAACCGTCCGTGATGTTCCGAGGCGATCAGGCGGGGGAAGATCTGCACGCCACCGCGACGGATCACCATGTCGTGGTAGCCGGCAACGAAATCGACGCCCCGCAGCTTCTGCACCTGCATGCGGCGCCGCGCAGGGCCGAAGTCCAGGGTCAGGCGTTCCAGCGAGACCACGCCGTGGCACAGGCTGTGCAGCTGGCCGTCGCGCTCATCGCCGGTGGACGTCAGGTCGTCCACCAGGAAAACCGTCGCACTCTTGGGCGCGAAGAACTGCTTGAGTGCGAGGATCTGCCGACGATAGCGCAGCGAATCCTGCGCCAGCAGGCGCAGTTCCGACAACGAATCGAACACCACCCGGGTCGGCCCGATGCTGTCCACCTTGGACATGATCAGGTTGACCGTCTCGTCCAGCTCCATTTCCCACGAATGCAGCACCGACTGCAGGCGGCCATTGCCCATCGCACCTTCGGCCGAACCCAGCTCGAACAGGTGCAGACCGTCCAGCGACCAGCCGTGCGCCAACGCGACTTCGCGCAGCTCCTCGGCAGTCTCGGACAGGGTGATGTAGAGGCAGCGCTCGCCGCGCCGCAGGCCTTCCAGCAGGAACTGCAGGGACAGCGTGGTCTTGCCAGAGCCCGGCGGCCCCTCAAGCAGGTACAGCCGCGCCTGCGGCAACCCGCCGCCAATGATGCTGTCCAGTCCTTCAATTCCGGTTGTGATCCGCATGCGTGCCTGCATCGACGTCGACGTTTGAGGGGGAAAGCCTATCGGCGCCCCTGTCGACGCATTGTGTGATCCAGCGCACCGCTGTTAACGCATTCAGGAAGCTTTCACGGCGCCAGCTCTGCCCCGCCACCAAGTGCGCCCCCTGCGCCAGCTCCACGCCAGCATCACCACCGCATAGAGTGCCAGCAGCAGTTGCAGCGCTGGTTTGACGATAAACAGCAGCCACAACCAACCGTAGTCCGCGTCAGTCACTTTCATCTGAAGGCCCGGTTCCAGGCCCAGTGTCGCGGTTTCTCCGCGCAGGCCAGGCCCGACCTCCACAACGGTGATCTTCAGGTGCAGGTTGCCAGCACCCAGCGTAAGCGGCGAGGCCAGTGGCGGCCACTGGAAATCGGTGGGCGATGCGCTGGGTTCGTCCGGCGTAAATTCGCGCGTCACCTCACCCGAGCCATGCGAACTGACCGGCATGGCCCGATAGATCGCGTGCCGACCGTCATGCTCGACTTTCAGCCTGATCGGCTCGCCGGGCGTGCGGAAGCGCAGGAAACCGGCGTGCTGACTGTTCTGCCAGTTGCCAAGCACGGGGTCCGGCTGGTCGTAGTCCGGCGGGGGACGCTGGAACGTCAACGACAGCTGCGGCCGCCCCGGCAACAGCCGCTCGGTTTCCAGCGTCAGCTGCGTGCCCGGTTCCAGCAGCAGCGGTGCGGATGCGTAATGCGTGGCAGTACGGAAATCGGCCAGCGCCAGCGCCAACCCGATACTGAGGGAGATCAACAGCAACCAGCTTGACCAGAATGCGATGCGCACCGGATGTCCTTTTCCGCGTCGGAGCGTGAACGAGTATATCCAGCCCCCACCCGTTGGGACGGCCATCGTCTGGGGCACCATGACCAAAGGGGCATGACGCCGCCCCCGTTCAGCGCGATAAACAGCAGATCAACACACGGAAAGGTGTACGTCGCATGCTGAAGATCGATTCGCTGTCCAAGACGTACGCCAACGGCGTACACGCGTTGAACGGGGTCACACTGGATATTCCCCGCGGCATGTTTGGCCTGCTCGGGCCCAACGGCGCGGGGAAATCCTCGCTGATGCGCACGCTGGCCACCCTGCAGGAAGCCGACAGCGGCAGTGCCACCCTGAGCATTCCGGGTGAAGCGCCGATCGACGTGCTGCGCGACAAGGATGCCGTGCGCCGCCGGCTGGGCTACCTGCCGCAGGATTTCGGGGTGTACCCGAAGGTCAGCGCACTGGACCTGCTGGAGCACTTTGCCGTACTGAAGGGCTTGACCCAGCGCGGTCAGCGCCGCGAGGTGGTCGATGGCCTGCTGCAGCAGGTGAACCTGTGGGATGCGCGCAAGCGCAAGCTGGGCACCTACTCCGGCGGCATGCGCCAGCGCTTCGGTATCGCCCAGGCGCTGTTGGGCGACCCGCGCCTGGTGATCGTCGACGAACCCACCGCCGGCCTTGATCCGGAAGAGCGCAACCGCTTCCTCAACCTGCTGGCGGCCATCGGCGAGAACGTGGCGGTGATCCTGTCCACCCACATCGTCGAGGACGTGACCGACCTGTGCCCCACCATGGCGATCATGAACAAGGGCCAGGTGCTGCTGACCGGTCGCCCCACCGATGCGATCGAGGCGTTGCAGCAGCAGGTCTGGCGCAAGCAGGTGGAGCCTTCCGAACTGGCCGACCACGAGGCGCGCTACACGGTGCTGTCCTCGCGCCTGGTCGGCGGCCGCCCGGTGATCCACGTGCACAGCGCCAGCGACCCCGGTGATGGCTTCACTGCAGTGGCCCCCGATCTCGAGGATGTGTACTTCCAGCGCCTGCGCCTGCAGGCGCGTGCCCGTGCAGCCTGAGCGGAGCACACCATGATCCTCACCTTCTTCCGCTTCGAGCTGCGCGAGCAGCTGCGTTCGCCGCTGCTGTGGCTGCTGGCGTTCCTGTTCGCCGCGCTGGCCTTCGCCGCCGCCTCCTCCGAAGCCGTACAGATCGGCGGCGGCGTCAACAACGTGCACAGCAATGCGCCGATCGTCATCGCGCGCTTCATGGGCATCTTCACCATGATGGGCATGCTGGTGTCCACCCTGTTCGTCAGCAATGCGTTGCTGCGCGACTTCGAGCTGGGCACCTCGGAGCTGATCTTCGCAAGCCCGATCAAGCGCCGCGACTACCTGGCCGGACGCATCCTGGCAGCGATCTGCGCCAGCCTGGTGGTCTACCTGATCATCGCGCTGGGCATCTTCCTGGGGCCGTTCATGCCCTGGGTGGACAAGGCCCGCGTCGGCCCGGTTTCGCTGGCCAGCTATGCCTGGACCTTCACCTGGATCGTGCTGCCCAACGTGTTGTTCACCACCGCCCTGCTGTCGCTGCTGGCGGCGCTGACGCGCTCGATCCTGTGGGTCTACATCGGCCTGGTCGGCTACTTCGTGCTGTATGGCGTGAGTGCCTCGCTGCTGAGCGATATCGACAACGTCTGGGTCGCCACGCTGACCGAGCCACTGGGCATGCGTGCGCTCGGCCGCACGGTCCGCTACTGGGCCGCCGAGCAGAGCAACACCCGCCTGCCCGAGGTGGCGGGCTACCTGCTGGCCAACCGTGCCCTGTGGCTGGGGGTGGCCGCCGTCTTGTTCACCGCCACCTTCGCTCTGTTCCGCACTGAGCGTACCGGTAGTGGGCGCAGGCGTTGGGGCCGTCGCCAGGCCGTGGCCAGCGCCGATGCGCCGCGACCGGCGGCGATCACCGCGCCGCGCGTGCGCCCCCGCTTCAGCGCGGCAACCGGCTGGCACCAGTTCGTGCGCCAGGTGCGCTTTGACACCCTCGGCGTCCTGCGCGGGGTGCCGTTCATCGTGCTGCTGGTGCTGGGCCTGGCAAACTTCATCCCCGCCGCCCTGCACCAGAGCGCGGTCTATGGCACGCCGATCTGGCCGGTCACCACCGAAATGCTGTCGGCCCTGCAGGGCGCCTACAGCTGGCTGCTGGTGATCATCGTGCTGTTCTATTCCGGCGAACTGGTCTGGAAGGAGCGCGCGGTCCGCTTGAACGAAGTCAACGACGCCATGCCCGTACCCAACTGGGTACCGCTGCTGGCCCGGCTGACCACCCTGGTGGTGATCGTCGCCTGCTTCCAGGCCATCGGTGCGGTGGTGTCGATGGCCATGCAGCTGGTGCAGGGCTACACCCACCTGGAGCCGCTGCTGTACCTGAAGGTGCTGGCCCTCGGTTCGGTGTTCTATGTGCTGATGGGCGGCATGGCGCTGGTCCTGCAGGTCCTGACCAACAACAAGTTCTTCGGCTACGCGCTGTTGATCGTGGTGATGATCGCGCAGGTCGCGCTGGGCCTGCTGGACTACACACAGAACCTGTACAACTTCGGCAACTGGCCCAACGCCCCGTACTCGGACATGAACGGCTACGGCCACTTCCTGCCTGGGCAGCTGGTCTTCCAGGCCTATTGGGGCCTGCTGCTGGCCGCGCTGCTGTTCCTTGCCTCCGCGTTCTGGGTGCGCGGCGTCGGCGCCAGTGCGCGTGACCGGCTGAAGCTGGCGGCACGCCGCCTGCGCGGTCCTACCGGCGCGGGCTTTGCCGTATCCCTGCTCGGCTTTGTCGCGCTCGGCGGATGGTTGTACTGGAGCACCAACATCCGCAATGAATTCCTGTCTCCCGACCAGCAGCGCGACCTGCAGGTGCGCTACGAGCGCGAGCTGTCCAAGTACAGGAACCTGCCGCAACCGCGCATCATCGCCGTCGACAACCGCGTGGACCTGCATCCGGAAACCCAGTCGATGGTCATCGATGCCGACTGGACGGTGCGCAACACCCACGCTGCCCCGATCAGTGACATCCACATCGCGATGGGCGATGACCGCAATCTGGTCAAGGTCGACCTGGGCGGGCAGACCCTGGCCTTCCATGATGTCGACCTGGGTTACCGCATCTACCGCCTGGCCACGCCATTGCAACCCGGCGAGCAGCGGCAGGTGCATTTCCGCGTCGAACAACGCCCCAAGGGCATCACCGCCGGCCAGGCACCCAGCAACATCGTGGACAACGGCACGTTCTTCAACAGCACCCTGCTGCCGTCATTCGGCTACGACCCGCGCGGCGAGCTGGAGGACCGCAACGAACGGCGCAAGCGCGGGCTGGGTGAGCCGACCCGCATGCCGAAGCTGGAGGATGAAGCAGCACGTGCCAACACCTACATCTCCGACGACGCCGACTGGCTGGACTTCCGTACCACCATCTGCACCGCACCGGACCAGGTCGCGCTGGCCCCGGGCTACCTGCAGCACGAGACCACCGTGAACGGCCGCCGCTGCTTCAGCTATGCGATGGACCGGCCCATGCTCAACTTCTACGCCTATCTGTCGGCGCGCTGGCAGGTGAAGAAGGGCATGTACAAGGACATTCCGATCGAGGTGTACTTCGACCCGGCCCATGCCTACAACGTGGACCGCATGATCGAGGCGGTGCAGAAGTCGCTGGCCTACTACGAGGCGAACTTCACGCCCTACCAGCACCGCCAGGTGCGCATCATCGAGTTCCCGGGCTACCAGAGCTTTGCCCAGTCCTTCGCCAACACCATCCCCTACTCCGAGTCGATCGGCTTCATCGCCGACCTGCGTGACCCGGACAAGGTGGACTACGTGTTCTACGTCACCGCGCATGAGATCGCACACCAGTGGTGGGCGCACCAGGTGATCGGTGCCAACGTGCAGGGCGCCACGGTACTGTCCGAATCGCTGTCGCAGTACTCGGCGCTGATGGTGATGGAAAAGGAGTACGGCCGCGCGCACATGCGCCAGTTCCTGAAGACCGAACTGGACCGCTACCTGGCCGGCCGGGGCGGCGAGCGCATCGAGGAACTGCCGCTGGAACGGGTGGAGAACCAGCAGTACATCCACTATCGCAAGGGTTCGCTGGTGTTCTACCGCCTGCGTGAGGAAATCGGCGAACAGGCGCTGAACCGCGCCCTGCAGCGCTTCCTGCAGGACAAGGGCTACCAGCAGCCGCCGTACACCACCTCGCGGGAGCTGCTGGACTACCTGCGTGCGGAGACCCCGGCCGACCGCCAGCAGCTGCTGAGCGATCTGTTCGAGAAGATCACGCTGTACGACAACCGGCTGGAGACCGCCAGCGCGCGCAAGCGTGCCGATGGCCGCTACGACGTCACCCTGAAGCTGCACGCCGCCAAGGTCCATGCCGATGGCCAGGGCAAAGAAACGCCGGTCACGCTGGACGACTGGGTCGAGATCGGCGTGTTCGCCAACGGTCCCTCGGGCAAGGAACGCGACCAGAAGGTGCTGTACCTGCAGCGCCATCACATCACCACGGCAGCGCCGACGATCACGGTGACGGTGGATGCCAAGCCGGACGAGGCCGGTTTCGATCCGTACAACAAGCTGATCGACCGGGTGAGCGAAGACAACCGGCGCAAGGTGACGATGTGATGTGAGTGGCGGTGCCGGCCTTCGGGCCGGCACCGATCTCCTACGGCATCCACGCATGGCGTGGATCTACGGGAATGCATCCATGCGCGGCGTGGATGCCGTACTGACCGGTTGACGCCCTGGGCTACGCTGCGGGGCCCTGCGAACCGGCCTTCGGCCCCAGCACCGCCAGCAGCACGTAGATCACGATCGACGCCACGGTGCCGAGTGCAGCCAGCAACATGAAGGCAAACTCCGAACGGCCCTGCAGCCCTGCCCAAACGCCCAGATGCCAGGCAGCGCCAAGATTGATCAGCCAGGCGATGACGAACACCGGCCACTGCACGATGCCGACCGCGCTCAGCAATGGCGCGGCGATGAGGGCTGCGACGATGGCGCCGATCAGGAAGACCAGGGCAAGACGGGAATGGC
The DNA here is from genome assembly GCF_031455455.1 of Stenotrophomonas sp. 1337. Lineage (NCBI taxonomy): Bacteria > Pseudomonadati > Pseudomonadota > Gammaproteobacteria > Lysobacterales > Lysobacteraceae > Stenotrophomonas > Stenotrophomonas sp. 1337. Next base: position 139,431 of record NZ_JAVDSR010000004.1, on the reverse strand, counting down.
GGGCCGAGGCGGTGCTCATGCGCTCAACCCGCGGACCATCACCAGCACCGGGAAGCCACGCGTGTCGGACTCGACAACGGGCTTCCACCCCAATCGCGCATACAGACCACCGTCCAGCGACTCGGTCTGCAGGTAGAGCTGCGATATGCCCATCGACCGGGCCTGCTTCACTGCGTGTTCGACAAGCGTGCTGGCCAACCCTCGCCCGCGTTGGCTGTCGGCCACATACACGCTTCCCAGCCAGTGCTCATACTCGGGAAAACCGGGCATCTCACCGCGCTTGAGCTGCACGGCGCCGACCACCTGCCCATCGTCGATTGCCGCCAGCAGATGCGGGAATCCCTGCGCGTCCTTGGGCTTGCGCAGCCGCAGACGCTCATCTTCCAGAGTGAAGCCTGCATCCTTTCCCCACTGCGCGTGATACCACTGCGCCAGCTGCTCGCACTCCGGCGCTGCCGGCGCCAGCATCCTGAACTCCATGGGTAACCTCGCTGTCCTGATCGTCCTTCAGGAAAGCATGCTTCACCCCTGCAGTCACTGCAAATCGTTGCAATCAATCCAACCGTGCATGGGATCGGCTCCCCGGCGATATGCACCTCAGCCCTGCGAGAAGTCCTTCAGGATCTCACCGACGCCGCTGGGCGAGATCTCGAAGCCCAGCGTAGTACCCGGGTTGATCACCACGCCGTAGCCGCCCGGCACGCGGCGCAGCACGTCCAGCATCAGCCAGCGGACCTGATGCTCGGCCTGCTGGCTGTAGATGCCCACCCGCGCCGGATCGGTGAACACGGCCACGTGCAGGGTGCCCTGCTTGTCGAACAGCAGCGGATCGAAGCCACTCCCATCGGGCGTGACCAGGCTGCCCGTCAGCAGCACCACCTGGGAAGCAACGAAGGCCTCCATGAATGCCCGGATCGGCACTGTTCCGTCCATCGCGGCCTTGAGCAGGGTTTCGATGGGAGTCTGCGGGGCAAGGTCGGTCATGGCAGTACGAGCGCGGCATCAGGGGGTGCCTATTGTGCCGGATGCCGCCACACCAGGTAGTGCCGGCCGCTGGCCGGCAACTGCATTGGGTCCAACGACACGGAGGTTGCCGGCCAGCGGCCAGCATCACCGTTTGCGAGGCCCCGTGCGCGGTCAGCGCTTCAGTCGCTGGTCGCGCGCCAACTGGTCTGCCATGGCCTTGTCCAGTTCGGCCTGCAGGGCCGGCTGCTGTACGTCCGCATCCAGCACAAACACCTTCACCCCGTGCGCCGGCACCTCCGCCTTCAGGCTGCCCTTCACCGTCACCTGGCCGCCGTCCAGCGCGTCGCGCCAGAGGCCGGGCTGCAGGTAGCGGTCCACGCTGAAGGTCTTCGCGGCATCGCCCTTGTTCAGCAGCACCAGCGCGGTCTGCGCCACGTCGCCATGCTGCAGCACACGGAAGAACACCGCTTCATCGCCCTGCAGACGTTCGTTCACCTGCAGGCCGCGCTGCAACGCCGGCGTACTCTCGCGCAGCTTGGCGATGCGCTGCAGCGGGGCGAAGATCGGGCTCTGCGGGGCTGCATCCACCCGCGGCTGGCCGAAGTAGGCACGGTTGCCGGCGTGCTCCGCACGGCCGCGCATGAAGCCGGTTTCCGATCCGTAATAGACCACCGGAATGCCGCGCGCGGTGAACAACCAGTTGTGCGCGTCGATGAAGCCGCTATCGCTGGCCTGCAGGCGTGGCATGTCGTGGTTGTCGTAGAAGCTCATCAGCTCGTACGGGTTGGCGTACGGGCCACCGGTCAGGTGCAGCGGCTCAGCCAGCGTTTCAAAGCCCTTGCCGGCGCTGCCGAAGGCCTGCTCCAGCGCGCCGCGCAGCGGGAAGTCGAGCACGCTGACATTGGCGTTGGCCGGCCAGGTGTGTTCGGCGATGCTGGCGGCGTTGTAGTCGAACGCTTCGCCGAACATGAACATGCCCGGGTGCTGCGCGCGGATGCGGTTGACGAACTCGTGCCACCACGGATGCGGCAGCCAGCCGATGGTATCGATGCGCAGCGCATCCACGCCCTGCGCGGTCCACTGCAGGTACGCCCCCACCAGGTAGTCCATCACTGCCGGGTTGTCCTGGTTGAAGTCGCCCAGCTCGGCCAGGTTGCCATCGAAGATCGAGCCGTCCTTGCTGTCGACCGGGCCGATGTTGTTGTAGAACGCGTGCAGCGGATTGTGCTTCGGGTCCAGCTTCTGTGGCGGCAGGTTCTGGTGGTCGGCAATCAGCCTGCCGTCCTTGTCGAAGATCTGGCCGAACTGCGGCTGCCGCTTGGGCATGGTCCAGGCCGGCGAACCATGGTTGCCGACGATGTCCAGCACCACCTTCAGGCCGGCGCCGTGCAGGCCCTTGGTCAACCCGGCAAAATCCAGGTCCCTGCTCGGCAGGTGCTCGTCCAGCGCGTAGAAGTTGACGCCCCAGTAGCCGTGGTAGCCGGTCTTGCCACGGTCGGTCAGGGTGCTGGTACAGCTGATCGGCTTGCTGCCGGTGAAGGCTTCGTCCGGGTTGTCGACGATGGGGGTGATCCACACCGCGCCGAAACCGAGGTTGCGGATGTAGTCGGCATTGTCGAGCACGCCACGGAAATCGCCACCGAGATAGCCGATGTTGCCGTCCACCTTGTCCGGGCATGGCACCGGAATATCGAAGGTACGGTGCTTGCCGCCCTGGTCGCGATGGTCGTTGGACGGATCGCCGTTGACGAAGCGGTCAGTGACCACGAAGTACACCGCGTCACTGGCGAACGGCTCGGTGGTACCAACATAGGCCGGGCGTGGCGCAGCCGAAGCATGGCCAGCGAACAGCACAAGGGATACAGCAGCAGACAGGGCACCACGCATCACACCACCTCCGGACGGGACGGAACCCGCAACACGCACAGACCCGCAATCAACAGACTGCAGCCACCCAGCACCAGGACATGCATCGGCTGGCCCCCCAGCCATGCACGCAGGGCGAAACCGAGCGCGCTGGCCGCGACCAGCTGCGGGATCACGATGAAGAAATTGAAGATGCCCATGTACACGCCCATCTTCGCTGCCGGGACGCTGTCCGACAGCAGCGCATAGGGCAGCGACAGGATCGAGGCCCAGGCAAAGCCGACGCCGACCATCGACAGCAGCAGCCACTGCGGATCGTCGATGAACATCATCGAGATCAGCCCTGCCCCACCCAGCCACAGGTTGACCAGGTGGCTCCAGCGCAGGCCGATCGCCCGCACCATCGGCGGGATCAGCAGCGCGGCCAGTGCGGCGAAGCCGTTGTAGGCACCGAACAGCACGCCCACCCAGTTGGCACCTTCGTTGTAGGCCGTCGATTCGACATCGGTGGAACCGAAATGCATGCCGGCCACCGCACGCGTGGTGAAGATCCACATCGCGAACAGGGCGAACCAGGAAAAGAACTGCACCCAGGCCAGCCGGCGCATGGTGATCGGCATCGCGCGCAGGTCGCCGACGATGGCGGCCAGCATGTGCGTACCCGGTAGTACCCGCGCCGCCGCCAGCAGTGCGCCGTAACCCGCGCACAGGCCTGCCAGCACGTACAGCATCTTGTCGCCCTGGCGCCACGCGATCAGTGCCGCCAGCAACGCGCCGAGACCGAGCCACAGCGCAACCTGCGTCCACGGTGCGGGCCCGGTGACCGCGGCCCCGGCGTGATGCGCCGGTGGTTCGGCATCATCGAAGCTGGCCAGCTCGTCGGGCGAATACTCACGGGTGCTGACCACCGTCCAGGTGATCGCCGCCAGCAGCACCACCGCGCCGAAGTAGAACGCATAGCGCACGGTATCGGGCACCTCGCCCGCCGCTGCCGTGTTGGCAACGCCGAAGTGGGCCAGGATGAAAGGCAGGAAGCTGGCAACGATCGCGCCGACGCCGATGAAGAAGCTCTGCATCGCATAACCGGCCGGACGCTGCCGTGGTGCCAGCTGGTCGCCAACAAAGGCGCGGAACGGCTCCATCGACACGTTGATCGAGGCGTCCAGCACCCACAGCGTGCCGGCCGCGATCCACAGCGTCGGCGAGTTCGGCATCACCAGCAGGGCCAGCGTGGTCAGCACCGCGCCGATCATGAAGAACGGGCGGCGCCGCCCCCAGCGTGTCCACGTGCGGTCGGACAGATAGCCGATCACCGGCTGCACCAGCAGGCCGGTCAGCGGTGCGGCGATCCACAGTCCGGGCACCGCGTCCATGTCCGCACCCAGCGTTTCGAAGATGCGGCTGGCGTTGGCGTTCTGCAGGGCAAAGCCGAACTGGATGCCAAGGAAGCCAAAGCACATGTTCCAGATCTGCCAGAACGACAACTGCGGTTTTGCAGGACGGCTCATCGTGCGTCCTCTGCTGCCGCCACCGGCGCAATCTTCAGCGCCTGCACCTGGGCCTGGTTCAGCACGCCATCACGACCGCCCTTGCCGCCGGTGTAGTGCGCGAAGTGCTGCAGCGCGCTCATGTTGAAGCCCTCTTCCAGCGTCACCGTGCAGCGGCCTTTGGGTACCGCGAAGGTTGCCGCGGTCGAGTCCTGCGCCGCCACGCTGTGCGGCAGCGTTACCGTGTGCCGCTGCGGAGGGCGGCCCTTGCACTGCACGGCCAGCTGCTTCACCGCCGCGGTCACACCGGTGTTGATCGGGCCGTTCGGGTTGCTGTACTGCAGGCGCAGGCGCACGTGGCCCGCGCTGGCTGCATTGAACTGCCATTGCCGGCTGCCCCGCAGCACCTGCTGCGGGCCGACACAGACCATCGGGCTGTGCAGGGATTCCAGCGCACCTTCACGCCGGGTCAGGCTCAGGCAGTGCTGCAGGCCATCATCGCCGACGCGCACCTGGCCCTTGCTGGCCGTGGCCGCGACACCGTCCTGCCAGAGGACCTGGCCGGCAGCCACCGCGACCGACCAGCCCTTGCCACTGCGCTTTGCCTGCGGTGCCAGCGGCGTGGCCGGTGCTCGTGCATTGGCATCGGCACGCGGCACATCACGGCTCACGGCTGCCGGCGCAGCGACCAGCTGCACGGTGGTCGTGGTGCCGCGCGTACGCGTTTTTCCCGCGATCAACAAGCCAGCGCCCACCTGCCTTGGGCGCTCCAGCACATAGCGCTTGCCGCCCGCCTCCAGACTGATCCGCTTCTGCTTTCCGAACAGCTCCGGCACCAGCTCGGCCGGCAGCTTGGGCTGCACGCGACCGTCGTCCTGCAGGCCGAACACGCCTTCGGTGACCATCGACAGATAGCCGGCCACCGACCACAGCTGGCGCTCGGAGTTGACCACCGGCCCGCTCAACGCGCCTTCGTCCACGTGCACGGCCTGGCTGACCAGCTCGTAGTTCTCCATGTTGGAACCTGCCAGCGCCGCCCCTTGCATCAGCGAGCGGATCTCGGCAGCAATGCGCGGCGCATCGTCCACCTTGCGCGCCGCGCGCAGCGAGTACGCGCTGACGAACGGCCAGATCGCACGGTTGTGGTAGATCGGCTGCTGCGCTTCCTGCGGCCACACCACCGGGCTGCCGGCAGCGCCCATCGGATAGCCCGCCAGCGCCCGACGCGCACGCTCAGCAGGCAGCACGTCGGCGAGGATGCCCAGCGACAGGCCGAGCAGATCGATCTTGGCGTACGGCACCGGGTGCGCCGCCTCGCCGATGTAGCTCATGTACTGGCCCATGTCTTCGCGCCAGAAGCGCGCGTCGATCTGCACCGCCAGTGCATCGGCCCAGGCTCTGTACTGCTCGCTGCGCTCGTCGCTCAGCTGCGCGGCCATCTGCTGCGCCAGGCGCAGCGCCTGGTAATGCAGCACGTTGGTGGACAGCGCGTAGGAATCACCGATGAAGCGCACGTCCTCGCGCGTCCAGTCCGGATAGGTCTGCTCGCGCCAGTCAAGGAACGAGGTCTCGCCGCGATACAGGCCCATCTGCGCGTCGAAGACCATCGCCCGGTCCTGCGCCAATGTGCCCTGCAGGGCCTGCCAGACCTGCTCGGCAAACGCAGGATCATCCAGCAGGTGTCGGGCAGCGAGGAACCACACCACGCGGTCGCTGCTGATCGGCCAGCTGCCACCGGAGCCGGTGTCCTGGGCCACGAACAGGCCGGGCGTATGCCCGTCGCGCGCAGCCGACAACTTGAACTGCAGCGACTGACGGGTGCGCTTCGGGTCCAGCTTCGCCAGCGCCAGATCGGCTGCAAAGCTGACGTCACGCGTCCACACATACGGCCAGCGCGCGCCGGTCTGGAAGCACTCGCACGGTACCGGACGGCCTTCGTCGAAGGCCGGATCGCGGATGGCATCCACCCGGTCCTGGTCCATTTCCTGCTGGGCCAGCGCGAACAGCGCATCGAACATCACGCTGCCGGTCTGGCTGCGCATGGGCGCGGCGGCGATGCGCACCTCACCCTTCGGCGCATGCAGCACGAAGCTGCCCTTGGCAGCGGATTCGGCGCGCGCCTGGCGGCCGTCGAATGTCAGGTCGGCCGCGTGCGCGGTCGTCCCCAGCGCTGCCCCCAGGGCAGCGGTCAGGCAAATGATCTTCAGCATCGAAGCGGCAGACCGGCTTGCGCCCGTCGACCTCCCTCCCTCTCTGCACCGTTGTGGGTCCGCACTGCCGTTGCCGGCGTGCGGGCGCGGCACCTCCCTCAAGGTGCCCTGGCCCCATGGTAGACGCGGGGCTGTCGACTGCGTCCAGCTGCATACGTATTCATGGCGTGCAGTACCGGCAGGCCTGCCGGGCTGGCTTATGGTCCGGGTCTGTCAACGGCGCCTTGGGAGGGGAAATGCCGACGTCACCCACAACGGTACGCGCAGTGTTCGCGCACGCTTTCGGCCTGGCCCTGCTGGGATGGGCCGCGCTGGTACAGGCGGCGGCACCGCAGATCGCCAGCGTCGAATCACCGGACAAGGTGCTGAAGGTCAGCCTGGTGCTGGACGGCGGTACCGCGCGCTACCGCGTCGAGCGCCTCGGCCAGACCGTGGTGGCCGATTCGAAGCTGGGTTTTGAACTGCGCGATGGTCGCCTCGACCGCGACTTCAGCCTGCTGGCGCAGGAACGCCGCAGTGTCGATGACAGCTGGGAACAGCCCTGGGGCGAGCGCCGGCTCACCCGCAACCACTTCAACGAACTGACCGTGCACCTGGCCGAAACCACCGGCAGCAAGCGCCGGCTGGACCTGGTGTTCCGCGCCTACGACGACGGCCTGGGCTTCCGCTATGTGTTCCCCGAGCAACCGAACCTGCGCGAAGCGATCATCGATGACGAGCTGACCGAGTTCGCCATCGCGCCGGAGTCCACCGCATGGTGGATACCCGCGGGCGAACCGATCCATTACGAATACCTGTACCAGCGCACCCCGCTGCGCGAAGTGCCGCTGGTGCACACGCCGATGACCCTGCGCAGCCATGACGGCCTGCACGTGGCCATCCATGAGGCGGCACTGGTCGACTACGCGGGCATGTGGCTGCGACGCACCGAGGGCCAGCGCCTGCGCGCCCAGCTTTCGCCTTCGGCCGAAGGCTGGAAGGTGCGCCGCGCCCTGCCCTTCGCCACGCCATGGCGCACCCTGCAGATCGCCGACCGTGCCGGCGGCCTGGTCGAGTCCGACCTGATCCTCAACCTCAACGAGCCCAATGCGCTGGGCGATGTGAGCTGGGTGAAACCGGCCAAGTATCTGGGCGTGTGGTGGTCGATGCACCTGGATGAAGAGAGCTGGGCCACCGGACCGAAGCATGCGGCCACCACCGCAAAGACGCGGAAGGTGATCGATTTCGCCGCCGCGCACGGCTTCCGTGGTGTGCTGGTGGAGGGCTGGAATCCAGGCTGGGACGGCAACTGGGTCGGCAACGGTTACGACTTCGACTTCACCCGCGCCACGCCGGATTTCGACATCGAATCATTGTCGGCGTACGGGCTGAAGAAGGGCGTGCACCTGGTCGGACATCATGAAACCGGCTGTGCGATCGAACACTACGAAGACCAGCTGGGTGCTGCGCTGGATCTGTATGCGCGGCTGGGCGTGGACCAGTTCAAGACCGGCTACGTCTGCGACGACGGCCAGGTTGATCGCCGCAATCCGGCCGGCGGCCCGCTGTGGCGCGAGTGGCACGACGGGCAGTTCATGGCCCGCCACCACCTGAAGGTGGTGCAGGAAGCCGCCCGCCGGCACCTGTCGGTGAACCCGCACGAGCCGATCAAGGACACCGGCCTGCGCCGCACCTACCCGAACTGGATTTCCCGCGAAGGCGCACGTGGCATGGAATACAACGCCTGGGGCCAGCCACCGAACCCGCCCGAGCATGAGGTCAACCTGGTGTTCACCCGCATGCTGGCCGGGCCGATGGATTACACGCCCGGCATCCTCAGCCTGAAGGGCCGCCACGGCCAGGCCATTCCCAGCACGCTGGCCCGCCAGCTGGCCCTGTATGTGGTGCTGTACAGCCCGATCCAGATGGCTGCCGACCTGCCCGAGCACTACCTGCAGCACCGCGAAGCGTTCCGCTTCATCGAGGACGTGGCGGTGGACTGGGAGCAGAGCCGCGTGCTCGATGGCGAGGTCGGCGACTACGTGACGATCGTGCGCCGCGACCGCAACAGCCGTGACTGGTTCCTGGGCAGCATCACCGACGAGAACGGCCGCGTGCTGCCGGTGTCGTTGGGTTTCCTGGAGCCGGGCGTGCGCTACCGCGCCGAGGTCTACCGCGATGGCGATGGCGCGGATTTCCGCAGCAACCCCTTCGCCTTCAAGCGCGAAACACGCGAGGTCAGCAGCACCGATTCACTCACGCTGGTGCTGGCGCCGGGCGGCGGACAGGCCATCCGCTTCACCCCGCTGTGAATGCGCAGGTAGTGCCGGCCGCTGGCCGGCATCGTTGCGACGTGGATGGTTGCCGGCCAGTGGCCGGCACTACCGGAATGATGATCTGGAAGCGATTACAACCCTGCAAACGCCATTGAATACGTATGCAGGGTGATTCCCACGAAGAACGCGCTGCCTACCATAGCGGCGACGACAGCGGCCACCGCGTCGCACGTCCTCGACACCATCGGGACGACCACGAATCGCACTACAACATTGCCTGGGAGGGGAAAATGTTGAACCACAAGCGCAGTGCGCTGAGCATCGCGTTGGCCGTCGTACTGACGCCATCGCTGGCAGCAGCGCAGTCCACGCAGAGCACGGCAACCCCGCCAACCGGCACCGCCGCCACCAACCTGGACACCGTGCAGGTCACCGGCATCCGTCGCGGCATCGAAAGCGCCATCGCCACCAAGCAGGACGCCACCTCGGTGGTCGAAGCCATCTCCGCCGAGGACATCGGCAAGCTGCCCGACGTCAGCATCGCCGAATCGATCTCGCGCCTGCCTGGCCTTGCCGCACAGCGTGTGGCCGGTCGTGCGCAGGTGATCAGCGTGCGCGGCCTGTCGCCGGATTTCGCCACCACCCTGCTCAACGGGCGTGAAGTGGTCAGCACCGGCGACAACCGCGGCGTCGAGTTCGACCAGTATCCGTCCGAGCTGGTCAACGGCGTGACCGTGTACAAGACCCCCGATGCAGCGCTGGTCGGCCAGGGCCTGTCGGGCACCATCGACATGCAGACCGCACGTCCGCTCAGCTTCCCCGACCGCGTCATCGCCGTCAGCGGCCGCTACCAGAAGAGCTCGTTGGGCCGCGCCGCCGACACCGACCCGTACGGCAACCGCTTCAGCGCCAGCTACATCGACCAGTTCCTGGACAAGACCCTCGGCATCGCCATCGGCTACGCGCACAGCGACATGCCGATCCAGGAAAACCAGGTGGGCCTGTACGAGCCGTGGACCACCGAGCACACCACCAACGGCAACCGCCCCGGTGTTGCCGCTGGCACCTACTTCACCGACGGCATCAAGGCGCTGCGCCGCACCGGCAACAACAAGCGCGACGGTGTGATGGCCACAATCCAGTTCCGGCCGAACAACAGCTGGACCAGCACCTTCGACGCGTTCCACACCGAAGCAGAGCAGATCGACACCGCCAACCAGTTCGAGCTCAACCTCAGCAACTACAACGGCAACTACACCCCGGGCCTGCTGGTCAGCAACCCGCAGGTCAACGCCAATGGCACCTTCACCGGTGGCACCGCCAGTGGCGTGTACCCGCTGGTGCGCGGCATGTACAACAAGCGCAAGGACAAGATCGATGCGTTCGGCTGGAACAACGAGTTCACCTTCGGCAGCGTCAAGCTGGTTGCCGACCTGAACTATTCCAAGGCCACCCGCGACGAACTGAACCTGGAAAACAACCTGCAGCTGACCCCGATGCCGCAGCTGGATACGGTCGGTGTGCAGTTCCGCCAGGATGGCTTCTCGCAGATCAGCCCGGGCCTGAACTACTCCAACCCGGACGCGCTGTTCCTGACCAACACCATCTACGGTTCTGGTTACGGCAAGGTGCCGAAGGTGGAAGACCGCCTGAAGGGTGGCAAGCTGGCCGCGACCATCGCCCTGCCCGAAGCAATGGCGTCGTGGGCACCGGATCTGGATATCGGCGTGAACTATGCCGACCGCCGCAAGGTGAAGACCCAGTCCGAAGGCAACATCCTGCTGGGCGCGCAGGGCGATGCCAACATCGCATCGGATCTGCAGTACCGCCCGGTCAACCTCGGCTTCGCCGGCCTCGGCACCATCCCGGCCTGGAACGTGCCTGGCGCGGTCGGTCGCTACATGACCTTCAATCCGGTCGACAACCTGGACTACCTGATTCCCAAGTCGTGGACGGTGCAGGAAAAGATCACCACCGCCTGGGCGCGCCTGAACATCAACACCGACATCGGTGTGGTGGGCGTACGCGGCAATATCGGCGTGCAGATGCAGCACACCGACCAGAGCTCGGACTCGCGCTACTGGGACAGCTCGCAGGCGGCCGGCAACAACATCCAGCCCTACTCGGACGGCCGCAAGTACAACGACTGGCTGCCCAGCTTGAACCTGGCCTTCATGTTCCCGCATGAGCAGACCCTGCGTTTTGCCGCAGCCAAGCAGGTCGCGCGCCCGCGCGTGGACCAGATGCGCGCGGGCCTGGAGTTCGGCGTGGATACCGGTACCGGTCGCCCCGGCGGCAGTGGCGGCAACCCGTTGCTGGACCCGTGGCGCGCCACCGCACTGGACCTGTCCTATGAGAAGTACTTCGGCGAGAAGGCCTACGTGGCCGCCGCGATCTTCTACAAGGACCTGAAGAGCTACGTCTACACCCAGTCGGTGGACAACTACGACTTCAGCGGCCTGCTGGGCGACTATGTGCCGCCGCCGGGCATGGTGGTGCCGGTGCTGCCCACCGGCACGTTCTCGACTCCGGTGAATGGCAAGGGCGGCACCCTGAAGGGCCTGGAGCTGACCGCGTCGTTCCCGCTGGAAATGCTGACCGACAGCCTGCGTGGCTTCGGCGTGCAGGCCAGCGCGACCTTCAACAAGAGCGACATCCAGATCCTGGATCCGGAAAGCGCCTCCAGCGTGGGCACCGACCCGATCAGCCTGCCCGGCCTGTCCAAGCGCGTGTACAACTTCACTGCCTACTACGAGCGTAGTGGCTTTGAAGCACGCGTGAGCCAGCGCCGCCGTTCGGACTTCATCGGCGAGATCGGCAACTTCAACGGCAACCGCACCCTGCGCTATGTCGTGGGCGAGAACGTGACCGATGCGCAGATCAGCTACACCTTCAGCGACAGCAGCAGCCTGCGTGGGCTGACCCTGCTGCTGCAGGGAAGCAACCTGACCAACGAGCCGTACCGCACCTACGCCGGCACCAAGGATCGCCCGCTGGAGTACATCGAGTGGGGCCGCACCTACATGCTGGGCGTGAACTACAAGTTCTGAGGTAGCGCCGGGCCATGCCCGGCGACCCGGACTCGGTAGTGCCGGCTGCTGGCCGGTACCGCCATCGGTAGCGCCGGGCCACGCCCGGCGACAGGACACAGGGAACAGGACCGGAAACCCGCTGCGCAGGCAGCGGGTTTTCCTTTGTGCGCACAACGCGATGGCCAGTGAAGCGTGATCGGTACGGCCCCATCCACGCATGGCGTGGATCTACCGTCGCATCCATCACCCATCCACGCATGCCGTGGTTCTCCCCCGCCGCATCGCAATCGATGCGTGGCGGGCATCCATTCGCCCCCCTGGTAGATCCACGCCATGCGTGGATGCTCTGCGCCGGAACCGCGCCCACAAAAAAGGGACGGGGCGCTTCGGCCCCGTCCCCGCAAGTACCGCCACCGGAGAAATCGGTCAGCTGCGTCGTGCGCAATACACCGCACGCGGCGGCAGCTGCAGTTCATTGCCCTGCACCGTCCCCGCATCCGGGCCCGGCACAGCCACCTGCTGCCAGTTGCCCGCCGGCAGCGGATGGCTCACCGCTTCGGCCGACAGGTTGAAGGCCAGCAGGAGAGTTTCATCTGCAAGCATACGCTCGAACAGCAGCACTGGCTCGGCACTGTCCAGGAACCGGATGTCACCGTGCAGCAGGGCCGGCTGGGTACGGCGCCAGGCCAGGAAGCTGCGGAAGGCCGACAGCACCGACTGCGGATCCTGCGCCTGCACCGCCACGGCCGCCGCCTGGTGCTCGGCCGGGATCGGCAGCCACGGCTTGCCGGTGGTGAAGCCGGCCAGCGGCGCGTCGATCCACGGCAGCGGCGTGCGGCAGCCGTCGCGCCCCTTGAAGTTGGGCCAGAAGGTGATCCCATACGGGTCCTGCAGCGCCTCGAACGGCACTTCGGCCTCTGCCAGGCCCAGCTCCTCACCTTGGTACAGGCAGACCGAACCACGCAGTGAACACAGCAGCGCCACCAGCATCCGCGCCAGGCGAGGGTCGGCCGGATGGCCACCCCAGCGGCTGACCGCACGCTCCACATCGTGGTTGGACACCGCCCAGCACGGCCAGCCTTCGGTCATCGCCGCTTCCAGGCGCGAAACGGTGTCGCGGATGTAGGCCGCGCTGTAATCGTTGACCAGCAGCTCGAAGCTGTAGCCCATGTGCAGGCGGCCATCCTGGGTGTATTCGGCGGTGGTCGCCAGCGAATCCTCCGAGGAGATCTCGCCCAGGCTCACCGCCCCCGGGTACTCGTCCAGCAGGGCGCGCAGCTGCTCAAGGAACGGCAGGTTCTCCGGCTGGGTGTTGTTGTAATAGTGGTACTGGTAGGCGTACGGGTTGTCCGCGCTGAAGCCGCGGCCGACGCGCTTGTCGGCCGGCTTGGGCGGGTTGTCGCGCAGCTGCGCGTCATGGAAGCAGAAGTTGATCGCATCCAGGCGGAAGCCATCCACACCCCGGTCCAGCCAGAAGCGCACGTTGTCCAGGGTCGCCTGCTGCACCTCCGGGTGGTGGAAATTCAGGTCCGGCTGGTCCACCAGGAAGTTGTGCAGGTAGTACTGCTCGCGGCGCGGCTCCCACTGCCAGGCACCGCCGCCGAACAGCGACAGCCAGTTGTTGGGGGGCGTGCCGTCTTCGCGCGGATCCACCCACACATACCAGTCCGCCTTCGGGTTGCTGCGGTCCTGGCGGCTCTCGCGGAACCAGGCGTGCTCGATCGAGGTGTGGCTGAGCACCTGGTCGATCATCACCTTCAGGCCCAGGCCGTGGGCCTTGGCCAGCAGCCGGTCGAAGTCGTCCAGGCTGCCGAACAGCGGATCGACATCGCGGTAGTCGGCGATGTCATAGCCGAAATCGGCCATCGGCGATCGGAAGAACGGCGAGATCCAGATCGCATCCACGCCCAGCGCGGCGATATGGTCCAGGCGCTGGATGATGCCGGGCAGGTCGCCTACCCCGTCGCCGTTGGCGTCGAGGAAACTGCGCGGGTAGATCTGGTAGATGACGGCTCCGCGCCACCATGGATAGTGCGACATCGACAGCCCCCCTCCGGGCATGCGGGACCCGCTGGAAGCGGGCCGAAAACCAACTCCCGCAAGCTTAGCGGCGGCCCACGACGATGGCGCTGCCTGCATACGTATTCACGCCAGACGCCACGCCCGGTGGCGCGCGGCGGTGGCCTGGCCCCCGGTTTCCTCCCCAATTCACAGGCAACGCCTATAATCAGGGATGAGCCTGAAAGCCTGATCGCATGACCATCACTGAAGACACCCGTCCCGCCCTGGGCCTGTCCCAGATCCAGTCGCTTGCCGCAGCCGACATGGCTGCCGTCGATGCCCTGATCCGCCGCCGGCTGTCCTCGGATGTGGTGCTGATCAACCAGATCGCCGACCACATCATCTCCGCTGGCGGCAAACGCCTGCGGCCGATGCTGGTGATGCTGGCCGGCCATGCGGTCGGCGGCTCCGGCCCCGAGCACCACCAGCTGGCAGCGATCATCGAGTTCATCCACACCTCCACCCTGCTGCACGACGACGTGGTGGACGAATCCAGCCTGCGCCGCGGCCGCAGCACCGCCAATGCACTGTGGGGCAACGCGCCCAGCGTGCTGGTGGGCGACTTCCTGTACTCGCGCAGCTTCCAGCTGATGGTCGAGCTGGACCGGATGCCGGTGATGCAGATCCTGGCCGACACCACCAACCGCATTGCCGAAGGCGAAGTGCTGCAGCTGCTGCACGTGCACAACCCGGACACCGACGAAGCCGCCTACCTGCGCGTGATCGAGCGCAAGACCGCGGTGCTGTTCGCTGCCGGCACGCGCCTGGGTGCACTGGCCAGCGGCGTCGATGAAGCCACCCAGCAGGCCCTGTACGACTACGGCATGCACCTGGGCTACGCCTTCCAGATCGCCGATGACGTGCTGGATTACTCGGCCAACGCCGACGAGCTGGGCAAGAACCTGGGTGACGACCTGGCCGAAGGCAAGGCGACGCTGCCGCTGATCCATGCCATGGCCCATTCCGATGAGGCCACCCGCCAGCGCCTGCGCGCGATCGTGCAGAACGGTGACGCCTCGGCGATGCCGGAAGTGCTGGCGGCGATCCACGCCACCGGAGGCCTGGAATACAGCCGCCGTCGTGCCGAGGAATATGCAGAAGCCGCCGAACGGGCGCTTGACGGCCTAGGCGACAACGATGCCGTCGCCGCCCTGCGCGGCCTGGCCCGCTACGCGGTACAGCGTTCGCATTGATGGAGGAGTGCCGACCAACGGTCGGCACCTGCAAGACCGGGTGGGTGCCGACCGTTGGTCGGCACACCTTTTCAACGCCTCTCGAAACGCTCCTCGAAGAACTCATCCAGTGCCTTCCAAGCGCGCTTGGCGGCGCGTTCGTTGTACTGGCAGCCCGGCGGGCTGTTGGCATCGCGCTCGGCAAAGCAGTGCACCGCACCGCTGTAGTTGGTGAACTCCCAGTCCACCTTGGCCGCATCCATTTCCTTCTGGAAACTGCCGATATCCTCGGCGGTCACGCTCTTGTCGTCGGCGCCGTTCAGCACCAGCACCGACGGGTGGCTGCCGCCGGCCTGCGCCGGCAAGGGGGAGCCGAGCCCGCCATGCAGGCTGACCACGCCCGCCAGCGGCGCGCCGGCGCGGGCCAGTTCCAGCACCGTGGTGCCGCCAAAGCAGAAGCCCACTGCGCCGATCCGGCTGGCGTCCAGCGGTGCCTTGCCCGCCTGCGCCTTCAGTACGTTGATCGCCTCCAGCGCCCGCGCCCGCAGCAGCGGCCGGTCATTGCGCAGCTTGGTCGCCACCGGTCCGGCCTCGGCATCGGTCTTCGGCCGCACACCCTTGCCGTACACATCGGCCACCAGTACCACGTAGTCATCGCCCGCCAGCTGCTTGGCCTTCTCGATGGCCGATTCGTTCACGCCCTTCCAGTTCGGCACCATCACCAGGCCGGGACGCTTGTCAGCATCTCCATCGTCATAGACCAGCACGCCACTGAAGGTCGTGCCCTGGTGCTTCCACTCCACCGGCTGGGTCTTCATCGCCGCCCACGCTGGCATCGCTGCCAGCCCCAGTACCATCGCCACCCCGCAACGCCAACGGTTCATGCGCCTGCTCCAGAAAAAAGGGGACGGAGGGGATTAAGCCGTAATCGCCCCTCCCGCGTCGCATTCTGCATTGGCGGCGTGACGCAGGTGTGGTTGGATACGACTTGATCCCCTCCGTCCCCTTTTCTGCATGAACCTTGTTGATCGCTTTCTGTCTGGATTGATCCCGCGGCTGCCCGAGGAAGATGCCCCGCAATGGGCGTGGACCGAAGGCGCCAGCGAGGCCGACCTGCAACGGCTGCGCGCGCAGTGGCCGCAGGTGCCCGACAGCCTGGTCGAGCTGCTTTCGCGCGTGGACGGCACGCACTTCCGCGACTATCCGAAGGGCGAGGTCTGCGTGCTGATGCTGGGCTCGGACGTGGGCGACTACCCGTACTACCTGCGCTCCATCGGGCAGATCTTCGAAGACCAACAGCAATGGGACGACAGCATCCGTTCCATCTACGAAGAATGGCTGGATGAAGAGCCGGAGATCCTCGGCGCCGGCATCGATGCCGACCTGCCGATGAGCCGCCGCCTGTGCTTC
The DNA here is from genome assembly GCF_031455455.1 of Stenotrophomonas sp. 1337. Lineage (NCBI taxonomy): Bacteria > Pseudomonadati > Pseudomonadota > Gammaproteobacteria > Lysobacterales > Lysobacteraceae > Stenotrophomonas > Stenotrophomonas sp. 1337. The sequence goes on along the minus strand of NZ_JAVDSR010000004.1, from coordinate 122,972 downwards.
TCGCACTGCATGAACAACGGCGGCACCTCGATGCTGTATCTGGATTTCGATCCCGCACCCGGCGGCAGCGTTGGACAGGTGGTGCGCTACCTGCACGACCCCGACAGCTACGCGGTCATCGCCCCCAGCTTCGATGCCTACCTGCAGCAGCTGATCGACCGCGACTACAGCTTCCTCGACGAGTAGATCCACGCCATGCGTGGATGAACTCCTCGCCGGCCGATGACCTCATGCCATGCGTGGATCAGGGCTTCACCCGCGCTCGATCCAATGCAACACCCCCGGTTCGAACGCAAGCAGATCGTCCACCGCCATCCGCGCGCGCGCCCAACACCGTTCCGGCGGCTTCGGCTGCCGGCCCCCCACAGCCCCAGCGTAGTCGCGCACCAGCAGGCCGATGCGCGCCGCTCCGGCATCCAGCAGGGCATCAATGCGCTGCAGCCACTGGCCGGCGTCTCCCAGGGCTCCATCGCGATGCACCTGCTGATCCTGCTCGCGCCGCGCCAACTGCTCGGTCAGCGCACGGGCGATCTTCGCCTCGCTCCAGCCCTTCCTGCGCCAGCGTTCGGCATCGTTCTTCCCTTCCTGCATCTTCCATGCCGATGCGAGTGCGGTGCCACAGTCGCAGTGGCCTGCGCTCAACCAGGGCTGCCAGCCCGGCCCCACGGCGGCACGCAGGCTGGGCGAATCCTGCGCGAACAGCCGTCGGCCGCTGCGCTCCATGATTGCGGAGCTTTCGGCGTCCGGAAACGAAGTGGGCAGGAACAGGGTGATAAAGGTGCACATAAGGCTCGCCGAATCCGTCCGGGTTTCCACACAGAGTAGTTCCACGCCATGCGTGGATGAACCCCCCAGGTTGCCGGCCACCGGCCGGCACGACCGTCAGGCGATCCCGATACCCGGAATCGCGCTGATCGTATCCGGGTCGAACCCGGCCAGCTCGGCGAAATGCCGCCCGCGTGCAACGTAATCGCGGTAGGCGCCATAGCTCGGCGCGCCCGGCGACAGCAGCACCACCCCACCCTGTTCGCCCAGTGCGCGACGCGCCAGCGACATCGCGTCGGGCAGATCGGCAGCGGCATGCAGGCCGAAACGGCCGGCGTCGGCCAGCGGCTGCAGCATCGCGTGGATGCGCGGGCCGTTGCTGCCCATGGTCACGATCTCCACCGGCGGCACGTCGTGCGCCATGTGCTGCATGAAATCAGTCCAGTCCAGGCCACGATCATGCCCACCCACCAGCAACGCGATGCGCTGGCCGGCAAAGCACTCCAGCGCCGCCAGGCTGGCATGCGGCGTGGTGCTGATCGAATCGTTGACGTAGGTCAGGCCATCGGACTGGCCGATGCGTTGCAGGCGGTTCGGCAGCGGCCGGAAATCCTGCACCGCCGGCGCCAGCGCCACGGCATCCAGGCCCAGTGCCTCCAGCGCGGCCAGCACCGCGCACAGGTTGCCGCGGTTGTGGCGGCCCGGCAGTGGCGTATTGCGGGTATCGAATACCGCCTGCCCGCCGCGATGCACGATGTCACCGCGCATGTGCCAGCCCTGCGGCTGGTTGAACCAGACCACCTCGCTGCCGGGCAGCGACAGCGCCGCCAGATGCGGGTCTGCGGCATTGAGCACGGCAACGCGCGGCGCGGCCCCGGTCACCAGCTGCAGCTTGTCTTCGATGTAGCGCTGTTCGCTGCCGTGCCAGTCCAGGTGTTCCGGGAACAGGTTCAGCACCACCGCCACCTGCGGGTGCGCACCACTGCGCGCGACCTCGCCGGTCTGGTAGCTGGACAGCTCCACCGCCCAGTACGCAGGCGCCGGTTGCGGGTCCAGCACTTCCAGCAGTGGCAGGCCGATGTTGCCGACCAGGCCGGTGCGATGTCCCGCTGCGCGCAGCAGGTGCGCGACCAGCGCGGTGGTGGTGCTTTTGCCCTTGGTGCCGGTCACGCAGATCGTGTCGCGCACGGAGCCATCGGCATCGGCATGTTCGGCAAACCACAACGCCGTGCCGCCGATGAAGCGGGTGCCCTGCTCCGCCGCCGCCAACGCGATCGGCAGGTACGGGCTGATCCCCGGCGACTTGATCACCACCTCGAATGCCGCCAAGGCCTCGGCCGACGGTTCACCACGCACGTCCAGCACGCCCTGCGTCTCCGCACGCGCGGCCGCGACCTCGCTGGCCGGGCAGAACAGGCTCAGGCCAAGCGATGGCAGGCGCGCGCGCAGCACCGCATACGCAGCACGCCCCTCACGTCCCCAGCCCCACAGCGCTACGCGCTTGCCTTCAAGCTGCGAAATCTTCACGCACCCGTTCCCACAGCGTCGCCGGAATACGATGTTCGCCCTGCAGCTGCATCAGCGGTGCAAGCTCCAGCTCGGCCGCATCCAGCTGCGGCTGGATTTCATTGCAGAAGCGCTTCACCAGCACGTCTTCCTTCCACTCCGGGCGCTGCGCCAGGGTGGCCATCGCCGCACGCGATTCGCGGCCTTCGCCCACGCATTCGAACGGCTTGTGGTCCTGGAATTCCAGCAGCGCATCGAAGCCACCAGCCTGCTCGATGTCATCCAGCAGGTTGCGGCCGAAGATGCGCACCAGGCGGGTCTTCGGCATGAAGGGTGCCAGCGCCAGGAAAACGAAGTGGCACTTCGGGCAGACGCCGCACCAACGGTTCACCGGGCGCTCGCCAAGGATGTGGAAGTTGCGGTTGCAGCTGGAGAAATGCGCGTCGTAGAAATCGCTCTTGGCGAACTGGCGGGCCACCGCCAGCTCCGACATCGGCCGCAGCAGCGAGTAGTACTGCAGATCAGCGGCCACCTGTTTCTGCACGTACATGCCGAAGGCCTGCTCGAACGCCCAGCCCTTCGACCACTGGTGGTTGACCTCGCCGGTGCCCGGAATCTGGCTGCCGTAGCTGGCCGAACGTTCGTTGGAGAACACCACCTGGTCAACGCCCTGCAGCAGCGCAGCCAGCACCATGATCGCCGAGTTCACCGCAGTGACCGGGATGTGCCCGTTCCATGCGCCCTGGCGGTTGAGTTCGAACAACTCCGGCGCCAGCGCGCGGCCAAGGTTCAACGTCGGCAGCCCGGTGCGCTCGGCACAGGCACGGATCAACTGCGAACCCCCGATCCAGGTCACCGTCTCGTCCACGCCGGCGCGGCGCAGCGCTTCGATGCTGACCAGCGAATCCTTGCCACCGCCGATGGCCACCAGCGCATGCGCCTGCAGGCCCAGCACCGGTGCCTGCACCGTTTCGCCCTGCACCGGCAGGCGGAAGCGCCCACGCAGGTTCAGGCCGTTGCGGTAGGCGAATTCGCCCAGGCCGTTGAGGTAGATGGTCTCCACCAGCGCTGCGGTATCGGCATCGATGCTGTAGCTGTCGATGCTGACCGTATCGGGCACGCCGGCCTTGTAGTAGCTCACACCGGCAATCAGGTGCAGCAGCCGCAGCGCGCGCTGCACGGCATCGGCACGGGCCGGTTCCAGCACGAACGGAGCGCCGGGCACGGTAACGGTTTCCACCATTTCCGGGCCGTCATCGAAGGCGTAGACCAGCTTGGCCACGCCGGTGTCCGCGGCGAATTCGCAGCGGACGAAACGGAAGCGGGAAACCTGGTGTTTATCGAAAGCAGTCATGGTGAATCCAGTTCAAGCACGGTCAGGCACGTGCCCGCGCGCAGGCGCGGGACGTGTCGGTGGGCGGGTGCAGGGCGCGGAAGGCGGCGATCATTCGATCACGTCTTCGCGCGGCATCGCCCGCTGGTTGTAGGTGTTGGACATCACATAGCCGTAGGCACCGGCGTCGGCGATCAGCATCACATCGTCCGGCGCGGTCGACACCGGCAGCTTGCGGCGCTTGCCGAACACATCGCTGGATTCGCAGATCGGGCCGACCACATCGAACGCCGCTTCGGCGTAACCGCCCTGGCGGCTGAGGTTCTCGATGTCGTGCCAGGCGTCGTACAGGGCCGGGCGCATCAGCGTGTTCATGCCGGCATCCAGGCCGACGCGGCGCACGCCATCCTTCTCCACCACCTGGGTGGCGTGGGTCAGCAGCACGCCCGATTCGGCCACCAGGAAGCGGCCCGGCTCGATCGCCAGGCGGAACGCCGGATGCAGCGCCTTGACCTCGGCCAGGCCCTCGGCCCAGGCATCCAGGTCGAACGGCTCGTCTTCCTCGCTGTACGGGATCGGCAGGCCACCACCGATGTCGATGGTGTGCACGCTGCCGATGCGGCGCGCGAAGCCAGCCAGCTCATCGCACATCAGGCGCCAGTGCTGGGCGGTTTCCACGCCGCTGCCAAGGTGCGCATGCAGGCCGACCACGCGGGTGCCCAGCTCGGTGGCCGCGCGCACGAACTCGTCCACGCGCGCGATCGGCAGGCCGAACTTGGACTCCTTGCCACCGGTGCGGACCTTGGCGTGATGGCCTTCGCCACGGCCCAGGTCCACGCGCAGCCACAGTTCGCGGTTGCGGAACAGGTCCGGCCAGCGTTGCAGGGCTTCGACGTTGTCGACAGTGACGGTCACGCCCAGCGCGAACGCCGCTTCGTACTCGCTGCGCGGGCAGAAGCTGGGGGTGAACAGCACGCGCTTGGGCGACAGTTCCGGAATGGCCTGGAACACATGCTTCAGCTCACCGTGCGACACGCACTCCAGGCCGAAACCTTCGGACTCCAGCAGCTGCAGGATGGCCGGATGGCTGTTGGCCTTGATCGCGTAGTAACGCTGGTCGATCGGCTTGATCGCCGCCAGCGCGCGGGCACGCGCCCGCACCGTCGGCAGGTGGTAGACGTAGCGCGGGGTGCCGGCATCGGCCAGCTGCAGCAGGTGCGCACGCTGGCCGCGCCACCACGGCGTACCACGCGGGCGCACGGTGCCGGCGATTTCGCGCCAGCGCGGGCCGAACACTTCGGTCTCTTCCACCGGCATCGCGCCGCTGTCGATCAGTTCGGCGTGCAGGATCGGCAGCAGGCCATCGGCATCGGCTTCGTCGATGACGAAGGTCAGGTTCAGGTCGTTGGACGACTGCGAAATCATGTGCACGCGCTCACGACCGAAGGTCGCCCACACGTCCGACAGCTTGTGCAGCAGCGAGCGCATGCCCAGGCCGACCAGGGTGATCGCCGCGCACGGCACGATCACCTTGACCTTGCAGATCTGCGACAGGTCGGCCGACAGCGCGGCCAGCACATCGGTGTTGACCAGGTTCTCGGACGGATCCAGCGATACGGTGACGTTGGTCTCGGCCGAACCGATCAGGTCCACCGACAGGCCGTGCTTCTTGAACAGGCCGAATACATCGGCGAGGAAGCCGACCTGCTGCCACATGCCGATGCCTTCCATCGACACCAGCACGATGCCGTTGCGACGGCTGATTGCCTTCACTCCGGGCACCGGCGCGGCATTGCCGTCGATGCTGGTACCCGGCAGTTCCGGACGCTCGGTATCGAGGATCGCCATCGGCACACCCGCATCGCGGCACGGCTTGATCGAGCGCGGGTGCAGCACCTTGGCACCGGTGGTGGCGATTTCCTGCGCTTCGTAATAGTCCAGGCGGGTCAACAGGCGCGCGTCCGGCACGTCCTTGGGATTGGCGCTGAACATGCCTGGCACATCGGTCCAGATCTCCACGCGGCTGGCGCCGAGCAGCGCACCGAAGTACGCTGCGGAGGTATCCGAGCCGCCGCGGCCGAGGATGGCAGTGCCACCGTCGGCGTGACGCGAGATGAACCCCTGGGTGATCAGCAGGCGCGTGGGCTGAGCGCGGAAGCGCTGCGCCCATTCCGCATCGGCACGCCACTGGCAGTTCACCGACAGGCGCTGCGACCAGTCGCTCTGGTTCGGCTGCGGCGGCAGCGCGTCCAGCCACTGGCGCGCATCCATCCAGCCGAAATCCAGGCCGCTGGCACGCAGGTAGGCCGCGCCCAGGCTGGAAGACAGCAGTTCACCCTGGCCGAGCACTTCGGCCTGCCAGTCCAGAGGACGGCTGGGCGCACGCGGGTCGTCCAGCAGGCCCTGCAGCGCGGCCAGCCGCTCGGCCAGCACCTCCGCGCCCAGCCCCAGCTCGTCCAGGAAGGCCTGGTGGCGTTCGACCAGCGCCGCCAAGCGATCGCGGCTGTCCGGCGCGCCATCGGCAATCGCGGTCAGTTCATTGGTGACCCCGGACAGCGCCGAAACCACCACCAGAACGCGCGAACCGGTCTCTTCGGCCCGTTTTTTCGCCAGCTTCCCGATCGTGTCCCAGCGGTGGCGACGCGACACCGAGGTGCCGCCGAACTTCAGTACGATCCAACGATCGACAAGGGGGGAAGCTGACATGGATAGGCTATGTGTAATGTGGGGAAGCCGCCCGAGGGGGCGGAACCTTCGATTCTAAGCCCAATACACCCGTCAATGACCGCCTACCGCTACCTGCAGCTCGATGTCTTCGCTCACCAGCCCGGTACCGGCAACCCACTCGGTGTCGTGTTCGACGCGGATGGACTGTCCACCGACCGCATGCAGGCCCTGGCCGCCTGGCTGAACCTGTCCGAGACCGTATTCTTCCTTCGCCCCACCGCTACCGGCGCCGACTACCACGTGCGCATCTTCACCCCTGCCAGCGAGCTGCCCTTCGCCGGGCACCCCAGCGTGGGCGCCGCCTGGGCTGCGGTCACCTGCGGCCTGGTGCAGCCACGCGACGGGGCCCTGGTGCAGCAGTGCGCGGCCGGCCTGCTGCCGGTGCAGGTCACCGGGCCGGCCAACGCGCCCACCATCCGCCTGGCGAGCCCAGCGGCACGGCCGCTGCCGGCTCTGCCAGGCGACATTCCTGACACTCTGCGTGCCGCTGCCGCCGAGGGCCAGCGCGCCGAGCTGTGGGACAACGGCCCGCGCTGGTGGCTGCTGCCGCTGCGCGACGCCGAGGCCGTACGCACGCTGGTACCGGACATAGCGGCCCTGCGCGACTGGAGCATTGCCACCGACGCGCTCGGCATCGCCGTGTTCGCGCTCGAAGCCGATACCGGGCACGACCTGGTGGTGCGCGCGTTCTGCCCCGCCGATGCGCCCAACGTGCCGGAAGACCCGGTGACCGGCAGCGCCAACGCGCTGATCGGCGCCTGGCTTCGGCAGCGTAATGCCCTGCCCGGCGAGAACCGGACCTATGTGGCCAGCCAGGGCCGCGAGGTCGGCCGCGACGGCCGCGTCCAGGTCACTGTGGACGCGCAGGACACGGTGTGGATCGGCGGCCAGGTGCAGCTGGTGATAGACGGCAACATCACCTGGTAGCGCCGGGCCAAGCCCGGCGGGCTGCCGCGCTGCGCGCTCGCGGGGCATGGCCCCGCGCTACCCTATGCCGCCTGTTTCCTGGAGTTCCTGCCCGATGACCACCCGCCGTTTCCTGCAGCTGGATGTGTTTTCCCCGCGCCCGGGCGCCGGCAATCCGCTGGCCGTCGTGCTCGATGCCGAAGGCCTGGACGATGCAGCGATGCAGGCCATCGCCCGCTGGACCCGCCTGCCCGAAACGACGTTTGTGTTCCCGGCACAGACGGCCGGCACCAGCTATCGGCTGCGCATGTTCAGCCCGCAGAAGGAAGTGCCGTTCGCCGGCCATCCCAGCGTCGGCACCGCCCACGCGGTGCTGCAGGCGGGCTTGGCCATGCCGGTCGACGGGGTACTGGTTCAGGACGGCATCGCCGGTGCGCTGCCACTGCGCGTGACCGGCGAAGGCGCGCAGCAGCGCATCGCCATCCGCACGCCCCGTGCGCAGCTGGCCGAGATCGCCGCCACCGATGACCCACGCCTGCAGGCCGCATTGCACACCTGGCCGCTGGGTTCGCTGCCGCCGGCCCGCATGCAGGGTGGCCGCAGCTGGTGGGTCGTAGAGGTCGCGGATGAGGCCGCGTTGCGCGCCCTGCACCCGGACTGGGATGCGATCGCCACGCTGGCTGAATCGACCGACAGCATGGGCGTGTTCGCCTATGCCTTTGCCGATGGCAGCGATGGTTACGACCTGGCCGTGCGCGCTTTCGTCGGCAATGGGCGCCGCTTCGAGGATGCTGCTTCTGGCGCGGCCAACGCTGTGCTGGCGGCCTGGCTGGACCTGCGCGACGCCCTTCCGCGCGGCCGCCAGCCCTTCGACGTCAGCCAGGGACGCGAAGTCGGCCACGATGCGCGGCTGACGCTGCTGGTCGATGAAGAGGGCGAGGTCTGGTCCGGCGGCCAGGTGCAGACGGTGATTTCCGGCACCATCGATTGGTGAACGCAAGGCGGTAGAGCCGGCCGCTGGCCGGCTGCCACCTTATACCCGGTTTCATGTGGTTGCCGGCCAGCGGCCGGCACTACCTTCTCAGCCCAGTTCGGCTTCCAGGCTGATCGGCACCGCGCTCAGCGCCTTGGAAACCGGGCAGTTCTGCTTGGCGTCATCAGCGATCGCGCGGAACTGCGTCGCCTCGATTCCCGGCACAACCGCCTTCACTTTCAGCCGGATCTGCGACAGCTGCGGGCCGCCTTCCATCGACAGATCGACCTTGGCTTCGGTATCCAGCGAGGTCGGGGTAAAGCCTGCCTCGCCGAGCTTGGCCGACAGCGCCATGGTGAAACAACCGGCGTGCGCGGCAGCGATCAGTTCTTCGGGATTGGTGCCTTTTTCATCACCGAAACGGCTGTTGAAGCCGTAGCGGGTTTTGTCCAGCAGGCCACTCTGTGGCGTGCTCAACTGGCCCTTGCCCGACTTCAGGTCGCCTTCCCAATGCGCGGTAGCGTGTCGCGAGATTCCCATGTCCTGCTCCGTTGTGGCTGTGATGAACCAATACCCTGGCACGCGCCGCGTTAGCCCTGCGTCGCCCCGCCGCATGCGGCGCGCCTGTCCCGAGCCAACGACTGGACACTTCTTCGCCAGCAATCTGGCGATTTCCCCCTTGTTTTCAGTCATTTCGCCCATCCAGTCGAAATCACCGACACTGCGGTGCAGCGCACCACCGCACCCGCTCCCCCTACTGCCGGCCATGTACTGAATCGGCCTGGATATGAAAAAACATGCACTTTCAGCGCTCCAGGCTATTGGCGGCGCCCAAGAGTTGCCCTACATTGCGCTTGCCGACGGGGTTCGGCGCCGACCAAACAACCAACCGTTCACGGAACAGGAAACCATGGCAAAGACCGCTAAGAAGGCTGCCCCGAAGAAGGCAGTGAAGAAAGTCGCGACGAAGGCAGCCGCCAAGCCGGCCGCTCCGAAGCCGATCAAGGAAGTGCTGACCAAGTCGGGCCTGGTTGCACACATCGCTGAAGTCTCCGGCGTTGTCGCCAAGGACGTCCGCGCTGTGCTGGCCTCGCTGGAAGGCGCTGTCGCTTCCTCGGTGCACAAGAAGGGTGCCGGCTCGTTCACCCTGCCGGGCCTGCTGAAGATCACCACCGTCAATGTGCCGGCCAAGCCGAAGCGCAAGGGCATCAACCCGTTCACCAAGGAAGAGCAGTGGTTCGCCGCCAAGCCGGCCACCACCAAGCTCAAGGTTCGCCCGCTCAAGAAGCTCAAGGACGCTGCGCTCTAAGCGCGCGCCCTGCAGCGGATACCTGACGGGACGGCTTTGGCCGTCCCGTTTTTTTTGCCCCGCCTCCGCGCTCGCTCTGCCGTAGATCCACGCCATGCGTGGATGCCGTCCACTGCGCCCCCGCAACACAGCGTTTCCCGCGCCCACGCAATTTCCCGCACAGGCCCGCCGCCCATGGCCGCGCCGCTGTTTTTCCAGCGCAGGAACGAACCGGGTGGAACACTGCGTGCAGCGCCGGCCATCGCCGCCGGCCGACGCCTTGCCTATGGTGGTCCCATTCCTCCCCACCAGCGCGAGCACCCCCATGGCCAGCCCTTCCACCCGCTACCGGATCTCGGTGACCCCGATCGAAAAGGACGGGCACCAGTGCACCGGGCGCTGCACCATCGAACTGGAGCACCGCGCCAGCCGCGACCTGATGCGCCTGCTGGAATCGGCCCCGCGCACGGCAGGCCTGAGCGGTGACGAACGTGCCACCCTGGTGGTGGCCACCCAGCTGCTGCGTGACATCGTGCAGCGCCATGCCGACACCGACGGCCATGCACTGGCAGCGGTCGCCGCGCAGGTCCTGCCGGCGCTGGACGCGCTGGAACAGCTTCCCTCTTCGCGCTGACCACTTCGCGCTGAGCGGTCCCCGGCCGCTACACTGCCGCCTTCCAGGCTGCCTCGGGGAGGAGGCAGACATGCGCGGTTTTATTTCCTTGTTGATCCCGCTGCTTGTGGCGGGGTGTTCCAACCCGGCGCCCCCGGTCGATGCCACCGGGCGCGACGCGAGCGCCGCCACAACCGCCCCGTCGGTGCCAACGACGAAAGCGGCACCGCAGGCCGCTACCGTTGACGCGATCGCCATCGATCCGCTGTATGGCGCCGTTGCCAACGGCAGCGAAACGCCCGCAGCGATGCTCAACCGCTACATGCTGGATCTGCTCAACCGCAACACATCGCGCAGCGATGCGGCCTGGGCCTATGCCCCCGCCGACCCGCGTCATGCCGACGATGCCGTGCTGCGCCTGCTGCCCGACGTGCGCAACCTGCGCCTGGACAGTGACGTGGCGTTGCCCCGCGACGATGGGCAGCCGCCACGCCTGCTGGAGGTGCCAGTGAAGATCCGCGCGGTGACCGCCAACGGCACCTTCCGCTACCACGGCTGGTACCGCGTGCAGCCCAGCGCCGATGGCCGCAGCTGGCAGATCCAGTCGGCCAGCCTGCAACCAACGCTGGACTGAACCGTTGCAACCGTGTGTACCCGCGATTCAGCGGGCAAAGCTACTCTGTAGGCCTCTTGGATCCTTCTTCCGGTCACCGCCATGCGCCTGCGTTCCCTGATGACCCGCCTTGCCGCCTCGACCGTGCTGATTGCTGCTGCGATCGGTGCGCAGGCCGCCCCTTCGATCTCCGGTCGCGAACTGGCGGTTGGCGCCAGCGACGTGCAGCAGTATCTGGACGGCAGCTTCCCGCGCACGCAGGACGCGCTGGGCGGCCTGATCGCGCTGACCATGAGCCACCCGCAGCTGAGCCTGCCGGCAGGCGAGCGCTTGAACCTGGGCATGGACGTGGCGCTGGCCACCGCCGGCGGTAACCCGGCCAAGCTGGGTACGGTGAAGCTCAGCAGTGGCCTGCGCTATGACGCGCAGACCCAAGGCTTCCACCTGCAGCAGCCGAGCGTGGATGACTTCACCCCGGCCAGCCAGGGTGGCCGTCTCGATTCACGGACCCGTGGCCTGCTGAACGCATGGCTGAGCGACTACGCCCAGCGCGAACCGATCTACAAGCTGGACCCGGCCGTGGCCGGCCTGCTCGGCGCCCTGCAGGTGCAGTCGGCGCAGGTGAAGAACGGCAAGCTGGTGGTGACCTTCAACCAGAACCTGGGCGACCTGGTGCCGGCGGGCATCCTCGGCAAATAAGCCCCCGCCAAATACGGTAGCGCCGGGCCATGCCCGGCGGCTTCTGTCATTTCCGCGCTTCGCGCTCGCCGGGCCTGGCCCGGCGCTACCGCATCACAACATCACGCCGCCAGCGCTTTAACCACCGCCTCGCTGAAGGCCGGAATGTCATCGGGCTTGCGGCTGGTGATCAGGTTGCCGTCCACCACCACTTCCGCGTCGCGCCAGCGCGCGCCGGCATTGGCCAGGTCCTGCTGCAGCGACGGCCACGAGGTGACCTCGTGGCCCTCCGCCAGCCCGCTGTTGATCAGCAGCCAGGGGCCGTGGCAGATCGCCGCCACCGGCTTGCCGGCACCCGCCATGCTGCGGATGAAATCCAGTACTGCTTCGTTGGTGCGCAGGGTATCCGGATTGATCACGCCACCGGGCAGCACCAGCGCATCGAAACGGCCGGCATCGGCGCCATCCAGTGGTTGATCCACGGCGACCGAATCACCCCAGTCCTTGTCCTTCCAGCCCTTGATGCTCGCCTCCTTGGCCGGCGACACCACGCTCACGCGCGCGCCCTCCGCTTCCAGCAGCTGCTTGGGCTCGATCAGTTCGGACTGCTCGAAACCATGCGTGGCGAGAATGGCGATCTGTTTGCCGCGTAGACGCTGTGCCATGTCGTGCTCCAGATAGGGGGGAGCGCACAGGGTGGCCGAGTGGCCCTTGAACGGCGGTGACCCTCACGTGCACGGCAGGTGGAGAATCGCCCGGATAGCGCCGGGCCGTGCCCGGCGGCTTCTGGTTCCGCCCGCGCTTCGCGTTCGCCGGGCATGGCCCGGCGCTACCGGATCAGCGCTTGGGCTGCAGCATCGTGCCGGTGCACTTGGGCGAGCCACAGCGGCACTCCCAGATCTTCTTCAGCTTGGCCGTGTGGCGCTCGGCCAGGGTGATGCCGTAGTTGTACGTCAGCTCTTCGCCCGCCTTGATATCGCGCAGCGCCTCGATGAAGACCTTGTCGCCGCGGCTGTCACCGTCTTCGTCTTCCTCGATCACCGCCTCGCAGTTCGGGTCGCAGCTGTGGTTGATCCAGCGCGCGTCGTTGCCCTTGTAGTTGGCATCGATCACCCAGTCGTCGTTGAGGGTGAACAGGAAGGTATGGCCGCTTTCCACGTCGCCACTGTCATCGGCATCGACATCGCCGTGGCTGCGCAGCAGGCCCTTGTACTGGATCACGCGCTCGCCCTGCTTGATCGGGGCCACGGAAAACACACCGTTGCCGTGGATGGCGGACTTGCGGGCTTGGATCTTCTTGGGCATCGGCAAGAGACGTTTGCAGCGGAAGGAACGTTGATTCTCGCCCATTCCGGGTGATTGCGAAAATCACCCCCATGCCGCAGCATGTCGCCCCGATGGCGGCCCTTGGCGACTGCCCTCCGGCCAGGCCCAAGCGCCCGCTGAATGGCCGGGTTGGATGCCGGCGAATAAAAGCGTACAATTTCAGTCCGCTTTAAGAACCACTCGCATCCCATGTTGCGCGTCACCAAGCTCACCGATTACGCCACCGTCGTACTGACCGTACTCGCCGCCCGTCCGGGCGAGGTGCTCAGTGCCACCGAGCTGGCCGAATTCACCGGTCTGGAGCCGCCCACCGTCAGCAAGGTGCTCAAGCCACTGGCCCAGGCCGGCCTGGTCGAAGGCCTGCGCGGCGTCCGCGGCGGCTACCGGCTGACCCGCCCATCGATCGAGATCTCGCTGTTTGAAGTGGTTGAAGCCATGGAAGGGCCGTTGGCCCTGACCGAGTGCAGCCACGACCACCACCAGTGCGGCATGGCGCCCAAGTGCGGTGCGCGCAGCAGCTGGCGGCTGATCAACGACGTGGTCTCCGAGGCCCTGCGCGATGTCAGCCTGGCGCAGATCCTGCCCCCTCTTCCCCTTGTCGACGAAGAACAGCGCCGCACCATCGCTGTCGACGTCGTCTCCTGATCCGTAGGCAGCCCCCCATGGCCACCGAAACCATCGAAACCGTCGCCAGCGACGACACCCCCAACCGCGAGATCCATGAGCAGCTCGGCCGCAAGTATTCGGCCGGCTTCATCACGGACATCGAGTCGGACTCCCTTCCCGCCGGCCTGGACGAGGACACCATCCGCGCCCTGTCGGCCAAGAAGGAAGAACCGGAATGGATGACGCAGTGGCGCCTGGACGCCTACCGCCACTTCCTGACCATGCCGATGCCGAACTGGGCCAAGCTGCAGATCGCCCCGATCGACCTGCAGGCGCTCAGCTACTACTCCGCGCCGAAGGGCCCGAAGTACGCCTCGCTGGATGACGTGCCCAAGGAACTGCTGGACACCTACGACAAGCTGGGCGTGCCGCTGCACGAGCGCGCCAAGCTGGCCGGCGTAGCGGTGGACGCGGTGTTCGACTCGGTGTCCGTCGGTACCACCTTCCGCAAGGAACTGGCCGAAAAGGGCATCGTGTTCTGCTCGATGTCCGAAGCCATCAAGGAGCACCCGGAACTGGTCAAACAGTACCTGGGCACCGTGGTGCCGGTGGGCGACAACTACTTCGCCGCGCTCAATTCTGCGGTGTTCTCCGATGGCAGCTTCGTGTTCATTCCCAAGGGCGTGCGTTGCCCGATGGAACTGAGCACCTACTTCCGCATCAACGCCGGCCACACCGGCCAGTTCGAGCGCACGCTGATCATCTGCGAAGAGAAGGCGTACGTGTCCTACCTGGAGGGCTGCACCGCGCCGATGCGCGATGAGAACCAGCTGCATGCGGCGGTGGTCGAGCTGGTGACGCTGGACGATGCCGAGATCAAGTACTCCACCGTGCAGAACTGGTACCCGGGCGATGAGAACGGCGTCGGCGGCATCTACAACTTCGTCACCAAGCGTGCCGAATGCCGTGGCGCGCGCAGCAAGGTCACCTGGACCCAGGTCGAGACCGGCTCGGCGATCACCTGGAAGTACCCGTCCTGCGTGCTGCTGGGCGACGACTCGGTCGGTGAGTTCCACTCGGTGGCGCTGACCCATCATCGCCAGCAGGCCGACACCGGCACCAAGATGATCCACGTCGGCAAGCGCACCAAGAGCAAGATCATCAGCAAGGGCATCAGCGCCGGCCGCGGCCAGAACACCTATCGCGGCCTGGTCAAGGTGGACCGCAACGCAGACGGCGCGCGCAACTACACCCAGTGCGATTCGCTGCTGATCGGCAAGCAGTGCGGCGCCCACACCTTCCCCTACATCGAGGTGAAGAACCCGGGTGCCACCGTCGAGCACGAGGCCACCACCTCGAAGATCTCCGACGACCAGCTGTTCTACTGCCGCGCCCGTGGCATCAGCCAGGAAGACGCGGTGTCGATGATCGTCGACGGCTTCTGCAAGCAGGTGTTCCGCGAACTGCCGATGGAATTCGCGGTGGAAGCCAAGAAGCTGCTGGAAGTCTCGCTGGAAGGTTCGGTGGGCTGATCGCCCGCCCTGCCCTCGCACAACGCATTCTCTTTACCGGCGGGCCCCGGCCCGCACCACGGAAACCCCCACCATGCTGAAGATCGAAAACCTCCACGCCCGCATCGGCGACAAGGAAATCCTCAAGGGCCTGTCCCTTGAAGTGAAGCCCGGCCAGGTGCACGCCATCATGGGCCCCAACGGCGCCGGCAAGTCCACCCTGGGCAATGTCCTGGCTGGCCGCGACGGCTATGAGGTCAGCGAAGGCAGCGTGCAGTTCGAAGGCGTCGACCTGCTCGACCAGGACCCGGAAGCGCGCGCCGCTGCCGGCCTGTTTCTGGCGTTCCAGTACCCGGTGGAAATCCCCGGCGTGAACAACACCTACTTCCTGCGCGCCGCGCTGAATGCACAGCGCAAGGCGCGCGGCGAGGAAGAGCTCGATTCCATGCAGTTCCTCAAGCTGGTGCGGCAGAAGCTGGCCGTGCTGCACCTGAAGGACGAACTGCTGCACCGTGGCGTCAACGAAGGCTTCTCCGGTGGCGAGAAGAAGCGCAACGAGATCTTCCAGCTGGCCGTGCTCGAGCCGAAGCTGGCGATCCTGGACGAAACCGATTCGGGCCTGGACATCGATGCACTGAAGAGCGTGGCCGACGGCGTCAACGCGCTGCGCAGCGCCGACCGCTCGTTCCTGGTCATCACCCACTACCAGCGCCTGCTGGACTACATCAAGCCGGACGTCGTGCACGTGCTGGCCGATGGCCGCATCGTCAAGAGCGGCGGCCCGGAACTGGCGCTGGAACTGGAAGCGCACGGCTATGACTTCCTGAAGGACCGGGTCGTGCCCGAGGCGGCGGTCTGATGAGCGCCCTGCTCGATTCCATGGCCCAGGCCTTCTGCGGCAGCGATGCGCGCCGCGAAGTGCTCGACAGCGTGCTGCGCGACGGCCTGCCCGGCGCACGCAGCGAAACCTGGAAGTACACCTCGCTGCGCCAGCTGGAGCGTCGCAGCTTCGCGGCCGCACCGTTGGCCCCGGCGCTGCTGGATGCCGCCGCGCTGGAGGACATCCCCGCACCGCGCCTGGTGTTCGTCAATGGCCGCCTCAACGACGCGCTGAGCGATGTGCAGGGCCTGCCGGCCGGCGTGCAGCTGGAGACGTTGTCTTCTGCACTGGCCGCTGGTGAGGACGCCGTGCGCTTCCTCGGCCGCCGCTACGATCGCAGCGACGATGTGTTCGCCCGCCTCAACGCCGCCCTCGCCGATGAAGGCGTGGTGCTGCGCGTGGACGACGGCGTGCAGGTCGAGGTGCCGCTGCAGCTGGTATTCGCCAGCGTGGCCGGCGACACCGACCTGGCCTGGCACCACCGCCACCTGATCGAACTGCGTGCCGGCGCCAGCCTGGGCGTGGTCGAGCACCGCTTCAGCGTCGGTGATTCGGCGCATCTGGACAACACGGTGCTGCACGCCCACGTCGCCCGCGATGCGGTGCTCAAGCACGCCCGCGTGCAGGCCGGCAGCGCGCGCCAGACCAGCTTCCTGCGTACCGACGCGGTGCTGGCCAAGGACGCGCAGTACCACCGCGTGGACCTGGAGCTGGGTGCCGCGCTCAGCCGCCATGAGCTGAACGTGCGCCTGGAAGGCGACAACGCCCAGCTGACCGCCAATGGCGTGCTGCTCGGCAACGGTCGCCGCCACGTCGATACCCGCCTGGGCATCGACCACATCGCCCGCGACACCAGCGCCGAGCTGCAGTGGCGTGGCGTGGCGGCCAACCGCAGCCGCGTGGTGTTCCATGGCGGCATCCAGATCCGTGCCGGTGCCGATGGCACCGACGCCAACCTGTCCAACAAGAACCTGCTGCTGTCGGCCGACGCCGAGATCGATACCCAGCCGACGCTGGTGATCGACGCCGACGAAGTGAAGGCCGCACACGGTGCCACCGTCGGCCAGCTCGACGCCAACGCGCTGTTCTACCTGCGCTCGCGCGGCCTGCCGCAGGCCCAGGCGCAGGCGCTGCTGAGCGCCGCGTTCTGCCACGAGCCGCTGAGGGTGCTGCCCGAAGCGCTGCGCGAACAGCTGGCACGCCGGCTGGACAAGGCGCTGGCTGAGGCGGGCGTGGCATGAACCTGTCCACCCCGCGACCGATCGAAGCACCCGCCGACGCCCCCGACTGGGCGCGCGTGCGCCTGGACTTCCCGCTGCTGATGCGCGAAGTGCACGGCAAGCCGCTGGTCTATTTCGACAACGCCAACACCGGCCAGAAGCCGGTGCAGGTGATCGGCGCGGTGGACGAGTTCTACCGTCGCTACAACGCCAACGTCAGCCGTGCCGTGCATGCGCTGGGTACCGAGGCCACCGACGCCTACGAAGGCGCACGCAACAAGCTGGCCCGTTTCCTCAATGTGCGCAGCAACGACCTGGTGCTGTGCAGCGGCACCACCTTCGCGATCAATCTGGTTGCCTACTCCTGGGCCCTGCCCCGGCTGAAGGCCGGCGACGTGATCCTGGTGTCGCGCATGGAACACCACGCCAACATCGTGCCGTGGCAGCTGGTCGCCCAGCGCACCGGCGCGACCATCCGCGTGGCCGAGATCACCCCCGACGGCGCGCTGGACCTGGAGGCACTGCGCGCGGCGATGACCGCCGAGGTCAAGCTGCTGGCGGTGGCCCATGTCTCCAACGTGCTCGGCACCATCAACCCGGTGCGCGAGATCTGCCGCGAAGCGCGCAAGCGCGGCATTGTCACCGTGGTCGACGGCTCGCAGGCCGCCCCGCACCGCAAGGTCGACGTCACCGCGATCGGCTGCGACTTCTACGCCATCACCGGCCACAAGATGTGCGGCCCGACCGGCACCGGTGCGCTGTGGGCGCGTCGCGAGCACCTGGACGCCATGCCGCCGTTCCTGGGCGGCGGCGAGATGATCAAGGAAGTCAGCTTCGACGGCACCGTATTCAACGACGCCCCGCACAAGTTTGAAGCCGGCACCCCCAACATCGCCGGTTTCATCGGCCTCGGCGTGGCGGCGGACTATCTGCAGAACGTCGGCCTGGACCACGTGGAAGCGCGCGAAGCCGAGCTGCTGGCGCACTTCACCGAAGAGCTGCGCCGGGTTGACGGCCTGCGCATCATCGGCGAAGCGCCGGAAAAGGCCGCGGTGGTGTCATTCCTGATCGACGGCGCCCATGCGCACGATCTGGCTACCCTGCTGGATCTGGAAGGTGTGGCCGTGCGCTCGGGCCAGCACTGCGCGCATCCGCTGCTGCAGTACTACGGCGTGGCGGCAACCTGCCGTGCCTCGCTGGCGTTCTACAACACGCATGAAGAGATCGAGCGGTTCATGACCGCGTTGACGAAGGTGCGGAAGTTGCTGGGGTGAGGCTTCAGTAACAGATGGGAAGATGCGAACGCCACGGGAGACCGTGGCGTTTTTGCGTCCCAAGATGGCCAATGCTGATCTACTGCACGACAACCGTAAAAGTCATCTGCACAGGCAAGCCCAACTGTCCCAGGGGCTACACCCGGCGAAGTTGCAGGCTCTCACCCGGTAGGCATAACTGCCTTTTCCACGGCTGGCACCAAAGCTGTTCGCACCGCCGTTATGCACCACAGTCCAGCCGCCGCCGTTGGCGCTCTCCTAATCGCTCGGCGGCAGTCGACATTCAGAACTCGACCTCTTTGCAATAACTGCAACGCAGTCACCCACGGACAGTCCGCAGGTGTCCGCCGACACAAAAATTCCTCGATAATTGGTCAAAACGAAATAGCTTCTCAGCTTTTCATTCCCCTCCTGATCGAATGACTGCCGAACATCAATCAAATGGACCTCACACATTTGCTCCCTTGATGCGCCTCCGGCGACAGAACTGGAGCGGAGCGCCGCAGCGTATTGATCTGCCCTTGCATTGTTCGGGAGATGATTGACAACCCCACCCGAACTCGCCACTTCACTAGTACACGCAACAAGGCCAGCCAGGCAAATCGCTGCAAAAATTACGACTATTGATCTTCGAATGCGATCAGAATACTGGACTTTACTCACCAATATATGCTCCGATGGATTAATGCAATAAATTCAGACCTCGTCACATAGTTTCACCATTCTTTTCGAAACAACCGAAGCACATTGACCTTCTCCGACATCACATGTGGATGCATCCATGAACCTCCCCTCTCCATCCATCAATACATAGAAAAGCCTCCTCCTTCTCTTTCCTTCCCGGGACAGCTCAAGTTGCGACACCACCAACTCCGCCTTTACTTCGACTCCGCCATCCACAGAGCGCGAACGAATGACGTCATCCACTTCAGCAAATATTTTCTGGGATGATGAACTGTCATGATCTTGATTGATAACCTGCAAATGGCAGCCGCGCTGCTGACCGCAGGAAGAAAGAAGAAAAATTGATATGACGGAGGCCAGTAAAGTTGAAATATTCATCGGAATATCCGGTTGGTTATTTCCCTGAAAACTGCTTATCGAGGCGTTTTGCATCAAGTCGCCCCTCAACCCTAAAGACCCCCTTGAAATCGCTCAACCGATGCCTCGATGTCGTGTCATTACTCAGCATCGCATCCTCATCCCTCGCAGTAATTCGCGTACCATTTCGATCAGCCATGATATGATCGGAAGAGTACCCCTCCATGGGGCTCGATGTACGCCCATCTCGCGACCCCACATCACGATACCCTTCCGGGGCGCCTGCAAAATGCAGGATATCGTGAACTGCCGCGCCTATCCAGTTGCTCTCGGAGCTATCGATATGAGCCGTCCTCCCGCCGATTCCGCCATATACCCCCTGGCCGGCACGAGGATAATTTGCGTAATCCTTTCCAGGCCCCAAATTCATTGAATTCTGGCCATGACCACCGGCGGAACCCAGGACCTGCAAACGAACCTTAATCCCTCGATACTCGGAAGCAATTGAATCAACCCGACTCCTGATCGCTTCCACATTGGATTTTGTTGCAGCGGGACCCGTAAAATTAACCGGAATCACCAGAACATTAACATCTGAAAAATATATCGCATCAGCGCCATCTGGATCGACGAACTTGTAGGGATTCCCATTTCCATACCTGTAACGCTGGAAATTTGCATAGGGATTTTCGACAGTAGTGACTGGATCCACCGAGAGGAAGGTACCCAAACTTGAGTCGAAGTATCTCTGCTGCATGTAGTTCAACCCGGTTACAGAGTCCGTCATATGCCCGGCATACCCTGGACCATCCTTCAACGGCCGATTGACCACGCCTCCATACGGTTCATATACCGTACGCTCGATGACATTTCCGCTGGCATCGGTGATCGCCACCGGCGAGCCCAGTGCGTCGGTGTGGATGTATTCCACCACTTCCTGGGCCGCAGCCGGTGCAGCACCGGCCAGTGTCGCCACCACAAGAAGCGCTGCGCGAATAAGTAGAGAAGTGATTCCATTCATGGCTCAGTCCCAGCTCAGTACGCCGCGCGTGACAGGAAAGCCCGCAGACCATTCCGAACAGCCGCCGGCATTGCAGGCGCGAACGATGTACAAGCTTGAGCAGTAATTCCCGTTGTTTGACTGCACGTAAGTCAGAGGCCCGGTGTATAGACGCCGTCCAGCCCCCGAGGGCTCAAGGTGATACTCCGTTGCGCCGGCCACGGCTCGCCAGGAGACGGTGCACTGCACCTGGTAGGGGGCCTTGCGCGTAGACAACCATTCCGCCAGGAAAATCTGGGTGGCAGCCGGAGGAAGCACGACTGAAACGCTTACGATGCCTGAATATGGGCTGCACCCCGCGAAGTTGCAGGCACGTACACGGTAGGCGTAGTTGCCATTGCCTCTGTTTGCACCAAAGCTGTTCGCACCGCCGTTATGCACCACGGTCCATCCACCGCCGTTGGCGCTCTCCTCCACGATGAAGCTCTCACTATTCGCGGGTACTGACCAGGTGAAGCTGTACTGCGGCACATTCACCAGGCCCGGCGCGCTGATCACCGGCTCGATCGTCGGCGGTCCGATGACTGCGACCGTCACCGTTGCCGACCACGGCCCGCATCCAGCGCCGTTGCAGGCGGCGACGCGGTAGGCATAGCTACCCACTCCACGCGCAGGCGTGGCAAAGGAACCCGCATTACCATCGAACAGGGTCACCCAACCGCCGCCATTGGTACTTTCCTGAAGTGTGTAACGATCAGCACCGCCAATCCCGTTCCAGCCGATGCCAATGCTGCCGGGTGCCGAACGAGCCGGCGCTGATACTCCAGGAGCACCGACAGGCGGGTAGACCACCATCACTGCGGCGCCATTGCTGTATTCGGTACACCCCACCGGATTACATGCACGGACACGATAGTTGAAGCTGCCTGCCGGCTTGCCACTGAATGCCTTGGATTGGCCCGCCGCATTGTGAACCTGCGTCCAGGCTCCGCCATTGGCACTCTCCTCCAGTTCAAAGCGTTCTGCGCCGGCAGAGGCCGACCAGCTGATGCTGTAGCTGCCGTTGAATGCAGTTGTCGGTACGCTCAGCACAGGCACTGCAGCCGGCGGCAGCTCGACGGCGACCGAGGCGGTGTTGCTCCACTCGCCACAGACCACGCGGCATCCGCGCACTCGGAACTGATAGGTGCCGGTGACCAGACCGCTACTGGTGAATGCCTGCGCCTCGCCGTCGAAAATCGTGCTCCAGTTGCCCGCTTGGGCGCGCTGCAGTTCGTAGCGGTTGGCGCCGCCGGCCGGACTCCACGTCAGGTTGACGCTGCCTTGGGTGATGTAGCCCGGAGCGCTCAGCGCCGGAGCACTGGGTGCAGCCTCGCCGTGCACCTGCGCCACTAGGCTGCCGGACAGGTACAGATAGTCCGTCTGCTTTCCCGTGCGCTCATTGCGCTGGAAACGCAGCACGCCGCCATTGTCATAGAACGAGTAGATCACGCCCGTTTCGCTGTTCCATGCTTTCACCCGGCGTCCATGCGCGTCGTACATATAGGCTTCCGTCGTTCCCACCGTACGCAGGCGGTTGCCGTAGTCGAAACCAAACGCCTGGCCATTGCGGATCGAAAGATTGCCCTGCACGTCATAGCCGAGACCGACAACGGTCGCGCTGCTGCCAGTATCGACAACGTTGACCAGACGATTGGTCGGATCGAAATAATGCGTGCGATCCCGGCTGCCGACCTTGGCCCGGCGCAGGTTGTCCAGTGCGTCGTACTCATACAGCGCGTTGCCAAAGCCCGGCGCGGTAACCGAGCGCAGTCGATCCAGCCCGTCATAGGCCATGTCACGATTGCCTGGCGCACCCGGCAAGCCATCAGAGATGGCCATCACGTTGCCACCCGCATCGTAGTCGTAGCTGTCATCGAGCACTGCGGCCGCAGCGGTGGCATCGCGACTTCGGTCAGGAAGACCGCGAGCATTCTGGCTCATCGCATGGACAATGCCGTTGCCATATACGAAGCGCGCCAAGGCGCCGTTGGCAAAATAGCTGGCCTCCTTCGCATAGCCCCCCACCGATGTGGCGCGGCCGAGGGCGTCCGGGGCATAGCTGACGATGCGCCCGCCCGGGTAGGTGTTGCTGGCAAGCGCGCCGTTGCCATCGTAGCCATAGGCCAGGCTCAGATTGCCGAAGTCTGGATGTTGCAGCGTCTCGCTGCTGAGCAGACGACGATGGTTGTACTGGTAGCGATTGATGACCAGCGGACGGCCGGCATCGTTCTGCGTACTGATTTCTGCGGGCAGGCCATCTGGCGTATACGACCAGGTCTGGTTGCCGCGGCCATCAGGGAAGGTCAACGCCAGCAGTCGATTGGCAGCGTCATAGGTGCGCTGCACGGCGCGGCCAGTCGCGAGTGCTTCGCTGCGGTTGCAGTCTGCGCTGCTGGCAAGGCCCGTGCCGGCAGCCGACCACAGAACATTGCCGGCGGCGTCGTAGTCCTGCACCGTCGCCCCGGTTTCCGGCTCGATGGTCTTGCAGAGTTGCTGGTAATCGTCATAGACATAACGGCGGGTCAGTGCCTGGCTGCCGTCGGCGCTGCGACGGGTAATCGCCAGCGGCTTCCCGAGAGCGTCGCGCTGGATCTCGGTCACGACCCCTTCTGGATGCTGCAGTATCAACGGCATCTCATAGGTGGGCTGGTCATAGGCCAGGTGCCGTGTTGTGGTCGACTGTCCGCGTGGATTGGTTACCTTCACCGACAGGTTGCCCACGAACTCAGTGCGAGTCACCAAGGCACCCAGTTCGGACGACTGGCTGACCACGACCGGTCGACCCAGCGCGTCGTACTGCGTGGTGGTGCCGTCAAACGCCGCATTGATGTCGGAAAGCTGGCGAACCGGATAGGACGCGAACACCGTCTTGCCGCTGGTGTCGTAGCGGGTCACGACTGCGCTATCGAGAGCGTTGTCTGCATTTTCAGTGACCAGCACCGGGCGGAACATGGCATCCAGATAGGTATCGGTCCGTCGCCCGCCCTGGGTTCGTGAATGCTTCCAGGCGCCGGCCGGCACGCCGAACTGCGCGCTGCCCAACCGCTGCAGGTCCATGGTGACCGCATTCCAGCTCACGGTGTCGCCACCGGGGAACTGCTGGCTGCGCAGGCGCCCCATGCTGTCGTAGCTGAAGCTGGTGGTTGCTCCGATTTCATCGGTCAACGAGGTGATCCAGCCGTTGTCGTCCACCACAACGGTGCGCGTCGCCCCATTGAGAGATTCAGCCGTGGCCGGCATCCGCAACTGCTGCGGGACACCGCGCTTCCACGCGGACAGGTGGCTGGTGTTGCCACGGGCATCGGCAACCGATGCCACCGTACCATCAGCCGCGTAGGTCACCTGCTGCGCCAACCGGCCGAAGGCATAAGCGCGCAGCGGCAACGCATTGGTCGTGTCGAACTCGGTGCGTGACTGCTCGACACCATTGACTACGCTGCGCGCTGACTGGCCATTCACCCATAGCGCCAGGTTGTCGTAGTAGGTGGTTGTGCTGGCGCGGCTCTGTCCGGCTGAATTGCCCTCGACGACGCTCACCTCGCGTGCAAAGGCATCGAAAGCCTGGACCGTGCGGGTGAACTGCACGCCATCCTGTTCCACCACGGTGGACTGTACGGGCCTGTTGTAGTGTGCCTTGAGGTCGTTCGCACCGTACTTGAAGTCCTTGCCGGCTTCTTTCGGGAATGGCGCCGAGTCAAGCTGGGTGTCGGGATAGTAGTTGTTGCGGTCGATGCGCACGACGGTGCCGCCCGAGCGCGTGGTGGTCGACAGCAGCAGACCGTCGTTGTACGCCACCTCCTTGCCGAATTCATACACACGTACAACGCCGTCAGGCAGCGTTTCGGTGGTGATCTTCGGTTCGGCCTGGCCCGGAGGAATGGCCGGTCCGCCGAGATCCTGCGCGTAGGCGCCATCAAGATTGGTGTACTGATAGGTCCACTGCGCAACAGGCATACCCGGACCAGTGATTGTTTTTGCTACCAGCGACTGCGCGTCACGGTAGACAGGCGTGTAGTTCCAGCCTTCTTCGTACAGATGATTGTCACCAGATGTCTGGCAGTCGAACGTTACGTTCTTCCGTCCGTGGCGGAACGGGCGGAACAAGAACGTACCCACTGCCCCCGAAGGATGCTGGACAGTCGCCGCAATCTCAGTGGGTATGATCTTGTTCATCCGGGCGCAGGTCACCGGATAGTCCATGTACTCCCAGATGTTCTGCCCGGTGTAGTCGGCATACTTGCGGGTGACGGAAAGCGGCGGAAGGTTGTAGACCCACTGGGTCCCATCCGGCAGCGTTACCGTCTGGAGGATATTGGCTGCGGTATATCCGTACGTCCACGTGCGCCCAGCTGCCGTCGCTGATGCAATCAATCCGTCAGCGTTGTACGCCAGGCTGATTTCACGACCATCACTGGCAAAGATGCGTTCGAGGCGGTCGCCATTCCACTCATAGCGCACCCAGTTGCCAAACCGATCCACAATCTGGGAGGGGTACAGGTAAACGCGCCTGCGCTGCAATTGAGCATTACTCTCCGGACCAAATGGCTGCAGGGTCGCAGGATTGACCGGACGGGCCACCATCCAGTCAAAGTAGTACTTGGAACCATCAGGTGCGTGCCCCAGGAAGCCTTCACCGGCCTGGCCACTTTTGAGCGAGCCCAGACAAGTGAACGTCCAACCGCTTTTGGTGTTCCACGGGGTGGATTTACCGAACTGAGGCTTGGGCTGGCGAGCATCACCGCCGTCTCCCAGAATGCTCTCGCCCCCGCCACCAGGCAGCGAAAGTCGCGTGCCATCCCAGTAGGTGTGCGCATTGAAGTTGACGATCTGGGTGTGCCGTCGGTTCCAGACTTCCAACGACGGAGGTCCGCTGACGGTGCTGCAGCGGGCCGCAGGCAGCCAATAGCCTGCGGCCGCAGTCTCAGGCAGGTCGCCGTGCACACCAGACAGGGAAGGAATATCCAATTTCCAGTTGGAGAAAGGGCTCTCATTACTGTTGCCGCCATCGCCGTGACTGCGGCTCAGCGTCATCGGCAAGCTGCCATTGCCCGGTATCGAAATATCCGTGGCCTTGAAGCTGATCGAACCGTCATACAGGTTGACCTGCTCGCCAAAGATCTCGCCCTTCAAGGGCTCGACCAGGTCGCCGTACTTCAAGCGCTTGTCGTACTCCTGGCGCCAGGTCGGTACGATCTGGGCGGAGGCGGGAACCGGTGCCAGTACGCAGAAGGCCAGTGCTGTCAGAAGCAGGCCTTTGATGGCGTTTGCCGCGCGCGGATGAGCAATGAGCCGTGACTGCATGAAGATCCTCCCTGGATCGACCTTCCTTGAGAGCCCCGCCCACATCGCGCCACTGTCGATGATCAGATCGGACGGTACCCACTCCGGCAGACAACCACACGCTTGAACGCGGTGGGCGGGCATTGCTTCATTTATGAATGAGAAATGAAGATCATGTCAACAAGGCGTATCCGACACACTCGGCAAAGCTGGCCGAATCAGCAAGCTCCCCGCCCGCCCCCGCCCCACCTAAAATGCCCCCATGAGCACCCTGACCTTCCGCGCCGCCACGTCGGCCGACATCCCCGCCCTGATCACCCTGGTCACCTCGGCCTACCGCGGCGACGCCAGCCGCGTCGGCTGGACCACCGAAGCCGACCTGCTGGACGGCGCCCGCGTCGATGCCGAAGGCATCCAGGGCGACCTGGACCGCCCGCGCTCGACCATCCTGCTGGCCGAACGCGACGGCCAGCTCGTGGCCTGTACCCACGTCGCCGACGTCGACGGCAAGGGCTACTTCGGCATGTTCTCGGTCGACCCGGCCCAGCAGGGCGGCGGCGTCGGCAAGCAGTTGATGGACGCAGCCGAAGCCCTCGCCGCACGCGAATGGAACGTGCCGGTGATGCAGATGACCGTGATCGACATCCGCGACGAACTGATCGCCTTCTATGAGCGCCGCGGTTACCAGCGCACCGGCATCAAGAAGCCGTTCCCGTATGGCGACGAACGTTTCGGCATCCCCAAGCGCGACGACCTGCGCTTCGAGATCCTGGAAAAGCCGCTGGCCGGAGCCACCGCGTGAGTGAGGCCTGGACCTTTGTCTGCGCCGGCGCCGAACTGCTGCCGGGCGAAATGAAGAGCGTGTTCGACGAAGTCACCGGTACGCCGATCGTGGTGTTCAACCTCGACGGCGAACTGTACGCGCTGGAAGACCAATGCACGCACGAGGAGTTCGAGCTGTCCTCGGGTGAGTTCAACACCGCCGAGGGCAGCGTTGAATGCGTGCTGCATGGCGCGCGCTTCGACGTGCGTGATGGCCGCGCCCTGTGTGCGCCGGCCTATACCGCGGTGCCGAAGTTTCCGGTGAAGCGCGAACACGACGCCATCTGGACCCGCGACGACCGCGATTGAAGCCCAGGGCACCCACCCACGGGGTGGCTCTCCTGACGGGCGCCTGGAGGGCCTTTCAGGGGCCCTGCGGGCAACTCGGAGCCGCTTACAAATCACGCAGATGCGAATCATTATCGTTGGTGTTATGCTAACTAACATCTTCGTCACGACTCCACCTGCGCCATGGCCTCGCCCGCGCCTACCGTCCTGCTGTGCCAGCTTGCTCGTCGGGGTTGGCCACTGCTTGTGGCCGCGCTGCTGACTCTGTGGTTGGGCTGGTCGGCGTTGCAGGAAGGACGGAGCACGCTGACAGATGCGCCCGGAACCTACGTCCAGGACGTAGCGCCGTCTTCGCCCCCATATTCGCTGCCCCACGAGCACGCGATGCAACGCGCGGAATCCGAGCCGGAAGGAAGCCGGGGCGACAAGCCCCCGGTACTGCGGCGGCTGTGCCTGCAGCGCCCGGAACATGCCCCAGCAGACGCTCCGACGCCGGCGATACCTGATCCGCCGGTGCCCGTGATCGATCGTCGCCAGCCGCCTTCGCACGCACCGCCCGCGCAGCTGGCCTGACGCTTTTCTGCGCGCTGCGCAGCCGCTGGACTGCATTTCCCTTTCCCTTCCTGTTGCCGCGCTGTCCAGCGCCGGCGGCTCCTTCCTGTTCCTTCTCTGCAGACGCCCATGAACCCGATCAAAAGCCGCAAGCACGCTTCGCCGCTTCGTACCCTGCCGCTGGCCACCGCCAGCCTCGCTGCCGGCCTCGGCCTGGCCGCGCTGCCTGTGCTGGCCCACGCCGAAGCCACCGACAACGCCCGCACCCTAGACAAGGTCGACGTCCATGCAGTTCGCGGTTACAAGGCTGACAAGGTTGCCTCGCCCAAGTTCACACAGCGCCTGCAGGACACCCCGCAGACCATCCAGATCATCACCAGCGACCTGTTCAACCAGCAGGGTGCCACCACCCTGACCGAGGCACTGCGCAACAGCCCCGGCGTGGGCACCTTCTATGCCGGTGAAAACGGCAACACCACCACCGGCGACGCACTGTTCATGCGTGGCTTCGACACCTCCAACAGCCTGTTCGTCGACGGCGTGCGCGACCTTGGCTCGATCTCACGCGATGTGTTCAACATCGAACAGGTGGAAGTGACGAAGGGCCCGGCCGGCACCGACAATGGCCGCTCCGCACCGACCGGTGCGATCAATCTGGTCAGCAAGCAGGCCAATCTGCAGGACGCGACGTCGGCCAGCGTGTCGCTGGGCAGCGACCAGCAGCGACGCACCACCGGCGACTGGAACCAGACGCTGGGTGCGACCAGCGCGCTGCGCGTCAATGCGATGTGGCAGGACAGCGACCAGCCGGGCCGCGACCATGTGCAGAACAAGCGCTGGGGTATTGCGCCATCGCTGGCCTTCGGCCTGGGCACCGCTACCCGCTACTACCTCAACCTGCTGTACGTGAAGCAGGACAACGTGCCCGATGGCGGCGTGCCGACCCTGGGCCTGCCTGGCTGGGCCGCGCAGCCGACCCTGGAAGCGCTGGCCGGTCATCCGGTGAACCCGGAGAACTTCTACGGTACGCGTGCAGACCATGATGACGTGACCGCGAAGATGGCCACGTTCCGCTTCGAACACGACTTCAGCGACACGCTGCGCCTGACCAACACCACGCGTTGGGGCCGCACAGAACAGGACTACCTGCTGACGGCCTTCATGGGTACCGGCGTTCGCGGTGCGAATGGCCGCCCGACCGGCAACATCAGCTACACCAATCCGGCCGATCTATCGACCTACGCGATCGCGCGCAGCCTGCCGACCTTCAAGGACCAGCGCAACACCATCCTCACCGATCAGTTGAACCTGCGCGCCGACTTCAACACCGGCAGCGTCGGTCATGCGCTGAGCACCGGCCTGGAATTCACCCGCGAAGAGCTGGACAGCTACGGGCAGGCCGCCACCGGCGGCACCACCTGGCCGGCAGCGAATCTGTACAACCCCGACTGGAACGTGGGCGGGCTGACCTGGGCGCACAATGGCGCCGATGCCCACGGCAAGACCACAACCTCCTCGGCCTATCTGTTCGATACCCTGTCCTTCGGCGAGAGCTTCCTGCTGACCGCGGGCGTGCGCGCCGACCACTACAAGACCGAGTACGCGAGCGCATCGGTGTGCGGTGGTCGCGGTGGCCCGGCATGCGGCAGCAATCCAACCGGCACCGTGCTGCGCAACCCGACCCTGGAAGCGTCCGACACGCTGCTGAACTGGAAGCTCGGTGCACTGTACAAAGTGGGCGAGACGGTCAGCATCTATGCCAACTACGCCGTCTCACAGCAGCCTCCTGGCGGCGCGAACTTCCAGCTGAGTAGCTCGGCCAGCAGTGCCGACAACCCCAAGCTCGACCCGCAGAAGGCCAAAACCTTCGAAGTGGGCAGCAAGTGGGCGTTCCTGGATGACGCGCTTGCAGTGAATCTGGCGCTGTTCCAGACCGACGTTGACAACGAGATCAACACCACCGTGCTCGACGATGCCGGCAACCCGACCCAGACCGGCAGCAAGCGGGTCAAGGGCGTGGAGCTCTCTGCAGTCGGTCGCCTGACCGACAACTGGTCGGTCACCGCCGGCTACAGCCACCTCGACACCGAGGTGAAGGAAGGTGCCAAGGTAGCCGCCGATGGCACCACCAACCTGACCTACACCCCGGCCGACACGTTTACCGGCTGGACCAGTTACACCCTGCCCTTCGGCCTGACCATCGGTGGCGGCGTGCGCTATGCCGGTGGCATGCACCGTGGCACCGACGGTGCGGTGGGTACCCCATCGTTCACCAAGTCCTACGTTGTCTATGACGCCGTCGTGTCCTGGGCGATCAATGACTCCATCTCGCTGCGCTTGAACGGTTACAACCTGTTCGACAAGCAGTACGTGGCCAGCATCAACAAGAGCGGCTACCGTTATACCCCGGGCGCCCCGCGCACCTTCCTGCTCAGCGCGGACGTCCGCTTCTGATGTCATGGCGCGGGGGAGCCCGTCTCCCCCGCGCATCGATGAGGAACCGCCATGCTGCTGCACATCCCCAACGTGCTTGCACCTGAAGAAGTGGCGCAGATCCGCCAGCGGCTGGACGCTGCCGACTGGACCGACGGACGCGAGACGGTCGGCTCACAGGGTGCGCAGGTCAAACACAACGAGCAGTTGCCCGATGCCTCACCGCTGAAGGCTGCGCTGGCCTCCGTGGTGCTGGCCGCGCTCAAGCGCAGCCCGCTGTTCTTTGCCGCCTCGCTGCCCTTGAAGTACCTGCCACCGCGCTTCAACCGCTACAGCGGCGGCGGCACCTACGGCTTCCACGTCGATGGCGCGGTGATGAACCTGGCCAACGGCGAGCAGCTGCGCTCGGACGTCTCCTGCACGCTGTTCCTGTCCGACCCGGACGAGTACGACGGCGGCGAGCTGATCATCAGTGATACCTACGGCGAGCACGAGGTGAAACTGCCGGCCGGTGATCTGATCGTGTATCCCTCCAGCAGCCTGCACAAGGTCAATCCGGTCACCCGCGGTGCGCGCGTGGCATCGTTCTTCTGGGTGCAGAGCATGATCCGCGACGATGTGCAGCGTCGTCTGCTGTGGGAGATGGATACTTCCATCGAGCGCCTGCGGCAGACCAATGGTGATGCCGACGCGGTGCTGCAGCTGACCGGCGTGTACCACAACCTGCTGCGACGCTGGAGCGAGGTCTGAACCGATCAGGCCACCCTTGCGTCAATTTGGCAATCATTCTCATTTGCAACGGCTAACGGGTCTCATTACAATCACGCCCCGTTGACGCCGGATGTTCCGGCCAGCCAGGGATCTCCGCTTGCGTCGCCCGTTCCGCCCCCGCCCGCTTCGGCTTGTACAGCTCGGCACCGCCATGCGCGGCCGTCGGCCTGCGCTGGCCAGCCTGCTGGCGTGGGTGGCGATGCTGACCCTGTTGCTGGGCACCCTGCCGCTGCTGCCGGTCGCCCACGCTGCCGCGCCGCAGGCGCTGCAGCAGCCGCTGGAAGAGCGCGGCGGCGAAGGCCCTTTGCAGGAAGAAGCGCCGGCCAAACTGCGGCGCTGCGCCTCGGCACCGGCCAAGTCCACGGACAAGCCGATCCCGCCGCTGTTGCTGGCCAGCCACTGGCTGCGCACCGAACTTGATCTGGTTCCCTCTGCGTCGGTTCCCTCCGGCGCGCGTCCGCACTGGCCGCTGGCCGTACCGGACATGCCTTGGGCCGATGCGCCCGGGCGCCGCCAGCAACGCGGCCAGGCGCCGCCGCTCGCCTGATCCACGGCACGCCGTGACCGCCTGCGCGGTTGCGACGGCTCGCCGCTGCCTGTTTCGCCCCTGCCGCCCCTGACCGGGCCATCCCTGCCCTGCCGTGCGCGTTCCGCGCCCTGCATCGCGCTGCCCTACATCCTTCGAGGTATCTGCCATGGCCCAGCGCCATCGTGTCCGTTCGTCCCTGTCCCGACATCTGTTGACCAGCGCTGTGCTGGCTGCGGTCGCGGCGCCCGCCTACGCCAATGGTGCCGCCAGCGGCGCGCCGCAGACGCTGGACAAGGTGGTGGTGACCGCCTCCGGTTTCGAGCAGAAGGTAGTCGATGCACCGGCCAGCATCAGCGTGGTCAGCCGCGAAGAGCTGAGCAAGCGCCCTTACACCAGCCTGGTCGACGCCCTGCGCGACGTCGAAGGCATCGACGTCGGCCTGGAAGCCACCGACAAGAACGGCCGCGCCACCATCTCCATGCGCGGCCTGCCGTCGGAGTACACCCTGGTGCTGATCGACGGTCGCCGCCAGAGCAACGCCGGCCAGCTGTATCCGAACAACTTCGGTGGTGGCCAGTTCGCCTACCTGCCGCCGCTGGATGCGATCGAGCGCATCGAAGTGGTGCGTGGCCCGATGTCCACGCTGTACGGCTCGGATGCAATGGGCGGCGTCATCAACATCATCACCCGCCGCAACCAGGACAGCTGGCGCGGTGCGGTCACCCAGGGCTTCACCGTGCAGCAGGACGACCAGTTCGGCGACGCGCGCAGCACCGATCTGTACCTGAGCGGCCCGCTGGTCAAGGATCGCCTGGGCCTGGCCGTGCGCGGCAGCTACTACGACGCCAAGGCATCCAATCCCGAATGGGATGCGCTGACCCTGCCCGACGGCACGCTGTGGGAACGCAGCATCGGTTTCGGTGGCGGCGGCAAGTCGGTGGCCAACACCAACTGGAACACCGGCGTGCGCCTGAACTTCCATGTCAACGACGACCACGAACTGTGGCTGGACTACGACGTCTCACGCCAGAAGTACGACAACAGCGAAGGCCAGACCGGCACCCTCGACAGCCTGGCCAGCCTGTGGCGCGTGGGCAACGCGGTGGTGCCGAACCCGAATGGCAGCGGCACCGTCACCCGCCGCGTGGTGCAGCCGCGCGTGGGCTACACCGCCTACCAGCGCTATGAGCGCGACCAGCTCTCGCTGACCCATCAAGGCCGCTACAGCTTCGGCACCTGGCAGACCTCGCTGACCCACAGCAAGAGCAACAACCTCGGCCGCTCGCTGCCGCTGACGCTGGACGAGCGCGCCGGCCTGCAGACCCTGTGGAACGACGTCTGCCGCCGCACCGGTGCCGCCAACAACTGTGCCGCCGGCCGCAACAACGGACTGGCCGCACTCAACGCCAGCGAACAGGCACGCCTGCAGGCGTTCCTGCCGCGGCCGCTGCGCACCATGGAACTGGAAGGCTACGTGCTGGACACGATGCTCGACCTCGACTTCGGTGCGCACAAGCTGACCGTGGGCGGCCAATACAACGACACCGACATGGTGGACGGCGTGTTCGGCATGGACGGTGCCGGCTACCGCAGCAACACCAAACAGAAGCACCGCATGTGGGCGCTGTTCGCCGAGGACAACTGGTCGCTGACCGACACCCTGACCGCCACCTTCGGCCTGCGCTACGACGACCACAACATCTTCGGCAGCCACCTCAGCCCGCGCGGCTACCTGGTCTGGAATGCCACCGATGCCTGGACCTTCAAGGGTGGCGTCAGCACCGGCTACAAGACCCCGCGTCCGGACCAGCTGTTCCCCGGCATCACCGGCTTTGGTGGCCAGGGCGTGCTCCCGCTGGTGGGCTCGCCGAACCTGAAGCCGGAAACCAGCACCAACTACGAGCTGGCCGCCTATTACGAGGGCCAGCGCTGGGGCTTCAACGTCACCGGTTTCATCAACAAGTTCGAAGACAAGATCGCCAGCGGCGGCACATTCCCCAACTGTGAAGTCGCGCCGGCCGGCAGTGGCTACTGCGTGGACATCGGCCCGGGCTGGGCGTCGCTGGGCTACAGCACCTTCACCCAGAGCGTGAACATCGACAAGGCCGAGACACGTGGCGCAGAACTGGCCGGCCACGTCGACCTGCTGGACACCCTGCAGCTGCGCGGCAACTACACCTGGACCAAGAGCGAGCAGACCGCCGGTTCCGGCAAGGGCCTGCCGATCACCGGCACCATGCCGGCCAAGCACATGGCCAACGCCAGCCTGAACTGGCAACTCAACGATGCCATCAGCCTGTCGTTGATCGGCGAAGGCCGCTACGACCGCTACCGCGACACGATCCTTGATGCCGCCGGTGCCAGTCATACCCGCTACTACGAGGACTACACTCTCTTCCACCTCGGTGGCAGCTGGAAGGCCACGCAGTGGCTGACGGTCAACGCGCGGGTCAACAACCTGTTCGACAAGAACTTCGTCTCGCAGTCGTGCCTGCTGACCAGCCCCAGCGAATACAACTGCGTGGACGACTACGCCACCAAGGACCAGCGCCGCAGCTACTGGATCTCGCTCAACGCGAAGTTCTGATCGCCGCTCTGGTGGGTGCCGACCTTGGTCGGCACCGCTTCATCCACGCATGGCGTGGATCCACCGACCCGTGGTAGTGCCGGCCGCTGGCCGGCAACCACGCGATGCTCTCAGGTGGCATGGGATTGCCGGCCAGCGGCCGGCACTACCCCTTCAGAGATACACAACGACATCTAATTGCGAGCAATTCTCATCAATGATGTAATGACCAGTATTCATCCGTCCCGAACCGTGCCGTGAGCCGTCCCGCATCTTCCACCGTGCAGCAGCAGAGCCGCGGCTTCTGGCTGCGTACCCTGCACCAGTGGCACTGGATCAGCTCTGCGGTCTGCCTGATCGGCATGCTCCTGTTCGCGGTGACCGGCCTGACGCTGAACCATGCAGCAAAGATCGAGGCCAAGCCACAGGTGCAGAACCAGCACCTGGAACTGCCGGCCGAACTGCTCGGCGGTCTGGGCTCCCGCGAGGACGGCAATGCACCACTGCCACGCCCGGCCCGGCAATGGCTCGACGATCAGCTGGGCGTCTCCATCGGCGGTCGACCCGCCGAATGGTCGGCCGAGGAAATCTATCTGTCACTGCCACGCCCCGGCGGCGACGCCTGGTTGAGCATCGACCGCGAAACCGGCGCGGTGGAGTACGAATCCACCTCGCGCGGCGCGGTGTCCTATCTCAACGACCTGCACAAGGGCCGCAATGCCGGCCCCGCATGGGGCTGGTTCCTGGACGTGTTCGCCGTGGCCTGCCTGGTGTTCTGCATCACCGGCCTGTTCCTGCTGCACCTGCATGCGCGGCAGCGACGCATGACCTGGCCACTGGTCGGCCTGGGCCTGATGATCCCGCTGCTGATCGCCCTGCTGCTGATCCACTGACTTCCACCGTGACTTCCATCCGTTCTTCCGGAGCCGCCCCATGCGCGTCACCCTGACCATCGCCCTCAGCGGCCTGCTGGCCACCTCGCCGGCTTACGCCACCACCCTCGACATCAACGTCGAAGTGCCCAAGCTCAACGTGGCCGAGTACCACCGCCCGTACGTGGCGGTGTGGCTGGAAGGCGCCGACCAGAAGGTCGCCGCCAACCTGTCGGTCTGGTACCAGCAGACCAGCAACAGCGAAGGCCATGGCACCAAGTGGCTGCCCGACCTGCGCCAGTGGTGGCGCAAGAGCGGCCGCACCCTGCAGGTGCCGGTGGACGGCGTGACCGGCCCGACCCGCCCGGCCGGCAAGCACGCGCTGTCGTTCAACGACAAGCAGCCCGTACTGAAGCAGCTGGCCCCGGGCAACTACACCCTGGTGGTGGAAGCGGTGCGCGAAGTCGGCGGCCGTGAACTGCTGAAGATTCCCTTCACCTGGCCGGCCACCGCCGCACAGAACGGCCGCGCGCAGGGCGCCACCGAACTGGGCCAGGTCACCCTCGCCGTCAAACCGTAATTGCCTGAGCCGGGGTCAGAGCCTTTTCCGCTGGAAAGGGATCCGCCCCCATCGCAGCACCCCAGGGGTCGGATCACTTCCGCAGGAAGGGCTCTGACCTCATCAATCACCCTGGAGTCTTCCGCATGAAGCGCACGCTCGTCCTCGCCGCCGCTCTGGCCGCTGCCCTTCCCTTCTCTGCCCTGGCCCACAAGGCCTGGCTGCTGCCCTCGCAGACCGTGATCGCCGGCAACGCGCCGTGGATCACCGTCGACGGTGCGGTCTCCAACGACCTGTTCTACTTCAATCACGTGCCGCTGCGCCTGGAATCGGTGGTGATCACCGCCCCGGATGGCAGCACCGTGCAGGCGCAGAACGCGGCCACCGGCAAGTACCGCAGCGTGTTCGACGTCGAGCTGAAGCAGCAGGGCACCTACCGCATCGCCTCGGTCAACGACGGCCTGTCGGCCACCTATGAACTGAACGGCGAGCGCAAGCGCTGGCGCGGTACCGCCGCCACCTTCGGCGAACTGCCCAAGGATGCGAAGAAGCTGGAAGTGAGCCAGTCGGTCGGCCGCGTGGAGACCTTCGTCACCAACGGGGCGCCGAACGACACCGCGCTGAAGCCGACCAACCGCGGCATCGAACTGGTGGCCGTCGGTCACCCGAACGACCTGTTCGCCGGCGAGGAAGCCACCTTCCGCGTACTGGTCGACGGCAAGCCGACCGCAGGCCTGGAGTTCGAGATCGTGCGCGGCGGCACCCGCTACCGCAACGCGCAGGACGAGCAGAAGCTGACCAGCGACGCCAAGGGCGAGATCAGGGTGACCTGGCCGGAAGCCGGCATGTACTGGCTGGAAACCGGCACCGAGGACAAGAAGACCTCGGTCAAGCAGGCCGCCAAGCGCCGCCTCAGCTACGTCGCAACGCTGGAAGTGCTGCCGCAGTAAAGACAGCGCTGCGATACCCGGCGCGCCCTGGTATCGCAGCCTGCCACGCATGCCCATGACCTCTACCGCACCCGACATCGCCCGGCTGGGCGGCACCACCATGGGCACCACCTGGAGCGTGTCACTGGTCGTACCGCGCCAGCGCGACCTGCATCCACTGCATGCTGGCATCCAGGCACGTCTGGATGAAGTGGTCGCGCAGATGAGCACCTGGGAAGCGGGTTCCGACCTGAGCCGCTACAACCGTGCCGACGCAGGTCAGTACCTCGTGCTTCCCATCGAGACACGCCATGTGTTGGCCTGCGCGCAGGCCATCGCTGCAGCCAGCGGCGGTGCGTTCGACCCCACCGTCGGCCCGCTGGTGGCGCTGTGGGGCTTCGGCGCCCATGCCGGCGCACGGCGCGCACCCGATGCCGCCACGTTGCAGGCAACGCGTGCACGCTGCGGCTGGCAGCGCCTGCACTGGCAGGACGATGCGCTGCTGCAGCCCGGTGGCCTGGAGCTGGATCTTTCGGCGATCGCCAAGGGCTTCGGCGTCGACCACGTCGCCGCCTGGCTGCGCGGCCAGGGTGTCGATGCCGCGCTGATTGAAGTCGGTGGGGAACTGGCCGGTTACGGCCGCAAGCCCGACGGCCAGCCGTGGCGCGTGCTGGTGGAGTCGGCGCCGGAAGAAGATGCCCACACCGATACGCCACCGCGTGTCCTGGCGCTGGACGGCAAGGCGGTGGCCACCTCCGGCGATCGCTGGCACCACTATCACGACGATGACGTGGCCTACAGCCACAGCCTCGACCCGAGCAGCGGCACGCCGGTACGGCAGGTCGCAGCCGCCGTCACTGTGGTCGCCAGCGACGCGATGCACGCTGACGCGTGGGCCACCGCGCTGACCGTGCTCGGCCGCGACGCAGGCATCGCGCTGGCAGAGCGCGAGGGGCTGGCCGCGCGCTATCTGGAACGCACCACCACCGGCCCACGCGAAACCCTCAGCAGCGCCTTCCAGCAGCTGCTGGATGAGCAGGCTGGATGAGCATGCGTTTCCCGCGCGCGACCGTTGGCAACGTCATGGTGCTGGCCCTGCTGGCCGTGATCGGCGGGGCACTGCTGCGTCTGCACCTGGGCGAAGCGTGGTGGCAGGGTGCACCGCCGGCCCGGCAATGGGGCATCGCGCTGGCCGCCACCGCGCTGTATCTGCTGGCGTGTGGCGTGCTGTGGTGGCGCAGCCGTCCGCGCGACGACACGCCCGAAGGCGGCAACCCACCGATGCTGCTGGTCTGGTCCAGCCAGACCGGCTTCGCCCGCGAACTGGCCGAGCGCAGTGCGCAGGCTCTGCGCTCGGCCGGCATGCCGGTGCGCCTGCGCGGTCTGCATGGGGTCGATGCCACCCTGCTGGCGGGCAGCGCGCGTGCACTGTTCATCGTCAGCACCACCGGCGAAGGCGATGCACCCGACCACGCCCTGCCCTTCCTGCGCAAGGTGATGAGCACGCCGCCGCCGCTGCAGCACGTGCAGTACGGGGTGCTCGCACTGGGCGATCGCAGCTACGGGCATTTCTGCGCGTTCGGCCACCAACTGCATGACTGGCTGCGCCAGCACGGAGCACATCCGCTGTTCGATGCCATTGAAGTCGACAACGCCGATCCAGCTGCCCTGCGCCACTGGCAACAACTGCTTGGCCAGCTCGGCGGCGGCGCGAGCGAACTTCCCGATTGGACACCGGCCGAGTACCAGCCGTGGACGCTGCTGCAGCGTACCCACCTCAACCCCGGCAGTGCCGGTGGTCCGGTCTATTGGCTGCGCCTGCAGCCCCCGACCGGCAGCGGCACGCAGTGGCAGGCCGGTGACATCGCCGAGGTCGGTCCGCAGCATGCCGAACAGAGCACGCGCGACTGGCTGCAGACGCAGGGCTTCGATGCGGACACCGTGTTGGACGACGGCACGACGCTGCTCGCCCGCGTTGCGCGCTCGCACCTGCCGTCATTGGTTGCAGCAGGCGATCTGCCTGGGCTGTTGGCGGCACTGCAGCCCCTGCCACATCGCGAATACTCCATCGCCTCGGTAATGGACAACGGCGCGGTGGAACTGCTGCTGCGCCGGCAGCTGCGTGCCGATGGCACGCCGGGCATCGGCAGTGGCTGGCTGTGCGACCACGCCGCCATCGGCGGGCCGGTACAGATGCGCCTGCGCCGCAACGAGAATTTCCATGGCGTCGCCGCTGATGTTCCACTGCTGCTGATCGGCAACGGCACTGGTATCGCCGGCCTGCGCGCGCACCTGCACGAACGCGCACGCATTGGCGGTGCCCGCACCTGGCTGTTGTTCGGCGAACGCTCGGCCGCGCATGATTTCCACTTCGGCGATGAACTGCAGGCGATGCTCGGCAACGGCAGGCTGACCCGCCTGGATACGGTGTTCAGCCGTGATGGCGGCGCACATCGCTACGTGCAGGATCGCCTGCTGGCCGAAGCATCCACGCTGCGGCAGTGGGTCGATGACGGCGCGACGATCCTGGTCTGCGGCAGCCTGCAGGGCATGGCCCCGGCAGTGGATGCGGTGATCGAGCAGGTGCTCGGTGCCGACGGCAAGGAAGCGCTGCTGCTGGCCGGTCGTTACCGGCGCGACGTGTATTGAGCGAACGTTTGGGGTAAACCGCCTCTTGTGGGTGCGAACTGCCTCCTGGAGGGTATGAACCTTGGTTGGCACCCTGCTGCGGCATCGGCTGCCACATCCACGCATGGCGTGGATCTACTGAGCGGCTGGCGGCGATCCCTTGTTCGCACCCTGCTGCGATATCGGCTGCTGCATCCACGCATGGCGTGGATCTACTGAACGGCTGGCGGCGATCCCTTGTTGGCACCCTGCTGCGGCATCGGCTGCTGCATCCACGCATGGCGTGGATCTACTGAACGGCTGGCGGCGATCCCTTGTCCGCACCTGCGATATCGGCCGTCGCATCCACGCATGGCGTGGATCTACGCGGATCCAGGGTGACAACCATGCTGCAGTAGATCCACGCCATGCGTGGATGATTGCCTCCGGGCGCCGACGCTGGCTCAGCCGCCCGCCGCGCTCACCCGTATCGCCAACAACTCGCCGCCGCCCTGCAATGCATGCCGCTGACGCTCACCGGCGGCCAACCACGCGGTATCGCCGGCCTGCATCGCAGGCAATCCGCTGTCCGCGCCGAACGTGGCCTGCCCGCCCAACAGGTGCAGGGCCCAGGCCACGCCCGGCTCGCAGAAGAAGAACATCGGCCCGACCAGTGGACGGTGCAGCAGCTCGGCCTGCAGCAGTCCGCGCTTCCACATCAGGTTGAAATCGTGGGTGGTGCCGTCCACCAGCTCGCCGTGCAGCGCAGCCTCACCGGCAAAACGCACGCGCCCATGCGGTGGCAGCACCTCGGCTACGCGGCCGTCCTCGAAACGCAGGCGCACGCCATTGCCCTGCAGCAGCACCAGTTCGCGCTCGACGCCCGGGAATGCGGAAAACGCGGCGTCCTGCTCGATCTCGGCCACCGACAGGCGCAACGCCCAATCATCGCCCTGCGCTGGCAACCGCAGGATCTCGCGGGTCCAGCCGAGGCCATTGCGCCAGCGTTCGCGGCGGTAGTCCAGGCTGGAAATCACCTGGCTCGGGGTCTGCAGCAGGGAGTCGATGTTCATGCGCGCATTGCATCATGCCGCGCGCCGCAACGCATCAACGCGTTGCAAGACCCGCAGCCGTACCGCAATCGCCGCCCAGCAGCTGTGAGTGCTTGAGCCAGTCCTTGTCGGGGTAGTACGCAAACACCATCGTGCCGCCTCGCAACGCGTCGATCAGCGGCTTGGCCACCGACAACCGCACCGCCGGGCAGCCCAGACTGCGCCCCAACCGCCCCTGCAACTGCGCAGTGGACGGATTCACATACGGCGCACCGTGGATGACGATGGCGCGCTCGCGTGCACGATCGTTGAACCCCGGCTCCAACCCTGCCAGGCGCAGCGAATAGCCGTTGC
This sequence comes from Stenotrophomonas sp. 1337, assembly GCF_031455455.1. Taxonomy (NCBI): domain Bacteria; kingdom Pseudomonadati; phylum Pseudomonadota; class Gammaproteobacteria; order Lysobacterales; family Lysobacteraceae; genus Stenotrophomonas; species Stenotrophomonas sp. 1337. The sequence goes on along the minus strand of NZ_JAVDSR010000004.1, from coordinate 83,056 downwards.
CGCCCATGTAGGTTTCCTGCGCGGTGAACGCACCGATGCTGGACATGAAGCTGCCATCGCGGTTGGAGAAATGTTCGGTGCGGTTCTCGCCGCTGTTGCGGCCGTGCGCCACCCACTCCTCGAACAACAGCCGCTGGCGGGCGAGATCGAAGACCCACATCCGCGGCTCGGTGGACGGCCGCGAGTAATCGATCACGCTCAGGCGTTCACTGCTGACTCCCAGCTCCGGCCGCTGCAGTGCGCAGCGCATGGCGTGGGCAGCCAACTGCAGAACCCGACGGTCCGCCTTGGGCGCGGTGCGTGCCAGCTGCGCGGCGAGGTCGTCGGCGCTGATGGCGGCAATAGGCGTCTGTGCCCCGGCCGGGGCACTGGCAGTGGTTGCCAGCAGGCCAAGGGCGGCCAGCCGGCACAGGCGGGAAGCAGACATGGGCACGTAGGGAGGTCTCAGGATCCCTTGAGGGTGGACGCTGGCGGCTCTGATTCCAAGACCGGCTGCATTCCCGATTCAGCCGCGCTTGGGCGCACCGCCGGCAGCGACGTCACCAGCAGGGTCGTGCCCGGCACCAGCACCTGGTACAGCTGGCGAGCGAAATCGGCCGGCAGGGCCATCGGCAACGACGGCGTGGCCAGCAGGTCCGGCGTGGCCTGGGCGCGGTCCTGGCCGAGCAGCGGATAGGCCGTCCACTGGTGCAGGCGCTGCTGTGCATCAAGCGGGCTGGGCGTATCGCTGTAGCCCTGGCCCATCACGAACAGGGTGGTGCCCTGGAACGCTGGCAGCGCGTCGGCCTTCAGCGGCGACTCACCGATCATCACGCCATCGCGCAGCACGTACAGGCGCTGGTCGTGCAGGCTGACCAGGATGCCGACCTGGCCACTGGGTGCGGCCGCATCATCCCACCAGGCCTTGTCGGGAGCACCGCCCTCGCCTTCCGGCAGGGCCTGGCCGCGTGCATTCACCGGCGCCAGCACCGCCGGATAGGCCAGCGTCATCGGCGCGCTCTTGGCATCGGCCACGACCACCGTATCGCCGCGCTTGGTTTCGCTGAACAGCTTCTGGGCGAAGGCCTGCGGCAGGCGCACGCAGCCATGCGAGGCCGGATGCCCGGGCAGGCTGCCGCCGTGAAGGGCGATGCCGTCCCAGGTCAGCCGCTGCATGTACGGCATGGGTGCGCTGTTGTAGAGGTTGGAGCGGTGGTCCTTGTCCTTCTGCAGGATGGTGAACACACCGGTCGGCGTCTCATGGCCGGTCTTGCCCGAGCTGATCGTGGTCAGGCCGATGGCAATGCCATTGCGGTACACGTAAGCCCGTTGCTCATCCAGGCTCACCACCAGCACGATCGGACCGGCCGGCGAGACTTCCGGATGCCACAGGTACTCGCCCGGCTTGAGGTCGGTCGGCCCGCGTACTTCGGAGGTCGTGGCCACGACAGGCTTGGAGGGTGCGGCCGCCTGTGCGGCGCACGGCAGTGCCAAGGCCACGGCGAGCATCAAGGTCAAACGGTGCAGGTGCATCCAGCAGGTTCCATTCCATGCGAAGGCCCCACCGTACACCATGGGCACGTCGCAGCCGCGCCAAAAGAAATTGCCCGGCGACACAGCCATGTGTCGTACCGGGCAATCGTCACGTCCCTGTCGGCCTGCTGCCACCCCCTCGCATCCTGCGAAGCGGGGGCGGCGTTGCATCCTGCACGCGGCCGCGTCTGTCCTGTTTGTATCTCAGCCCCTTCCACAGGTCTGTGATGCCACCATCCTGGTGATTGGTGCCGCATCCCTGCGACGGTCGGCGGCTGCAGCCATCCTGTCCGCAGCCATTGAACCTGCATCCTGCAGATTCCGACGATTCCTGTTGTCAGCGCCTGGGTACGGTTCGCACCGGTACCGATCCGGGTACCGGATCCGCAGGCAACATCGTGTTGCCAACGGTGATCCGTCGTCGATTCCGTTCGACGATCGATGTCCCTATCCCCTTCACCTGCGTCAGGTCCTCGACGCGGTGAAACGGGCCGTGTCTGCGCCGGTGCTCGACGATCGCCGCAGCCTTGGTGGCCCCGACCATCGTCAATCCCTGCTGCAGCGCCTGGGCATCGGCCCGGTTGATGTCGATCGGCTCGGCAGCTTGCGCTCCCGCGATCCACACTCCCAGCACCAGCGCCCTTAACACGACAAACCAAGGCACGACGTGTATCTCCTTGTGGTTCTGACCGTCCCGACCGGCAATCCCGTCGGTCGAAACAGTGTCCGTCACCACATGCACACAGCGTATAGGGTTCACGGATTTCTAAAAGCCAGCCAAATACCCGACGTGATGTAGGGAAAACCCTACCCTTGGCCGAGGCGTAGAATGGGCGGATCAGCCATGCAACCGGAGTTTCAGATGGACAGCGCCAAGCTCGGCCAATTCGTCAATGACAAGTGGGACAGCGAAATCGTCCCGCAGTTGGTCGACTACATCCGCATTCCCAACAAGTCGCCGATGTTCGACGCCAACTGGGTGCAGAACGGCTACATGGAGCAGGCGGTCACCCTGATGGAAACCTGGGCCAAGGCCCAGGACCTGCCCGGCCTGAAGGTCGAAGTGGTGCGCCTGGAAGGCCGTACCCCGCTGATTCTGCTGGAAATTCCGGCTACCGGCGCCGAAACCGGCGACGACACCATCCTGCTCTACGGGCACCTGGACAAGCAGCCGGAGATGACCGGCTGGGATGACGACCTGGGCCCGCGGACCCCGGTCCTGCGCGGCGACAAGCTGTATGGCCGTGGCGGTGCCGATGACGGCTACGCCATCTTCGGCTCGCTGGCCGCCGTGCTGGCACTGCAGGCCCAGGGCTTGCCGCATGCCCGCTGCGTGGTTCTGATCGAAGCCTGTGAAGAGTCGGGCAGCTACGACCTGCCGGCCTACGTGGACCATCTGGCTGACCGCATCGGCAAGCCGTCGCTGGTGGTCTGCCTGGATTCGGGCTGTGCCAACTACGACCAGCTGTGGTGCACCACCTCGCTGCGCGGCCTGACCGGCGGCAACTTCTCGGTGAAGGTGCTCAACGAAGGCGTGCACTCCGGTGATGCCTCCGGCGTGGTGCCGTCCAGCTTCCGCCTGCTGCGCCAGCTGCTGTCGCGCATCGAGGACCAGGACACCGGCCGCATCCTGATCGACGGCATGAACGTGGAGATCCCGGCCGAGCGCCTGGAACAGGCCAAGCGTGCCGCCGACGTGGTCGACACCGCGATCTTCGAGAAATTCCCGCTGGTCGATGGCCTCAAGCCGATGAACGACGACCTGACCGAGCTGGTGCTCAACCGCACCTGGCGCCCTGCCCTCTCGGTGACCGGCATCGGCGGCATGCCGCCGCTGGAATCGGCCGGCAACGTGCTGCGCCCGCATACCGCAGTGAAGCTGTCGCTGCGCCTGCCGCCCACTGCCGATGGCAAGACCTGCGGCGAGCTGCTGAAGGAAGCGCTGCTGCGCGATCCGCCGAACGGCGCGCAGGTCACCCTGGACCTGGAAAAGGCCTCCACCGGCTGGAACGCGCCGGCGATGGCACCGTGGCTGACCAAGGCCATCGACGATGCCAGCCAGACCTTCTTCGGCAAGCCGGCGATGTACATGGGCGAAGGCGGCTCGATCCCGTTCATGGGCATGCTGGGCGAGAAGTTCCCGGGCGCCCAGTTCATGATCACCGGCGTGCTCGGCCCGCACTCCAATGCCCACGGCCCGAACGAGTTCCTGCACATCCCGATGGGCAAGAAGGTCACCGCGTGCGTGTCCAAGGTGATCAGCGAGCACTACGCGGCCAGCCTGCGTGGCGAGACCAGCGGTTCGCCGGTAGCCGCCGACAGCGGCACCCGCCACGGCGACCACGGCTGCTGCTGATCCAGCACGCAGTGACGGACGCAGCCCGGCCTTGCTAGGCTGCGTCCAACCTTCCAGAGCACTGATCGCATGAACGGTCTGTTTGGCAGCACCAGCTGGCTCTACATCATCCTGGTCGGCTTCTTCGTCGGCCTGCTGGGACGCTTCTTCATGCCCGGCAACAACCGCATGGGCTGCCTGCTGACCATCGTGCTGGGCATCATCGGCGCGCTGCTGGCCGGCTGGTTCGGCCAGTACATGGGCTGGTACGCGCCCGGTGAACCGGCCGGCTTCCTCGGCGCGGTGCTGGGTGCGGTCGTCGTGCTGGCGATCCTGCGCCTGTTCAGCGGCCGCCGCTGAGCCGCCCTCTCTTTTCCCATTCTGCCCCCGACGTTGGCGCGCCCGGCGCGCCCGGATCTGCCTGCATGACCGAACCCGCCTCTGATCCCCAGCGCAGCGCACAGCGCCTGCAGTGGGCCCGTACCCAGCTTGACGACGGCAACACCGTGGTCGAACGCGCCTCGGTCGACGCCGGCATGCGCAGCTACTGGCGCACCACCAGCCAGCGCGGCAGCCACATCGTGATGGACGCCCCGCCGGGGCTGGAAGACCCCACGCCGTGGCTGCGCATGCGCGGCCTGCTGCACGATCACGGCCTGCGCGTGCCCGCCCTGCTTGCCCAGGACCTCGACGCCGGCTTCCTGCTGCTGGAAGACCTGGGCGGCCCGACGCTGGCGAAGATCCTCGACGAACGCAATGCCGACGCGTGGTTCAGCCGATCCATCGATCAGCTGCTGCGCCTGCAGGCCATTCCGGTGCCGGCCGATTTCGGCCAGTTCGGCGAAGCGCTGCTGCAGCGTGATGCTGGCCTGTTCGACGAGTGGTTCCTGCAACGCCATCTTGGCCTTGAACTGGACTGCGGCGAGATCGAAGGCCTGCAGCTGGTGCACCGTCGGCTGATGGACAACGCGCTGGGCCAGGCCCAGCTGATGACCCACCGCGACTACATGCCGCGCAACCTGATGCCGGTGGATGGCGGCCCTGCGGTGCTGGATTTCCAGGACCTGGTGCGTGGCCCGATCGCGTACGACGCGGTAAGTCTGTTCAAGGATGCCTTCCTGAGCTGGCCGCTGCAGCGCGTGGACGAATGGCTGGCGCAGTATCACCAGCGCGCACGCGATGCCGGCCTGCCGGTACCCGACCGTGCCACTTTCCTGCGCGATGCCGACTGGATGGGCATCCAGCGCCACGTGAAGATCCTCGGCCTGTTCTGCCGCCTGCGCTATCGCGACAACAAGGGCCACTACCTGGACGATGCGCCGCGCTTCATCGCCTACCTCGATGAAGTGCTGCCGCGCTATCGCGAACTGGCGCCCCTGCAGCAGTTGCTGGAAACGCGGATCAAACCGGCACTGGCCGAGTTGGTCGCGCCGATGCGCGTGCAGCGCTGAAGGCCGCATCGATGAAGGCACTGATTTTCGCCGCCGGCCTGGGTGAGCGCATGCGCCCCCTCACCCTGCACACGCCCAAGCCGCTGCTGGCAGTGGCCGGCAAACCCCTGATCGCGTGGCATCTGGAGCGGTTGGCTGCGCTCGGCATCCACGACGTGGTGATCAATACCGCGTGGCTCGCCGAGCAGTTCCCGGCCGCATTGGGCGATGGCAGCCAATGGGGCCTGCGCCTGCATTTCATGCACGAAGGCGATACCCCGCTGGAAACCGGTGGCGGCATCCTCAATGCATTGCCGGCGCTGGGGGACGATCCGTTCCTGGTAGTGAACGGCGATATCTGGACCGATTTCGATTTCGCCACGCTGCCGCGTGAACCGGCCGGCCAAGCGCATCTGGTGCTGGTCGACAACCCGGCGCAGCACCCCAACGGCGACTACCGGCTGGACGCGCACGGTGTGCTGCACCATGACCGCGAAGGCCCGTGCCTGACCTATGCGGGCATCGGCGTCTATCGTCCGTCGATCGTGGCCGATTGGCGTGCGGTGATCGGTGAGGCACCGGGCAGCGAGCGTGTGCCACCGAAGTTTTCGGTGGTGCCGTTGCAGAAGCATTTCATGGCACAGGGGTTGATGACGGGGCAGCATCATCGCGGGCGCTGGACCGATGTCGGGACCGTTGATCGCCTGCATGCGCTGGATGCGGAGTTGGCCGCGAACGGCTGAGCCCGTCGTGGTTGGTCGCTTGAATCAAAAGCCGTGCTTGGCCGGGCGGGTGGGCCATGCAGGGGACGCTGCAAGTACGTCCCTGTAAGCTCGATGGCGCCATCCATGGCGCCAACGCCCCTGCATGGCCCACCCGCCCGACCTCTGACAGTCTGCGTGTGCGTCCAGCCACGGAAAAGAAGGAAAAGCAGAAGCGGGTCGCTTCGCTCTGGTGACGACCAACGGTCGTCACCCACCACAAGCAGAGAACGTCGGATCCAAAGCAGTCCTTCCTGGGAAAGTCTCATCCACGCATGGCGTGGATCTACTTGTCGCCATCCATGGCGCCAACGCCCCTGCATGGCCCACCCGCCCGACCTCTGACAAATTCCGTGCGCGTCCAGCCACGAAAAAGAAAAAAGAAAAGCAGAAGCGGATCGCTTCGCTCTTGTGACGACCAACGGTCGACACCCACCAACAGCAGTGCAGAACGCCGACACGGCAGATCGCGGGAACCTGTCGAAGGCGGGGTGGCTCAGGTTGCGGGGGCGTGAGCGCCATGGATGGCGCGACCGAGGCTACAGGGACGTACTTGCGCCGTCCCCCGCAACCTGAGCCACCCCGCCATCCCACGGATATCGAGCTTTTGCTGTTGACGTTGACGTTGACGTTGCCCTGGCTTCGGCGGGTGCAGGGCGCAGCCCTGCCTAACACCCAACACCCCTCAGTAACGAGGACGGCCTTCTTCCAGCACCTGGCGCAGGAACGGCACGGTGATCCGCCGCTTCGCCGCCAGCGACTCGCGATCCAGCCAGTCCAGCAGCGTGATCAGCCCACCCAGCTCGCGCCCGGTGTGCGACAGCAGCCACTCGATGGCGGCCTCGTCGATCGCCAGCCCCCTGCGCAGCGCGCGCTCGCGCAGCACCGCCGCGCGGCCTTCCTCGTCCAGCGGCTGCAACAGCACGCGCACGCATTGGCCCAGGCGCGAACGCAGGTCCGGCAGCACCAGGCCCAGTTCGCCCGGCGACTTCTGTGCGGTGTACAGCACCGTCACGTCGGCAGCGCGCGCGCGGTTGTGGAAATCGAACAGCGCGATTTCATCCTCACGATTGCTTGCCACCGCATCCAGGCCATCCAGCGCCACCAGCTCGCGCTGCTCAAGCCCTTCCAGCGCCACCCGCACCCGGCCGACCACGCTGGCCAGCGGCACATAGGTCGGCAGGCGCCCGGCCTGCTCGGCGCTGGAACACATCGCCAGTGCCTGGTGGGTCTTGCCGGTGCCGGCCGCGCCTTCCAGGTACACCCAGTCGTGGCTGGCCCCTACCGCGATGGCATGCAGCTGCGCCAGCGCGCCGTCCGGCGCGCCGATGAAGCTTTCCAGCCGCTGGTCCCGCGGGTAATGCAGGGCCAGCGGAAGTTGCGGCACACCAATCACTTCAGTTCCGGACCCTTGTCATTGCCAGGCACGATGATATGGGGCTGGTCGATCACACCATCAAGCACGATCGCGGGCTTCTCGCCGGCGTACAGCTCACTCTGGCGGTAACGCTGGTGCGCATAGCGCAACAGCACATTGCTGACCGCCGCCACCGGCAGCGCCAGCAGCATGCCCAGGAAGCCGAACAGCTGGCCACCGGCCATCACCGCGAAGATCACCGCCACCGGGTGCAGGCCGATCTTGTCGCCGACGATGCGCGGGGTCAGCACGTAGCTCTCCAGCAGCTGGCCAACGGTGAACACCACGCCCACCAGGATCAGCAGTTTCAGGTCGAACCCCTGCGCCTGTACCAGCGCAGCCACGATCGCCATCAGGATGCCGGTGGTCGCGCCCAGGTAGGGAATGAAGCTGATCAGGCCGGCGATCAGGCCGATCAGCAGGCCCAGCTTGAGCCCGACCAGCGACAGGCCACCGGCGTAGATCACGCCCAGCGCCAGCATCACCAGGAACTGCCCGCGGATGAAGGCGCCGAGCACCTCGTTGGATTCACGTGCCAGCGTGGTGATCGTGCCGATCTGGTTGCGCGGGATCACCGATGCCACGCGTTCGACCAGCTTGTCCCAGTCACGCAGGAAGTAGAACGCCAGGATCGGCAGCAGCAACAGGTTGACCACCCAGGTGACCACCGTGAAGCCCGAACGCGATACGTAGCCCATGAAGGTCGTGGCGAATCCGCCGGCCTGCTGCCAATGGCTGCGCACCCATTCGATCACACGGTCCGGATCCATCCACTGCATCACTTCCAGCCCGGTCTTCTGCTCGAACCAGGGAATGCCCTTCTCCATCAGCCAGGCCTGCGCCTGCGGGGCCGCGGCGATCAGGGTGCTGATCTGGCGCTCGATCATCGGCACCAGCACCAGCAGCAGCGCGACGATCACCAGCACCATTGCCACGAACACCAGCACCACGCCGGTCATGCGCGAGCGGCCGGTGGCTTCGATGCGGTCCACCAGCGGATCGCCCAGCCAGGCCAGCGCCAGCGCCAGCACGAACGGCGTCAGGATCGGCGCCAGCAGCCACACGACCCAGCCGATCAGGCCGGCCAGCAGGATGAACTTCAGCCGCCGCAGGAACTGCGCAATTTCCGCTTCCGGGGACAGGATCATCGCAGGCGGTACTCATTGCTGACCGGCGCCGGTGCCGGTGCACCGGTCGTATCGTCGATCGGCGTCGGCAGGGCCGGCAGTGTCGCCGACGGCACCAGCACGCCGTTGTCGCCGAGCATGCGGTTGAAGCCGGCCAGGCCGGTGGTCATTTCCAGATTCAGTTCCAGATGGTCGGCGGTCGCGCGCAGCGGGGTGACGTTGCGCACCACCGCCACTTCACGCAGGCCGGCGGCCAGGCGCAGGTATTCGTCGGCACTGTTGATGCCGGTCACCACCACGCGGTAGGTGCCCGCCTGGCCGGTGGCCGCACCGGCCTTGGCATAACGCTTGACCAGCGCGTCGGCAGCGCCATCGGCACCGGCGGCCATCGCGCGCATGGCGTTGGCGTCCTTGCTGGTCCACTTGTTCAGTTCCCGGCCGTTGTCGACGAACACCCAGTCCGCCTGCCAGCCGCCATTGGCGCGGTAAAGCTTGCCGATCAGCTGCATCGGCGGCGAATAGCGCGACGAGGCCCGCGCGACTGCAGCGCTGTCCTGGCGCCAGATGGCACCGGCCAGGGCCTGCTCGGCGGCGCCACCACTGGGCAGGCCGAGCTTGTAGCCGCGCTCGATGGCCCGGCTCAGCAGCGGCCGCGCAGCATTGGCCTGCTGCACGCTGACCAGGCGCGGACCACTGCCGTCGTCGACGGCCAGCCACAGCACCGGCTTCGGCCGGGGCTGCGGCCACAGCGGCAGGCCCAGGGCCGACACCAGCCCGTCCACGTCATCCTCGCGGAAGCGCGCGACCAGCAGGGTACGGAAGCTCGGCGCACCGCTGGCGCCCACGCTCTGGTCCTGCTTGTAGTCGTAGCTGGCCACATAGTCCTTGGCATTGCGCAACGCCTGCGCCACGCCGGGGCGCGACATGACGCTGCGATCGCCGGACAATTTGCCCAGTACAACGCTCAACGCGCGGGCAAGTGCACCGTTGCGGTCAGCCTCGGCTTGGCTGTTGACGGGCACTTCGGCCTCGTACGCACCACTGGCAGTGGCAACATCCCCCTCGGTTCGCATGCCGCTCTGGGCCATCGTGGCCACCGGCAGGCACAGCGCAAGGAGCAGGGTCAAAAACAGGCTGCGGCGCATCAGGACATCCATTGGCTCGACGTATCCGGGGGGAATTGTTGCCCGAATACGGCCTTTGCGCCAATGCGGCCTGTTAAAATCGGCGATTCAACCCCTGCCAGCGCCGACGCCCGTGACCAACAGCCCGTCTTCCGCCCCTTCTCCCCTCACCTACCGTGACGCGGGTGTCGACATCGACGCCGGCAACGAACTGGTCGAGCGGATCAAGCCCCTGGTCAAGCGCAGCTTCCGTCCGGAGGTGATGGGCGGCCTGGGTGGCTTTGGCGCCCTGTTCGACCTGTCCAACAAGTACCGCGAGCCGGTGCTGGTGTCGGGCACCGACGGCGTCGGCACCAAGCTGAAGCTGGCCCACCAGCTGAACCGCCACGATACGATCGGCATCGACCTGGTCGCCATGTGCGTGAACGACGTGCTGGTGCAGGGCGCCGAGCCCTTGTTCTTCCTGGACTACTTCGCCACCGGCAAGCTGGACATCGACACCGCCGCCGCGGTCGTGGGCGGCATCGCCAATGGCTGCACCGAGGCCGGCTGCGCCCTGATCGGCGGCGAAACCGCCGAGATGCCCGACATGTACGCGCCGGGCGAGTACGACCTGGCCGGCTTCACCGTCGCGGCCGTCGAAAAGAGCGAACTGAAGGACGGCGCCAATGTCGCCGCCGGCGACGTGCTGATCGGCATCGCCTCGTCCGGCCCGCACTCCAACGGCTATTCGCTGGTCCGTCGCATCTATGACCGCGCCGGCCGCCCGGCCGAGCTGGAACTGGAAGGCGGGGTCAAGCTGGTCGATGCGCTGATGGCCCCCACCCGCCTGTACGTCAAGCCGATCCTGTCGCTGCTGAAGTCGCACGGCGATGCCATCCACGGCATGGCCCACATCACCGGTGGCGGCCTGACCGAGAACATCATCCGCGTGGTGCCCGAAGGCCTCGGCCTGGACATCCAGGCCTCGTCGTGGACCCTGCCGCCGGTGTTCCAGTGGCTGCAGAAGGAAGGCGCGGTGGCAGACAGCGAGATGTGGCGCACCTTCAACTGCGGCATCGGCTTCGTGCTGATCGTCGCTGCCGACCAGCTCGAGGCCGTATCCGCTGCGGTCAAGGCGGAAGGCCTGGAGCACTGGACGATCGGCCAGGTGGTCACCGCCCAGGGCGGCGAACGCGTCCACATCGCCTGATCCACTGGACAAAGGAACCCGCATGGACGCACCTCCTCCCTTGTCGACGCCGCCGGCTCCGCCGGTGCTGCCGCCGAACCCGGCCGTGCCGGTGTTCGGCCCGCAGGACGCCACCCAGCTGCGCCAGCTGGCGATCGGCCACTATGTGGTCGCTGGCCTGATGGCGGTGTTCTCGCTGGTCTTCGTGCTGCACATCGTGCTGGGCATCGCCATGCTGTCCGGCTCGCTGCCGATGAAGTCCGGCGGTGAACCGTCATCGCCGGAAGAGCAGCAGTTCGTCGGCTGGCTGTTCACCGTGATGGGCGTCTGCATCGTGCTCGGCGGGCTGACCCTGGCAGGCTTCGTGGCCTATGCCGGCCGCTGCCTGTCACGGCAGCGCCGCTACCTGCTGTGCATGATCGTGGCGGGGCTGGCGTGCCTGTTCACCCCCATCGGCACCATCCTCGGCGTGTTCACCCTGGTCGTGCTGCTGCGCCCGCAGGTGAAAGCCGCCTTCGCTGGCCAGGCGGGTGTGGCATGAGCGATGGCATGAACCCACCGCCGCTGCCACGGCAGACCCTGGCCGACCTGCAGACCGCAAGCCACCTGCACAACCTGAAGATCCTGTTCTACGCGCTGGCCGGCTTCCATTGGCTGGCAGCGCTGGTCTTCCTCGGCTTTGTCGGCATCGTCGCCTTCGAACGCGGAATGGACGACGGCGCGGTGCTGGCGACGGTGTACGCCGCGGTGTCGCTGCTGGCCATCGGCTTGGGTTTCCTGCAGCTGCGCACCGCGCGGCTGCTTGGCCAGCGCAGCCACCTGGCCTGGTGTCGCGGCGCGGCCTGGGCAGCGGTGATGGCCGGCCCACTGGGCATGGCCCTGACCGCCTACGCGGTGTATTTCCTGCGCAAGCCGGAGATCGCCGCACTGTTCGACCGCGGCGACCACGTCAGCGTCTGAGCTGGCAAGCGCATGTTCCGTCTCTTCTGCTGATCGCCCCGACATGTCCACGCCCGCTGCCTCCACGCTCGCCCGCAACCGCGCCACCCACTCCCTGTCGGCACCGAAGAAGGCTGCACTGGTCGCAGTGCTGGGCATCTTCGCCGCCACCTGGATCCATCCGCTGTGGCCGCTCGAGCAAACCCTGCACAGTTCGCTGACGGTGATCGGCCTGCTGGCCCTGTGGTGGGTGGACCGGCGCTGGCAGCTGGGCAACGGCGCGTTCATCGCCATCTGCGGCTTCATCGCCATCCACTGCGTGGCCGCGCGCTGGCTGTACTCCAACGTGCCGTATGACGCATGGCTGCAGTCGCTGCTCGGGTGGTCGCCGGACGCAGCCTTTGGCTGGCAGCGCAACCACTTCGATCGCCTGATCCACTTCCTCTATGGCGTCTGCTTCACCCCGGCATTGCTGCAGTTGGCGCGACATTCCTGGCCTGCGCTGCGCATCGGCCAGGCATTCACCCTGGCGGTGATGGCGGTGATGTGTTCCAGCCTGGTGTATGAGTGGCTGGAATGGGGCATCGCCCTTGCCCTGTCGCCGGAAGCGGCTGAGGCCTACAACGGCCAGCAGGGCGACATGTGGGACGCGCATGCGGACATGCTGCTGGCGACCCTGGGCAGCCTGTTGCTGTGGCCGCTGGTGCGCCGGAGCGTGGTGCGATGAGCATCCGCCGAATCGCGGTGCTGGCATCCGGGCGCGGCAGCAACCTGCAGGCCATTGTCGACGCCATCGCGGCAGGGCGACTGCAGGCCGAGATTGTCGGCGTGTTCTCCGATCGTCCCGATGCGACCGCCCTGGAGCGGGTGGCAACGGATCGACGCTGGGGGCATGCGCCGAAGGAATTCAGCAACCGCGCCGCCTACGAGCAGGCGCTGGGTGATGCGCTGGCAGCATCCACGCCGGACTGGATCGTCTGCGCCGGCTACATGCGCATTCTGGGCGCCGATTTCGTACAGCGGTTCAATGGCCGCCTGGTCAACATCCACCCCTCGCTGCTGCCGCTGCACAAGGGCCTGCACACCCATGCACGGGCGCTTGAGGCCGGCGATAGCGAGCACGGCGCCAGCGTGCACCTGGTGGTGCCGGAACTGGATGCCGGCGCGGTGCTGGCGCAGGCCCGGGTTCCGGTGCTTGCCGGCGACGATGCGCAGACCCTGGCCGAACGCGTGCTTGCGGTGGAGCATCCGCTGCTGATCGCCACCCTGGAACTGCTCTGTGCAGGCCGCCTGGCTGAACGGGAAGGCCAGCCGATGTTCGACGGTCACCCCCTGTTTAGCCCCTTGGCTCTAGATTCCGCCGGAAACCTGAACCGGTAACGCCCGTGCACACGCCCCGCTGACTGCGGGGCTGGCATCCTGCTCCCCTCCTGCGGTTCCTGTCGGCCATGAAGACCACGTCCCTGCTGCGTACAACTCTGCTGCTGCCGCTTGCCGTCCTCGCCTGTGCGGGCTGGGGCCAGGCAACAGCGCCCGCTGCGCCGGCACCTGCGGAGGTGGCGCCGCCGGTGTTGCCTGCACTGGCCTGGGAGCCGCCGCCGCTGCAGCCGTTCAGCGCGACCTACCAGGCGTTCTTCAAAGGCAAGGAAGCAGGCGATGCGACCATGCAGGTCACCCACACCGGCGGCAGCCAGTGGCGGGTGGACATGCAGGTGGTCGGCCGCCGCGGCTTTGCCAGCGTGCTGGGCCTGAACATCGAGCAGAGCACGGTGTTCGAGGAGCGCAGCGGTGTGTATGCGCCGCTCAGCCAGAGCACGGTGCGCAAGGGCCTGTTCCTCGGCAAGAAGGCGGTCGGCACCTACAACTGGCAGGCCGGTACCGCGCAATGGAGCGGCGACGTGGAAAAGAAGCGCGCCCAGCCGATTCCACTGCAGGCCGGCGACCAGAGTGCGTTGCTGATCAACCTGGCGATCATGCGCGACGCCCGTCCCGGCGCGGCCATGCACTATCGCTACGTCGACATGGGCAAGGTGCGCCAGCACGATTACCAGGCCGCGCCGCAGACCGAGAACGTCGAGGTCGGCGACCTGTCCTACAACGCGCTGCGGGTGTATCGCACCAACGGCGGCAACAATGAAACCATTCTCTGGATCGCCAACGGTGTCCCCACCCCGGTGCGCATCCTGCAACGTGAAGACGGCGAAGATCGCGTCGATCTGCGCCTGATCGAATACCAAGGAGTCTGAGCATGAACACCCTGACCCGCCCCCTGACCTGGATCGCCGCTGCCGCACTGTCGGTGGCCAGCCTGCCGGCCATGGCCCTGCAGCCGTTCAAGGCCGACTACCTCGCCAGCTACATGGGCATGCAGGCCAATGGCAGCATGACCCTGGCCAGCGAAGGCACCAACAAGTGGCGTTACAGCCTGCAGGTCAAGAACCAGCTGGCGGACCTGAGCCAGACCACGGTGTTCGAGGAAGTGCGCGGGCAGTTGCGCCCGCTCAGCAGCCAGGACCGCTCTGCGCTGCTGGTGAAGAAGCGCAATGTGCAGGCCAACTACAACTGGACCAGCAACCAGGCCACCTGGACCGGCGACATCAAGCCGGACCGCGCCGGACCGATTGCCCTGAAGGCCGGCGACATGGACGCGCTGCTGATCAACCTGGCCATCGCCCGCGACCTGGCCGCCGGCAAGCCGCTGACCTATCGCATGGTCGACGAAGGCCGCATCAAGAACATGACCTACCGCGTGGTGGGCAAGGAATCGGTCACCGTCGGCGGCAAGAGCTACGAGGCCACCAAGGTCTCGCGCGTCGACGGCAACAAGGAGCTGATCGCCTGGATCGTGCCGGAGTTCCCGGTGCCGGCGCGCATGCTGCAGCGTGAGAGCGGCCGCGATGCGCTGGACCTGACCATCAAGGCGATGAACTGACCGACGATGCGCGCCATCCACGCATGGCGTGGATCTACTGGGACGCAAAGTAGATCCACGCCATGCGTGGATGGATGTCCCAGAAAAAACGCCCGCTTTCGCGGGCGTTTTCTTTATTCCTTCGGCGTTTCCGCCGGCTTGAACTCGGTGCGGCAGTCGACCCGGATCTGCTCGCCCGTGGATCGGCGCACGAACGTGCGGCAATGGCGGTTGCCCTCCTGGCTGTCGTTCACCGCAACCGCGTAGAACGACTGGATGATCTCGTCACGGGTTACCGTGCCGTCGCCATTCCAGTCCATGTCCTTCTGCTCGATGCCCTTGGTGATGGCGATGTTGGCGTACCAGGCATAGCCCAGCCACGCCAGCACGATCAGCACCAGCACCAGAAGCGCCTTGCGGCGACGGCTGAACCTGCCGCGCAGGATCATGCGGCTACGCGCCGGATGGTGGCGCCGAGCGAAGACAGCTTTTCTTCGATGTTTTCGTAGCCGCGATCAAGGTGGTAGATGCGATCGATGGTGGTATCGCCATCGGCCATCAAGCCGGCCAGGATCAGCGACGCTGACGCGCGCAGGTCGGTTGCCATCACCGGTGCACCGCTCAGGCGCTCGTGACCACGCACGATGGCCGTGTGGCCTTCCACCTGCACATCCGCGCCAAGGCGCAGCAGCTCGTTGACGTGCATGAAACGGTTCTCGAAGATCGTTTCATTGATCACGCCCACGCCGTCGGCCACGCAGTTGAGCGCCATGAACTGCGCCTGCATGTCGGTCGGGAACGCCGGATACGGCGCGGTGGTCAGGTTGACTGCCTTCGGCCGCTTGCCGTGCATGTCCAGGGTGATGCTGTCTTCGGTGGTCTCGATGGTCGCGCCGGCTTCCACCAGCTTGGCCAGCACCGCGTCCATGGTGTTCGGGCGCGCGCGGTTGACGGTGACCTTGCCACCGGTCATCGCTGCAGCCACCAGGAAGGTGCCGGTTTCGATGCGGTCGGGCAGCACTTCATGGCGGCCACCGGACAGGCGTTCGACGCCTTCGATGACCAGGCGGGCGGTGCCCAGGCCTTCGATCTTCGCGCCGAGAGCGATCAGGCAATGCGCCAGGTCGGTGACTTCCGGTTCCATCGCCGCGTTGTCGAGGATGGTGGTGCCTTCGGCCAGCACTGCGGCCATCAGCACGTTCTCGGTACCGGTCACGCTGACCATGTCGAAGGTGAAGTGGCCACCCTTCAGGCGCTTGGCGGTGGCCTTGATGAAGCCGTTCTCGACCACGATGTCGGCACCGAGCGCCTGCAGGCCCTTGATATGCTGGTCGACCGGTCGCGAACCGATCGCGCAGCCGCCGGGCAGCGACACTTCGGCCGCGCCGAAGCGGGCCAGCAGCGGGCCCAGCACCAGGATCGAGGCGCGCATGGTCCTCACCAGCTCATAAGGAGCCACATGCTGGTTGACCGGACGCGGGTCGACCACGATCGCGCTGCCACGCGACAGCGTGCCCTGGTCGATGGTCACGTTCGCGCCCAGTTCGCCCAGCAGCTTCACCGTGGTGACCACATCGTGCAGATGCGGCACGTTGGTGATCTCCACCGGCGCATCGGCCAGCAGGGTCGCGCACAGGATGGGAAGGACGGCGTTCTTGGCGCCGGAGATGCTTACTTCACCGTGCAGCGCAGCGCCGCCGGTCACAACGATCTTGGCCATGTATTGGGGATCTTCTGCGGTTCAGCCGGCTTCGGCCGGGGTCACGGTTTTCAGTGCGAGCGCGTGGATCGCGCCGCCCATCAGGTCACCCAGAGTGGCATACACCATCCGGTGGCGGGCCAGCGGCAGCTTGCCGGCAAAGGCCTCGCTGACCACGGTCGCTTCGAAATGCACGCCATCGTCACCCTGCACGTCGGCGCGGGCGCCGGGCAGGCCGGTTTCGATCAGATTGCGGATGGTGTCGGCGTCCAACGGGCTTTCCTAATAAAATGTGCGTCCATTCTACTTCCGCTGCGTGGCGTCCGCATGGCCGAATCCCTGTTGCCCCCCCGTTCCGCCGACCCTGCCGCCCTGGTCGCCAGTGGCCGGCGCGTGTTCGAGATCGAACGGCAGGCGCTGGACGCCGTGGCCGACCGCCTCGGCGATGCCTTCCAGCAGGCCTGCCGGGCGATCCTGGGCAGCCGCGGCCGGGTGGTCGCCACCGGCATGGGCAAGTCCGGCCATGTCGCGCGCAAGATCGCCGCCACCCTGGCTTCCACCGGTACCCCGGCGTTCTACGTGCATCCGGGCGAGGCCGGCCACGGCGACCTCGGCATGATCACCGAGGACGACGTGGTGCTGGCCCTGTCCTATTCGGGTGAATCGGATGAGCTGCTGATGCTGCTGCCGGTGCTCAAGCGCCAGGGCAATGTGCTGATCGCCATGACCGGCCGCCCGCAGTCGAGCCTGGCCAGCGCCGCCGATTTCCACCTGGATGTGAGCGTGCCGGCCGAAGCCTGCCCGCTGGCGCTGGCGCCCACCTCCAGCACCACCGCCTCGCTGGCGATGGGTGACGCGCTGGCGGTAGCCCTGCTGGATGCACGCGGCTTCACCGCCGACGATTTCGCCCGTTCGCACCCGGCCGGCAGCCTCGGCCGCCGCCTGCTGCTGCACATCACCGACGTCATGCACACCGGCGAGGACCTGCCCAAGGTCGATGTCGGCGCCAGCCTCAGCGAAGCGCTGATGGAGATGAGCCGCAAGCGCCTGGGCATGACCGCCGTGGTCGACGACCAGGGCGTGCTGATCGGGCTGTTCACCGACGGCGACCTGCGCCGCGCCCTGGACACCGACCTGGACGTGCGCACCGCCAGGATCGCCGATGTGATGACCCGGCAACCGCGCACCATCAGCGCCGACAAGCTGGCGGTGGAGGCTGCGCGGCTGATGGAAACCCACAAGATCACCGGCCTGATCGTGGTCGACAGCCAGGGACGTGCGGTTGGCGCCCTGAACATTCATGACCTGTTGCGGGCGCGGGTGGTTTAACCGACAGTCCGTAGACCCCATTCAGTCTGTACCAACGAGCCCGCAACCACCGAGTCCGATGCCCTGATGCCCTGGTCCCCCCTGCCCGCCTTCCCCACCCACCTGCATGCCGTTGCGGCCGGTATCCGCCTGGCCTGCTTCGACGTGGACGGCACCCTCACCGACGGTCGGCTGTACTACGACAAGGATGGCAACGAGAGCAAGGCGTACTTCGTGCAGGATGGTCTGGGCCTGAAACTGCTGCAGCAGCACGGCATCCACCCCGTGCTGATCACCGCGCGCAACAGCCAGTCCGCGCTCAAGCGCGGCGCCGACCTGGGCATCGACACCCAGATTGCCGTCGGCGACAAGCTGGCCAGCGTGCAGGCGCTGTGCGCCCAGCACGGCATCGGCCTGGAGCAGGTGGCCTTCATGGGTGACGACCTGCCGGACCTGGCGCCGCTGGGCGCGGTCGGCCTGGCGGTGGCTCCGGCCAATGCCCACCCGTGGATCGCCGAGCGCGTGCACTGGATCACCCGTGCTGACGGTGGCCGTGGTGCCGCGCGCGAGCTGTGCGACGTGCTGCTGGCCGCGCAGGGCCGCGTGGACGCCGTGCTGGCGAGGTTCGGCGCATGAATGCCCCCACCCTGAACTGGCGGATGATCCTCGGCGTCGGCCTGCTGCTGGCAGCCCTGCTGAGCAGCTGGGCGGCGCTGCGCAACCGCGAAAAGGCACCTGCCGCCGAAGGCCAGGACGCTGGCGTGGACTACATCCTGCACGATTTCCAGATCGTCGCCCTGGACGAACATGGCAAGGAATCGACCACCCTGCGCGCGCCCCTGCTGGAACGCCAGCGTGGTGACCAGACGCTCAACATCACCACGCCGCTGTTCGAAATGCCCGACAAGGACGGCAAGCACTGGACGCTGCGCGCCCAGACCGGCTGGCTCAGTGCCAAGGGCGACGAGATGAAGCTGCGTGGCAACGTCGCCGGCGACAGCCCGGCCGGCCCGGGCGTGGTCCCGACCACCTTCCGCACCGACCACCTGGATGTATTCCCGAAGGACAACCGCGCCCGCACCGATGCCCTGGTGACCATGACCCGGCCCGGCATGGAGCAGTCCGGCGTCGGGTTCGAGGTGGATTCGAAGAACAACACGTATCATTTCCTCAGCCAGTCCAAGGGTCGTTACACGCCCAAGCGCTGATTCCGCCGCCCGCCCGCGACGTCTTCCCGACAGGCGCGAAGCCGGCAGCCCCCACCCGCCGCCCCCGGTCCCGCCGGAGGGCCACCACCGGTAGAACGGACCCCGATGAAGATTCCCTTTGCAGCCGTGCTCGCACTCAGTCTTCTTGTCCCCGCTGTCGCCTTTGCCAAGTCGACGGACCGCAACGAAGCGATGAACATTGATTCCGGTGCGCAGTCCGGCACCCTCACCGGTGATGGCAAGACCGTGCTGTCCGGTGGCGTGATCATCACCCAGGGCACCCTGGAGCTGCGCTCGTCCGAAGCGGAGATCTACCTCAAGGGCGGCGAAGCCGTGCGTGCGGTGTTCACCGGCAAGCAGGCCAAGATGAAGCAGCAGCTCGACGATGGCACCTGGATGGATGCGGTGGCCGACCGGATCGACTACGACATCACCACCGAGATCATCACCCTGACCGGCAACTACAAGGTCACCAGCGCGCGCGGCACCAATGCGGGCCAGCGCATGGTCTACAACACCCGCAGCGGCGAAATGAACTCCGGCGGCGACGGCAGCCGCGTGCGCACCGTGATCCCGCCGAAGAACAAGACGCCTGCTGCCGCTCCGGCTCCGGCAGGAGGCAAGAAGTAATGCTCGTCGCAACTGGCCTGCGCAAACGCTACAAGCAGCGCGAAGTCGTCAAGGACTTCGGGCTGACCCTGGACGCCGGTGAAGTGGTTGGCCTGCTCGGTCCCAACGGTGCCGGCAAGACCACCTGCTTCTACATGATCGTCGGCCTGGTCGGTGCCGATGCCGGCAGCATCGTGCTGGACGGCAAGGACATCACCGGCGACCCGATGTACACCCGCGCCAAGCAGGGCGTGGGCTACCTGCCGCAGGAACCGTCGGTGTTCCGCAAGCTGACCGTGGCCGACAACCTGCGCCTGGTGCTGGAACTGCGCGAGGACCTGGATTCGGCGGGCCGCGAGCGCGAACTGAACAGCCTGCTCGACGAACTGCAGCTTGGGCATGTTTCCGAACAGCTCGGCGCCAGCCTGTCCGGTGGTGAGCGCCGTCGTTGCGAGATCGCGCGTGCACTGGCCGCCAAGCCGCGCCTGATCCTGCTCGACGAACCCTTCGCCGGTGTCGACCCGATCTCGGTCGGCGAAATCCAGCGCATCGTCACCCATCTCAAGCAACGCGGCATCGGTGTGCTGATCACCGACCACAACGTGCGCGAGACCTTGGGAATCTGCGACCGCGCGTATATCCTCGCAGAGGGCACCGTACTGGCCCAGGGCTCGCCCGAGGCGATCCTGGACAATGCCGACGTGCGCCGCGTCTACCTTGGGGATTCCTTCAAGCTGTAACCGCGGCCGCCGGGCCCTCTCCCTTCCGTTCGGCACAGGCATGAAGACTCGGCTGCAGACATCGTTGGGACAGCAGCTGGTGCTTACGCCCCAGCTGCAGCAGGCGATCAAGCTGCTGCAGATGTCCACGACCGAGCTGGAGCTGGAAATCGCCCAGGCGGTGGAGAGCAATCCGCTGCTGGACTGGTCGGACAGCAGCGACGAAGGCGCCGGTGTCGACAAGGACGGCAGCAGCGAGGACGCGGGCGGCGACAATGACGCCCCGCCCGACAACGCTGAAAGCAGCGGCGACGACTGGGCGCCTGCCGAGCTGGACTGGAGCAGTGGCGGCAGCGGCGGTAGTTTCGATGACGACGACGACAACGGCAGTGCCGCCGAACGCGTTGCCGAAACCGAAACCCTGGCCGACCACCTGCTGTGGCAGCTGCACCTGACCCACCTGTCCAAGCGCGACCGCAGCATCGGCGCCGCGCTGATCGATTCATTGGAAGACGACGGCTATCTGCGCGAGCCGCTCTCGGCCATCGCCGAAGCGCTGTTGCCGGCAATCCACGCCGGTGAAGACGAAATCCTGACCGTGCTGCACCAGATCCAGCGCTTCGACCCCGTAGGCGTGGCCGCACGCAGCCTTGGCGAATGCCTGCAACTGCAGCTGGACGTGCTTCCTGCTGATACCCCGTGCCTGGCCCTGGCCCGGCAGGTTGCCGCCGGCCCACTGGAACAACTGCCGCGCTCGGGCGTGACCGGCCTGGCCCAGCAGCTGAAACAGCCGCTGGCCGAGGTCGAGACCGCCGTGGCCCTGCTGCGCTCGCTGGACCCGCGCCCCGGCACCCAGATCGCCCCGCTCGCCCAGGACACCTACGTGGTGCCCGACGTCGTCGTATGGCGGCAGAACGGCATCTGGCGCGCCGCGCTGGCCGCCCATGCCGGCCCCAAGCTGGTGATCCACCGCGGTTACGAGCAGATGATCCGCCGCTGCGGTGACGCCGATGCCGGTTATCTGCGCGGCCAGCTGCAGGAGGCGCGCTGGCTGCTGAAGGGCCTGCAGGCGCGAGGCGAAACGCTGCTCCGGGTAGTGCGAAGCCTGATCCAGCAGCAGGCCGGCTTCCTTGAATTCGGCGAACAGGCATTGCGCCCGCTGACCCTGCGCGAGATCGCCGGCGAACTGGGCCTGCACGAATCCACCGTATCGCGCGCGATCGCCCGCAAACATGTGCGTACGCCACGCGGCACCCTGCCGCTGCGCGCCTTCTTCGCGTCGGGCATCGACACCGACGGCGGCGGCGAAGCGTCCAGCACCGCCATCCAAGCCATGATCCGGCGCCTGATCGATGACGAGAACCCACGCAAGCCGCTTTCTGACGCCAAGCTGGCTGACCTGCTCAAATCGTCGGGAATCCCAGTAGCGCGGCGCACCGTGGCGAAGTATCGTGAGGCCATGAACATCTCCGCCTCGCACGAAAGAGTCAGAATCGTTTGACGCGCCGCCGCGCCCGGCGGAGAGGTTCATTGGCACATCCGATCAAAGGAGAAACCCGATGCGCATCGAAACGTTTGGCAAAGATGTCGAAGTCACCCCGGCCCTGCAGTCCTATGTAGAGGAGAAGCTGGCCCGGATCGGCAAACACTTCGACCAGCACTGCGAAGCGCGGGTGACGCTCAAGCTGCAGAAGACTGAACACCACGTCGATGCCAGCCTCAATATTCCGGGTCAGACCCTGCACGCTGAAGCCAATGCGCAGACCATGTATGCGGCGATCGACCTGCTGGCGGACAAGCTTGACCGCCTGGTGATCAAGCACAAGGAGAAAAAACAGCAGCACGCACCGCTGCCGGTGGGCGACAATGGTGGCTGATCGCCACCGCTCCCCGCAGACATGCCCCTGACTGACCTCCTGGCGGCCGTGCAGACCCAGCTCTGCACGGCCACCGACCGCGACAGCGTCCTGCAGGCCGCGGCCGGATTGCTGGCCTGCCGCCAGGCCAACGCCGAACAGATCTATCTCAACCTGTGCCAGCGCGAGGCGTTGGGCAGTACCGCGATCGGCTACGGCATCGCCATCCCGCATGGTCGTGCGCCGACCCTGGATCGCCCCCGTGGCGCGCTGCTGCGTCTGCAGACCCCGGTCGATTTCGGTGGTGACGAGCCGGTGGACCTGGTGTTCGCCATGGCCGTTCCCGCCCACTACACCCATCAACACCTGATGCTGCTGTCCGAGCTGGCCGAGCTGTTTTCCGCGCCCTGCATCCGCCAGGCGCTGCGCGAGGCCGGTGATGCACGGGAGCTGCGCCAGGCCCTGGACCTGACCCCACCGGCGAGCGCCGCATGAATACCAGCATCACTGCCCGCGAACTGTTCGAACAGCAGCGAGAGCGGCTCGGCCTGCGTTGGGCAGCGGGCAAATCCGGCGAGAAGCGTGAGCTGGAGGCCGGCAATACGGTTTCGCGACGCCCTTCGCTGGCCGGCTATCTCAATGCGATCTATCCCAACAAGGTGCAGATCCTCGGTACCGAGGAACTGTCCTGGCTGGACGCGCTGGAACCACGCCAGCGCTGGGAAACCATCGAAAAGATCATGCAGTCGCATCCGCTGGCACTGGTGCTGACCCGCAACCAGCCGTGCCCGGAAGACCTGCGCGCGGCCGCCGATGAATCCGGCACGCCGCTGTGGTTGTCACCCAAGCGCGGCCACGAACTGCTCAACCATCTGTCCTACCACCTGGCCCGGACGCTGGCGCCGCGGGTGATCCTGCATGGCGTGTTCATGGAGATCTACTCCATCGGCGTGCTGATCACCGGTGAAGCGGGATCAGGCAAGAGCGAGCTGGCCCTGGAACTGCTCAGCCGCGGTCACCGCCTGGTGGCCGACGACGCCCCCGAGTTCACCCAGATCGCCCCCGACGTGCTCGATGGCACCTGCCCGGAACTGCTGCAGGACCTGCTGGAAGTGCGCGGCCTGGGCGTGCTGAACGTGCGCGAGATGTTTGGCGACACCGCTGTAAAGAAGAACAAGTACCTTCGGCTGATCGTCCACCTGACCAAGCCGATGACCGAGCCCACCCCCCATGGTTACGAGCGCCTGACCGGCGACTCGGGCACGCGCCACGTGCTGGACCTGGACGTGCCGCTGATCACCCTGCCGGTGATGCCCGGCCGCAACCTGGCCGTCCTGACCGAGGCGGCCACCCGCCTGCACATTCTGCGTACCAAGGGTATCGACCCGGCGGCGATGTTCATCGCCCGCCACAGCAACCTGCTGGAACGGCGAACGCCCTGACCCCCCTGTCCTTCGAAGAGCCCGTCCATGAGCACCGTCATTCCCACCGCCCCGACCCTGATCATCGTCAGTGGCCTGTCCGGCTCGGGTAAATCCGTCGCCCTGAAGACCTTCGAGGACCAGGACTACTACTGTTCGGACAACCTGCCGATCCAGCTGCTGCCGGATTTCGTGCGCAATGTGCTTAGCCACCATGACGGCGCGGCATCGCGCCGGTTGGCAGTGGGCATCGACGTGCGTGGGCAGAGCGACCTGACCCAGTTGTCCAGCTGGCGGCAGCTGGCCACCGATGCCGGCGTCGACGCCAAGGTGCTGTTTTTCGAGGCCAGCGATGAAACGGTGCTCAAGCGCTACGCCGACACCCGCCGCCGGCACCCGCTGAGCCAGCTGGGCCTGTCGCTGCCCGAAGCGATTGCCCGTGAGCGCGAACTGATCGCGCCGCTGCGCCGCGAAGCCGATGCGGTGATCGATACCAGTGCGTTGAACGTGCACCAGCTGCGGCGCCGGATCATCACTGAATTTGCGATGGGCCATGCCAGCCGCCTGTCGCTGCTGTTCGAATCGTTCGCCTACAAGCGTGGCGTACCGGCCGAGGCCGACTTCGTGTTCGACGCGCGCGTGCTGCCCAACCCGCATTGGGATCCGGAACTGCGTGCGTTGAGCGGCCGCGAACCCGGCGTGCGCGACTACCTGGAGGCGCAGCCGGATGTGCAGCGCTACCTGGCGCAGCTGATGGATTTCCTGGATACCTGGCTGCCCAAGCTGGGCGATGGCACCCGCAGCTATGTGACGGTGGCCTTCGGTTGCACCGGCGGCAAGCACCGCTCGGTGTTCCTGGCCGAACGCCTGGCCCGCCATGCGCGTGAGATGGGCTGGGAAGACGTGGCGACGTACCACCGCGAGCAGGATTGAGGGGGTCGGCCGGGCTGCGCCCGGCCCCCGCAGAAACCACGGCAACGTCAACAGCAACAGCCGAAGCAACAGCAACATCGGATTCCCTTGGATGGCGAGGCGGTGTGGGCGCGCAGGACACGCCGTAAACCCATCCTTGGGGGCTCGATGGCGCCATCCATGGCGCCAACGGTCCTGCACCCCCACACCGCCCCGCCTCTGACAGATCGCGGCGGGTCGGAGTTGCACTGTGGGTAGGTGTCGACCTTGGTCGACACGGTAGATCCACGCCATGCGTGGATGAATCTCTGTCAGGCATCGAAAAAACGGATGGAGTCGGATCCCTTTTTCAACGAAAAAGGGCTCTGACCCGAACAACGCTGAATACGGGACACAGTGCCCCTCTCCTGCTGCTATCGCCAATTCACCTTGACCTGTTAACGTGCAGTAATGACCTGTGGCATTCTCCTCGTAACACATCCTGGGGTCGGGATCGCCCTGCTCGACGTGGCGACCCGGCTTCTGCGGCAGTTGCCGCTGAAGACCGAAGCTTTCGAAGTACCGTTCGACGCAGACCTGGATGCTCTGCTCCCGCTCGCCTCGGCCGCTCTGCGGCGGGTCGATGGGGGCGATGGCGTGCTGATCCTGACCGACCTGTACGGCGCCAGCCCTGCCAACCTTGCCGGGCAGCTGGCCCGGTTGGGGACCCCGGTTCGCCGGGTGTCGGCGCTGAGTCTGCCGATGTTGCTGCGGGTGATGAATTATCCGGAACAGGGACTGGATCAACTGCCCGCCACTGCGGCGGCGGGCACCCGTAATGGAGCGATAGTCGACGATGCTTGAACGAGAACTCACTGTGAGCAACCGCTTGGGCCTGCATGCCCGGGCCACCGCCAAGCTGGTGCAGACCCTGGCGCCGTTCCGCTGCAACGTGACCATGGCCGCCAAGGGCCGTGAGATCAACGCCAAGAGCATCATGGGCGTGATGCTGCTGGCGGCCGGGCAAGGCACGCCGGTCACCATCCGCATCAACGGCGAAGACGAAGTCGCCGCGATGGATGCGGTGGTCGACCTGTTCGAGCGTCGCTTCGACGAGGACAACTGAGCGTGCCGCGCGCGCGCGCCGGCCAAACCCCTACCGGCCAACTGCCGGTACAGCTGCTGGCCGGCCACGGCGCCGCCCGCGGCACGGCAATGGGCCGCGCCCGCGTGCGCCTGCCGCATGCACTGGAAGTGGCCGAACAGCGCGTCACCCCCTCCCAGGTTGAATCCGAGCTGGCACGCCTGCATCGCGCCGTGGACGCGGCGCGCACGGAGATGCACGAGCTGCGCCAGCGCCTGCATGGCGCGCTGAACCAGGAAGTGGGCGAGTTCCTCGACCTGCATGCACTGCTGCTGGACGATCCCGAACTGCTGTTCGGCCTGGACGAACTGATCCGCAGTGGTCCCTACAGTGCCGGCTACGCGCTGCGCCTGCAGCGCGACCGCCTGGCCAAAGTCTTCGACGGCATGGACGATGCCTACCTGAAGAGCCGCATGGACGACCTCGACCATGTGATCGGGCGCATCCATGCGTTCCTGCAGCCAGAGCGGCCCACAGCGGTGAAGGGCCTGGCCGGCGAAATCCTGGTCTGCGACAACATCGCCCCTTCCGAGCTGGCCCAGCTGCAATCGCACGGTGTGGTCGGCATCGTCACCAGCGCTGGCAGCGCGCTTTCGCACAGTGCGATCCTTGCCCGCAGCCTGCACCTGCCGTTGATCGTCAGCGTGCCGCAGCTGCTGAACAAGGTGATCGACGGCGACGTGCTGATCATCGATGGCGCCGACGGCAGCATCACCGTCAACCCGCAGGCCGATAACCTGCGTGATTACCGGGCGCGCCTGAAGGAGCACGCACGCGAGCAGCGCGAGCTCGGCCGCCTGCGCAGCAAGCCCAGCCGTACCCGCGACCAGGTCGACATCGCACTGCTGGCCAACGCCGAATCGCTGGAAGATGTGACCCAGGCGCATGCGCTGGGCGCCCATGGCCTGGGCCTGTACCGCACCGAATTCCTGTTCCTGCAGCGCAACGAGCTGCCGGACGAAGAAGAACAGTTCCAGACCTACCGCGATGCGGCGCTGGGCATGAGTGGCCGGCCGGTGACCATCCGCACCCTCGACCTGGGTGCAGACAAGGCCGACCGCACCGGCCTGACCCTGAGCAACGAGGAAAACCCGGCGCTGGGCCTGCGCGGCGTGCGCCTGTCGCTGGCGCGGCCCAAGGTGGCCGACACCCAGATGCGCGCGATCCTGCGTGCCTCGGCCTACGGCAAGCTGCGCGTGCTGGTGCCCATGGTCAGCACCCGTGATGAACTGCTGGCGGTACGCCGGCGCATGCTGAAACTGGGCGAGCAACTGCGCGCCGAGGGCCACATGGTGGCCGAGCATGTGCCACTGGGCGCGATGATCGAAGTACCCGCCGCCGCGCTGGCGCTGGAGAGCTTCATCGATCTGGTCGACTTCCTGTCGATCGGCACCAACGATCTGGTGCAGTACCTGCTGGCCGCCGACCGCAACAACGAAGCACTGGGCGAACTGTATTCGCCGCTGCATCCGGCCGTGCTGCGCCTGCTGCAGATGGTGATCGAGACCGGCGCACGCCATCGCATCCCGGTGGCGGTATGCGGCGAAATCGCGGGCGACGCACGGATGACCCCGCTGCTGCTGGCACTGGGCCTGACCGAGTTCAGCCTGCACCCGGGCACCCTGCTGGAAGTACGCCGAGCCGTCCGTGATGCCGATCTGGGAGCCCTGCGCGCCCGCGCACCGAAGCTGCTGGGCATGCGTGACCGCCGCGGCATCGAGCGCTGGCTGGCGCTTGTGGCGGACGCGTCCTGACCCCCGCGCTACGCGCTCGCCGGGCACGGCCCGGCGCTACCGCCGCGTGCCACCTTTGGTAGCGCCGGGCCATGCCCGGCGGATTCGGTCTGGAGCAGCAGCCCCTTGTTGTTCAAGGAGCGCGCCGACAGGCGGGGATGAGGTGGCATGCGTGGACCCCAGTGGCCTGTGGCCAGCGGGGTATGCGCTGAAACATCCCCTTGCGATAATGACGTGCTGAACACCCCTGTTGCCGCATCCTTGCCAGGATCGCGGCTTTTCTTATCCCGCGGGAGCTGCGATGGCTGAGGCCGTACGCCACGACAAGACTGCGCGCCAGTTGCGGATGCTGTCCGATGCACTGGACAGCGGTCGGCTGGGCCCGGTACGCCGTCTGGTCAATACCCTGGCGCCGGCCGAGATCGGCAACCTGCTCGAATCGCTGCCGCCGGGCAAACGCGAGATCGTCTGGGGCCTGGTCGATCCGGAAGACGATGGCGAGGTGCTGGTCCACGTCGGCGACGACGTGCGCGAAAGCCTGCTCGCGGACATGGACCCGGACGAGATCATCGCCGCGGTCGAAGACCTCGACATCGACGATCTGGCCGACCTGGTCGAAGACCTTCCGGACACGGTCATCGACGAAGTCCTCAAGTCGATGGACCGCGAGAACCGCGAGCGCCTGGAGCAGGTGCTGTCCTACCCCGAGGACAGCGCCGGCCGCCTGATGAACCCGGACGTGGTGACGGTACGCGCCGACGTCAACGTCGATGTGGTGCTGCGCTACCTGCGCCTGCGCGGCGAACTGCCGGACCACACCGATCACCTGTTCGTGGTCAGCCGCCGCCACCAGTACCTGGGCCGGGTGTCGCTGGCCTCGCTGGTGACCCACGAAGACACCACCCCGATCAACCGCCTGATCGACGATGAGCAGCCTGCCATCGATGTCGGCGAAAGCGACCAGGAAGTGGCGCGGCAGTTCTCCGACCATGACTGGATCTCGGCGCCGGTGGTGGATGACAACAACATCCTGATCGGCCGCATCACCATCGATGACGTGGTCGACATCATCCGTGGCCAGGCCGAGCACCAGGCGCTGGGCGCCGCCGGCCTGGACGAGGACGAAGACCTGTTCAGCCCGGTCTGGCGCGCGATGCGCCGCCGCTTGATGTGGCTGTCGGTGAATCTTTGCACCGCGTTCCTGGCCTCCAGCGTGGTCGGCCACTTCGAGGGCACCATCGACAAGCTGGTCGCCCTGGCGGTGTTGATGCCGATCGTCGCTGGCCTCGGCGGCAACGCCGGCACCCAGGTGCTGGCGCTGATGGTGCGCGGCCTGGCACTGGGCCAGGTCGGCAGTTCCAACGCACGCACGCTGCTGTGGAAGGAAGTGCGGGTGGCCCTGCTCAATGGCGTGGTGCTCGGCTCGGTGCTGGGCCTGATCGTGCTCGCCTGGTTCCACTCGCCCGGGCTCTCGGCCGTGATCGCCATCGCGCTGACCTGCAACCTGTTGTTCGCGGCGCTTGCCGGCGTGCTGGTGCCCCTGGGCCTGAAGCGCTTCGGCTTCGATCCGGCGCTGGCCAGCGGCATCTTCCTGACAGCGGTGACCGACTCGATGGGCTTCTTTACTTTCCTCGGCCTGGCCACCATGGTCCTGCTGCACTGACTGGAACTGCCATGGCAACGACGATCGAAAACTACTTTGCACCGGGTTGGCGCGACCAGCTTCACACCTGTGCCGCCTGCGAGTGGAAAGGCAGTTCGCGGGCAATGGTGATGGAACTGGACGAGGACGCCACCGAGTATGTGTGCCCGGTGTGCGAGAACCCGTTGCTGGTGGTGCTGCACCCGGACATGGCGCAGGTGCAGGCCGCGGCCGCAGGCGGCAACGCCGAAGCACAGGAGCAGCTGGAGATCATCGCCAGCTTCCCGCGCCCGCAGTGATGCGGCGCACGATGCCGGGCCGGTCGCGGCGCACTACCATCGAGGCGACATCGCCCTCATGGGAACCGCCATGCTTCGATCGCTTCTGCGCTGGCTGCCGCTGCTGGCCCTGCTGATGTTGACCGGGTGTGCCAGTACGCCGCCCGGTGCCCGCGGCCACTTCGAGGCACGTGCGGTGAAGGTGGACGGCGACACCGCCTACTACCAGGTGTTCATACCGGCCGCTGCCGCGCGCGCAGCTGGTCCGCTGCCGGTGGTGCTGTTCCTGCACGGCTCCGGCGAGCGCGGCGGCGATGGCGTGAAGCAGACCCACGCAGGCCTGGGCCCGTACCTGCGTCGGCACGCGGCCGACTTCCCCGCGCTGGCGGTGTTTCCGCAGGTACCCGGCCGTGAAGAATGGAGCGGTCGCAACAACCGTGTGGCGATCGCGGCACTGGACGCCACGATCGCCGAATTCGGCGCTGACCCGGCAAGGCAGTACCTGACCGGAATGTCGATGGGCGGCTATGGCAGCTGGAACATCGCGCTGGACGATCCGAAGCGCTTTGCCGCGATCGTGCCGGTGTGCGGTGCGGTGCTGGCACCACGTGCGGTACGCCCTACCCTGTTCGTCGAGCAGGTGGCGAACGAAGCGGATCCCTATGCGGTGATCGCGCAACGGTTGCAGCGCACCCCGATCTGGATCTTCCACGGCGCGCTGGATGATGTGGTGCCACCGGATGATGATCGCCGGCTGCATGCCGCGTTCCAGACCGCCGGCGCGCGCGACGTGCGCTATACCGAGTACGCGGAAGGCAACCACAACGCCTGGGATGCCACCTACGCCGACGCGGCGATGTGGGCGTGGTTGTTCGCCCAGAAGCGCTGAGCGCTTGCTCCGGTAGAGGCCAACCTTGGTTGGCCCCATTCTGGTAGATGCCAACCTTGGTTGGCACCAGCCTACCCAAGATCAAGCCATTCCCCGATGTCCGTCGCAAGCGTGTCCGCCCAAGCTTGCGCCATGCAAAACGTCCGCCTCCTGCTCGGCCGTCGCTCCAGCATCGGTCTCAGCTACATCCTGACTACCGTCGTGGATCGTCGCGCGCCCCTGTTCGCCAACGACGCTGCCGCAGCCCTGGCAATCCAGGAATTCCAGAGGCTGGATCAGGAAGGCTTCACCCGCTCGATCGCCTACGTGGTCATGCCCGATCACATCCACTGGCTGCTCGAACTACGCGCGGGAACACTGGAAACCGTCATGAAGCGCTTCAAATCGCGCACGGCGCAGCAGGCAAACCGGTTGTTGGGAAGGGGCGGGCGCTTCTGGCAGGCCTGCTACCACGATCATGCGATCCGCTCGGACGAATCGTTGTACCGGCATGCGATGTACCTGATGGGCAATCCGATCAGGGCGGGTCTGACGACGCAGTTGGGGCAGTATCGGCACGCATGGTGCGAGTGGGAGCTCGAGGCCTTGGGTGATCGACCAAAGGCATTCAGCACGGACGGATAGTGCCAACCAAGGTTGGCATCTACCAAAGCAGTGCACCTGCCAACCCAGGTTGGCACCCACCAACGCAGCAATCGGAGGCAATCAACCCAGCAGGGTTTCCAGCACGGCCATGCGTACGGCGACGCCGTTGGCGACCTGGCGCAGCACCCACGACTGCGGGCCGTCGGCCACTTCGTCGGTCACTTCCACGCCGCGGTTGATCGGCCCCGGGTGCAGCACGGCGGCGTCCTTGCCGGCGCGGGCCAGGCGTGCGGTGTTCAGGCCGTACTGTGCTTGGTACTGCTCCAGCGACGGCACCAGGCCTTCTTCCATGCGCTCGCGCTGCAGGCGCAACATCATCAGCGCGTCGACGCCTTCCAGCATCGCGTCGAAATCATCACCGACCACGCAGCCCTTGAGGGTGTCGTCGTCAGGCAGCAGCGACTGCGGGCCACATACGCGGATCTCGCCCACGCCCAGCGTGCGCAGGGCATGCAGGTCGGTGCGGGCCACGCGCGAGTGCTTGACGTCACCGACGATCACCACCTTCATCTTCGAGAAGTCCGGGCCCTTGGCCTGGCGCAGGGTCAGCATGTCCAGCAGGCCCTGGGTCGGGTGCGAGCTGCGGCCGTCGCCGGCATTGACCAGCGCGGTGCCCTCGCCCGCCACCGCAGCCAGCGCCGCCACGGCGCCGTCATCGGGGTGGCGCACGACGAAACCACGCACGCCCATCGCTTCCAGGTTCTTCAGCGTGTCGCAGGCGGTTTCGCCCTTGCGCGTGGACGAGGTGGAGGCGTCGAAGTTCAGCACGTCCGCACCCAGCCGCTGCGCCGCCAGATGGAACGAGCTGCGGGTACGGGTGGAAGGTTCGAAGAACAACGTGCACACCGCCGATCCGCCCAGCACGTGGCGCTTGTTGCCGACACGGCCGACCGCGGCATCGCGGATCTGACCAGCGCGGTCGAGCAGTTGCACCAGGGTGTCGCGGGGAAGACCTTCAAGCGTCAACAGGTGGCGCAGGCGGCCGGAGTCATCGAGTTGCTGGGCGGTCATGGCGGGGTTCGTATCGTCAGGGAATGGGAATGGCGTCGTCCGGCGACGACAACCAGCGGTCGATGATCACCGCCGCAGCGACGGCATCGAGCGCAGCCGCGTCGCGGCGACGCTTGCGCCCTTCGGCGCGCTCGACGGCGAAGCGGCGGGCGGCCTCGACCGAGCTGGAACGCTCGTCGATCATCACCACCGGCAGCTTGAAACGTTCCCGCAGCTGGCGGGCAAAGCCCTGCGCGCGCTTGCGGTTGGGCTGGTCCTGGCCGTCCAGGGTCAGCGGATCGCCGACCACCAGGCCATCGGGCTTCCATTCCTTGAGCAGGCGTTCGATCGCCGCCCAGTCGGGGCCATTGCCGTGCACATCGACCACGGCCACCGCGCGTGCATGCGCGGCGAAGGCACTGCCGATCGCCACGCCGATCCGGCGCGAGCCGACATCGAAACCGAGTACGGTGCCATCGCGACGGATGAGGGCCGGCTCAGACATGGCCGCTGTAATCGGTCAGCCGGAACAGATCGACGCCAATGCGCGACGCGGCGCCCTGCCAGCGCTGTTCCAGCGGCAGCTGGAACACCAGTTCGGCATCAGCCGGCACGGTCAGCCAGCTGTTTTCGGACAGTTCGCTTTCCAGCTGGCCGGCACTCCAGCCCGCGCAGCCCAGGGTGACCACGGCATTGGCCGGGCCTTCGCCACGCGCCATCGCCTCGAGGATGTCACGCGAGGTGGTCAGGTACAGGCCCTCACCGACGACGAGGCTGGAATCCCACGCGCGCGCGTCGTCATGGATGACGAAGCCACGCTCGGGATGCACCGGTCCGCCATTGAGCACCGGACGCGCCTGCAGGACGCCATCGCCGGTAGCGATCTCCATCTGCGCAAGCACTTCGCCCAAGGTGTACTCGGACGGCTGGTTGACCAGCACCCCCATTGCCCCGTTCTCGTCGTGCTGGCAGATCAGCGCGACGGTGCGGGCGAAGGTGGCGTCGATCAGCGACGGCAGCGCCACGAGCAGGTGATTGGCGAGGGAAGTCGGCGTTACTGGCATGGGCGCCATTCTAACCGCTGCGACCGGATGCGGGCGCGAAGGGATGGGCTAGGATGGCGCTCTTGCAAGGAGGACGACCCGATGCAGCAGGATGCAACGCTGTCATGGCCCACCCGCAGCATGATCGTGTTGATCGCACTGCTGCAGGGGCTGATGCTTTTCGCGGCCCAGGAACTGGCGGATCAATGACCGTTCCGGGACATCGGCTGGCGCTACTGCTGGTATGCCTGGGTATTGACCGTGCCCACCGCAGTGGCCTTGACGCTGGTCGATCTGAAGGCCTGGCGCCTGTGGCTGCACGCCGGGTTGGCCTCGTTGCTGGTCCTCGCCCTGGCCGCCTGGACCGCCTGGAACCTGAGCGGAGAAACCGCGCTGTACGCGGCCGTGCTGCAGGTTCCGCTCTCGATCTGCCTGGCCGTTGCCACGTTCATTGCCCTGCCGTGGTGGCAGTTCCGCCTGCATGCCGGACATTGGCGGGCCGACTATGGCGCGTTGTTCGAACGCGCCTGGCAGAACGGGCTGACCCTGGTGCTGGCGGCGGTGTTCACCGGCTTGACCTGGCTGCTGCTGTGGCTGTGGGCGGCGCTGTTCCGGATGGTCAAGGTCGACTTCTTCCACGTCCTGTTCGGCAGCGATGCCTTCATCGCCTTGGCCACCGGCATGCTGGCAGGCTTCGGCGTGCTGATCGGGCGCACCCAGCATCGCGCGATGCAGATCACCCGCCAGGTGCTCTTCGCGATCTGCCGCGGCCTGCTGCCATTGCTGTCGTTCATCGCGGTGCTGTTCGTGCTGTCGCTGCCGTTCACCGGGCTGGCGCCGCTGTGGGCCACGCGCTCGGCCGCCAGCCTGCTGCTGGTGCTGGCGGTGCTGCTGATCAGCCTGGCCAACGCGGTCTACCAGCACGACGACGGCACCCCGCCCTACCCGGCATGGCTGCGCCGGCTGGTCGAGGCCAGCCTGCTGGCACTGCCGATCTACGCCGGCCTGGCGATGTATGCGATGTCCCTGCGGGTCAGCCAGTACGGCTGGACCCTCTCGCGCTTCTGGGGCGCGGCGGTCGCGGTGCTGATTGCCGGCTATGCCATCGGCTACGCCTTCGCCGCACTGCGCCGGCACGGGCGTTGGCTGCATCGGCTTGAGCCGGTCAACCGCTGGATGTGCTGGGCCGTGCTGGCAACCGCACTGCTGGCCATCTCGCCGGTGATCGACCCGGTGCGCATCACCCTGGCCAGCCAGATGAAGCGCCTGCGCGCCGATCCGGCGTTGATGACCGCGGACGCCGCAAATCAGCTGCGTTTCGAGCTGGGCCGTCGAGGTGTGCAGGCGCTGCGCACGCTGCAGAAAGCACCGTCATTGGCGGCCGACACGCGCGCCTCCAGCATCATCGTGCAGGCCCTGGCCCGGCAGAAGCGTGAGTCACGCTGGGATAACGACATCGACGATGGCGTGCGCGACCTGGCCAGCCTGAAGTCCCGGATCGTGCAGGCCAAGGGCACCGCCTCGCCAGCCGATGACTGGTGGCAGGCGGTACTGCACCGTCGCTTGCACGCGGGCGATTGCCTGGACGACGACAAGACCGGCGACAACCGCTGCGTCACCCTGCGCCGTGATCTGGACGGCGATGGAGAAGACGACGTGCTGCTGTGCATGACCAGTCTGTACAGCGGTCCGCGCTGCCAGCTGCACGTGCGTGAACCGGCTGGCTGGAGAAAGGAGGGTGATGTTTCCTTCCAGGACGTTGACCAGCGCACCTCGGACGGGGCCCCGCAGGCCCTACGCGACGGCCGCCTGACCATGCAGCCGCCGCGCTGGCCGACGCTGCTGCTTGACGGCGCGGCGGGCCAGCTGGAGATTGATCGCAGCAACGACCGCGCGGAGGCGGCCACACCATGAGCGGATACTGCCGCATCGCCCCGGGCCATCCGGTGCACGAGTACTACCACGCCAATGAATATGGCTTCCCGCAGCGCGATGAGCGTGAACTGTTCGAGCGCCTGCTGCTGGAGATCAACCAGGCCGGCCTGAGCTGGGAGACCATCCTGAAGAAGCGCGAGGGATTCCGCGCGGCCTATGACGCGTTCGACGTTGATCGCGTGGCGGCCTACGCCGAGCAGGACATCGAGCGCCTGCTGTCGGACCCGGGCATCATCCGCAACCGCTTGAAGGTGCTGGCAGCGATCCACAACGCGCAGGTGATCCAGCAGCTGCGCCAGAGCCACGGCAGCTTCGCCGCCTGGCTGGACGCACACCATCCGCGCAGCAAGGCCGACTGGGTGAAGCTGTTCAAGAAGACGTTCCGCTTCACCGGTGGCGAGATCACCGGCGAGTTCCTGATGAGCCTGGGCTACCTGCCGGGCGCGCATGCCGAGGACTGCCCGGTGCATGCAACGCTGCTGAAGCTGGCACCGCCGTGGGTACAGGCAGCGCGCGGCTGATGCGCATCCGCCGGGCATGGCCCGGCGCTACCGGGGCGCGTGGCGCCTGGGCGGGCGATCCGCCGAGTGCGGAATCAGACGCCCATGTAGCGGCCCGGGCGGTGGTTGAACATCAGCACCAGGCTGAGCACCACCGCACCGATGGCCGAGTACATCACTTTCGACGGCGACAGCACGAAGAACGCGGCCACCATCAGGCACGCATCGAAGGACATCTGCACCTTGCCGGCGCTCCAGCCGCGGGTGCGCTGCAGGTAAACCGCCAGAATGCCGATGCCGCCGAGGCTGGCGCGGTGGCGGATGAAGAACAGGATGCCCAGGCCGGACAGCGCGCCACCGACCAGCGCCGAGTACAGCGGCGCGATATGCGAAAAGTCCGCCCAGCGCGGCAGGATGTCGGTGAGCAGGCCGCAGGCAGTGACCGCTGCGAACGTCTTCAGGGTGAATTCCCAGCCCATGCGGCGCACGGCCACCCAGTAGAACGGCAGGTTGACCAGCACGAACACCAGACCGAAGTTCCAGCCCATCGAATAGTGCAGCAGGAAGGCCATGCCGGCCATGCCGCCGATCATCAGCCCGCCCTTGGCGAAGATGGCCAGGCCCAGTGAGGCCACGAGCATGGCCAGCACCATGCCCTGCACGTCCTCGGCGACCGAGTGGCGCAGCGCCTTCTCATCGGCGGGGGTGCCGGCAACATCGGGCGGCGGGGTCAGCGGGCCAGCGGTGACCAGGTGGCCGTCAGCGTCGTCGCACGGCGCCGGGCCATGGGATTGGAGGGACATACAGGTGGGGGCACTACGGGTGGGGAGCGGTATTAGACACGATCTGCATGACAGTTGCAGATGAAATCGTTCAGTTGGGAGTTGCGGCGAACGGCGCAGCCCCTCGTGGCTGGTGTACCAACAGCAAAAGCCGCGCTTGGCCGGGGGAGATGGGTTCGCGGGGGACGCCGTGAACCCGTCCTTGGGGACTTGGCCGCGTCTTGCTCGTGTGCGCTGTCCTGCGCACACGGCAAGACCGGGGTTGGGCGTCCTGCCCAACCCGCCCGAGGCATGCCTCGGGCCCATGCCGCGGACACCCCCGCAGCCTCACCCCACCCGGCCTTGGACAGGTTCCGTGCGCGTCCAGCCACGTAGAGAGAGAAGAAGAGCAAAAGCGGGTCGCTTCGCTCGGTGGAGCGGTTGTCTCAGCGCTGGGTGGCCAGGTGGTGGGCGACCAGGGCGTTTGCGTGGCCATGGCCCAGCCCGTGCTCGGATTTCAGGAAGCTGACCAGTTCCATGTGCTTCAGCCCCGGCCGTTTGGCCAGCAGCCCCAGCCAATGCGTCACCGGCTGCCCGTAGGTCTTTTCGATGGAAGGAAAATAGGACGCAGGGCCCTTGGGTTTGCTGTCGGTGCTCATGTGCTGCTCCCTGCTGTTTGGAAAGTACCCATTCGACGAACCACGGAACCACAAATCGACATGGCGCATTAACCGACCAGCACCGGCAACACCGGGCACGCATCCACGCATAGCGTGGATCTACGTGTCGACCGAGGTCGACACCCACCAAGAGCAGGCCATGCGGCTCCACAGGAAGCCCGCTGTTGCTGTTGCTCCGGCTGTTGCTGTTGCGGTTGCCGGCCAGCGGCCGGCACTACCGCGGGCGCCGGGCGCGGCCCGGCCGTATCATCCCCTCATGCCGCGTGAAAACCTCAACGACCTGCAAGCCTTCGTCCACGTTGCCCGCGAAGGCAGCTTCACCAAAGCCGCTGCCCAGCTGGGTGTCTCCCAGTCCGCCCTCAGCCACGCCATGCGCGGGCTGGAAGAGCGACTGGGCGTGCGCCTGCTGACCCGCACCACCCGCAGTGTCGCCACCACCGAGGCCGGTGCCCGCCTGCTGGAAACCCTGGCCCCGCGCCTGGCCGAGATCGAAGACGAACTGGCCGCGCTGGCCGAGTACCGCGAGCGCCCCGCAGGCACCATCCGCATCAACGCCACCGGCCACGCCGCCGAATACCTGGCCTGGCCCAGGCTGGCACCGCTGCTGCAGCAGTACCCGGACCTGAAGGTCGAGCTGACCACCGATTACGGCTTGGCCGACATCGTCGCCGAGCGCTACGACATCGGCATCCGTCTCGGTGAGCGCCTGGCACGCGACATGGTGGCGCTGCCGATCAGTCCGCCGCTGCGCATGCGCGTGGTGGGGGCACCGTCGTACTTCCGCCAGCACGTGGCGCCGGTGCATCCGCACGATCTGGCCGCGCACAACTGCATCACCCTGCGCCTGCCCACCCATGGCGGCCTGATGCCGTGGGATTTCGGTCAGGATGGCCACGAACTGAGCATCCGCGTCTCCGGCCAATGGACCTTCAACACCATGGGCATGACGCGGGCTGCGGCGCTGGCCGGCAGCGGATTGGCCTGGCTGCCCGAAGACCAGGTGCAGGCGGCCCTGCTGGAAGGCCGCCTGCAATCAACACTGGATGACTGGTCCCCGCACTTCGATGGCTACTACGCGTATTACCCGTCACGCCGGCATGTCACCGTGGCGATGCGTACGGTGCTTGATGCGCTGCGCGGACCGATGGTGGGGTGAGGCGTGCGGACCAACGGTCCGCACCCAGCACAGGACGAGAGTCCGCGGCCACTGCGATCAGCCCTTGGCCTGTGCCGCACGCTGTGCGTTGTAGCGCTCGCCGACGATGGCGATCTCCTGCAGCGTCTGCGCGATGCGCTCCAGCTCGGCGGGAGACAGCTGCAGGTCGGCGGCGGCAAGGTTCTCTTCCAGGCGATGGATCTTGGTCGTACCCGGAATCGGCACGATCCACGGTGCCTGCGCCAGCAGCCAGGCCAGCGCGACCTGTGCCGGGGTGGCGCCCCGCGCCGCCGCGATCGTGGTGATGCGGTCAACCAGCGCTTGATTGGCGCGACGCGCTTGCACTTCGAAGCGTGGCACGGTGTTGCGGAAATCGTTGTCGGCGAAGGTGGTGTCGGCGTTGATCGCGCCAGTCAGGAAGCCGCGACCGAGCGGGCTGAACGGCACGAAGCCGATGCCGAGTTCCTGCAGCGCCGGCAGCAGTTCGCGTTCCGGTTCGCGCCACCACAGCGAGTACTCGCTCTGCACTGCGGCCACCGGTTGCACGGCATGCGCGCGACGCACCGTGGCGGCGCTGGCTTCGGACAAGCCGAAGTGGCGCACCTTGCCCTCGGCGATCAGGTCACGCACGGTGCCGGCCACATCCTCGATCGGCACGTTCGGATCCACGCGGTGCTGGTAGAACAGGTCGATGTAGTCGGTGCGCAGGCGCTTGAGGCTGGCTTCGGCCACCGCACGGATGTTCTCCGGACGACTGTCCAGGCCGGTGTCGACCTGTGCGTCCTTGAAGCCGAACTTGGTGGCGATCACCAGCTTGTCGCGGTGCGGTGCCAGCGCCCTGCCGAGCAGGTCTTCGTTGGTATATGGACCATAGACTTCGGCGGTGTCGAAGAAGGTCACGCCGCGTTCGACCGCGGCGTGCAGCAGGGCGATGCCCTGGCTCTGCTCGACGGCGGGACCGTAGCCGTGGCTCAGGCCCATGCAGCCCAGGCCCAGGGCGGAGACTTTCAGGCCGCTGCGGCCGAGTTCACGTGTCTGCATCGTCGTGCTCCAGTAAGGGAGCGATGACGATACGCCTGCAGGGGCAGCGGATTAAACGACCTGGATGGCAGTCGGTCATGACTGGATTTCATGAATGCCGTCCTGCCATCCATCGCACTGCCGACGGCAGCGGCACCTTCGTTACCGGACCTCTGAAATCTCCACGCCATCCAACCCCTGCGACAGGGTGCGGGCATCGCCGCCCTGGCTGAGCTTGATGCGCAGGCGCACTTCGTTCTGCGAATCGGCGTAGCGCAGCGCGTCCTCGTAGCTGATCTCACCGGCCTGGTACAGCTCGAACAGGCTCTGGTCGAAGGTCTTCATGCCCAGCTGGACCGATTCCTTCATCAGCTCCTTCAGCTTGTGGATCTCGCCGTCGCGGATGTAGTCCTGCACCAGCGGCGTGCCCAGCAGGATCTCCATCGCCACCTTGCGCGAACGGCCATCCGGCGAAGGAATCAACTGCTGCGCGACCACGCCCTTGAGGTTCAGCGACAGATCCATCAACAGCTGGTTGCGGCGATCTTCCGGGAAGAAGTTGACGATGCGGTCCATCGCCTGGTTGGCGTTGTTGGCGTGCAGCGTGCACAGCACCAGGTGACCGGTTTCAGCGAAGGCGATGGCATGGTCCATGCCCTCGCGGGTACGCACCTCGCCGATCATGATCACATCCGGCGCCTGGCGCAGGGTGTTCTTCAGCGCGGCTTCCCAGCTGTCGGTATCGATGCCGACTTCGCGCTGGGTGATGATGCAGCCCTCGTGCTTGTGCACGAATTCGATCGGGTCTTCGATGGTGATGATGTGCCCGGTCGAATTCTGGTTGCGGTAACCGATCATCGCTGCCAGCGAGGTTGATTTACCGGTACCGGTAGCGCCGACGAACAGGATGATGCCGCGCTTGGTCATCGCCAGCGTCTTGATGATCGGCGGCAGGCTCAGCTCTTCCACGGTCGGGATGCGCGTCTCGATGCGACGCAGCACCATGCCGACCTGGTTGCGCTGGTAGAAGCAGCTCACGCGGAAGCGGCCGACGCCGGACAGGCCGATGGCGAAGTTGCATTCGTGGGTCTTTTCGAATTCTTCGCGCTGCGCCGGCGTCATCACGTTCAGCACCAGGTCGCGGCTCTGCTGCGGCGTCAGTGGCGTCTGGGTGATCGGCGAAATCTTGCCGTTGACCTTGATCGCCGGCGGCATGCCGGCGGTGATGAACAGGTCCGAGGCGCGCTGGTGCGCCATCAGCTTGAGGAACGAGGTGAAATCGATGGTGGTCGCGGTGGTGTTCACGGCGGGCTCCCAATGGGGCATGTACCAGGAATCGGTCGGTGGAGGAAACAGCGCGGGGCCGGCGACGTCTTCGCGCGTCTGCCCCGCCATTGCCTCGCCTTACTCGAACAGACGCTTGTCCTTGGCGTATTCGCGGGCCTGGTTGCGGGTGATCAGGCTGCGCTTGACCAGGTCCTGCAGGTGCTGGTCCAGGGTCATCATGCCGTACTGCTGGCCGGTCTGGATGGCCGAATACATCTGCGCCACCTTGTCCTCGCGGATCAGGTTGCGGATGGCCGGGGTGCCCACCATGATTTCCCACGCAGCGGTACGACCGCCACCGACCTTCTTCAGCAGCGCCTGCGAAATGACCGCGCGCAGCGATTCGGACAGCATCGAGCGCACCATCGGCTTCTCGCCGGCCGGGAACACGTCGATGATGCGGTCGATGGTCTTGGCCGCCGAACTGGTGTGCAGGGTGCCGAACACCAGGTGGCCGGTTTCCGCGGCGGTCAGCGCCAGGCGGATGGTTTCCAGGTCACGCAGTTCGCCGACCAGGATGATGTCCGGGTCCTCACGCAGTGCCGAACGCAGCGCTTCGTTGAAGCCGTGCGTATCGCGGTGCACTTCGCGCTGGTTGATCAGGCACTTCTGCGAGGTGTGCACGAATTCGATCGGATCCTCGACGGTGAGGATGTGGCCGTACTCGTTCTTGTTGATGTAGTCGATCATCGCCGCCAGCGTGGTCGACTTGCCCGAACCGGTCGGGCCGGTCACCAGGATCAGGCCCTGCGGTTGCTGGATCACCTCGCGGAACAGCGGCGGGCAGGCCAGGTCTTCCAGGGTCAGCACTTCGGACGGAATGGTACGGAACACCGCACCGGCGCCACGGTTCTGGTTGAACGCATTGACACGGAAGCGCGCCAGCGACGGGATCTCGAAGGAGAAATCGACTTCGAGGAATTCCTCGTAATCGCGGCGCTGCTTGTCGGACATGATGTCGTACACCAGCGCGTGGACCTGCTTGTGGTCCAGGGCTGGAATGTTGATCCGGCGAACATCACCGTCCACGCGGATCATCGGCGGCAGGCCTGCGGACAGATGCAGGTCGGACGCTTTGTTCTTTACGGAAAACGCCAACAGCTCGGCGATATCCATGAGCGGCTACTCCCCAATAACGGCTTCGACTGGAAGGATCTTTCCCCGGGCGGCAGTATAGCCTCCTGATTGAACGGAACGCGTTACGTGGCCACTCCCCTGCCCCAGATCCTGAGCAACCTGCACAACGCCGCCGCTGCCGCCGGGCGGCCACCGCCGCGCCTGCTGGCGGTGTCCAAGACCCAGCCGGCCGAGGCCGTGGCTGCGCTTGCCGCGCAGGGCCAGACCGCCTTCGGCGAAAACTACGTGCAGGAAGCGCTGGCCAAGATGCAGGAACTGCAGCCGCTGGGCCTGGAATGGCACCTGATCGGCCACCTGCAGTCGAACAAGGCCGAACCGGTGGCCACGCACTTCGACTGGGTGCAGAGCGTGGACCGGCCCAAGCTGGTCGCCGCGCTGGCCCGCTACCGCCCCGCTGAACGCGGCCCGCTGAACGTACTCATCCAGGTCAACATCGATGACGAGTCGAGCAAGCACGGCTGCGCGCCGGACGCCGTGGACGCGCTGGCGGCAACCATCGCCGCCGAGCCGAACCTGTGCCTGCGCGGCCTGATGGCGATTCCTGCGCCGTGGCCCGACGCCGAGCGCCGGCGCGACGCGTTCGTGCGCATGCGCACACTTTTCGAGGCGCTGGCTGCCACTCATGCCCAGGTGGACACCCTGTCGATGGGCATGAGCAGCGACTACGCTGAAGCGATCGCCGAAGGTGCCACCCTGGTGCGCATCGGTACCGCCCTGTTCGGCGCGCGTCCGCGCCCGGCCTGATTCCAAGGAGATTCCCATGGCAGCTGATTCCATCACCTTCATCGGCGGCGGCAACATGGCCCGCAGCCTGATTGCCGGCCTGATCCGGCAGGGCGTGCCGGCCGCGCACATCCACGTGGCCGAACCGGTGGCCGAACTGCGCGAAAAGCTGGCTGCCGATTTTGGCGTGCAGACCCACGACAACGCGGCCGCTGCGGCGGCGCAGGGCAACACGTGGCTGCTGGCGGTGAAACCGCAGGTGCTGCGCGAAGTCTGCCAGTCACTGCAGGTGTTGGCGCAGGCACAGGAGCCGTTGGTGATCTCGATCGCCGCCGGCATCACCAGCCCGCAGCTGCAGCGCTGGTTGGGTGGCACGCTGCCGGTGGTGCGCGCGATGCCCAACACCCCGGCCCTGCTCGGCGCCGGGGTCACCGGCCTGTATGCCACGCCAGCGGTGGATGCGCAGCAGCATGCGCAGGCCGAACGCGTGCTGGCCAGCGCGGGACGCACGGTGTGGATCGACGACGAAGCGCAGATGGATTCGGTCACCGCCGTATCCGGCAGTGGCCCGGCCTATGTGTTCCTGCTGGCCGAAGCAATGGAAGCGGCCGGCATCGCACAAGGCCTGCCTGCAGAAGCGGCGCGCACGCTGGTGGTGCAGACACTGCTGGGCGCCTCGCGCATGCTGGACGAAGCCGGTGAAAGCCCAGCCGAACTGCGGCGCCGGGTGACCTCCCCCAACGGCACCACCCAGGCGGCGATCGAGAGTTTCCAGGCCGACGGGTTTGAAGCGTTGGTGGAAAAGGCACTGCGTGCCGCGCAGGTGCGTGGGCAGGAACTGTCTGCGGCCAATGATTGAAACAAGTGTGCCGACCAACGGTCGGCACCCACCGCCATCCACGCATGCGTGGATCTACGTGCCCAGCCTGGCCATGACGAAATCAACGAAACACTGCAGCCGCGGTCGGGGGCGACGGTCGGGCAGGTAGATCAGGTGCATCGGCCGTGGCTCGGGCAGATAGTCGCGCAGCAGTGGCTTCAATCGTCCCGCTGCGATTTCGCCGGCAAGCAGCGCGGTCGGCTGCAGCACCAGGCCCGCGCCCGCCACGGCTGCTTCGCGGAGCGCGTAGCCGTCATTGCTGGTCAACCGCGCTTCCCAATCGACCTGTTCGCCATTGGCCAGCTGCCAACCGTGACCGCCGCGCCAGGCCAGGTGGCTCAGGCAATCATGTCCTTCAAGATCGGCGGGCGTGCGCGGCGTACCACGGCGGCGCAGGTACGACGGTGATGCACACAGACTCATCGCATACGGCGGCAGCGGCCGCGCCACCAGTTCCTGCGACGGCAGCGGACCGACGCGGATGGCTGCATCGAAGCCATCCTCGATCAGGTCGATGCGGCGATTGCTCAGGTCCAGCTCGATGTTCAGCAGCGGCTGTGCCCGCAGCAGATCGCTCAACACGGGAGCCAGCACGCAGCTGCCCCAGGTGGTCGGCGCACTGACCCGCAACAGCCCGCGTGGCTGCACCTGCAGCCCGGCCACGTCCGCCTCGGCCTGCTGCACCTGTTCCAGCACCTGCCGGCAACCGGCCAGGTAGGCAGTGCCGGCTTCGGTCAGGCGTTGGCGACGGGTGTTCCGCTGCAGCAGCGCGGTGCCCAGGTGCGCTTCCAGCTGCTGGATGTACTTGCCGACCATCACCGCCGACACCTGCAGGTGGCTGGCGGCAGCGGAAAAACTACCGTGCTCGGCCACGGCGACGAAGGCCTGCATGCAGCGCAAGGTATCCATTGCAAACCCATGATTAGGAATATGCGAATCATACGCCGCTTACCAAACCAACCGGTGACAGCGCAGACTGCGTCCATCCCCTCTCGCAAGGAGCTGTCATGAAGATTCTTCTCG
Source organism: Stenotrophomonas sp. 1337 (assembly GCF_031455455.1). Lineage (NCBI taxonomy): Bacteria > Pseudomonadati > Pseudomonadota > Gammaproteobacteria > Lysobacterales > Lysobacteraceae > Stenotrophomonas > Stenotrophomonas sp. 1337. Next base: position 39,113 of record NZ_JAVDSR010000004.1, on the reverse strand, counting down.
TCGGTGCCAGCGGCACCCTCGGCCAGGCGGTCGCCCGCCACCTGGGCCAGCAGCACGACATCCTCGCTGCCGGCCGCCACAGCGGGAGCCTGCGCGTGGACCTCACCGACGACGCCAGCGTGCGCGAGCTGTTCGCGCAGACCGGCCCGGTCGATGCGGTGATCTCCACCACCGGCAAGCTGCATTTCGGCCCGTTGCAGCAGATGACACCCGAACAGTTCAACGTCGGCCTGCAGGACAAGCTGCTCGGCCAGGTGCGCCTTGGACTGGCCGCGCAACACCATCTCAACGCTGGCGGCTCGATCACCCTGACCAGTGGCATCGTCAGCGCGCAGCCGATCCGCGATGGCGCCAACGCCACCGCCGTCAACCATGCGCTGGAAGGTTTCGTGCGGGCGGCGGCGCTGGAACTGCTGCCGCGCGGGCTGCGCATCAACGTGGTCAGCCCGAACGTGCTGGTGGAATCGATGGAAGCCTATGGCCCCTACTTCCCCGGCTTCGAAGCGGTGACCGCACAGCGCGCGGCGCTCGCCTTCCAGCGCGCGGTGGAAGGCATCCAGAGCGGCGAAACCATCACCGTCTGGTAACGAGCGTGCCGACCAGGGTCGGCACCCACCAGCACGGTCAGCCCCAGCGCATCGGGCCGTCGCCGCGCTCGCCGAGCACGTCATCCGGGTTGGCCAGGCGGCAGCGCTTCAGTGACAGGCAACCGCAGCCGATGCAGCCGGTCAGCTCGTCGCGCAGCAGCTGCAGCATGTGGATGCGTTCCTCCAGCTCCACCTGCCAGCGTGCCGACAGCTTGGCCCAGTCGGCCTTGGTCGGCGCCCGCCCCTGCGGCAGGCTCTCGAACGCACGTGCCACCGCTTCCAGCGGCATGCCTACGCGTTGCGCCACGCGGATCACCGCCAGCCGGCGCAGCACGTCGCGGGCGTAGCGGCGCTGGTTACCCGACGTGCGCAGGCTGCTGATCAATCCCTTGCGCTCGTAGAAATGCAGCGCAGAGACGGCCACGCCGCTGCGACGGGCGACATCGCCGACGCTCATGTCCTGTGCCAGCATCGATTGACCTCAACTTTGGTTGAGGTGGCATGCTGCTACCATCGCCGCCAGATGACAAGCGCGGCCCGTCCGCCCCCGCAGGAACCCGATGCCCTCCCCCGCTGCCACGGCCGATCCGGTCGATTCCTCCATCCTGTCCGCGCGCTACCGCGCCACCACCCTGGGCATGGTCGCCCTGGTCTCCCTGCATGCCTTCGAGGCACTGGCGGTGGCCGCAGCAATGCCGACCGTGGCCGAGGCCTTGGACGGCCTGCGGTTGTATGCGTTGGCCTTCGGCGGCACCTTGGCCACCAGCGTGATCGGCATGACCCTGGCCGGCCGCTGGGCCGACCGCCACGGCCCCGCACGCCCGCTATGGTGGGGCCTGGCCTGCTTCGTGCTGGGCCTGCTGCTGGCGGGCTTCGCCCTGCGCATGGGCATGCTGGTGGCCGGACGCCTGCTGCAGGGCCTGGGCGCAGGCGCCATTTCGGTGTCGCTGTATGTGATGGTCGGCCGGACCTATCCCGAGCATCTGCGGCCGAAGGTCTTCGCCGCGTTCTCTGCCGGTTGGGTGGTGCCGTCGATGATCGGCCCGGCGCTGAGCGGTGTGATCGTGCAGCATCTTGGCTGGCGCTGGGTGTTCCTGGCGGTGCCGCTGCTGGCGATACCGGCCGGCCTGCTGCTGCGACCGGCGCTGGCGCGCATGCAGGCTGCAGCCATGGATGTTGCCGATGATGGCCGCGGCAACATCGTGCGCTGGGCCAGCGGCGCCTCCCTGGCTGCCCTGCTGCTGTATCTGGGCGGGCAACAACAGGGCGTACCTGCACTGCTGTGCATCAGCGTGGCGATGCTGGCGCTGCTGTTCTGCGTGCATCGCCTGTTGCCCGCCGGCACCCTGCGCCTGCGCCGTGGCCTGCCCAGTGTGATCGCATTGCGTGGTGTGGCCGCTGCCGCGTTCTTCGCCTGCGAGGCCTACCTGCCCCTGCTGCTGCAGCGCGAGCGTGGGCTGTCACCCAGCTGGGCCGGTGCCGTGCTGAGCCTGGGCGCGCTGGGCTGGTTCACCGGCTCGTGGCTGCAGGGTCACCAGCAGCGCGGCTGGTCGCGGCAGCAACTGCTGCGCGTGGGCACACCGCTGATGACCGTGGGCATCGCCGCGACGCTGGCGGTGCTGTTCACTGCGGTGCCACTGCCGGTCGCCCTGGTCGGCTGGACGCTGACCGGCTTCGGCATGGGCATGATCTACGCCAGCCTGTCGGTGCTGACGCTGTCACTGTCACCACCACACGAACAGGGTGCGAACACCTCGGCCCTGCAGTTGAGCGAAGCACTGTCGGTGACCACCGCACTGGCGGTATCCGGCGCGCTGTTCGCACTGTTCGTGGAAAGCGCCCCGCATACCGGTTACATCCTGTGCCTGGCCATCACCCTGGGCCTGGCGGTGTTCGCCACGGTGATCGCACGTCGCGTGTAGACGCCCCGGAGAGCGTCCCGTTACGGCCTCGCCACCGTACCCACTTCATCGATGTCCTGGTGCAGGATGCGGCGCACTTCCAGCACCGCCTGCGGCGTCTCCTGCACGCTGTGGCCGGAGATGATCACCTTCTCCGACAACGCGCCCGGCAGGTGCGAGCTCCAGTACGGCACCAGCCCATCGTCGGATTTCTCCACCGGCAGTTCCGGTTTGCGCTGGGCGATGATGGAGTGGTACTTCAGGCCCGGCGTGATCGGCAGCTGCGCAGCGGCTTTCACGAACGGGTCGCTGGCCTTGAGGTTGTCGATACTGTTGGGAATCTTCGGCTTGGCCGTGCCATCCGCCTGCTGCTCGGCCTGTGCCAGTGCCAGGAACACATCCTCGAACTTGCCGAGGATGGTCAGCGGCAGGCGCACCAGGCGGCCGATCAGGCGGCCGACCTTGTTGCCGGCGATGTCCGTGCCCTGGTGCGGGGCGGCGATGAAGATCGCACGCTCCACGTTCGGTTCGGCCTTGAAGTGCAGCAGCGGACCCAGCTTGGACTGCACCCGCTTCAGGCGTTCGCCCTTCAGGTTGTAGTTGGCGAGCAGATCGTTCCACAGCACGTCGCCCGAGTCGCTGACCAGCAGGCGCGCCAGCACGCCCCCCATGCTGTGGCCGATGTAGACCATGTCCTTCGAGGCGCGCGTGCTGCCGTTGGGGTCGAAGTGCTGCAACGTGTCGTTGAATGCGTTGGCGATCTCGTAGCGGTTCAGCGCGATCGGCGCGTTGGTCGGGTAGTACACCTGCCACACCTGGAACTGCTGGCGCAGTTCGGGGTCACCCATGATCTCGTTGGCCAGGTTCACCCACGCTTCCGGGCTGCTGCCCAGGCCATGCAGCATGAAGATGATGCGGCGGTTCGGATCCCACGGCTGCATGAGGTAGATGTGCGGCTCGCCGATGCCCTCGCTCATGCCGAACAGGGTACGCAGCGACTGCGTGGCGAACCCGCTCTGCGCCAGCCACAGACCGTAGGCGGCGGTGAAGTTGCCCGCCAGCGGCACCTCTTCGCCATGCAGGGTGATGCGCTCGGTGGCCTCGGGCGAATAGCCATCCAGCAGCACCTGGCGGGTGCGCATCACGTCTTCCAGCGTGTTGCCTTCAAAACGCAGCAATGCCGTGACGTTGATCGAGGACATCTCGCTGTACTCGGGCACCGAATCATCGTGCTGGTGGCGGCGTCCGCGGCGGACGCCCTCCTCCTGCTCGTCCTTGGTGGCCTGCGCCTGTGCCGTTTCGGCCTTGGCCCCTTCCGCGGCGACGGCAGGCACCACCAGCTTCGGCGGGTCCATCACCATCACCAGCTCGGCGCCGAAACCATCGCGGCGATAGGTGCTGCGCATGCCGACGAAGCTGACGGTACCGGCCGGCACCAGCTGCTTGGGGATGCTCTTCAATGAAAGGCGCTGGAAATCGGAAGCCAGCGTCCAGCTGCCCGCCGACACCGGCTTGGTGTAGTCCTCGCCGGCCAATGCTGCGGCACGGGCACGCGCGAACAACACCACGGCGGCCTTCTCGGCAGCATAGTTGTAGTAATCGCGTACCTGCGTCTGCCGATCCTCGAACGCGCGATCGGAGGGCGAGCGTCCGCTGTAGAACAGATAGGCATAGCCATAGCGCGCCGCCTCCAGCCACGCATCCAGCGCTGCATCGCTCATCGGCGGTTCGTTGGCCGCCTGCTTCTTCGGCGTCAATGCCAGAGCGGCCTTCACCCACAGCTCGGACAGCGTCGACAACCGCTGCTCGACGTTGAGGTCATCGGTCATCAACAGCGTGCTGCGGCAGACCAGGAAGTCCTTCTCGCACTGTGATTCGTCCAGCCCGGCCGCACTCAGTGTCTCGCGCGAGGCGGGGCTGAGCTTGCCGGTGTTGAGCACATCGGCGCGCTTGTTGACCAGGTAATCGCTGGACGCCACCTGTTTGACGGTGACCATCGCGCAGCCGCTGCCGCCCAGCAGCAGGAAAGCAGCCAACAACGCCGGCAGCGCGCGCTGCCAGCGGAACAGGAACATCGGGGTCATTGCTGCGGGTCCTGCTCGGTGCCAGGGATGCCCTGGCGGATCACGGTGGAGAAATCATCGTCGGGTGCCATCTTCAGCGCGCGCTCGGTGATGCGGCCCTTGGCATGCAGTTCGGCGTACGGCACGCCAGGCGTGAGCGCGCCCACCTCCTGCGCGTACTCGGCCAGGTAGCCCGAGGCCAGCAACCGGTAGTCCAGCGGCAGGCGCGGGGCGATATGCCGCGCCAGGTCGAAGACAATCGTGGTGCAGTTGCTGGTCAGCGTGTTGTAGAAGCCGGGCGTGGCATCAAGCTGGCGTGCCTGGTCGATGTAGGCAGCAAACAGGGTCTTGAGCTGGTTGCGGTCCATGCCGTGCAGGCGGTACAGGTAGACATCCTCGCCGCGCGCGTTGGTGCGGGTGCGGATGATGTCGGTTTCTTCGGACGCGACCAGCGTCATCTCGAACTTGCGGAAGAAGCCGCCCAGTGCGGAGAACGATTCACCACGCTCCTTGCGGATTTCCAGCGAGAACACCAGATGGCGCCCGTCCTCGAATCCGAACGAGACCAGGGTGTGGGCGATCGCCGGGCCCATCCAGTACGACAGCACCAGATCGGCCGAACGCAGCTGGTCCAGGTCGTAGCTGCGGCGCACCCAGCGCGCGTCGTAGTCGGTCTCGGTGCGCCAGGTGAAATCGCGCACGTTGTCCAGCACCACGTGGCGGCCATCGAAGGATTCCACGTGCAGGCGCTGCGCCACGTCATCGGCCCAGTCGCGGTCCTGGCGTGGGGTCAGCAGCAGCCACCACAGCCCCGCCAGCGCCAGAGCGGCGGCAAAAGCCGCCCACAGCCGGCGCGTGCCACGGCCGCGCGCCACCTGCCAGGCCGCCCAGGCGGCGGCCAGCAGCCACAGCATCGCCGCGGTCACGCCCAGCCAGCCTGGCCCGGGCATCTGGTAGGTCAGCAGACCGGCCACCCACAGCGCCAGCAGCACCATCACACATCCTGTCATCCATCGTCCTGCGGCTTTCACTGGCATCCTGTCGGGGTCCCGGGGCGGCATAGTTAGCCACAAGCCGCCTCACGGCGACATCTACGACGGTTCAGGCTGGCGCCTGCGGGCGCATACTGGCGTCCACCAAGGGTATACAGGGAGCGAGGATGGGCATTACCACCGTGGCCGGCGTCGCCGTGCAGGCGCAGCATCGGGCCAGCTGTCATTGCGGCACCGTCGAGCTGCTGCTGGACCTGCCCGAGGGCATCGTCGACCCGCGCCGCTGCGACTGTTCGATGTGCCGGCGCCGCGGCGCCATCGCCGCCAGCGTGGCCGAAGACGGGCTGCATATTGTCCGTGGCCAGGCCCATCTGCGCCTGTACCAGTTCAACACCCACGTGGCCGAGCACTACTTCTGCGACGTCTGTGGCATCTACACGCACCATCGCCGCCGCTCCAACCCGGACCAGTACGGCTACAACGTGGCCTGCCTGGAAGGCATCGATCCGTTCGCGCTGGGAACCGTTCCGGTCAGCGACGGGGTGAACCACCCCGCCGATCGCACCGGTTAGTGGCGGCTGCGCCGGGGCGGCGGCGCGATCTTCTGCCAGGGTGCCATGCTGGCCCGACCGACGCGCAACGGACGCTTCAACGGCGTTCGACGCGCGGGCAGGTCTGCTGCAGGCGGCAGCGTCGCGGCGGCCAGCGCAGGGCGCGGGGGCCAGAGTCGGTCAAGCAACCACATGGCAGGTCTCCGTGGGGGACGGGGACGATCAACCCTACCGACGCCCGGGCCAAGACCGGGTGATGGCGTTGCGGCAGGCCGATGACAACCGACGGCCCTGGCCTCCTCAGTGCACCGGCCGCGCCCTGCCCACCCGCCGTACAAGCACGAAGAACAGCGGCACCAGCACCACCGCCAGCACCGTTCCGGAGAGCATGCCGCCGATCACGCTCATGCCGATTTCACGCCGGCTGACCGCGCCTGCGCCGGTGGCCAGCGCCAGCGGGATGACGCCTGCCACGAAGGCCAGCGAGGTCATCACGATCGGCCGCAGGCGCAGGCGCGCGCCCTGCAGTGCCGCTTCCACCGCTGAACTGCCGGCGCGGTAGCGTGCTTCGGCGAACTCCACGATCAGGATCGCGTTCTTTGCCGACAATCCAATCGTGGTCAGCAATCCCACCTGGAAGTAGATGTCATTGACGAAGCCCGCAGCCGTGGTCGCCAGCACCGTACCGATCACGCCCAGCGGAATCACCAGCACCACCGCCACCGGCACCGTCCAGCTCTCGTAGAGCGCGGCCAGGCACAGGAAGATGAAGGCAATCGAAGCGGCGTACAGGTACAGCGTCTGGTTGCTGGCCAGTTGTTCCTGATAGGACAGCCCGCTCCATTGCAGATCGAACCCGGGTTGATCGGCCACCAGCGCCTGCATGCGCTGCATCGCTTCACCCGAGCTGCGCCCGTCGGCCGCGCTGCCCTGGATCTGCATCGCCGGCAGGCCGTTGAAGCGCTGCTGAAGCTGCGGCCCACGCGCCCAGTGGCTGCTGGCAAAGCTGGCGAACGAGGCCATCTGACCGTTGCCACCGCGCACGTACCACTGACCGATGTCGTCGGGCACGCTGCGGTAAGGCTGGTCGCCCTGCATGTACACACGCTTGACCCGGCCGCGATCCAGGAAATCATTGATGTAGCTGCCACCCCAGGCGGCAGACAGCGTGGAATTGATGTCGGCCTGTGCCAGGCCCAGCGCGCTGGCCTGGGCGTGGTCGATGTCCAGCCGCAGCTCGGCCTTGTCGCCCAGCCCGTTCAATCGCACGGAGGTCAGCCCGTCGTCTTCGCCGGCCGCGCGCACCACCTGCTCCTGCGCAGCCTGCAACGCTACGCGTCCGGCCGCGCTGGTGTCCTGCAGCCACAGTTCGAAACCGCTGGACTGCCCGAGGCCGCGCACTGCCGGCGGCGCCAGCACGTTGACCTTGGCATCGGGCAGCTTGCGGAAATAGGCATTGGCGCGCGCGATGATCGCCGCTGCGGTGTTGTCGCCCTTGCGCTCGTCCCAGGGCTTGAGTGCCAGGAAGCCCTGCCCCGCATTCTGGCCGGTACCGGCGTTGTTGCGACCGACCACCACGAACACCACGTCCAGGTTCTGCTTCTCGTGCTCCATGAAGTAACGGCTGATCTGCTCGCCCAGCGCCTCGGTGCGCGCCATCGGCGTGCCTTCCGGCGTGGAGAACTGGAAGGTCACCTGGCCCTGGTCCTCCACCGGCAGGAAGCCGGTGGGCATGCGTGCGTACAAGGCAATCATGGCGATCACCAGCAGCAGATAGAACGCCATCCAGCGCCGCGGACGTGACACCACGCCACCGAGCTTGCCCTGGTAGGCCGACTGGCTGCGTTCGACGCCGCGGTTGAACGCGGCGAAGAAGCGCCCCGGTGGCTTCTGCGCCGACGAGGGCTTGAGCAGGGTCGCGCACAGCGCCGGTGTCAGGGTCAGCGCGACCAGCGCCGACAACGCCATGGCCGATGCAATCGTGATCGAGAACTGCCGGTAGATTATGCCGGTGGAACCGCCGAACAGCGCCATCGGCAGGAACACCGCACCGAGCACCACGGTGATGCCGATCAGCGCACCGGTGATCTCGCCCATCGACTTCTCGGTTGCCTCGCGTGGCGGCAGATGCTCTTCGTGGATGATGCGTTCCACGTTCTCCACCACCACGATCGCGTCATCGACCAGCAGGCCGATGGCCAGCACCATCGCAAACAGCGTCAGGGTGTTGATGGTGAAACCGGCCACCGCAAGGACGCCGAAGGTACCCAGCAGCACCACCGGCACCGTGATCGCAGGAATCAGGGTGGCGCGCAGGTTCTGCAGGAACAGGAACATCACCACCACGACCAGTACGATCGCCTCGATCAGGGTGTGGATGACCCCTTCGATGGAGACCCGTACGAACGGCGTGCTGTCGCGTGGATAGGCCACCTGCAGCCCGGGCGGGAACGGAGGCCGCAGCCGTTCAAGCTCCGCGCGTACCGCATCGGCAGTGGCCAGCGCGTTGGCGCCGGAGGCCAGCGTCACCGAGAATCCCGCAGCCGGATAGCCGTTGAGGAAGCTGCTGGTCTGGTAATTCTCCGCGCCGATCTCGACCCGCGCCACGTCGCCCAGGTGCACCGCCGCGCCGCTGGGCAGCGTGCGCAGGATGATCGCGCGGAACTGTTCCGGAGTCTGCAGGCGCGACTGCGCGGTGACGGTGGCATTGAGGCTCTGCGTCGCACTGGACGGCAACGCCCCCAGTTCACCGGCAGTGACCTGGGTGTTCTGTGCCTGGATCGCGCTGCGCACATCCGACGGCATCAGGTCGTAGGCACGCAGCTTGTGCGGATCCAGCCACACCCGCATCGCATAGGCCGAACCGAATACATTGATCTCGCCGACGCCGGCAATGCGGCTGATCGGATCCTGCACGTTGCTGACCAGGAAATCGGAAACGTCCACCCGCTCCATGCGCCGGCTGGTGTCGTACAGCGAAACCACCATCAGCGAGTCGCCCTGCGACTTGGCCACGGTCACGCCCTGCTGCTGCACTTCCTGCGGCAGGCGGTTGATGGCCTGGTTTACGCTGTTCTGCACCTGTACCTGGGCGATATCGGGGTTGGCGCTCTGGTCGAAGGTGACCGTGATCCGCGCCTGTCCCGAAGACGAACTGGTGGAGGAAAAATACAGCAGGTGGTCGATGCCCTTGATCTGCTGTTCGATCACCTGGGTGACGCTGTCTTCCACCGTCTGTGCAGACGCGCCGGTGTAGTTGGCGGTGATGTTGACCTGCGGCGGTGCGATGTCCGGGTACTGCTCGACCGGCAGCTGGGTCACCGCAATCGTGCCGAACGCCATGATGCAAATCGCCAGTACCCAGGCGAATACAGGGCGGTGGATGAAGAAGCGCGGCAGCATGCGCTCAGTCCTTTCCGGCCGGCGCAGCCACGGGCGCCGTCTTCATCCGCACCAGCATGCCGTCGGCAAGGCCCTGCGCCCCCGCCACCACCACCTGCTCGCCAGCGCTGATGCCATCAAGCACCAGCCACTGGTTGCCGACCGCGCGGGCGGTGCGGAAGGTGCGCAGCCGCGCCTTGCCCTCCTTGTCGACCAGCCACGCCTGCGCCTCGCCCTTGGCACTGCGGTCCACCGCCGACTGCGGTACCAGCAGCGCCTGCTGCTGCGTGCCCTGGCCCACCTGCGCACGCACGTACATGCCCGGCAGCAGTTGCCCATCAGGATTGGGGAACTGCGCGCGCAGGGTGATGCTGCCGGTCTCCTGCTGCACATCGATGTCGGCAAATTCCAGCGTGCCCGGCAGCGGGTAGTCGGTGCCATCGGACAGGCGCAGCCGCACCGGCGCGCTGTTGGCCTGCACACCCCCCTCGGCAATGGCGCGACGCAGCGCCAGGTACTCGTTGCTGGACTGGGTGATGTCCACGTTCATCGGGTCGACCTGCTGGATCCGCGCCAGCGGATCGGCCTGGGCGGATGTCACCAGCGCCCCCGGGGTGAACAGCGCGCGCCCGATGCGACCGGCAATCGGTGCGGTGACCGTGGCAAAACCCAGCCGCGTACTGGCGGTATCGCGCGCTGCCTGCGCAGCCTGCACGGCCGCAGCCGCCTGCTGGCCACTGGCGATGGCATCGTCCACGTCCTGGCGCGCGGCCAGCTGGTCCTTGCCCAGCGCCTCCATCCGCTGCGCCCGCAGGCGAGCGGTCACGGCGGCCGCTTCGGCGGTCTTCAGGTTGGCCTGCGCCTCGTTCAGGGCGGCCTGGTACAGCGCCGGCTCGATCTGGAACAGGGGCTGCCCGGCCTTCACCAGCTGCCCCTGCTCGAACAGGCGCTTCACCAGCACCCCGTCCACCTGCGGGCGTACATCCGATTCCTGCGAGGCAATGGTGCGTCCCGGCAGTTCCTGCTGCAGCGCCAGCGTCTGGTTCTGCAGCGTCAGCACGGTCACTTCCGGCGTTGCCTTGCCTGGTTTGGGTGCGTCCTTGCCGCAGCCGGCCAGCAGGGTAGCCAGGGCAAGCACCAGCAGCGGCCGGCGCCAGCCCGCGGCAGGCAGGGAGAAGTACGGAAGGGTCATCGGCAGCAGGTTCCACGCGCGGGGGGAGCGTTCGGCGCCGAATATAGAAGACAGCGCGCTGCGATCCAGCGAAAGACGCATGAAACATTTTTCATTTGCAGTGCACACCCGTGGTTGCGAGGATGCGCAGGTCCCAATATGCAAAGTGGCCCATGCCGCGCGTACTCACCATCGAGGACGACCTTGTCACCGCGGAGGAAATCGCCACCGAGCTGCGCAGCCACGGCTTCGAGGTGGATCTGGCCAGCGACGGCAGCAGTGGCCTGGCGCTGGCACGTTCAGGCGACTACGCGGTGATCACCCTGGACCGCATGCTGCCCGGCATCGACGGGCTGGCCCTGGTCACCACGCTGCGCCATGAAGGCATCGCCACGCCGGTGTTGATGATCAGTGCGCTGTCGGACGTGGATGAACGCGTGCGTGGCCTGCGTGCAGGTGGCGACGACTACCTGACCAAGCCGTTCGCCTCCGATGAAATGGCCGCGCGCGTGGAAGTGCTGATCCGGCGCCAGGGCCAGGCCGCTGCCAGCGACAAGGTGCTGCGCGCCGGCGACCTGGAACTGGACCTGATGAGCCGCTCGGTGCGCCGTGGCGGCCAGGAGATCAACCTGCTGCCAACCGAGTTCAAGCTGCTGGAATTCCTGGTCCGCAATGCAGGCCAGGTGGTCACCCGCACCATGTTGTTCCAGGAAGTCTGGGGCTACCACTTCGACCCGGGCACCAACCTGATCGACGTGCATATCGGCCGGGTGCGCAAACGCATCGAACAACCCGGCCGGCCGCAGCCGATCTTGACCGTACGTGGAACCGGTTATGTCTTCGACGCGCAATCCTGACCATTGGCGCTCATCCAGCAGCCGCCTGCTGGGCCTGTACTGCATCCTGTTCGTGGCCTGGTCCAGCCTGCTGCTGGGCGTGATGTACTGGCGCATCTCGGACTACCTGAACGACCTGACCGAATCGGGCCTGCAGCAGCGCGCCCATCTGTTCATGAGTTTCGACGGCCCGGCGCTGGATGACGCGCTGCGCGACAGCCAGCGCTTCGACCTGCACCAGGTGTATACGTACGGGCTGTTCGACAAGGCCGGCGTGGCGATGGCGGGCCCGCTGACGGCCATCCCCGAAGGACTGCCGCTGGATGGCAACTCGCACCAGGTAGCGGGTTGGACGCTGGTCGATGGCCGCCACGAGAGCGGTGGCAGCGCGCTCGGCGTGGTGACCCGGGATGGCCGGACACTGGTGTTCGTGCGCCAGAACGGCAAGCTGATGGCGGTCAACAGCATCATCCTCGATGCATTGCTGTGGGGCGTGTCACTGACCGTCATCCCCGGGCTGGTGGGCTGGCATCTGCTGCGCCGGCGCCCATTGAAGCGGATCCAGCAGATCGAAGCGGCCACCAACCGCATCATTGCCGGCGACCTCGGGCAACGCCTGCCGGTATCCAACCGACGCGATGAGATCGATCGGCTGTCGAGCATCGTCAATGCCATGCTGGAACGCATCGAACAGCTGATGACCGAGGTCAAAGGTGTGTGCGACAGCATCGCGCATGACCTGCGCACACCGCTCACGCGCCTGCGTGCACACCTCTACCGCATGCGCGTGGGCCTGGACGAACACGACCCGCATGCGGACCCGCTGGACAAGGCGCTGGCGGAGACCGACATGCTGATGGCGCGCTTCGCCGCCCTGCTGCGCGTGTCCGAGCTGGAAAGCCACCAGCGCCGTTCGGCCTTCGACGAGGTCGACATCGCCGATCTGCTGCAGGAACTGCACCAGTTCTACCTGCCATTGGCCGAAGAGAAACAACAGGATCTGCAACTGCAGGTCGCGCCGCAGATCGGCATGCTGCGCGGCGACCGCGAACTGCTGTTCGAAGCGGTGGCCAACCTGCTGTCCAACGCGCTGCAGTTCACGCCTGCGCACGGGCGCATCCTGCTGCGCGCGGTGGACGACCACGGCGCGCCCCGGATCGATGTGATCGACAACGGGCCGGGCATCCCGCCGCAGGACCGCACCTTGATCTACCAGCGCTTCTTCCGCGGCAGCAGCAGTGCCGGGCAAGGGCCCGGCTTTGGCCTGGGGCTGTCGATCGTGGCCGCCATTGCCGGGCTGCACGGCTTCCGTGTCCGCGCCGGCAGCGCGCCCGGCGGCGGCGCCTGGATGAGCATCCGCGGCGCCGCAGACGGCCTGCCCTGAAGCCGGACTCATCACCGACAAGTGCATTTGGGAATCATTTGTATTTGGAAGCGGGCATCCGGATAATCCGCCGTCACCGCCCTTCCCGGATTCCCCACGATGCCCGCCCTGCCGTCGCGCCGCCCGCTGCTGTACGCGCTGTTCCTGCCCACCCTGCTGGCGTCGGCCATCGCCCAGGCCCAGGACGGCACTGCGGCCCGGACCCTGGACAAGGTGACCGTGGTGGCCGAGCGCGCCAGCACCGCGACCAAGACCGACACCGCCCTGACCGAGACGCCGCAGGCGATCAGCGTGGTCACCCAGCAGCTGTTCACCGATCGCGGCGCACACAACCTGCAGGAAGTGCTGCGCTACAGCGCCGGTGTCACCGCTGACGCCTGGGGCCTGGACACCCGCAATGACGCCAGTTCGGTACGCGGCCTGGACCCGGTGCAGTACCAGGATGGCCTGCGCCGCAGCTACGGCTTCAGCCCACTGGCACGCCCGGAGGTATACGGCCTGGAACGGGTGGAAGTGCTGCGCGGCCCGTCATCGGTGCTGTACGGAGCGGGCGCCACCGGCGGCATCATCAACGCGATGAGCAAGCGCCCGGCCTTCGGCGCCGCCAGCGGTGAGGTCGGCCTGCAGCTGGGCAGCTTCGATCGACGGCAGCTGCAGGGCGACATCGGTGGTGCGCTGAATGACGACGGCACGGTTGCCGGGCGTTTGGTCGGTCTGGTCCGCGAATCGAACATGCAGACCGATGTCCTCAAGGACGACCGCGTGTATCTGGCACCCTCGATCAGCTGGCGCGGTGAACGCAGTACGTTGACCCTGCTGGCCAGCTACCAGCACGACAAGACCGGCTCCAGCCAGCAGTTCCTGCCGCTGGCCGCGACCCTGCACGCAGCGCCCGGTCGCCGCCTGGATCCGACCACCTTCATCGGCGATGCCGGTTTTGACCGCATCGATTCGCGCGTGTACAGCCTGACTGCCCTGTTCGATCATCGCTTCAACGATGCGGTCAGCCTGCGCTCGGCGGTGCGCTACATCGACGGCAAGACCACCCTGCAGCAGTTGTATGTGGACAGCTACAGCAACCCGGAAAACCCCTTCATCGATGCCGACCAGCGCGTGGTCAACCGCACCGCCTACGGCACGCAGCCGGACATCCAAGTGATCAGCGCCGACAACGCGGTGCAGTTCGACTTCGCCACGGGCGCCTTCCAGCACCTGCTGCTGGCCGGCGTGGACTACAGCCAGTACAAGGAGCAGCTGCAGCGGCTGGATGCCACCGGCACGCCCATCGACGTCTACGCACCGGTATCGACCGCCCCGACGGTACGTGGCTGGGAGCGCCAGCCGGACCAGGAATCTTCCCAACTGGGCGTGTATGTGCAGGACCAGATCCGCTGGGCTGATCGCGTGTCGCTGGTGCTGGGTGCGCGTCGCGACCATGCTCGTTCGAAGACCGAAGGCCAGCCCAGCCAGACCGACGATGCCACTACCTACCGTGCCGGACTGATCGGCGACGTCGGCGGCGGCGTATCGCCGTACCTGAGCTACAGCGAATCGTTCCTGCCGGTGTCCGGCCAGGATCTGTTCGGCAACGCCTTCAAGCCGATGCGCGGACGCCAGGCCGAAGGTGGCATCAAGTGGCAACCGGCCCGCAACATGCTGTTGACCCTGGCCGCCTACCGCATCACCGAGACCAACCGCCAGACCAACGATCCGGACAACGTTCTGAACGTCGTCCAGACCGGCCAGATCCGTTCCAAGGGCGTGGAGCTGGAGGGCCAGTTCCAGTTCGCCAACGACCTTACGGTCACTGCGGCTTACGCGCGCAACGAAGCCGAAGTCAGCCGCAGCAACTTCGCACTGGAAGTGGGCGAACGCCTGAACGACACCCCGCAGGACCTGGCCTCGGCCTGGGTGTCCAAGGGCTTCCAGCTGGATGACGCCGCACGGATGAAACTCGGCCTGGGTGTCCGCCATGTCGGCAACACGGTGTCGCTGGGCAACGGCGGCCGCGTCATCACCCCCAGCTACACCCTGGCCGATGCGCTGGTGGAAGTGCAGGTGACCAACTGGACCTGGGCCTTGAACATCACCAACCTCACCGACAAGCGTTACTACGCGCCGTGCCGCACCTTCGGCGATTGTTTCGCCGGCTACCCGCGCGTGGTCACCGGCACCATCAGCTATCGGTTCTGAGCACGGCAACGGCCGGCGACCGCCGCAGCAGCACAGCCAGCACCCCATTGCTGGCGTGCGGGCCACACGTTACGCAGGTGCGCAGATGCACCGCCCGCCGCCGCTCCCCATGCACGACGCGCATTGCCACCCCCGAGGCAAGCGCCATCAGCGCACTCGTGGCTGACCACGAACAGGCGGCGGGCGATGCGGGTTGGCGTACCGGACAACTCTGGGACTGACCGGCGGATCATTGTGATCCCCACACATCGCCCACCACGGACAGCGGGTCACGAGATCCGCAGGCGCCATCCGTGCGCCTGCCGATCACGTGCCAGAGTTGATTGTGGGACGCCAATCCCAGCCGGCCGATGATGGCCGACGGGGACATGCTGAGTGCTGTCGCCGAGGCGGTATGTAGGGGTTGTCCGCGCCCGCGCCTCAGGCTTGCCGCAGGTGCGATTTCCAAGGGCAGAACTGCAGGCAGAGTCACACTCCGCAGGCATACTCACCGCGGATCAGCGTGCCGCCACTGCACGCAGCACAGATGCTCAGCCGGCAATCACGACACTACCGGTTGCGCTGCCATCGCCAGGAAATTCTGCAGCACCGGCGCAGGCGATTCCGGGCGCATGCAGAACTGCAACTCGAACGCAGCGTTGCCGCCATCCAGTGGTCGATAGACGATTTCTTCGGGACGGAACCCGGCCATGCTGGCCGGCACGATCGCCACGCCCGCTTCCACGGCCACCAGCGACAGCACTGCGTGCATGCCCTGCGCTTCCTGCACGACCCGCGGCGTGAAGCCGGCAGCGGTACACAGGCCCAGCACCTGCGCGTGGAAGCCGATGCCTTCGGCCGACGGCCATGAAACGAACGGCTCGTCCACCAGCGCGGCGACATCCAGCCGTGGCCGTGCGGCCAACCGATGCGCGCGCGGCAGGGCAATGGCCAGTCGATCATGGTCGAACGCCTGCAGATGCAGCTCTGCGGAAATGATCGGCGGAATCAGGATGCCCAGGTCGATGCGTCCCTCGCGCAGCCACTGTTGCTGCTGCCGCGAGGTGGCTTCGTGCAGATGCAGCTGCACCTGCGCAAACGCATGGCGGAACTGGCGGATCAGTGCCGGCAGGCGCCCATAGAGCGCGCTGCCGACGTAGCCGACACGCAGGCTGCCGGTCTGCCCTGCCGCCGCTTCCCGCGTGCGCTGCAGCGCCTGTTCGGCGTGCTGCAGGGTTGCACGCGCCTCCACCAGCAGCGTCTGCCCCGCTGCGGTCAGGCCCAGCGTGCGGTTGCCGCGTACGATCAGCCCGGTACCCACCTCGTCTTCCAGGCGTCGCATCGCCGCCGTCAATGGCGGCTGCGACATGTGCAGGCGTGCAGCAGCGCGATGGAAGTGCAGTTCTTCGGCCACCGCCACGAACTGGCGGAGCAGGCGCAGATCGATCATTTCATCGCAGGCAGGGGGAGACCTGCCTAGGGTACGCGTTCAACCGCGCGCGTCGACACTCGGCCGTGCAATGACCGGCCACTGCAGGGCCACCGATTCGATGCTGTCCGCTGCCACCGCACGCAGGTCGCGCGGATAGGCCACGTGTTCGGCTTCCTGCAATCGCAATGCATGGAACTGGCCGTTGCTGGCCCGCAGGGTCCAGCCACCCTGCCGGCACCGCGTAGAGGCAAGGAAGGCGACCCCGGGTGCCACCGCCTCTGGATGCAGTTCATCCGGTTCCCCGTCGATGCCCCACATGCGGGTCTTGGCCACCGGCGACACCGCGTTGACGACGATGCCGTGCTCGGCACCTTCCAGGGCCAGCACATTGACCAGCCCCTGCGCAGCCAGCTTGGCCATCGCGTAGCCGCACAGGCCGCGCTGCGCATACTGCGGGTACAGCGCGCGATCGGAGGTGGTCAGCACGATGCGGCCGCCGCCGGCAGCACGCATCGCAGGCCATGCCGCCTGTGCCAGCCACAGCGGTGTCTTCGCCGCCAGGCACAGCATCTGCTCCAGCGCATCGTCTTCCACCACTTCAATACCGGCGTAGGCCACCCAGCCGGCGTTGTGGATGATGAAGTCCAGGCGACCATGCCGCTGCAGGATGTCCTGCACGAGCGCGTGGCAGCCACTGCGCTGGTTGATGGGGCCGCTGGCGGCTTCGACCGGCAGGCCCTGGGCATGCAGTGCTGCCACCGCTTGGGCGATGCGCTGCGGATCGGTACCCGTGCCGTCCGTCGCGGCGCCCACGTCATGCATCACCACGTGCGCGCCACGCTGGGCCAGCAGGCGGCTGTAGGCCAGGCCGAGGCCACCGGCGGCACCGGTTACCAGGCCCACCTGGTCTTCGAACGAGATACTGGAATTGGGTTTCATCGGCACAGCTTCAACCAGGCGCGCCGGCCCCGGCCAATACTGTTGGCTGCACGCCACGATACGCCGACGCTATCGCGCGTCATCGGCTGAAGCGGCGGGCGCCGGCCACGCAGATCACCGCTGCCACGGTCACCAGCAACATGCCGGCGCTGACGGTCTCGTGCAGCAGCAGCGCCGCCAGCGCCAGGCCGAAGAACGGCTGCAGCAGCTGCAGCTGGCCGACCGCAGCGATACCGCCCTGGGCCAGGCCGCGATACCAGAACAGGAAACCGACCAGCATGCTGAACACCGCCACGTACCCCAGCGCCCACCAGGCCGACGCGGCGACCGCCGTGAACGAGGCCGGACGCATCGCCACCATCAGCGGCAGCATCACCGGCAATGCCAGCAGCAGTGCCCAGCTGATTACCTGCCAGCCACCCAGATGCCGGGCCAGGCGGCCGCCCTCGGCATAGCCAAGTCCGCACACCACGATCGCTGCCAGCATCAACAGGTCGGCCTGCAGTGAGGCTTCGATGCCGTTGCGCGCGGCGTAGCCGACCACACAGGCGCTGCCCAGCAGCGAGAACACCCAGAACGCCGGGCGTGGCCGGTCACCGCCGCGCAGGACGCCGAATACCGCCGTGCTCAGCGGCAACAGCCCAAGGAACACGATGGTGTGTGCCGAGGAGGCGTGGCGCAGGGCAAGCGCGGTCAGCAACGGGAAGCCCACCACCACGCCCAGGCTGACCAGCACCAGACCGGGCAGATCGCTTCTGACCGGGCGCGGCTGGCGCAATGCCAGCAGCAGCACCAGCCCCAGCAACGCGGCGATGCTGGCGCGTGCGGCGGTGACGAAGCTGGCGTCCAGCTCCATCACTGCCAGACGGGTGGCCGGCAAAGAGCCGGCGAAGATCACCACACCGATGAAGCCATTGATCCACCCGCTTGCCGACCGTTCCACACCCTGCTCCAGAAATGCCGGGCAATGGCCGGCCGTGCCCGTCATTGGGCCACCGGGCACGGGCGATACACAGCTACAATCCAGTACAGTCACAAGTAACTGTACTGCCCACAATCCCCTTACAGTCACGCGCATGTCCCGACCGCCCAGCCGCATCGACAGCGTCATCCACGCCGTCCGCTCCCGCATCAGTTCGCGCCTGGATGGCCCGGGCAGCCGCCTGCCCTCGGTGCGCGCGCAGGCCACGGCGATGGGCGTTTCCGTGTCCACCGTGGTCGAGGCCTACGAACGCTTGGCCGCCGAAGGCGTGATCGCCGCGCGCGCCGGCTCCGGCTTCTACGTGGCTGGCCCGGCGGCACCACTGGCGCTGGCGGAAATGGAACCGCGGCTGGATCGCGCGGTGGACCCGCTGTGGGTATCACGGCAATCGCTGGAAACCCCGCCGGGACACCTCAAGCCTGGCTGCGGCTGGATGCCCAGCGACTGGCTGTACCACGATGGCCTGCGCCGCGGCCTGCGCCGCATGGCCCGCGCCGACTCCGCGCAGCTGGTGGACTATGCAGGACCGCTGGGCCTGCCGGCATTGCGGCAGACACTGCAGCGACGCGCGGCCACGCTGGGCATCGACGCGTCGATGGAGCAGTTGCTGCTGGCCGAATCGGGGACGCACGCGGTCGACCTGATCTGCCGCTTCCTGCTGAAGCCCGGTGACTGCGTGCTGGTCGACGACCCGAGCTATTTCAATTACCACGCGATGTTGAAGGCCCATCAGGTGCAGGCCATCGGCATACCGTACACGCACGCCGGGCCGGACCTGCAGGTGTTTGCCAGCGCGCTGCAGGAACACGCGCCACGCCTGTACATCACCAACGCCGGGCTGCACAACCCGACCGGCGCGGTGCTGTCGGCGACCACGGCACACCGCCTGCTGGGCCTGGCCGAACACAGCGAACTGATCATCATCGAAGATGACATCTTCGCCGACTTCGAGCTGCGCCCGGCGCCGCGGCTGGCGGCGCTGGATGGATTGTCGCGGGTGATCCATGTCGGCAGTTTCTCAAAGACCATTTCCGCGGCATCGCGCTGCGGCTACATCGCCGCGCGCCCGGACTGGATCGAGGCACTGACCGATCTGAAGCTGGCCACCAGCTTCGGCGGTGGGCACCTGGCTGCGCACCTGATGCAGATCGCACTGACCGACAGTGGCTACCGCCGCCACATGCAGGCGGTGCGCACGCGCCTGGCCGATGCGCGCAAGCACACGCTGCGGCAGGTGCAGAAGCTGGGCATCACGCCATGGCTGCAACCCGATGCAGGGCTGTTCCTGTGGTGCCAGCTGCCCGATGGTCGTGATGCATCGGCGGTGGCCAGGCAGTGCCTGCGCGAAGGCGTGGTGGTCGCGCCGGGCAATGCCTTCAGCCAGTCGCAGCGGGCTGCCGACTACGTGCGCTTCAATGTGTCGCAGTGCCAGGACCCGAAGATCTGGCAGGTGCTTGGGAAGGCGTTGCAGCAGCACAGCTGAAGCATCCGAGTGCGTTATCCTGCCAGCCATCCAGGCAAGGAGCGCCCGCATGCGTCGATGGATTGGCATCACCTTGGTCTGCGGGCTGGCCAGTGGTTGCGTCACGTTCGGGCCACCCGACGGCTCGCTGCAGATCGCTGGCTATGCGCCCACGGATGGCAACTGCCAACTGCAGATCACCGCGCCGGGGGCGTCCAACACGGATGCCGAGCCGGTACAGGGCTATTTTCAACGGCACTTGATGGTTCATTCCAGCAGGCCCGGTCGCGTCGCCCTGCTTTGCAATGGAAGGCTGCAGGCCGAACGCAGCTTCCGCTATGGCCGCGACGTGGGGTTCGGCGAGGTTCTGCCGCTTCTTGTTTTCGAACGCAGCGCGCTGGATCTGGGCGGCAGCACGCCGGTCGTACGCATGCGCGCCTTCCAGTCCGACTTCCTGGAATGGAACAAGGCCTCGCTTGCACGGCTGGCAGAGCATGGCCCATCGCGCGGCCAGGCATTGGCCGATGCGTCGTACGCGAAGCTGGTGGAGCACTATGCCCTGCCGGGCACCTCTCGCACTGTCATGCGCCGGCCCAGCGTCGAGTCAGCGCATGATCCGGAAATGGAACAGGTCCTGGCCGTGCATATCCTCGGCGACGCAGCGTCCATACGTACCGCGCAACAGCGTCGCTCAAGCGTCCGCATCCATGAGTACCGGCTGCAGCGCGTACACGATGACTGGCGATTGACCGGCCTGTATCGCCTGGAAGCAGACGGGATGAAGCCCGCGCTCTGAAAACCCCGGGCTCAATGGGCGAGGTAGGTCTCTGCCGGGATGTCCAGAAGCTCCGGACCCGAAAGCGCGGCGCCCCGCAGATCGGCGCCGGTATTCAAGGCGTTGTCGATCGCATTGAGCGACGAACTGCGCTGGCAGATCGCCCGGAACGCGGCGCGTGGCCCTTCGTGGTACATGACGAGGGCGCGCTGGAGACCGGCAGCGAATACAGGCTCACGGTCGAGCGGCAGTTCATGCAGGTCGCCCTGTGCGTCGGAGGCGGTGAAGGTACCGGGCAGCTGCACGCCCAGTTCCATATGACCGATCAGGGCCATGGCGAAGGCTTCAGGCAACCACACCAGCAGGCGGCGCATCTGCCAGTGTTCGCTGCCGAGCGCGAGCAGCGCCCGCTCGGCCTGCTCCTCATCCACGCCCTCCCGTCCCAGCATTGTCAGCGCCAGTTCAAAGGCTTCCGCCGATGGCATCGCGGGGCTGCGAGGGTCCATTCCCGATCTCTTGAATGCATGCAGGCGCAGACCTTAAGCAAAGGCGAGCCACTGTGCAATCGACACTTGCCGAGCACGGTAAAGTGGATGTTCGCCATTGCCGCAGGAATCCTTCCGATGTCCTTCTCCGATCCCCATGCCGTGGCCCGCTACGCGGAGGGCCCGCTTCGGCAGGTACCCGGTTTCCTCGGACTGCAGCAGATGAGCCACCTGCTGCTGGCCGAACACGTACCCGATGACGGCCAGGTGCTGGTGCTCGGCGCAGGCGGCGGTCTGGAACTCAAGGCCTTCGCAGAAGCGCACCCGCAATGGCGGATGCTCGGCGTCGATCCTGCCGCGCCAATGCTCGCGCTGGCCGAACAGACCCTGGGGCCGTTGATGGCCCAGGTGACGCTGCTGGAAGGCTACATCGACGATGCCCCGCGCACCGTCTTCGACGGCGCCACCTGCCTGCTGACCCTGCACTTCCTCACCGTTGAACAGCGCCTGCACACCCTGCGCGAACTGCGGCAACGGCTGCGCGCAGGTGCGCCGTTGGTGGTGGCGCACCACAGCGTGCCGCAGGACGCGGCCGGCAAGCATCGCTGGCTGCAGCGCTACGCCGCGTTCGCCGAGGCTTCCGGCATTCCACGTGCCGATACACAGCGCGCGATCGAGGCGATCGCCGAGCGCCTGCCGCTGCTCTCACCCGAACAGGAAGTGGCGCTGCTGCAGGAGGCCGGCTTCGAGAACGTGGAACTGTTCTACGCCGGCTTCAGCTTCAAGGGCTGGGTGGCACATGCGCCGGCCACACCGGCATAGCGCCGCGACGCACGCTCATGGCACCACGGTGATGCCGATCCGCTGCATCAGCAGCGCGACCTGCTGCACATCGAGCGTGGCGCCACGCAGGTTGGTGCTGCGCAGGTCCAATTCGCCCAGTTCGGAGTTGGTCAGGTCGCAATCGGTGAAGTTGGCGGAATTCCAGTCGACGCCATCGAACTGGCCGCCGGACAGGTCCGACCCTGCAAAACTGGCGCCGCTCACGTTGGCACCGTCCCAGCGGTTCTCACACAGCTCGCACTTCTCCAGCGTCACCCGCGAAAAGTTGGCATAGCGCAGGTTGCTCTTCTTGATGAAGGCACTGCAGAACCAGCTGCGCGTGGTGATCTGATTCATGAAACTGGCGTTGCTGAAATCGGCACCCTGTGCGCGGCATTCGCTGATTTCCAGCCCCAGCGCCTTGATGAAGTTGAAGTTGCACATGCTGATGTCGCACTGGCGGAAGCTGGCTTCCTTCAACGTGGCACCACTGAAACGGCACCCGGTGCGCGTGTCGGCATCGTAGAAAACGCAGTTCACGAACTCGGTGGCGGTGAGGTCAGCGCCGGAGAAATCGCATTCGAGGAACTGCTGGTCGACCACCTTCTGGCCGGTGAACTGATCGGCGCCGATGCGCAGCTTATGGTGAACAGTGGAGGACATGCAGGGTTCCGTGCCGGGTGCCTTGCCATGATGCCGCGCTGGAAAGGCGATGGACAGGACGCGCTCGCGCGCGATTCACCAGCGCTGCAGCCGCAGTGTGTACAGGCGTCCCTACGAGCCGCCACCAACGCCAGATACTGCACATTAACGCACAGACAACCTGGTGGAGCGCATCGGCCGGCAGAAGGCGATCGTGGCCGGTGCGCTGCTGGCCTGCGCCGGCGTGCTGGTGCTCACCCTGGTCACGCCATGGCAGGTGTCGTTGGTCGGCTATGTGCTGGTCGGCCTGGGCTGCGCCAACATCGCACCGGCGCTGTTCTCGCTGGCTGGCAGCCAGAACCGGATGCCGCAGGCGATCGCCATCACCGCCGTGTCCACCCTCGGCTTTGCCGGCATTCTTGCTGGCCCGGCGCTGATCGGTTTCGCCGCCAATCACTTCGGCCTCATCGCCGCCTTTGTCGGCGTGGCGATTGCACTGTTGCTGGTGGCAGTGTCGACGCGCTGGCTGCGGATGTAGATCTGCATGGCAGGCCGTTGACCTGTCCCTGCAAAGAACCGTGCGCGCGAAGGCGCACGGTTCCACAACACTGCATCGGGCCGAAAACTCAGTAGGAGGAGAATTCCCAGCGCTGGTTCTCTGTGCCCTGGCACATCCACATGTGCACCTTCGAGCCATTGGCATTACCCATGCCCGGGTCATCCAGGCACATGTTGGTCTGCGGGTTGCGGATCTCGCCTACCAGCCGCCAGGACTGGTGCGCGCCACCATTGCAGGACCACATGCGGATCGGATTCCCATCGTGGCTCGCACCGTCAGCCGCTTCCAGGCATTTGCCGCCCAGCCCACGGATGGACCCGTCCGCGCCCAGTTCGAAGCGCTGCTGCGGCACGCCCGTGCAGTCCCACAACTGGACGCGGGTGCCATCCGCAGAATTGGCCCCTTCAACATCCAGGCACTTGCCACCGACACCGACAATCGACCCGTTGGCGGGATTGAACTCCCACTTCTGGTTGCTGGTCAGCGCATTGCTGTACAGCTGGATCTTGGTGCCGTTGGCGCTGGACGCACCAATGGCATCCAACACCTTGTTGGCCACGCCGACGATGGATGTGTTGGTGAACTTCCACGACTGATTCCAGTCACCATGGGCGTCGTAGAGCTGGATCCGGCTTCCGTTGCTTGTGCCATAGCCCACGATGTCAAGCACGCGATTGCTGGGCACGCCCGTGATGGTCGACGTATTGGGCTTCACGGTCCAAAGCTGCTGCGCGGTGCCCGGTGTGCAATCCCACACCTGGATGGCCGTGCCTGGCGCGGTGTTGGCGCCCTCGGCATCCAGGCACTTGTTGCCCATGCCGCGGATCTCACCAAAGGTCGGAATGTTGCGCAGGTTGACGGGCGCCGACACCGACCCTTGCGTGAACTGACCATCGCCACTGAACGTCGCCGTGATCGACGCGGTAGTGAAGCCTGCCGGAACGGTGTAGTTGATCGCAACCCTGGCCGGACGGCCGTAGGCGTACTTGTGCGTACAGGCCTGGACGTCACGGATGGCATCCCAGCACCCCTTGTCCAGGTCGGAAACCGTACCGAGGAACGGCGTGTTGACGGTACTGACCTGCACCTTGCCCACCGCTTGGCCATTGACCTTGAATTCGACGAAGCCGCCGATCTGCTCATTGCCTGGAATGTGATACAGCCCGAGTGCCTGGCCATCGACCTGCGCAGACAACTGGATCACCTGCCCCGGTGCCGGCAGCGCATTGGAAACAGACGCGGTCGTTGTGGTTGGAAAGCTGTACAGGCGCGGCAACGATTTGGCCTGAACGCTTGAAGACGCCGCTGCAATTCCAATTGCGAGAACACCCATCGAAACGTAATTCATCCTTGCTCCATTTACGTTGTGTGGAAATCCTATCCAGGGACTACCGTTGCACCCTTGCAAGCATTGAGCCCCTGCACTTCCCTGGCCATCGACATCGGGCCGCAGCCTTCATGGCCAGGAACTCCCGATAGTCTCATACGCGCCAGGCCAACGTCAGGGTGCTACGGCCGCCGACGCCGCACCTTCATCCGCAGACGCCGGTAACCGATCACCGCAGCGGTGGTACACAGTGCCGTGCCAGCCACGCTCAGCAACAGCAGCACGCCCAGCCGCGTGTTCTGCTGACGCAGCGCGGCAGGCAGGTCCCAGCTGTGCAGGAAAGAGAACAGCCAGCGCCCGGCCTGCTCGCGATGCCCCATCGTCAACAGCGGATCGCCGGTCGCCAGATCGATGTAAACGCGCGTGGCCTCGGCATCGCCGAACCACGCCACCGCCACCGGGAAGCGCCGCACCGCCGCACCGTTCATGGCCTCCGGCGCGCGCGCATAGAAGTACGCATCCGGCGCATGCCGGATCGTGAAACCCTGAATCGGCGCAGCGGACATCGCCTGCACCTTCTGCTTCAGCCATGCCTCCGGCAGCAGCCGTGCGACACGCAGGCGCCCTTCGACGGCCGACACGATGCGGGTATCGCCCTGCCCGTCCAGCAGCACGGCGAACAGTTCGCCACCGATACGTCGCCACTGGATCTCCACCGGCACGAAGCCAACGTCCGTCGATGCAGCCAGCAGCCGGCCGGGCTCGGCCAGTGCGCCCTCCCCCGTCACCACGCCACCTCGATAGTGCGCGGTGTCGATCACCACGCCCGTGCTGCTGAACACTCCCAGCGGATTCATCGACATCAATCCACTGAAGATCCAGGTGAACACGAATGCACTCGCCATCAAGCCGATCAGGTGATGCCAGCGCATCCACGGCTCCTGGTACGGCGTCTTCGACCCCGACCGGTATTGTCCGCGAAACCGCCAGCGCCAGATGCCGACCACGACCCCGCTGATCGCGGCCACGGTGCACAGCGCCGACAGCACGATCACCGTCCAGGTCCATACCGGGTCCACCGACTGCATGCGCAGGAAGTACAGCCAGTGCAACCACGCACCCACATAGTTCCAGCGCTGCTGCAGACGCGGCGCATCCAGCACGACTTCGCCGGTCCGCGAGGACACGTAGACATCTCCGGGCTGTGCACCACCGACGCCGACGCGGTACAACGGTCGATGCGGATCCAGCGCGCGCGAATGCGTCCAGCGATCTTCGTCCAGCGGCATGGCGCCAACGAAGGCAGGGCCGCCGGCGAACTGCGCGGCGGAAACCTCGGCCAACTGCGCCGATACCGGCGGCAATGCCTGTCCGGTAAGCGCCGACCACGCGCCCACGTTCGCGCCGGAGCGCACCACGTAGGCGGGCTCGCCACGCAGCGTCGTCAACACGACCCGCTCAGGCGCCTGTCGAACGGCTTCCGGCAACACGGAAAGTGCCTGCCAACCGCGCGCGTCGACCAATGCGGGCAGCGCGGCCAACCGCTCCGCTGGCGTCAGCTTCGGGTAGCCGACGAACAGCATCACCATGCCGCTGACGAACCACAGCAGCATCAGCAGGCACCCGCCGATGCCCAGCCAGCGATGCGTCAGGTAGGTCCAGCGTTTGGCGGTGGATCGCAACGACATGACGTGCGTCCTCAGAAGCGATGGTCGAGGCTGAACTCGACGCGCCGGTCTGCGCCCAGCAGCCACTGCGTGCTGGTGTAGTACGCCGTGGCGTAGTACGCCTTGTCGAACACGTTGAACACGCGCGCGGTCAGCCGTGTGCGCGGCGCGGCCTGCCAGGTCAGGGCCAGGTCGGTGGTGGCGTAACCCGGAAGCTGCACCGTGTTGGCGTTGTCGGCATAGCGCTTGCCCACGTAACGCACGCCACTGGCCACGCTCCAGTCGGGCTGGAAATGCCAGCTCAACCAGACGTTGGCCAGGCGCTCGGCCACGTTCGGCGGCACGTTGCCATCACGCGAGACGATCACCACCGGCGTGCCGGTGGCTTCCAGGAAATCCTCGAACCCGGCCTTGAGCACGGTCGCGTTGGCATCCAGCGACCACTGCGGGGCGAAGTTCCAGTTCAACGAAGCTTCAATTCCCTTTGAGGTCTGTGCCCCCACCTGCACCCGCCGGTCGGGCTGCAACGGGTCACGGCTGAGCAGGCCGGTCTTGCGGATGCGATAGGCAGCCAGCGTCCACTCGCCTCCGTCAAAGGCCTGCTTCATGCCAACCTCGATCTGCTTGCCCTTGGCCAGATCGAACGCGCCGTTGGCCGGGCTGATCATCAACAGACCACTGACCGGGTCGGCCGCCTGCGAGTACTGCGCATAGAGGGTCAATGTTGGTTGCAGCGCGAAGACCGTGCCCGCGCGCCAGCCGGTGCTGTTGTAGGTCCTGGAGAACGCACGCTGGCCGCTGACTAGGTCACTGCGGTCGATCGTGGCGCGATCGTGGCGCAAGCCCGCGAGCACCGACCAGCGCTCGCTCAGTTCCAGCCGGTCTTCCACGAACAACGCGACCTGTTCGGCGCTGTTGCGGTAGCGCGGCAGGTTGGGAGCATCGCTGCTGAACCCGCCGGGCACCGGGTTGAAAGGATCCACCGGCCCCGAGCTGCCCGCATAGGTGTTGTTGGTGTGCTTGAAATGCGCACGGTTGGCATCGAAGCCGACGGCGAAACTGTTCGGCAGCCCACCCGCATTGCCCAGCAGGCGCAGCGTGGAGGTCAGTCCGGTCTGGTCCTGGTTGTGGGTGATCTGGGTGTTGCCGGAGCGGTCGATCAGGCCCGTGCGCCCGTTGTAGACATAGGCCTCGGCATTGCGCCAGTCGCGCTGGCTGTCGATCTGGTAGACGCGCGTGCGCCATTCCACGTTGTCGTTCGGCGTCCAGGCCGCATCGAGCTGGGTCCAGCGGTCGCGGAAACGGATCACGCTGTCGGCCACGTTGTAGTTCTCGTGGCGCAGCGCGTCCAGCTGCCGCCCATCGATCAATGGCGTACCGAAGTAGCGCATCGGCTTCTGGTAGCCCTGCGCATGGGTCAGCGTGAACTGCAGGTCCGTCCGTGGCTGCCATAGCAGCGCAGCAGAGAACGTGGCATCGCCGTTCTGGCCGCGATCGACCCACCCGCTGCTGTAGTTGCCGCTGACATCCACGCGGTAGGCCAACACGGGCGTAAGTGCGCCACCGCTGCCGAAGCCCAGGCGCGCAGTGTCCTCACTGCCCAGGGTTACGCTGACCTCGTTCTCGATGGCGCCGCGCGAAGGCTTCTTCGGCACGATGTTGACCACGCCGCCGATGGCGCCATCGCCGTGGATGACCGAGGCCGGCCCGCGCAGCACCTCGATGCGCTCGATCGACCAGGTATCGAACGGAAAGGTGATGCCCACACCACCGTACTGGCGCAGGCCGTCGTACAGGCGCATCACCGAGGCGCCATCGGTGAAACCACGGCTGGACAGCGCACTCAGGCCGTTGCCGGGATGGGGCATGGCACTGATCGCGCCAGCGCGGGTGATCGCGTCGTTGAGATTGGAATCGCCGCGCTGCTCCAGCTGCTCGCGTGAAATCACCGTCAGGCTGGCCGGCGTCTGCAGCACGCTCAGCCCGAGCGCCGAACCGGTATTGGCGGTGGAGGACAGCGAACCGCTGCGGGTATCGACCACGCGGACGGTATCCAGGGTTGTCGGCAGCACGGCATCTGCAGCAAGCGCAGGCGTCGCCTGCAGGAAGGATGCGCACAACGCAGGCAGCATCGCCCAGCGCAGCGGGGCGAAGTTGGGGGTGGTTTTCATGTGTTCACGGCATGCAAGGCCGCCCCGCACTGCGAGGCAGCAGAAAGAAAGGCGCACGCGGTAGTGCCAGGCCACGCCTGGCAACCCGGGAAAATCAATCAGCGCGTGCGCAAAGCGCTCAGACGGCCAGCAGCACCGGTGGCCCGCGCGCGCCCAACGTGCCGCAGATCCGCTGCGGCAACGTCTGCACCGCACCGCGCAGCGCACGGCACACCGGTGCCAGCGGAATCATCAGCAGCAGCGCCGCCACCAACAGCGTGATCAGCCTGGCGGCAATCAGGCAGTAATCGCAGTCCACGCCCATCTCGTGGTCGGCATGTGGATCGGCCGGCGGCTTCGGTGTCGCTTCGCCATGCTGCATTGCCATCGCGTGGTGGTCGTGATGCCCTTCCATCGCGTGCTGGGTGTGTGCGGCGTGGTCCATGGCCGCCACCGGTGCGGCAGACGCAACAACGTGCCCATGTACCAGCCAGCGGCTCACCAGAGGCGCGAGCAGCACCAACAGCATGGCAAGCCATGCCAGGGTCTGGAACCGGCGGTGGAGAACGGAGCGGCGCACCCAGCCATTCTACGAGCCCGGGGCCAACCTTGGACCACGTTCAGGGTTTGGTCCCTGCGACACGGTGACGCAGGGTTCTGGCACCGACCACATGACGGATCCACAGTAGATCCACGCCATGCGTGGATGCTCTTCGCGCATCAACTCACGTACTGCGCTTGGCCATTACCGAACGACCAGTTCTCCCGCTTCACTTCCACCAGGTTGATGAACACATCCTCGCGGCGAATACCCACCGCCGCGTGCAGTCCATCGGCAATACCGGCATACAGCGCCTTCTTCTGCTCCAGCGTGCGCCCTTCGTTCCAGGTGATCTGGATGCAGATGAAATCATCGGTGCGAGCGATGCCCAGGTAACCCGGGTCGTACACCAGCGTGCCGGCGTCGTGCTCCTGGAAGATCTGGAAGCGATCGTTTTCCGGCACGCCGACGGCGCGCATGGCCTGGTAGATCGCTTCGCCGACACGCTGGCGATACTCGACGGATTTACCTTTGCGAAGATCGATACGGGCGAGCGGCATGGTGGCACTCCAGGGATGGGAGGGGGACGCGGCAATGGGCCGAGATTACGCCCGCCGAGGGCGGCGGGACAGCGCATGGATGGAACCCTCTGCTTCCATCGATGGCATGCGCCGCGCGGAGTGACGTGATCGCCACGTTCGTGCATGCAGGGTGCCCCCAGGCGCAGGGTCAGCGCGGTCGGTGGATGACGCCATCAGTGATGCGCTGCACGGCGTGCGGGTGCTGTCCCGCACAGATCGGGGAACACGCGCTACGCCCGGGTGCTGTTGCGAAATTTCCTTACAGACCAGTGTGATTGTTCGACTCGATGATCGCCGGGCCGAGGCAGGTTGCCTTGGCCGGGATTGGCGTCTCGAATAAACGAACAGGCTCACTGGATGCTGCGATTTCTATCGCAGCAATGAGAATGCACCGACTGCCTTCAATGGCGGGCGGTGTGTGGGGATCGCAAGATCCGCCAGGCCTTTTCTCCCAGTGAGCTTTTCTGCCTTGGCACGCCAACCCGCACCGTCCGCCACCTTCTCTTTGGAAGGTGGCCCTATGCCAGTGAGGGTTCCACCATGACCAACAACACCGTCCTCATTCCGCGCCTGCACGCTCTGATCGGCGAAATGGCCAGCAACGTTCCCGAAGACCTCGCACGCGAGATCGAGTGCGCACTGAAGGAGCAGCAGTTCCCTCCCGCGCAGCCGATGTTCTTCACCTTCCTGGATGCGATGCGCAGGGGAGATGGCGAAGACGGCCAGCCGTGCACCACGCAGATGCTCAACGCACACACCCTCGCCTCCCTCGGCCGTTCACTGTCCGCACTGACCGCCGTGCTCGATCTCCTGCACGCGGCAGAGCGCGCACGCGTGGACGGAAGTACCGACGGGCAGATCGGCGACTTCCATCGAAATGGTCTGCTGCTGGCCGCGCGCCAGATCGCGCATGCCGCGCAGACTGGTCTGGGCGATGCGATCACAGCGGTGGCAAACAAGCCCGGGTAAATCACGGGCAACAAAAAAGCCCCCATCGCTGGAGGCTTTTTTCGTTCTGCAACATGGTGGGCGGTACAGGGATCGAACCTGTGACCCTTGCCGTGTGAAGGCAATGCTCTACCGCTGAGCTAACCGCCCGGTGTGTTGCTGAGCCGCTCATTATAGGGGCTTTTCAGAGACCGTCAACAGTTTTCACATTCGTGTTCACGCGCGTTTCCAGGGGCCGCCGGGCATGGCCCGGCGCTACCGGAATCACATCGTATGCGTCGGCTTGTCCGAACCGGTCAGGCCGGCCAGGATCGTTTCGATCTTGTGGCGCACCGTCTCGCCTTCCTGGCCATCGGCCAGCTGCACGCCGATGCCGGCGGTGCGGTTGCCCTGCGCACCGGCCGGAGTCACCCAGATCACCTTGCCGGCCACCGGCAGGCGCTCGCTGGAATCGGGCAGGGTCAGCAGCAGGAACACCTCATCGCCCAGGAAATAACGCTTGGGCGTGGGCACGAAGATGCCGCCATTCTTCACGAACGGCATGTACGCGCTGTACAGCGCGGCCTTGTCCTTCACTGCCAGGGACAGGATGCCCTGGCGGGCGTTGCTGGCACTCATCGATTTCCCCTTGCGGCAGGCCGCTCGTTCACCTTGTTCCAGGCCAGCAGCAACTCGACCACCGCAAGGTCTGCGCGCACGGTGGTGCGCAGCAGGTCTCGGGTGCGGTTGGCCGCATCGAACCAGGCTGCAAGCTTGTGCAATCGCTCCGGCGCGGTCAAGGCATCGGTGCTGGCCTGGGCCAGCGCCAGGTCGGCGGCGAAGCGCAGGCGCAGCGCCGCGTTGTCATCGGCGCACCACTTCTGCGCCAGCTCCACTGCGCCGGTCTTGCCGGCGGCCAGCTGTTCCAGCTCACGGCCGACCTCGCGACGCAGGCTCAGGCCATCTTCGCGCAGCCAATTGTCGGCCTGCCCGGGATGGCCGCGCGCTGCATCCAGTGCCTCGCGCGCGGCCGCTTCGCTGTGGCCCTGCTGCTGCAGCCAGGCCAGCGCTTCCTCGTGCGGCGGCAGCTTGAATTCCAGGCGCTGGCAGCGGCTGCGCACGGTCTGCGGCAGGCGCGCCGGGTCGCTGCTGATCAACCACAGGTAACGCCCGGGTTGCGGTTCTTCCAGGGTCTTCAGCAGCGCATTGGCGGCCGAACGGTTGATGGCATCGGCCGGGTCGACAATCACCACCTGCGCCACGCCGTACTGCGGGGTCAGCGCCAGCTTGTTGCTGATCTCGCGCACCTGCTCGATCACGATCTCGGTGCGCAGCTTGTCGCCGCTCTTGTTGGGAATGAAGCTGATCAGCTGCAGGTCGGGATGCGTGCCGGCGGCAATCAGCTGCCGGGTGCGGGTGGCATGCGTGGCATCCCCGCGTGCCAGCACGTGGTCGGCCAGCGCCAGGGCCACCTCACGCTTGCCCAGCCCGGCCGGGCCACAGATCAGCAGGCCATGGCCCAGCCGATCCGCATCCAGTGCAGCCACGGTCTGGTCGAACGCGCGCTGCTGCCAGGGCGAGAACGTACTCATGCACCCTCCCCTTGCTGCAGCCAGCGCTCGACACGTGCAACCACATCGGCGGCCACGCGCTCCTGCACCTGACCTGCATCAACCAGCGCGAAACGCTGCGGGTCCTGCTGTGCGCGGCTGCGGAACACTTCGCGCACGCGCTGGAAGAAATCGTCCTGCTCGCTTTCGATGCGGTCCGGCCACAGGTCGCGGCTGTTGGCACGCGCACGGCCGACGGCCACGTCCACGTCCAACAACAGGGTCAAGCCGGGCAGCAGGCCCACGGCGCGACGCTCCAGGTCGGCGATCCACTGCGGGTCGAGGCCGCGGCCGCCGCCCTGGTAGGCATAGCTGGAATCGGTGAAACGATCGCTGAGCACATAGGCGCCGCGCTGCAGCGCCGGCTGGATCACCTGACGCACATGCTGCGCGCGTGCGGCAAACACCAGCAGCAGCTCAGCCTCGGCACTGAGCGGCTCGGCAGCAATCTCGGCATCGGGCTTCAGCACCAGGCCGCGGATGCGCTCGGCCAGCGGCGTGCCACCGGGCTCGCGGGTCAACACGACCTCATGGCCATGGCGGCGCAGGCACTCGCGGATGGCGTTGATGGCGGTGGTCTTGCCCGCGCCCTCGCCGCCTTCCAGGCTGACGAAACGGGGATGGCGAAGCAGCGCGGAACTCATTGCGCCGGAGTCTCCTGGGTGCGTTGCTGGCGCAGCTGCTGCAGGTAGCGGGCTACGGCGGCGTTGTGTTTGTCCAGGCTGGGCGAGAACACGTGCGCGCCACTGCCATCGCCCACCGCGACGAAGTACAGCGCATCGCCCGGTGCCGGTTGTGCAGCGGCCATCAGCGCATCGCGGCTGGGCATGGCGATCGGGGTCGGGGTCAGGCCAGAGCGGGTGTAGGTGTTGTAGGGCGTATCGGTGGTCAGGTCGCGGCGGCGGATGTTGCCGTCGTACGCCGCGCCGATGCCGTAGATCACGGTCGGATCGGTCTGCAGGCGCATGCCGATCTTCAGGCGGCGCATGAACACGCCGGCAATCTGCGGTCGCTCGCTGGCCAGCGCGGTTTCCTTTTCGATGATCGACGCCAGCGTCAGCAGCTCGTAGGGCGTATTGATCGGCAGATCCGGGGCGCGGCTTTCCCAGGCCTCGTCCAGCGCCTTCTCCATCGCGCCGTGGGCGCGCTTGAGTACGTCCAGGTCACTGTCGCCGCGCTGGTAGACGTAGGTTTCCGGCAGGAACCGGCCTTCCGGATGCTGGCCGGCGAAACCGAGGCGATCCATCAGCGCTGCGTCATCGAGGTTGTCGGTGGTGTGCAGCAGCGGATCGGCACGCTTGAGCGCGGCACGCAGCTGGCGGATGTTCCAGCCTTCGATGATGGTGACGCGGTGCTGCAGCACCTTGCCCGCGCGCATGCGCAGCAGCAGCTCGCGCGGAGTCAGGTCCTTGCTCAGCGCGTACTCGCCCACCTTCAGCTTGCCGGCCGCGTCGAGCTGACGGGCCAGCAGCTGCCACTGGGTGTCCTTGCCCTCGTCCACGCCGGCCTCGCGCAGCTTGCGCAGCACGCTGTTCATGCCATCGCCGCTGGCGATGACCACGCTGTTCGCACTAGGGGTCAACGGCACGTCGGCAAACTGGCTCTGCTTGTAGAAGAACCACGCGCCCGCGCCGGCCACGACGGCGGCCAGCACCAGCAGCAGCGTTACCACCAACAGACACCCGCGCTTGGCTCCCGCCATGGACTACCTCTGAACTCGATTCCGTCGTGCAGGATACCGTGCCGGTGGTGTGGGGTCATGACCGGGGGCACGCGTCCGTGCCGAGCAACGGTCGGCACCCACCCGCCATCTCCAGTAGATCCACGCCATGCGTGGATGAACGGCCATGGGGGCATCCGTGCCGACCAACGGTCGGCACCCACAAGCCATGCCCGGTGGCGGCAATCGATCAACCCTGCTGCCCCAGCGCCCGCAGCAGGCCGCGGGCCTTGGCCCGGGTTTCGTCCAGTTCCTTGTCCGGGTCCGAATCGACCACGATGCCGGCTCCGGTGCGGAAGCTGACCTCGTTGCCGTCCACCTCGGCGGTGCGGATCAGGATGTTCAGGTCCAGGTCGCCATCGCGGTTCAGCCAGCCGAACGCACCGGTGTACGCGCCGCGTGGCACCTGCTCCAGTTCGCTGATGATCTGCATGCAGCGCACCTTCGGGCAGCCGGTGATGGTGCCGCCGGGGAAGGTCGCGGCGATCACCTCGCCCGGGGTGACGTCCGCGCGCAACTGGCCGCTGACGTTGCTGACGATGTGATGCACGTGGGCGTAGCTTTCCACGGTCATCAGCTCGTCCACCACGACCGTGCCGGGCAGGCAGATGCGGCCCAGATCGTTGCGCTCCAGGTCGATCAGCATCACGTGCTCGGCGCGCTCCTTGGGATGGCCGACCAGTTCCTGGATGCGCGCTGCATCGTCGTCGCCCTCGAAGCGCGGACGGGTACCGGCGATCGGGCGGGTCTGCGCGTGGCCGCCATGCACCGACACCAGCCGTTCCGGCGACGAGCTGACCACATGCCGGCCGTGCGCACTGAACAGGCCGGCAAACGGCGCCGGATTGGCCCGCCGCAGCTGCGCGTACAGCGCCTGCGGGCTGACCGGCGCTGCGAAGTGCGCGCTCCAGCGCCGCGACAGGTTCACCTGGAACACGTCGCCGGCGCGCAGGTAGTCGATCACCCGGCGCACACCCTCGGTGAAGCGCTGTGGCTCGTCTTCGCTGACCGACTGCGGCGGCTGCCAGCCCTGCCCGGCCGGCTGCAGTTCGCCCGCTACCAGCGCGACCAGCGAGTCCAGCAGTGCTTGCTCGCCCGCTTCGGCAACGAGGAAGCTGGCGTCGACCTGGTGGTCATGCAGCACGGCGGCCGGGCAGCGCAGGGCAAGTGCGGTCGGTCGGCCGTCATCGCGCGCGCGCGCCGGCAGCACCGGCTCGACCTGGCTGGCCACTTCGTAATCGAGCATCAGCGCCCAGCCACCGCGGAACGGCAGCGCGTGGCCGCCGTCGTGCGGCAACCGCTGTGCCTGCCATGCGCGGTCCAGCGCCTGCAGGAAGCTGCCGGGCTGCACCGCGCCGTGCTGGTCGCGCACCTGGCCATCGGCGTCCAGCTGCAGGGTGTCGCCCTGCGCGGCCAGCAGCAGGCTCCAGCGGCCCTGCGCAGTGCCCGAGGCGGTGGACTCCATCAGCAGCGGGAAACGCGCCGGGTCGCGCTGCTGCAGGGCCAGCAGGTCGATCGGGTGCGGCAGCGGGTGGATCAGCGGGGCGTGGGTCATGGCAGCCAGTTCGGGAGACGGATACACGGAAGCCGCCTTGCGGCGGCCTCGTGGTTGGCGGAGCCGAGCATGGCTCGACCCTACCGGTGCGATCAGACGCGCTTGAAGATCAGCGTGCCGTTGGTGCCGCCGAAACCAAAACCATTCGACATCACCACGTCGACCTTGGCCTGGCGTGCTTCGTTGGGCACGTAGTCCAGGTCGCAGCCTTCGCCCGGCTGCTGCAGGTTGATGGTCGGCGGAATCACGTTGTCGCGCATTGCCAGCACCGAGAAGATCGCTTCCACGCCGCCGGCAGCGCCGAGCAGGTGGCCGGTCATCGACTTGGTGGAGCTGACCATCATCTTGTAGGCGTGGTCGCCGAAGGCGGTCTTCATCGCCATGGTCTCACCGAGGTCGCCCAGCGGGGTCGAGGTGCCATGTGCGTTGAGGTAGCCGACCTGTTCCGGGGTGACACCGGCGTCCTTCATGGCCATGGTCATGCAGCGCGCAGCGCCTTCGCCGTTCTCGCTCGGCGCGGTCATGTGGTACGCGTCGGAGCTGGCGCCGAAACCGGCCAGCTCGCAATAGATCTTCGCGCCACGCGCCTTGGCGTGCTCGTACTCTTCCAGGATCAGGATGCCGGCGCCGTCGCCCAGCACGAAGCCGTCACGGTCCTTGTCCCACGGGCGCGAGGCCTGTTCCGGAGCATCGTTGCGGGTGCTCATCGCCTTCATCGCGCAGAAGCCGCCCAGCGCCGTCGGCGAGGAGCCGCGCTCTGCACCGCCGGCCACCATCACGTCCGCATCGCCGTACTGGATCATGCGCATGGCGGTGCCGATGGAATGGTTGGAGGTGGCGCACGCCGAGACCGCCGAGAACGACGGGCCCTTCAGGCCGCTGATGATGCTCAGCTGGCCCGGCAGCATGTTGATGATGGTCTTGGGCACGTAGAAGGGAGAGATCTTCTTCCCTTCGTGGAATTCGATGGTCTGCTCTTCGATGCCGAGCAGGCCGCCGATGCCAGCGCCAACGATGGCGCCGATGCGGTCGGCATTGGCGTCGGTGATCTCCAGGCCCGAATCATGCAGGGCCATGAAGGCGGCACCGAGGCCGTAATGGATGAACGGGTCCATCTTCTTGGCATCCTTGCCACTGACCCGGTACTTGCCGAACAGTTCGTTGTCGGCGGTGATGTCAAAGCCTTTGACCTCACCTGCGATCTTGGTGGTGAACCGTTCCAGGTAGGCATCAGAAACGTTGGTCAGCGGACCGATGCCCGAACGACCGTGGGTGATGCCTTCCCAGCTGCTGGCCAGATCATTGCCCAACGGCGAGACCATACCCAGGCCGGTTACGACGACGCGACGCTTCATTGCTGATTCTCCTGACCCGAACGTTCTTTGCGGGTAACGCGGTTTACTTCGGTGTGGTGCGCAAACACACGGGGCCGCAAACAGCGGCCCCATGGGGTGTCGTGCGCGCCGGACTCAACGCCCGCACGCGCACTGACGTCCTGCATCAGGCCTTGACGTGGGCCGTGATGTAGGTGATCGCAGCCTGCACGGTGCTGATCTTCTCGGCTTCTTCGTCCGGGATCTCGCACTCGAATTCTTCTTCCAGCGCCATCACCAGCTCGACGGTGTCCAGCGAGTCAGCGCCCAGGTCATCGACGAACGATGCGCTGTTGGTGACTTCTTCTTCCTTGACGCCAAGCTGTTCGATGACGATTTTCTTGACGCGTTCTTCGATGGTGCTCATGGGATATCGCTCCAGATGGAGTAGTGGTTCAAAAGTGGTCGCCATCAAAGGCGATGGCCGTGGGATAGTGTAGTGGAAACCGGCGTGACCTTGCATTGCAGCAAAAATCCTCGCAGATCAACCACTTGCGGCGCGATCCCTGCGCCCCTTGCTTACGGCATGTACATGCCGCCGTTCACATGGAGAGTTTCGCCGGTGATGTAGCCGGCAGCCGGGCTGGCCAGGAAGGCCACCGCATGGGCGATGTCCTCCGGCGAACCCAGGCGTTCGAGGGCGATGTCGCCGATCAGCGCGGTACGCGCTTCTTCCGGCAGCGCCTTGGTCATGTCGGTGTCGATGAAGCCCGGCGCGACCACGTTGACGGTGACCCCGCGCGAGCCGATTTCCTTGGCCAGCGACTTGGAGAAACCGATGATGCCGGCCTTGGCGGCGGCATAGTTGGCCTGGCCGGCGTTGCCGGTCACCCCCACCACCGAGGCGATGTTGATGATGCGGCCCTTGCGCGCCTTCATCATGCCGCGCATGACGGCCTTGCTGGTACGGAACACGCTGGTCAGGTTGGTGTCGATGATCGACGCCCAATCGTCTTCCTTCATGCGCATCAGCAGGTTGTCGCGGGTGATGCCGGCGTTGTTGACCAGGATCGAGATCGGGCCGAATTCCTTGGCGATACCGTCAAGCACGGCATCGAGCGCAGCGGCGTCGGTGACGTTCAGCGCGCGGCCGTGACCGCCGTGGGTAGCCAGGCGCTCGCCGATCGCGGCGGCGCCGGACTCGGTGGTGGCGGTGCCGATGACGGTGGCGCCCTGGGCGGCCAGCAGATCGGCGATGGCGGCACCAATGCCACGGCTGGCACCGGTAACCAGTGCGATTTCACCCTGCAGGGGCTTGCTCATGATGTTTTCCTCAGGCTGGGGCGGCCGCCGCACCCGCGCCGCTTGCAGCGGCCACCGGCACGGTCGGCAGGAACAGGGGCAATCAGGCCGACCACGTCTCGCGGGCGGTTTCGAAGTCGCCCGGGGTGGCCAGGGAACGGCCGTCGATGGCCTTGTCGATGCGCTTGACCAGACCGGTCAGCACCTTGCCCGGGCCGCACTCGGCAATCCGGGTGACGCCACGGGCGGCCAGCGCCTGCACGCAGCCGGTCCACTGCACGGGCTGGTACAGCTGCTGCACCAGCGCGGCGCGGATCGCGTCCACACCGTCGTGCACCTTGGCGTCGACGTTCTGCACCACCGGCAGCTGCGGCAGCTGCCAGGACAGGCCGGCCATCACTTCGGCCAGACGGTTGGCGGCTTCGCGCATCAGCGGGGTGTGCGAGGGCACGCTGACGGCCAGCTTGACCGCCTTGCGCACGCCCTTCTCGGCCAGCAGCGCCAGCGCGCGGTCGACCGCGGCAGCGTCGCCGCCGATCACGATCTGGCCCGGCGAGTTGAAGTTCGCCGGAACGACCACCTGGCTGCCGGCAGCTTCTGCGCAGACGTCCAGCACCAGCTGGTCTTCAGCGCCGAGCACGGCGGCCATGGCGCCGACACCTGCGGGAGCGGCGTCCTGCATCAGCTGGCCGCGCAGGCGCACCAGGTGCGCACCGTCGTGCAGGCTGAGGGCGCCAGCGGCGACCAGGGCGGTGTACTCACCCAGGCTGTGGCCCGCCAGAACCGACGGACGCGGACCGCCCACGGCGCTCCAGGCGCGCCACGCGCCGATGCTGGCGGCCAGCAGGGCCGGCTGGGTGTATTCGGTACGGTTGAGCATTTCCTCCGGGCCGCCCTGGGACAACGCCCACAGGTCGACGCCGGCACCATCGGATGCCTCGGTGAAGGCCTCACGCACCTGCGGGTGCAGTTCGGCCAGCTCGGCCAGCATGCCCACAGACTGCGAGCCCTGACCGGGGAAGACAAAAGCGAGGGTGGATACGGTCACGCGGTCATCCGCTTGTTGCAATCGAAGCGGGCCATGATAAGGGGGAACATGCCGTGTCGTCTGTACGTGCGCGTATGCACGGCGTATGGACAGTGCCGCGATACGGGGTCCGCCGGGCATGGCCCGGCGCTACCGGGGGCGGCCGGGCCCGGCCCGCGGGCCCCCGGGAACCTGGGCGCGGCCAGGGGTGCCACAGGCCCGCCGCGAACCAAGCCAGGCAACAGGCGCCCCCCCAC